>NZ_JBHJVY010000001.1:0-75108 GCF_042266325.1 Nocardia sp. NPDC056100
AGACAGGGTTCGATGCCATCGTGCGACCGACGCCGCGAGTTGGTCGATCAGCCCGTCGGTACGGAAGGATCAGCGTCCGTTGCGGATTCGGTACTCCACCGCGTAGCCCAGCTTGCCCGGCTTGTCAGCGGCGTACGGCTGCGAGATTTTGGCGAATTCGCCCTTGTCCTCGGCCTTGCCGTCATTCCAGGCGCTCAGCTGATCGAGCTCCTTGGCGGTCTTGCCCTCGGCGACGATGGCATCGGGGGCGAGGGCGGTCTGCGCCTTGGTGACGGTCTTCAGCGCGGCCAGATAGGCGGTGAAATCGCTGCGATTCCAGTCGCCGCCGATATTGCCCTTGCGCATCCAATCGCCCCAGAAGAACTCCTCGAACGGCAGATCGCCGACGTGGTAGCCGATATCGCGGGCGAAGTACATCATGCTGCGGTACTTGTCATCGGAGAAGTTCGACAGGCCCAGCGACTTCGGCAGCTGATCCACCGCGACCGGATTGCCCGAGACATCCTTGAGCCAGACCCAGCCCTTGGCCTTCATCTGGGTCCAGAAATCGGCATCGGACAGGGTGCTCAGGTTGCCCAGCACCTTCAGGCGCACGTGCAGATCCGCGCCGCCGTCCGGGGTCTCCAGGTAGGAGGTCAGCGTGTGGTGGCCGTCGGTCAGGTACGGCTTGCCGCCGGGGCCGATGACCACGGTCTTCATCGCGGCGATGCTCTCGGGGGTCTCCTGACCCACCGCCAGCTTGCACTGGAACGAGGACGAATCGCTCAGGCGCGCATCCGGTTTGGCCGAGACGACGGCCAGCTGGCCATTGCTCTCGCACCAGTCGTTGAACTTGGAGTTGATCTCATCCTTGCCGAGCGTGTAGCGGCCCAGCTTGTAGTAGATCTCGTCGTAGCCCAGCGAGGGCTGGGTGGCCAGCACATCACCGATTCGCACATCGAGCAGATCACCGGCGGCGGCGCAGGCGTACGACGATCCCGCCGATCCGCTCTGTAGCGCGCACAGCGGGTCCGCGCTCGCATTCCCCGGGGCGACCCAGGTGATGCCACTTGCCAAAGCCATCAGGGCCGCGGCGATGCCCGCGGTCCAACGACCCCGCCCGACGGTGGTACTGCTCATCGATTTCCTCACATCCCGCATGTCATCCAAGCCGCATCACCGTGACCACCGTCCGTGACAGGTACACGATCATCGAGCAGACGAATGCTGTTCACCACGACAACAATTGGTGAACAGGTGCGCACTCGTCGCTATCCGGTCCAGAGGGTTTCGGCGGGCTTGCGCGGATCGACCCACTCCTGATCGAAATACCAGACCAGCCCCTCGGCCTCCTCGGCGATGCGCAGGGCAATCACGGATCCGAAGACCGCACCCAGGCGATGCGAATCCTCTGCGGACATCTCGATATTCACCACCTGGGTGGTTTCGGCGAGATGGGCGCGAATGCGATCCGGCCCGGGGCCGACCGCGTCGATCAGGTGCTCCCCCAGTACTTCTCCGACCTGGGCCACCACATCTGCGCCCAGTGCGTGCCAGACGCGCATACCGCGGCCCTCGGTCTTCCAGCCCACCGACACCTCGGCGTCGGCATTGATGCGCAGATTCACCAGGGCGTGTTCGAGGGCGTCCTCGACCTCCGCGTCATTCTCGAAGAAACCCTCCGCCAAGGTCCACAGATCGGCACTGGATATCCAGTCCCACACCTCAGCGCCATCCAATTCAACCGATTCCCGGCAGTACACGCTGATCCACTCCGCCACGGCCCCACCGTATGCGGCGCATGGCCGATCCGGCTACCTATCTGTTACGGCTTGGCGGGCAATGATTTCCAGCAGCCGTTCATGCGTCGCGGCGTCGGCGGCCGCCACCAACCCGTGCGCACCGGCGAGGACGTCTTCACCCGCCAATCCGGTAACCCGGCAGCCCGCCGCGTGGCACAGTGCGATTCCGCTGCTGAAATGCACATTGTCCCGGAAGTCGCCATCGGTGACGTACGCCGCACGCCGACCGGCCGCCACCCAGGCCAGCGCCAATGTGGTGGACAGGACTCGCGGATGGAATCGGGTCATGAAGTGTTCATCGTCGAATAGTCGCCCGGCGCTGAATGTTCCACGATTCGGATAGGGCGGATCCACGTCGATATCGACCAGTTTGCTGTCGGCGCGCGGGGTCAGTACCTGGTCCACGCCGTCGCGCCGGGCGAACGCGCCGGTACCCGCCGTCCAGCAGATCTCGCCGCTGAAAGGATCGGCGACCACCGCGATATCTAGGGAATTCGCCACGCGCAGCGCGATATTCACCGCGACTTCGGGTGTGCCCACCGCGAAATTCCTGGTTCCGCACAGCGGGTCGATCAGCCAGACCCGATCACCGTGCGAGGTCCCGGATCGGCCCGATTCCTCGGCGATGAATCGATCCTCCGGTCGCGCGGCACTGATGACCGCGAGAATGGCCTGTTCCGCGGCGATATCGGCCTGGGTCGCGAAATCGTCGCCTTCCTTCGCGTAATGCTCGACGGGGCCGCGGAAGGCCGCGCGCAATACCTCGGACGCGGCTTCCGCTGCGCGAATGGCGATTTCGACATCTGAGTCCACCATTCGGACGGTACCGACTGCGCTGCCTCGGTGTCAGGGCAGCAGCGGGCGGACCTGTTCGGCGGTGAATCGGAGGAATCCGACCGGATCGGGTTCGTCGGCGGTGGGTTGCAGGATGACGCTGGTCGCGCCCGCCGCATACCAGCGCCGCACGGCGGCGGCGATGGCCTCCGCATCGCCCGCCACGCCGATATCGGGGATGGTGTCGCGGTCCTTGATCTGCAATTCGGCGGCGACGCGATCGGCGGCATCGGGGCCGGTGGCGGCCAGCAGGTACGCCACGATCGGGAACGGCTGGGCGGCAAGCGATTCCGCACGAGCCTCGCGGAAGATATCGACGGCGGCCCGGATGCGCTCGGGTGAGGCGGTGTTGTCGAGTACGACGCCGTCCGCCGATTCGCCCACCAGGCGCAGGGTTTTGGGTCCGCTGGCGGCGGCGAAGATCGGCGGGGCGGCGGCCGGGGGCCAATCCAGGGCCACGCCGTCCAACTGAATGTAGCGCCCCTTCACCGTGAGTCGCTCACCGCCCAGCATCGCGCGCAGGGCCTCGAGGTATTCGCGCAGCAGGGTCACCGGCGATGCCGCCCGCGCGCCGACCTGGCCCATCCAATCCTGTACGCCATGACCCACACCCCAGATGCCGCGACCGGGGAACATGCGCTCCAGCGTCGCGATCTCCATGGCGGTGAGCGCGACATTGCGCAGTGGTACGGGCAGCACGCCGACCCCGATGCGCACCCGCTCGCTCCACGCCAATGCGGCTGCGGCGGTGGAGATTCCGCCCTCCAGGAAGCAGTCCTCCCACAGCCACATTTCTTCGAGGCCCGATTCGTCTGCCACGCGAACCGCCTCGCGCAGGCGCTCCGGCGGATTCTGCGGGCGGAATACCGCTCCCAAGGTCGTCATGAATTCATGACTACCAGATCCGGGTGACATCGGATCGGAGTCGATTCGATGCCCTGGGATGGCTCTACCGAGCGGGCGAGATCAGGGCCGCAGAAAGGGGCCGCGCGGTAGATGCCGCCGGGTGCCGCCGATACCTAGCGTCGAATGCGGCCGTCACTCGGCGGCATTCGACGCACCATCGGCTGTGAGGGTTTCATGCAATCGATCAAATCGGCCGCACGTGCGCGGGCGGCGATACCGCTGCTGACCGCGATCCTGCTGGCCGGATGCGGCGCGGGCACGCGGGAGGCACCCGTCGAACACGGGCTGCCCGCGCGGTTACAGGAGCAGGAGATCACCTGGCACGACTGCCGGACGGGGCCGCAGGACACGACCGGGGAACGATTGGCCGCGGCGGGAGCGCAGTGCGGAGAATTCCGGGCCCCGTTGAACTATGGGGATCCCGGTGGCGCGACCATCTCGATCGCGGTCGCGCGGCGGCTTGCCACGGATTCGGCGCATCGGCTCGGGACGCTCGTGGTGAACACCGGTGGGCCGGGGCCGTCTCGCGATGGTGTGACCATGATCGTGGACGGTCCCGAAGGCGGGCATCCCGCCGCGACGGCGATTGCCGAACGGTTCGATCTGGTGGGTATGGATCCGCGGTTCTTCGGTGTCAGTTCACCGCTTGAATGTGGTTGGGGCACCGGTGAATATCTCGGCATTGCCCAGGCAGCGCCCGTGGAGCGGGCGGATTTCGACCGGACGGTGACCGTCGCCCGGGAACTGGCCGCGCGATGCGAGCCGTCGCGTGCGCTGCTGCCGTTCGCGTCCACCAGGACGATCGCTCGCGATCTCGATCTGCTGCGAGCGCTCCTGCGTGAGTCCAGGATTTCCTACCTGGGCTGGTCCTGGGGAACCTATTTGGGCGCGGTCTATACGCAGCTTTTCGGTGATCGCGTTGATCGGGTTGTGTTGGACAGTGCGCTGGATCCGCGAGCGCCCGGACCGGATCTGACACGGGACACCGCGACCGCAACGGCTGCCGCCTTGGCCGACTGGGCTCGATGGGCCGCGCTGCGCGATGGCGAATTCGGTTTGGGGACAACGCGGGACGCGGTACTCGATGCGGTGGGCGGCATTGCCCGTGCGGTTTCCGTGCGGCCGGTGACGATCGGCGGGGTGACCATCACCGCCGATATGGTCCCGGGTCTGCTGCTGACGGTCGATGACTCCGATGCCTATTACGAGGTATTCGGGCGGCAGGTGCGTGCGCTGTATGACGCGGCTCTGGGGAGGTCGTCGGATCCCGCGCCGGAACTCGAGGCCAAGCTGGGTCTTTATGCGGATCAGTCCGGATCGCCCGAATTCGGTTTCAGTGCGACGGTGGCCAATCAGTGCGCGGATCGGACGGCGCGCGGGGTCGAGGAGTACTTCACCGATATTCGGGATCATCTGGCCGCCGAGCCGATGTTCGGTCCGCTGGCTCGGCATCTGACCCCGTGCGCGGTGTGGCCGGTCGGCCCGGTTGAGCCCGCGACCGTGATCGGCAATAGTCGCCCGGCGCTGCTGATAGGCGCATCAGGTGATCCGGTCGCACCCGTGGCGGGTCAGCGGGCGTTGCGGCAGGCGCTGCCGGAGGCTCGAATTCTGCTGATGGAAGCAGCGTTTCGGCACGGCGTCTACCTCGCCGAGCCCTCCCCGTGCATCGATTCGGCGGTGGAGACGTATCTGCTGAACGGCGTCCTGCCCGGCGGTGACGGGACCTGCCGTCGCGTCGCTGACTGACGATCTAGCGAGGGCCGGGCCGTACCAGCCCGGCCTCGTGCGCGATGATCACCGCTCGCACGCGGTCGCGCACGGCGAGCTTGGTGAGGATATGCCGCACATGGGTTTTCACGGTTCCCTCGCCTACGGCCAATTCGATCGCTATCTCGGCGTTGGAGAGGCCGCGTGCCAGCACCCGCAGCACCTCGGTCTCGCGGTCGGTCAGGGTCGAGACGAGGCGTTGGGCGGCGGGGTCGACCGGTGGGGCGAGGCGATCGAGCAGTCGGCGGGTGGTCGAGGCGGCCAGCACCGCGTCACCGGCGTGCACGGTTCTGATCGCGGCCAGAAAGTCTTCGGCGGGGGCGTCTTTCAACAGGAATCCGCTGGCTCCCGCGCGCACCGCCGCGACCGCGTAATCGTCGAGGTCATAGGTGGTGAGTACGAGCACCTTCGGGGTGCGCGACGCGGCCAGGATTCGCGCGGTCGCTTCGATGCCGTCCATTGTCGGCATGCGCACATCCATGACGATCACATCCGGTGCGGTCCGGGCGGCTTCGGTGATTCCGCTCGCGCCGTCACCGGCCTCACCGACCACCCGCATATCCGATTGTGAGTCCACCACCATGCGAAATCCAGCCCGTACCAGGGCTTGATCTTCGACGAGCAGTACTCCGATCATCGTCTACTCCTCGATTCGCAAGGGAATTCGCGCCGTCAGCAGGTGGCCGTCCGGGGTGCGCCGCAGTTCGATATCACCGCCGTGTGATGCGACGCGCTCCCGCATTCCGATCAGGCCGTAGCCGGGGCTCTGTGGGCCGGAAGCTGGGTGACCGTCATCCCCGATATCGATCGAAAGCCAGTCTCCGTCCCGCGATATCGAAACTCGTGCTCGTGCACCGGCTCCGGCATGTTTGACCACATTGGTCAAACCCTCTTGAACGATTCGATACACGACCAAGCCGATGCCGTCGGCAATTCCCCGCGGCACGTCGAGCGTCAATTCCACGGGTAATCCCGCGGCACGCATATCGCCGACCAACCGCGCGATATCGGTGAAGCCGGGGCTCGGCGACGTCTCGGGCTCGCCATCCGCGCGCAATACGCCGATGGCCCGCCGGGTTTCGACCAGCGCCCGCCGTCCGTGTGCACCGATGGCAGTCAATGCGTCGACGGCGGCATTCGGCTCCCGCGCTGCCGCATAACGTCCGCCATCGGATTGCGCCACGATCACCGCCAGTGAATGCGCCAGAATGTCATGGATATCCCGCGCGATCCGAGTCCGCTCGGACAACACCGCCAATCGCATCCCCTGATCCCGGGTGCGCTCCAGCAGCTCCGCCCGCTCTGCCAGCGCCAGCAACTCCCCTCGCCGCGCCCGCTGCCAAGCCCCGCCCAGCCAGGCCGCCAGCACGGTACTCGCCAGGCCCGCACCGACAATCACATGCGCCAGCACCGGCATCGGCAACTGCGGCCAACTCCACCCACCGAGCACCGCGCCGAAAAGCCCGCCCACCAACCCGATCCGACTCGAATACCCGCGCCCATACGCCGCCAACGTATAAACGGCGATCGGCACCGCGATATCGGCGGGCAACGCCCCCGTCGAATCCCGAATCAGCACCCACTGCACAAATGCACCGACCGCCACCCCGGCCGCCGAAACCTCCGGCCACCGCCGCCGAATTGCCAACGGCCCCAGCACCACCACCGACAAAACGAAGTAATCGGCGTCCGCCCCCACCAGAATCCCGCACAGCACGCACCCGACGATCAACGCCCCGGCGAACACCGCGTCAACCAGCGCGAACCGCCGACGCAACCACAGCACCACCCGCTCGTCGACCACCCGACCACCCTAATTCGACGGCAACACCCGCACCTCACCCCTCGGAATGACCCGCGGCCCCGGCCGATCCATCGTTCGGAATACGTAACGTGGACGGTCGGAGTCCAGTCTTGCGCTCAGGGGGATGTATTGAACGACTACGGCAGCTTCCCGACCCAGCCATTGCCGATCCAGCGAATACCGCGGCGCGGCGTCGCGCCGGTCAAGTTGAAAGGCGTCGGCGGCGGCACCGGGCTGGCCCATGCGGGCAAACAGATTGCCGTGGCCGGGGTGGTCAGCCGGATAACGGGATTCGCACGGACGATCGTGCTGGCCGCCGTGCTGGGCACCGCGGCGGTGGGCGATGCCTACGCCGGTGCCAACAATATGCCGAATATGCTCTATGAACTGCTGCTCGGCAGCGTGCTGGCCAGTGCCGTGGTTCCGGTGCTGGCCCGAGCGCGGGGGCTGGGCCGCAAGCGTTCTCGCGAATTCACCCAGCGGATCATGGTCGCGGCCGTTCTCGCGCTCGTCGTGATCACGGTGCTGACGGTCGCCTGCGCGCCACTGCTGGTCCGTGCGTTCGTGACCGATTCGGCGCAGCGCCACCTCGCGACGGCACTGGCGTATCTGCTGCTGCCGCAGATCTTCTTCTACGGCGTGACGGTCATCGTGAGCGCGGTCCTCAATGTGCGCGACAGCTTCGCCACCGCCGCGTGGGCTCCGGTGGTCAACAATCTGATCGTGCTGGCGACCTGCGGAGTATTCGTCCTGCTGCCCGGTCCGGTCACGTTGACGCCCGGCACCATGACCACCGCCCAGGTCCTGACCATCGGCATCGGCACCACCGCGGGGATCGCGGGCCAGGCCGCGTGGGTGATATCCGCGTTGCGCCGCAACGGTTTCACCTGGAGCTGGCGCGTGCGCCCGCTGCCCTACACCTGGCGTCCCGTCCGCTCCGGGCTCCCCATCCTCGGCTGGCTTCTGGTCTACGCCGCCATCAGCCAGATCGGCGTCGCCATCACCATGCGGGTCGCCTTCGACCATCATGGCGTCTCCATCTCCTCCTACGCGGAACTGCTCTTCCAAGTCCCCTACGGCATCCTCGCCGCCTCCGCCCTGACCGTCCTGATGCCCCGCATCTCCCGCGCCGCCGCCGTCGGCGATCACCCCGCGGTCATCGCCGATCTCTCCCGCGGCGCTCGCTACCTTTGCACCGCCCTGATCCCGGTAACCATGGCCATGACCCTGCTGGCCCCCAGCTTCGCCACCCTGATCTTCACCGGCCGCGTAGACTCCGCCGCCGCGCGCCTCATCGGCCTCGCGGTGGCCTGCTCGGCCTTCGGCCTGGCCCCCTTCGCCCTCGTCATGCTGCAAATGCGAATCTTCTACGCCTACAACGACACCCGCACCCCCACCGCGATCAACGTCATCATGGTCCTGACCAAGGTGACCGTCCTGATCCTGACCGCGACCCTGCTCCCGAACCAGGTCGTCATAGTCATGCTCAGCGTCGCCAGCTCCCTCGCCTACCTGACCGGCGCGATAACCGGCCACGTCCTACTCCGCCGCCGCTACGGCCTCCTCGGCTTCACCGCCGTAGCCACCACCATCCACCGCGTCATGTGGGCAACCGCCTGCGCCGGAGCGGTGGCGCTGGCCGCGATCACACTGGTTCGGAACGCGATGAGCGCGCCGGTTCCTGCGCAACTCACCACACTGGTCGCGGGCGCGGCAGTCGGAGCGGCGGTCTTCTTGCTGACTGCGCGTCTCATCGGCATACCCGAAATCCGCACCGCCCGAAGGCTTCTCATCGGCACATAGTCATCGCGCTGTGATCTATCTGCGGCGCAGGCAGATTGTTCCGTCGCCGCCGACGTCCGATGGGTTGGTAATGGTGCGTTCCGTGCCGAGCGGACATTTTCCGTCGTTGCCCTGATGCCGTTCGGATACCTGGAATTCGGCGGTGGGGTCGGTGCAGTCGGTGATGCGGGCCAACGATGCGACGGTGGGGTTCGGAGCCGCTATGCAGTCGCCGACGGCGGCGTAGCCGATGAAATCGGTCGGGATCGGGCCGAAGCATTGCACGAGATGGAAGGTGGTGCCTTCGGTCTTCTGGACATTGACCGCGCCCGCGCCGAGGACGTTCGCGCACTCGGGTGCGACGGGATCCACGGTTTCGCTGCGGACATTCAGCAGTCGCATCACGGCCGCCGGTGCGTCGCATGCGACCAGCGCGTGCGCCCCCTCGTTGATACAGGAACCGATTTCGGCTTGCACGACGGCATTCGGGTCGGCGGAACGGGTGCACAGGACCCGCGATCTGGCACCGCCGAAGAGCGATTCGACATAAACCGCCCGGGTCGCAGGCAGCTTGTCGCAGACCGGCTCGGCGATCGGAACCGGCTGGTGCACTTCCACACCGAGCACATCGATGGTGACCCTCGTCCCGCAGGTCACGCGCATCACCGTCGAACCAGTCGTCGATTTTATGAAGCAGTCACCGGCCTGAAGCCCGGACATCACCGTCGTGTTGACGCGAGTCGGGGCCACGCACAGCACAGTTCCGGCATCTTCGCGATCGGTCTCCGGCACCAGGAAAGCGGTCGTGGCATCGTCATATTTCAAGCAAGCCGAACTCGGCGGCTGGTCCCGCCCCTCGCGCCCGACAATCCGATACATGGCCAGCGAATCACCGCACGCGGCCTCGGTCACCGACAACCCCGCGGCATCAACGCAATCCCCCACCGCCAACCGCACACCATCGCCCCGACTCATCACATACCCAACAACCGCGACCCCCACCCCAACAACCAAAACCGCAGTCACACTGAGCCACAACAGCACTCGCCGCGCCATACCCACATCCCACCTCGACCGAATCCATCGAAAGCTACCGATCAAGGTCAAATTCCACAATTACCGCAGCGGGATGTGGGGGCGCGAAATCACCGGTCCGAATTCGTGAACGGGACGTCGGTCAGTCGCGGGAGACGGCGTTGCCGTAGACGCCGGTGGGGCGGATGGCGAGGGCTACGCGGTCCTTGGCGTCCGGGGGTACTACCGGGCCGTTGTTGTAGCGCTCGGAGAGGCGGGTGTAGAGGGCGCCGGTGGGGTCGTCGTCGATGTGGTCGACCACGCCTCGGATTTCGAGGTACCGGTAGGGGTTGTCGGGGTCGAAGATCGAGATGGAGACGCGGGGTTCGTGGGCCAGGTTCTTGAACTTCTGGCGGTAGTTGGTGTGGGTGAACCAGATGAATTCACCATCCCAGACGAACCACATCGGGTTGACCTGGGGTGCGCCGTCCGGGCGGGTGGTGCCCAGGCTGGCGTAGACCGGGCGCTCCAGTAGGTCTTGGGCTTTCTCTGGAATTTCGACCATTACATACCTCCGCTTGCGATGAGCAGTTGCATAGCAATCAAACCGTATGGGTTGGGACGGGTGGTTCGTGGGTGACGGGACCGGCTCCGGGCCGATTCGCCCTCGAACGGTGTATCTGTTGCCGGTATCTACACAGACCACATCCGCAATCTTGGTCAGAGCCGGTATGTCTCCGAGCTCGAAATGCGCTGTGCCAGGCGCGAGTATCTCGCTCACATGCTCGGCGTAAGCGAGGTTCATCAGCCGAGTGATTTCAGCGCCCGGCCGGTCCGGATCGCTGAAGTAAATGAGCATCACCGTCCATCCGCATCGCTCAGCGAAGGCGTGGATACGCTCCTCGTCTTGCCGCCACTGCTCGCCGGACACATCACGGCGCAGGAATCCGATCACACGGTTGGTCATCGTCGCGCTCCTGACCACGGACTCATCGGCAGGTCGGTGCGCGGCCGTTCGATGGCCAATCGCGCCTGGATATCAGCGACGGTCAGCCGACTCGGGTGGCGGGGACGATCTGCACTCGGTAGGGCATGCGCAGCGAGGAAAATGAGTACCAGCGCAACGACGGTGCCGACGACGATGACTCCCATGTCGGGAACTTATGCCCGGCCGAGGCATCGAAGGGGTACGAACGTACCCCTCGCTTGGCTACGCTGGCGAATATCGTCACAACACGTGGAGGTAGTCCCCGTGAGTGGTTCAGGAAGTCCGTCCGAGATCGGACAGCGGGTTCGGCTGTATCGAGAACGCGGGGGAATGGCGCGTCCCGTGCTCGCCGACCACATCGGCCGGTCCTCCGAATGGTTGAAAGCCTTGGAGAACGGCAGGATTCAGCGCACCCCCAGTCTCGATCTGCTGTTGCGCATCGCCCGCGTGCTCGATTTGGATGACCTTGCCGCGCTCACCGGCGATGAGCACGCGGTGCCGGTGAGCGTTTTCGCCGGAGAACGCCACTCCGCGTTGTCCGATGTGCAGGCAGCTTTGACCGACTACCGAATCGCGCCCAGTAATCGATCGGTCAGCAATGACCATCTCGCCGAACGACTCCGCAAGGCTTGGCGTATCCGCCATTCCAGTCCCGATCATCGATCACAGCTGGGTGCGCTACTGCCCGGATTGATTCGGGACGCTCAGACGGCGGCACGCACTGCCGGAAACCGGCGGGCCGCACGCCGCACGCTTGCCGGGGTCTACCAGCTGGCAGATTTCTACGTCGCCTATCAGCCTGCTCCCGAGCTCGTTTGGATGGTCGCCGACCGTGCCGTGAACGAAGGGTACGAGGCTGACGACCCCTACGTGATCGCTTGCAGCGCTTGGGCAATGGTTCAAGCGCTGCGAGACTCCGGACGATGGGAGGAAGCAATCGCGCTGGCGCGCAACGCTATCGACCAGATATCGAGTTACCTCGACTATGAGAACACTCCTGATGATTGGCATGGCATAGCCGGGGCTCTGGAATTCGAAATCGCCTATGTCCACGGGCGACGCGGCCGGTCCGGTGACGCCTGGCGCGGCCTCGAGCAAGCCGACCGTATCGCCCGGCGACTGGGACCAACGTATCGGCACGTGCAGACGAGCTTCTCGCAACCGGTGATGGCAGCGCACGCCACCACTCTCGGAGTCGAGCTCCGCCAGCCCGGTGAGGCGCTGCGCGCAGCCAGGTCCATCGATGCCGACAACATCGTGTCTGTGCCACGTCGCGGCCGTCACCTCATCGAGGTCGCCCGGGCTCATATGCAAAGAGATGAGAAGACGGCGGCGCTCACGATGCTCGCCAAGTCGGAACAGACTGCCCCGGAAACGATCCGCTATAACGGCTTCGCCCGCGACATGCTGCTGGATCTTTCGAGGAAACCGCCGACCGGCATGCGCGCCGATGTACGCGAACTGAGTCAGCGAGTGGGAATCAGGGGTTAGAGAACCGACAGGGACGGCACTCGATCAAGGGCGCGGGCGAGATCGGCGATTGGATAAGGCGTCGATTCCGCCGAACGCCAGGCGATGAAATGGTCGGGGCGGACCAGCGGTGAACGCCGGCGTTCAGCCGGGCAGTCTCCCATCGACCGATTCGGCCGTATCCGAGGTCGCGTCGAGTGCCGCTCGAATCGTGTCCCGCAGCCAGCGCTGTGCCGGATCGGCGTCGAGCCGCGCATGCCACAGCAACCGGACCTGAACCTCCGGCAGCTCCGCCGGAATGGGAAACCAGCGCAGGCCCAAGGCTTTTCCGTACTGCTCCGCCAGTCGCTGCGGCACGAGCCCCAAATAGCCGCTCGACGCGACCAGCAGGGCTGCGACCGCTGAAGTCGGGACGACCGCGGCGACCTGACGCTGCAACCCTTCGGCCTCGAGAGCGTCATCCAGCGGTCCGCGCGCCCGGCCCCGCCGTGAGGACGAGACATGCGGGTACTCGCACAGTTCCGCCAGTGTCGGCTGCGAATCCCGTCCGAGCGGACTATCGCCTCGGACGATTCCGACGAGCCGCTCCCGATACAGCGCCGCGGTCCGAATATCCGGTGCCGCATCATCACCCGCGCCGATATCCAGATCCACCGAACCGTCGCGCAGCGCCTCGATGCTCTCGTTGCCCTCGGTGACGAAGCGCAGCGTGACCTCCGGGGCGACCGCCGCCGTAGCCTCGACCGCCGCCGTCACCAACGTCACCGCGATACCGTCATTGATGCGAATGGTGAAGGTGCGCTTCAGTTTCGCGATATCGAATTCGTCGGCACTGATCAGCGCCGCCGCCTGCTCCAGCAGTGACCGCACGCGAGGGGCGGTGCGCAGCGCGAACGGAGTCGGCGCCATCCCGCGACCCGCGCGCACCAGAATCGGATCGTTCATGGCGCGACGCAACCGCCCGAGCGCGCGACTGGTGGCCGGAATCGACAGGTGCAATCGCTCGGCCGCCGAGGTGACACTCGCGTCCTGGAGCAGCGCGTCGAAAACACGCAGCAGGTTCAGATCGATCTGCTCGGGCATGATTGCATCTTAAGCAAACCACCCTTACCAAAGTTGCGTGGCACGCATACACCCCTGGTCCATAGCGTGAATCGCATGGCACTGAACGATCTGATTCGCGATCAACCACCCGTTTCGCGGTTAGCCCACCCGGTCTCGCAACGCGGCCTGCTGGCGCTCATGTGCGCCTGCGTCGTCCTCGTCGTCGGGATGGTCGCCGCCATCAATCTCGCGGTACCGATGCTGGCCGCCAGCGGTATGCACCCCTCGGCCTCGGCCCTGGTCTGGATTGTCGACACCTATGTCATCTTTTTCGCCTGCCTGGTGATTCCGGGCGGCGCGGCCGGCGATCGCTTCGGACGCAAGGGCGTATTGCTCACCGGGCTTGGTCTTTTCGCCGTGGGCGCGCTGCTGTCGGCCGTTGCCCCGAATATCGTCCTGCTGCTCGTGGGGCGCGCGATCACCGGGGTCGGCGCGGCCGCGGTGCTGCCCAATACCCTCGCGATCCTGCTGCACGCGGTCCGCATCGAACGCAAAGGCGCGACCATCGCGACTTGGGCGTCGATGACCGGCATCGGCGGCGTCGTCGGCAATGTCGGTGGCGGAGCGATCCTTTCGGGCGGTTCCTGGCGCTGGCTGTTCACCGCCGCCGTGCCGATCGCGGTGCTGCTCGCCGCCCTGGCGGCCCGGATGGTGCCGGTGTCCGAGCGTCATGATCGCCGCCTGGACTGGCTCGGCACGGTACTGCTGGTCGCCGCCTCGGTGGCGCTGCTGCTCGGTATCGTCCAGGGACCGGAATCGGGCTGGGGCAGCCCCCTGGTCATCGCCGGATTCGCCTGTGCCGCCGCACTGTTCGCGCTCTGGACCCTGGTCGAATTGAAGGTCGAGCACCCGCTGCTCGATCCCCGGCTGTTCCGCCTGCCCGCACTGCGCAGCGCCAGCCTGGGCATGACAGCGGTCTTCTTCGGCATGTTCGCGCTGTTCTATGTGAACGCCTCATTCCTGCAGTACGCCAAGGGATTCGGGGTGTTTCGCACCGGCCTCGGCATCATCCCGCTGACCATTCCGATCATTCTCGGCGCGCGCCACGTGGGCCGGGTGACCCAGCGGATCGGCATGAACGCCACCGTCACCCTGGCATTCGCCTTCGTCGGCGGCGGCCTGCTCGGCCTCTCCACCAGCGGCGAGCACACCGCCTACCTGGAATACGCCGCCTGGCTGATCGTGACCGGAATCGGTGTGACACTGGCACTTCCGACATTGTCCGGAGCGATCGCGGGCGCGTTGCCCCCGGCTCAGGCTGGTGTGGGCGCCGGTTTGCAGGCGACCACCCGCGAATTCGGCAGTGCGCTGGGCGTCGCGGTCATCGGCACCATTCTCACCGGACGATTCGCCGCCGCCCTGCCCGGTGATATCCGGGCCGCCCACGACCCGCACACCGTCGCGCAGGCACTGGCCGCCGTGCCCGGTCGTGCGCCGGAGGTCATCACCGCCTTCGTCTCGGGCGCGGATCTGGGCCTGCGGGTGATCGGCGTGAGCGTGCTGATCCTCGGGGTGCTGGTGCTGACGGAGTCCCTGCTGTCCCGTCGTGGCCGGTAGATGCCCTGCCCGGAAACGGTTTCAAATATTCCTTGACAAGAATATTCGCTTTGGAGAATACTTCTTGCATGGAGCAGATCGCAGCAGCACTCGGAGACACCGCGAGGTGGCGCATAGTCGAACTCCTCGCCGAACGTCCCCGGTCTGTCGGCGAACTGGCCGAGTCCACCGGTCTGCGCCAGCCGCAGACCACCAAACATCTACAGTCGCTGGCCCGGGCGGGCCTGGTCACCGTGTTCCCGCTCGGTCAGCGACGCGTCTATGCCCTCGAGTCCGCTCCCCTGCGATCGCTCGAACAGCGCCTGCACGGGCTCATCGAAACCATCGACGCCCACTCGGATGAGCGAGATGTGCTGGCGCGCTACCGCGCCGCCATCGAATCGGAATCCGAACTCGCGAACCGCGAGCGCTGGGCGGACGGGCGCGCGTTCACATTCGAACGCACCCTGCCCGCCGCACCCGACACCGTCTGGCACTACTGGATCGAGCCCGAACTGCTCGAATCCTGGTGGGCGCCAACCACCATGACGATCACCGACTGCCGAATCGAACCCCGGCCCGGCGGCGACGCCGTCCTCGAATACCTCGATGCCGACGGCCGCCGCTATCGCTCACAGGGCCGCGTGCACACCGCGCTCGAACCCGAACACCTGGTCTTCGACCTGTCGGTACTCGACGCGGCGGGAGCCGTCTCCTTCACCGGCAACTACGACCTCACCCTGACCGCCGCCCCGGAAGGCACCCGGCTGCGGCTCGACTTGACCATCACCGACACCGCCGTCGAGGCCGTCCCCTATATCGCCGGGATAGAAGCCGGCTGGAGCCAGGTACTCGACAACCTCATCAACACCATCACCATCGAAAAGGAAGTACAGCCATGACCACACGCAAAGTCACCGCGAATATCGCCATCACCCTCGACGGCCGCTACAACGGCCCGGGCGGCCCCGGCGATCTGGGCTCGATCGTGCGCTACGCGGCCACCGACGCCTCCCGAGATCACATGACCCGCATGTGCGAGAACGCCACCACCGCGGTCCTGGGTCGCGGCAATGCCCAAGGCTTCATCGGCTATTGGTCGACCGTGGCCACCGACGACAATGCCGATCCCCGTGATCGCGGCTATGCCAAGTGGCTGGTCGACAGCGAAAAGGTGGTGTTCTCAACGACTTTGACCGAAGCGCCGTGGGACCGCGCCCGCGTGGTCAACGCCCCGACCGCCGAGGCCATCTCCGAGCTCAAGTCCGAGGGCACCGGCGATATCCTCGTCAACACCAGCCCCAGCATCCTCAAGCCGCTGCTCGCGGCGGACCTGGTGGACCGGCTCTACCTGATCATCTGCCCCGAGATCGCGGGCGGCGGCGACCGCCTGTTCGAGGACGGACTGCCGGGCTCGCAGTGGGCCCTGACCTTCCAGCAGGTCGGCGAACAGGGCGAGGTCGCCGCGATCTACGACCGAGTGCGCGGATAGCGGTGGCGCACTTGCTCAATCGAGGCGCTTACCGGCCTCGGCGATGACTTGGAGCAATTCCTCGCCGTGTCCGGTCGCCTCGGCGGCCCGGCCCATCGCATCGAGCTTCGCGACATCCCAGACTGGCAGGTCGAACATGCGCCGCCACTGCGGCGGCGACATCACCTCGGCGACGGGAAGCATTTCCGCCCAGGCGTTCTCACGGTCCACCGCCTCGATCATGTGGATGAGCACCGCATCGTCCATATCGGCGGTCGCGGTCGGCACCCGGCCCAGCGTCCGCGCGCTGAGGAACTGCATGAAGGTGAAGGCCTCGGTGAAGCGGTCCTGTTCGTGCGCGGCCAGCATGATCGCCCGAATACGGTCATCGGGCAGCTGGGACAGTACTGTCTCGAAGCGATCCGAGACGGTGTCGAGTTCGGCGTTGAAGCCGACCTGGAGCATGTCCCCGGCATCGTCGATATGCGGCACCACATCGAGCAGCTGCTGATCGGTGGCGGCCACCAGGAATCGAGCCAGGGTCACATAGTCCCCGCGCCGCAGTAGCTCTCGCATGACGGGCACCAGCACCGAACTCTGGAATTCGCGCACAATGGGTGCGGCCGCGTCCGGATCCACATAGGGCGCGAGATCGGCGAGGAACTCCACCGGCACATGCCCGATGAGCCCCACCGCACGCTCGGGGGTGAGCGAACTGGCGATCCTGCCGCACAGCATGGGGCCGAAGAAGCGGGTCGCGATCGAGATGGCGAGCGTATTGGGCACCAGCGCACTGACTTTCGCCAGCCGCTGGAACATCGGCCGATGCGGTGCGTCCAGCGAACGGTGCATCCGCTGACGCACCCGCCGGACAGCCGCCGCATCGCTCTCGAGGAGGAAGGCCAAATCCTCCGGCGCGGTATCCAATTCGCGCGCGAGCTTCACCACTTCCGCGCGGGTGGCCAGACTCGTCATGATCGCCTCAGGAGAAGAGAATGCGGCGCACCATGGCACGCGCGAGGGGCGGCACGACGGTGAGCCCCTTATCGATGGCCGCGCTCAGCTCCCGCTCGCGTTTATCGCGGGCGTGCTCGAACGCGGTGCGTAATACGGCGTAGTGGCCCTCATCGAGTGGGCCGAGTGCCGCCAATTCGACGCGCGGGACCCGACTGGCGTCATGCAGTCGATCGAGCTCCGGCACGAGGTTCAGCCTAACCGAACAACCCTGGGGTGAAGCGGGTTTCGCCGGACGCCTACTGCACCCGTTCCCAGCCGCGCGGCTGCGCCTTCGTGCCGAGACCGGTACTGCGGCTGCGGTAGACGATGTACGGGCGGGTCAGGTAGCCGACCGGCGCGGAGAACACGTGCACCAGGCGGCTGAAGGGCCAGAAGGCGAACAGCGCGCACGCCGAGAGGGCGTGCAGGCGGAAGCCCAGCGGGGCGGAGACCATGAGTTCGGGCTTGGGCTGGAAGTAGAAGATGGACCGGAACCACGGGGAGATGTCCTCGCGGTAGTTGTGCGGATTGCCGGTCAGGTTGCCGTACAGGGTCGCACCGAGTCCGAGCAGCAGGGTCAGCCCCAGCAGCACGTACATGATCTTGTCGTTGCGGGTGGTCGCGGAGAACACCGGGCCGACCGTGCGACGGCGGTAGACGAGAATGAGCAGACCGGCCACCGTCGCCACGCCCGCCACCGCACCGAGACTGAAAGACGCGGCGTGATACATGCTTTCGCTGATGCCGACCTTCTCGGTCCACGATTCCGGAATCACCAGGCCGATCACATGGCCCAGGAACACGAATACGATGCCGTAGTGGAACAGCGGACTGCCCAGGCGCAGCAGGCGGTTCTCGTACAGCTGTGAGGACCGGGTGGTCCAGCCGAACTTGTCATAGCGATACCGCCAGATCAGCCCGCCTATGCAAATCGCGAGCGCCGCATACGGTATGGCGACCCACAGCAGTACATCGCTGGCGCTCAGCGTCATCGACGGCCTCCGATCATCTGCGGCATATAGGTGGGCGGAGCGAACGGTTCGAGCCCGACATCCTCACCGGGCGGACCCTCGGCGATGAGCCGGGCGATGGCGGTGCTCTCCTCACCGCGCAGCGGCGGCAACGTCGCGGATAGCGAATCCAGCACTCCGGTCCACGGAGAACCCGCCTCGCGCAAGGCTTTTCGCATGACCTCGATACCCGCGCGGTGCTCGCACAGCAACTGTCCGCCGGGTTCGGGGTGTGCGGCCGCGAACTCCAGCACGACCGCGAGATGATCGGACAGCTCACCATCGTCCAGCTCCATCCCGGACGCGCGATACAGCTGTTTGAAACGCAGCAGCGCCATTCCCCGCTTGCGGGTGTCGCCGTACAGGAACCAGGTCAGATACGGACTGAACCGCTTGCGATGATCGAAGGTGTCGACGTACTCGGTCGCCAGCGCCAGCGGCGCACCGCGCTCGAGATGATCGAGCAGCGAGCGCAGCGGCGCACCGACCGGTTCGGGCAGCGCGGCGGCCGTGCGGCACAGCAGTGACAGCGAATCCAGCAGTCTCTCATCGGGATACGCCAGTAGCAGCGATTGCACCTGCCAGGCTCCCGAGCGCATCGAATCGGTCAGCTTCATTTGCGATGCCTTCCGCCGTTCGACTGCGGCATGAGCCCGTCCGGCGCGCCACGACCGTCCCAGTTGAGCAGGTTCACCCGGCCCGAGCCCGCCATACTCGACGGGCTGTCCGCGGTCTGCCGGTCCTGCAACATGCGGAAGTTCTCCACCGCGACCGGTGTCGGCTGCCCGGAACTCTCGCCGAACGGCCCCCACCCGTTCATGCCCGGACCGCCGTCGTAATCGAGACTGCAATCGGTGGCCAATTCCTCCAGCCCGTGCGCCTGTTCGGCGTGCGCGGTCGGAATGACATAGCGCTCTTCGTATTTGGCGATGGCGAGCAGCCGGTACATATCGTAGAGCGATTCCTCGGTCATCCCGACCCGCTCGGCGATCTCCGGACGCGAAGGGCGGCCGAGATTGATATCGCGCATATAGCTGCGCATGGCGGCCAGGCGGCGCAGTACCGCGTCCACGGGTGCGGGATCGCCCGCGGTGAACAATTCGGCCAGATACTCCACCGGAATACGCAGCGCGTCGATGGCGGCGAAGAGATTGCCGTGATCCTCGGCATCGTGCCCGGTATCGCGCAGTGCGTCGACCACCGGCGACAGCGGCGGGATGTACCAGACCATCGGCACCGTGCGGTATTCCGGATGCAGCGGCAATGCCACCCGATACTTGCGAATGAGCGCGTACACCGGCGAATTCTGTGCCGCCTGCACCCAATCGCGCGGCATGCCCGCGCGTTCGCAGGCGGCGATCACAGCAGGGTCGAAGGGATCCAGGAACGCGTCGCGCTGTGCGGCGTACAGATCCTTCTCATCCGGCGTGGCCGCGACCTCGGCGACGGTATCGGCGTCATAGAGCATGACGCCGATGTATCGCAGTCTGCCGACACAGGTTTCGGCGCATACCGTCGGCAGCCCGACCTCCACGCGCGGAAAGCAGAACGTACATTTCTCGGCTTTACCGGTGCGGTGATTGAAGAAGATCTTCTTGTACGGACACCCCGAGACGCACATGCGCCAGCCGCGGCACTTGTCCTGATCGACCAGCACGATGCCGTCCTCTTCGCGCTTGTAGATCGCGCCGGACGGACAGGACGCCGCACAGGCCGGATTCAGGCAGTGCTCGCAGATGCGCGGCAGATAGAACATGAAGGTGCGGTCGAATTCGAACTTCACCTTATCGCCGACCTGTTTGAGCAGCGGGTCACCACCGGTGAGTTCCGGTGCGCCACCGAGGTTGTCATCCCAGTTGGCCGACCAGGTGATCTTGGTGTCCTCGCCGGTGATCAGCGATTTCGGCCGCGCCACCGGCGTGTGCTGCTGCACCGGCGCGGTGGTCAGCGTCTCGTAGTCATAGGTCCACGGCTCGTAATAGTCCGAGAGCTCCGGCAGGATCGGATTGTCGAAAATGGTGAACAGCTTGTGCATTCGGCCGCCGCCGCGCAGTCGCAACCGGCCCTTGCGGGTCAGCTCCCAGCCGCCGCGCCAGCGATCCTGATCCTCGTAGGTACGCGGATAGCCCTGTCCCGGACGGGTTTCCACATTGTTGAACCAGACGTATTCCACGCCCGCGCGATTGGTCCAGGTCTGTTTGCAGGTCACCGAACAGGTGTGGCAGCCGATGCATTTATCGAGGTTCATCACCATCGCCATTTGCGCCATGGGCTTCATCGGTACTGGACCTCCTGGCTCCGACGGCGGATTACCGTCACCTCATCGCGCTGATTGCCGGTCGGGCCGAGATAGTTGAAGGCGAAGGACAATTGGGCGTAGCCGCCGATCAGATGCGTCGGCTTGATGAGCAGCCGGGTCAGCGAATTGTGAATACCGCCGCGCTTACCCGAGGATTCCGCGAGCGGGACATCGATGAGCCGGTCCTGAGCGTGATGCATGTACACCGTGCCCTCGGGCATGCGGTACGACACCACCGCGCGGGCCACCACCACGCCATTGCGGTTGACCGCTTCGATCCAATCATTGTCCGCGATACCGAGTTTCGCGGCATCGAGGTTCGACATCCAGATGGTGGGACCGCCGCGCGAGAGGCTCAGCATGAGCAGGTTGTCCTGATATTCGGAGTGAATGGACCACTTCGAATGCGGGGTCAAATACCGCAGCGTGAGACCCTGCGCGTTCTGCTCACCCAACCGCGGTTCGGCGAACAGCGCGGTCATATTGAGCGGCGGGCGGTAGACCGGCAATTGCTCGCCGACCTCCTGCATCCAATCGTGGTCGAGATAGAAATGCTGGCGGCCGGTCAGGGTGTGCCAGGGCTTGTTTCGTTCCACGTTCACCGTGAACGGCGAATAGCGGCGGCCGCCGGATTCGGAACCCGACCACTCGGGTGAGGTGATGACCGGGACGGGCGCGACCTGGGTGTCGGCGAAGGTGATGCGCTTGCCCTCGTGCTCGGCGGCGAGGTCCGCGAGCGCTGTCCCGGTGCGCTTCTCCAGCGTCCGGAAACCCTGAGTCGCCAAGTGGCCGTTGGTTGTTCCTGACAGCGCCAGGATCGCCTCGCAGGCGTTCACATCGCGCAGCAGCGATGGCCGACCGTCACCCGGCCCGCCGTGCACCAGACCATTGGCCTGGCCGAGATACTCGATCTCACGCTCCACCTCGTAGGTGATGCCCTTGGTGGTCGCGCCGAGCTTGTCCAGCAGCGGTCCGAGCGAACTCATCTTGGCGTACACGGCCGAATAGTCGCGCTCGACCACCGTCAGCCGCGGCATGGTCACACCCGGAATCGGTTCGCACTCACCGGTTTTCCAGTCCCGCACGATGCCGTGCGGATTGGCCATCTCATCGGGGGTGTCGTGTAGCAGCGGGGTCGCGACCAGATCCTTGCGCACCCCGAGATGTTTGCGCGCGAGCTTGCTGAACTCCTCGCCGATGGTCATGAACGCATCCCAGTCGGTGCGGGTCTGCCACGGCGGCGCGATGGCCGGACTGAACGAGTGCACGAACGGATGCATATCGGTGGAGGACAGATCATGCTTCTCGTACCAGGTGGCGGCGGGCAGCACCACATCGGAGAAGATGGTGGTGCTGGTCATCCGGAAGTCCAGCGTGACAAGCAGATCCAGCTTGCCGACCGGCGCCTCGTCATGCCAGACGATGTCCTTCGGCCGGGCCTCCGGTGGCGCTTCCTCGGCGCGCAGCGAATTGTCCGCGCCCAGTAGATGTTTGAGGAAGTACTCATTGCCCTTGGCGGAGGAGCCCAACAGGTTCGAGCGCCAGATGGTGAGCAGACGCGGGAAGTTGCGCGGCTCGTCCGGATCCTCACAGGCGAACCGCAGTTCTCCCGATTTGAGCTGCCCCACAATGTGATCCGCCGGTGCGACCCCGGCCGCCTCCGCCTCGTCGACCAGATCGAGCGGATTGCGATCGAACGTCGGGAACGACGGCATCCAGCCCATACGGGCGGTCTGCGCGATCAGATCGGCGGTCGAGCGGCCGGTGAACCGGCCCGCCCCATTGGTCGTCGTGAGCGCGTCCGCGCTGAACGGGTCATAGCGGTACTGATCGGTGTGCAGATACCAGTAGGCGGTCTGGATCATCTGCCGCGGCGGTCGCGTCCAATCCAGCGCGTTGGCCACCTGCGCCCACCCGGTCACCGGGCGGCACTTCTCCTGGCCGACGTAATGCGCCCAGCCGCCGCCGTTCACACCCTGGCATCCGGTCAAGGTGGTGAGCGCCAGGAACGTCCGATAGATGGTGTCGGAATGGAACCAGTGATTGGTGCCCGCGCCGAGCAGAATCATGGACCGCCCGCGCGATTCCTCGGCATTGGCGGCGAATTCGCGGCCGATCCGGGCCGCCACCGGCGCCGGAACACCGGTGATGGTCTCCTGCCAGGCGGGTGTGCCGGGCTGGGTGGCGTCCTCGTATCCGGTGGGCCACTCCCCCGGCATGCCCGGGCGATGTACGCCGTACTGCGCGAGCATGAGATCGAGCACCGTGGTCACCAGATGCCCGCCGATGGTCCGCGCGGGCACCCCGCGCACGATCTCGGCGGCCGAACCGTCACCGGTGTCGAAGCGCGGCAGCGAGACCTGCACCGCGCCCTGACCGTCCATGGTCAGCAGCGGCTCCACATCGTCGAGCTGCAGATTCCATTTGCCCGCGCCCGCCTCGCCATAGCGGAAGCCGAGAGAGCCGTTGGGCACCAACGGTTTTCCCGCACCGTCGAGCAGCACCGTCTTGAACGCGGCATTGGGTTCATCCGCGTACTCGGGCAGATCCGCGGCGGTGAGGAATTTGCCCGGCCGGAAACCATCCGCGCTCTTGTCCAATCGCACCAGGAACGGCAGATCGGTATAGCGGCGCACATACTGCTGGAAGTACGGCACCTGCCGGTCCACGAAGAACTCGCGCAGGATCACATGCCCCATGGCGAAACCGAGCGCACCGTCGGTGCCCGGATGCGGGGCCACCCACTCATCGGCGAACTTCACATTGTCGGCGTAGTCCGGTGCGATCGAGACGACCTTCTGACCGCGATAGCGCGCCTCGGCCATCCAGTGCGCGTCCGGGGTGCGGGTCACCGGGACATTCGAGCCCCACATGATGAGATAACCCGCGTCCCACCAGTCCCCGGACTCCGGGACATCGGTCTGATCACCGAAGACCTGCGGTGAGGCGACCGGCAGATCGGCGTAGAAATCGTAGAAGGACAGCATCGCGCCGCCGATCAACGACATGAATCGCGAGCCCGCCGCGAACGAGGCCATGGACATGGCCGGAATCGGCGAGAACCCGGCGATGCGGTCCGGTCCGTACGCCTTGATGGTGTGCACATGCGCGGCGGCGATGAGTTCGACGGCCTCATCCCAACTGGTGCGCACCAGGCCGCCGCGTCCGCGCAGACTCTTGTACCGCCGGGACAGCTCCGGATCCGAGATGATCGATTCCCAGGCCAGCACCGGATCTCCGGTGCGGCGCTTGGCTTCTCGATACAGCTCCAGCAGAATCCCGCGAATGTACGGATAGCGCACCCGGGTCGGCGAATAGGTGTACCAGGAGAACGCCGCACCGCGCGGGCAACCGCGGGGCTCGTATTCGGGTCGGTCCGGACCGGTGGAGGGGTAATCGGTGGCCTGGGTCTCCCAGGTGATGATGCCGTCCTTGACGAACACCTTCCACGAACACGATCCGGTGCAGTTCACCCCGTGCGTCGAGCGCACCACCTTGTCATGGGACCAGCGGTCGCGATAGAAGTCGTCCGCCTGCCGACCACCCCGCAAATACTCACTCCGCAAATCCGGAGACATCTCGGTGCGGGTGAAGAAGCGCCGGGAGCGGATCAGCGCCTCGGTCAATTCGCCATCGAGGGTGTTTCCGCTGCTGCGCGCCATCTATCCCGCCTCTCACCAGGACCGGCGGCGGACTCCGTCGCACGGTCGGATCCCACGAGTTCACGAATAGCGGAAACCGTACCGGCAAACATGCGGCAATTAGGGAATTTCGACGGTGTCGGTACGTCAGGCGGTGACGCCGACCCCGGTGTGCTCGACTCGCGCGGCGGTCCAGATCTCGCTGGCCCCGAGCAGCGCGGTGCACAGGCCGACCGCGATGGACAGCGAGACGATCGATTCGAACGGCCCGACCGCGATCACCATGCCCACCCCGGCGGTCACCAGTCCGATGATCTCCTGCCAGCCCGACCCCACGAACTCATCGGACCAGGCCGCGGTGATCGCCAGCACCACACCGCGGACCATCCAGCCCATTCCGATCCACAAGGCCAGCAACAACACCCACTGCCCACTGTTGATGCACCACAGCGCCAACAACAGCGCGGTCACACCGCCGAGGAACTGCAACACCTTGAGCGGGGTGGCGATATTTGCACCGAATGCCGCGATCAGCTGGAACGCGGCCGTGGCCAGCAGTACCAGCCCGCACAGTATGCCCTCGACCGTCACAGACTTGTTCGGCCAGACCGCCAGCGTGATACCGACGCCGACCGAACACATGCCGGTGACCAGCAATGCCTGCCAAGCCCAGTCGGCAAACACCGCGGTACGCCCCTCGATCCGATTGGTGGGCATAGCCGAATTGTATGACCGATTAGTCCAAGTCGCTGGAGGACAGGCAGATTCGGCATGTCCGCACCCGGTGCGGCGAACGCGTCAGCGCAGCTTACGGAAGAAATCGCGCAGATCGGTGGTGAGCAGGTCGGGCGTTTCCATCGCGACGAAGTGTCCGCCGCGATCGAACTCCGACCAGTGCACGACCGTGTTCTGGTTCTCGGCCACACCTCGGACGGTCTTATTGCCGGGGAAGACCGCCACACCGGTCGGGACGCCGGAGTTCGGGACATCGGCTCCCCACTGACCGGATTCCTTGTACAGCAGCATCGAGGAACCGATGGTGTTGGTGAACCAGAGGGTGGCGATATTGGTCAGCAGCAGATCGCGGTCGATGGCGGCATCGGGCGTCGGCTTCGCGGGATCGCAGTAGGTATTGACCACATCCAGGATCCAGGCCAGCAGCCCGGCGGGCGAATCGGCGATCGCCGGGGCCAGCGTCTGCGGACGGGTGGAATGGATGCCCGCGTAACCGGAGGTCTCCTGACTGCTCCAATCCCGCATGGCGGCCAACTTCTCCTGATCGGCCGCACTGTAGGCGGAGCCGTCATCGCCCCAGGCCGGAATGGTGATCGGGTCATTGAGATGGATGCCCGCGACATGCTCGGTATCGATGCGACCCAGATGCGGTGCGATGAAGGAACCCGCGTCGCCACCCTGCGCGCCGTAGCGGGTATAGCCCAGTGCCGCCATGAGTTTCGCGATCAGTTCGGCGCTGCGCTCGGTGGCGGCCTGACCGGGCTCCCGGGTGGGACCGGAGAACGCGAAACCGGGCAACGTCGGAATGACGAGGTGGAAGGCGTCTTCCGGACTGCCGCCGTGTGCGACCGGATCGGTGAGCGGGCCGATCACCGCGGTGAAATCCTCGAACGGCCAGCCGTGCACCAGCACCACCGGCAGTGCGTTCTCGTACTTCGAGCGAATATGCAGGAAGTGCACACGCTGACCGTCGATCTCGGTGACGAACTGCGGCAGGCGATTCCGGGCCGCCTCGTGGACGCGCCAGTCGTATTCGGTGCGCCAGTAGTCGGCGATTTCGCGAATGTAGGCGGTGGGGATGCCGTAGTTCCAGCCCACGCCGGGCAGCTCATCCGGCCAGCGGGTGGCGGCGAGGCGGGCATTGAGATCGTCGATGTCGGCGGCCGGGATATCGATGCGGAAGGGCTCGAAAGTGGTCATGACTCAACGATAGAAATCGGTTAGGTCAGGCTCGGTCCTAAGCGCGTGCGAATCTGTAGGCATGCTCGAAACCTCGGCTCGGTTGCTGCGCCTGCTGTCCCTGCTGCAAACCCACCGTGACTGGTCGGGCGCGGAGCTCGCCGAACGGCTCGGCGTCAGCTCGCGCACGGTGCGCCGCGATGTCGATCGGCTGCGCGAGCTGGGCTATCCGGTCGACGCCATGCAGGGCACGGCCGGCTACCGGCTCGCCGCGGGCAGTCACTTGCCGCCACTGCTGCTCGACGATGAGGAGGCCCTCGCCGTCGCGGTGGGATTGCGCACCACCACCGGCGGCACGGTCACGGGGATCGAGGAGGCGTCGCTGCGGGCGCTGAGCAAGCTCGAACAGGTGCTGCCGTCGCGATTGCGGCATCGTTTGCAGGGACTGCAACGCGCGGTGGTGCGAGTTGAACCCGGTGCGCCACGGGTGGAACCGGAAACGCTCATCGCGCTGTCCGACGCATGCCATCGCCATGAGCGGCTGCGCTTCGACTACACCAATCACGCGGGCGGACAATCGATCAAGGAGGTCGAACCGCACGCGGTGGTGAACTTCAATCGGCACTGGTATCTGGTGGCGTGGGATATCGGGAGCGGGAGCTGGCGCACCTATCGGGTCGATCGGCTGCGGCCGCGCATTCCGACCGGGCCGCGCTTCGCACCCCGCGATCCACCGGACGGTGATGTGGTGGCCTTCCTATCGCACCGATTGTCTTCCGCCAGTTGGCCGTATCGGGCCACCGTCACCCTGGATCGTTCGGCCGCCGAGCTCGAGGACCGAATCTGGAGTGGTATGGGCGTTTTGGAGGCCGTCGACGATTCGAGTTGTCTGCTGCACGTCGGCGCGGATTCACCGTGGGCGCTGTCCTGGATGATCACCTCGATCGATACCGATTTCACGGTCGTCGAGCCGCCGGAATTGGTCGAGCAGATCGAGATATTGGCCCGCCGCTGCGCGAATGCGGTGGGGTCGAGGTCGAACCCTGCTGCGTCACAGTGACGTTCGAGGAATAGGTATCGGCGCGTCGGGGTGCGAAGTTGCTTGCGCACTGCCGCCGGTCCGCGCGGAGCTCTAGGCTGTAATGAGCGTCTCCGGCGGCCGCATCGCAGCGGCCCCAGCGAAGGGATCGGCATTGTGACCACCGCGTATCCACCGGGCCCCCGGTTGCCGAGGATCGTCCAGACGACAGTGTATGCAAAGTGGCGCGGTGCGCTTTTGCAGTCGGCGGCCCGCAAATACGGGGATACCTTCTCGCTGAAGTTGATTCCGCCGTACTCCGAGCACGTGGTGGTGTTCTCGCGGCCCGAACACATTCGCGAGATCTTCGCCGCCGATCCGGCCGATCTGCATGCGGGCGAAGGCAATCGGCTGCTGGTGCACATCATGGGCGAGCATTCGCTACTGCTCACCGATGAGGCCGAACACGCCCGCGCCCGGCGGCTGCTCATGCCCGCCTTCGCCGGATCCTCGCTGCGCGGCTACCGCACCCTGGTGGAATCGATCGCGAAATCGCATATCGATCGATGGGCGAACGGCACGACCGTCCCCACCCTGGACAGCATGAACGAGCTCACCCTCGACGTCATCATGCAGGTGGTCTTCGGGATGACCGATGAGCGCCGCCGCGGTGAGCTCGCACCGCGCCTGCGCCGGATCGTGAATATCAATCCGATCATCTTCTTCGGCTGGAAATATCCGTGGCTGGACCGGCGCGGGCCGTGGAAGCGCTTCCGCGAGAACCAGCACGCCATCAACGAACTGCTGTACGGCGAGATCGCCCAGCGGCGCGCACATCCCGATCTCGAACACCGCGCCGATGTGCTGTCCCGGCTGCTCGCGGTCGGATCCGGGGAGAACCCCTCGGACACACCGCTTTCCGATGCCGAATTGCGGGATCAGCTCATCACCCTGCTACTCGCCGGACATGAGACCACGGCCTCGGCGCTGTCCTGGGCCTGCCATGAGCTCGCGATGCATCCCGAGGTGCAGGACGCCGCGCGGCGGGCCGCGCACGACGGTGACGAGAAGTATCTGGAGGCCGTACTCAAGGAGTCCATGCGCCTGCGCACCATTATCGCGGGGACCGGTCGGCGGCTCACCCGCGATATGACCATCGGCGGGCAGGCCCTGCCCAAGGGCACGGTGGTGTCCACCTCGATTCTGCTGGCGCACAGTCGCACCGAGAACTTCCCGGATGCCGCCGCATTCCGGCCCGAACGGTTCCTGGACGGTTCGGTCACGCCCAATACCTGGCTGCCGTTCGGCGGTGGGGTGCGGCGCTGCATCGGTGCGGGCTTCTCGCTGATGGAGGGCACGGCCGTACTGCGCGAGATCCTCACCCGCTATCGCCTATCGCTGCCCGAGGGTGTCACCGGCGAGCGGTCCCGGATCCGGAACATCACCCATGTTCCGGCACACGGTGCACCGGTTCGGGTCACCCTGCTCTGAGCTGGCGCGGGAGTTCCGAATCCGCCCTGGTGAATTCGGAACACTCGGGACATTCGGCGATGACCGGATGACTGCACTCGGTCAGGTGCGCGAGAAAGCGCTCGGTGGCTTGCAACAGTGCGACCTGCCGCTGAATTTCGGCGCGCTTGCCCGCGATCAGGTCCTGCCTGTCATCGCAGGCGCCGACACCCAGTTGGCGGATCTGGCTCAGTGACAGCCCGGTTCGCTGGAGCAGCCGGATGAGCCGAGCCACGTCCAGGGTGTTGGAGTCATAGCTGCGGTGTCCCGACGGGCTGCGCGGTGGATACAGCAGACCCACCGACTCCCAGTGCCGCAGCACATGCGCCTCGATCCCGAGTGCGGCCGCCGCATCGCCGATCCGCAGGTCCTGCGCGGTAGTCATCATTCGCCTCTTTACTTCATGTCGACGTGAAGTTTTAGCCTTTCGGCACTCCCGGCGACCGACCAAGGTTTCCGGGCACCGAACAGAGAGTGCAACCAATGCCGGATCCCGTGCGTTCCCCCAGTTTCGCCCAATGCTGCGCCGCGGCAACCGGTCTGCTGCGCGGTATGGTCCGTCCGCGCCCGGTCGACGAGCGTTTCCTGCGCTCGATCACCGATGCGGGCCTGCCCACCCCGAGCCGCACCGTGAAGGTCACCGCGCTCGCGCAGGCACCGCGTCCGGTGCCGACGGCCATGGTGGTGGAGGGTTCCTTCCGGCCGCGCCGGATCGCCAATTCGCTGACCACCTTCATGGTCCAGCATCCGGATGCGACCTTCCTGGTCGATCCGAGCGTCTGCCTGGACGCCGAACACCGGGCCATTGCACAATTGCCCGCGGCACTGCGCGGCATAGTGCGCCCGCCCGCCGAAACCCTGGCGACCGTCACCGCGCTGGGCCTGGAACCCGATCTGCCCGCACCGGATTTCGCATTGCCGACGCACGCGCACTGGGATCACGTCTGCGGTCTGCTCGATCTTCCCGGGCTGCCCGTCCACCTGCATCGGCCCGAATACGAGTGGATCAGTTCGGGTCCGGTCGCACCGGTGGGCGGTGTCCGCGACTCGCTACTGGACCGTCCCGTCAGTCAATTCGAGCTGGACGGCCCGCCCGTGCTCACCTTCACCCGCAGTCGGGATTTCTTCGGTGACGGCAGCATCGTGCTGGTCGATCTCCCCGGCCACACCCCCGGGAGCATCGGAATCCTCGCCTTCACCGAACGCGGCTGGATTCTGCTGGCCGGTGATGCGGCCTGGCACGAGTTGCAGGTCCAGCAGATTCGCCAAAAGTCGGCGTTCCCAGGCAATTTCGTGGACACCGACCGCGATCTGGCCTTCAAGACCCTGCATCGGCTACACCTGGCGCGCGAGTTCGCCGCCGTGATCCCGACCCATGACCACGACGCCACCCGCACGCTGGCCACCGCATCGGATTCGGCTACTGCGGGGCGGTGACCGGATGAACCTGTAGGTGGCAGGTGTCGATCCGCGCGGCGACGGTCACCGTATCGGTGGTGTTCGGTGCGGTGACCCGCAGATCGGTGTAGGTGGCGCACTGGGTGCCGCTGTCGTCGAACGCGACGCCCTCGACAACGGCCTGTGCGCCGTGAGCGGCATCGAGGACCACCGTCGGTGGAGTGTCGGTACCGGAGGGGAGCCCGCCCAGATATCCGCGCGGGGTGCGTTCGGCATGCAGTAGCGGGCCACCGGCACCCGTATCGACCCCGGGATATCCGGTCAATGTGCACGCCTGGCTGTCCCGGGCGGCCGAGAAGTTCAGGCGCACACCGCGATGCCCCATACCGGGCGACATGATCGTCGCGTCCACCACGACCTGGCCGTTGCCACACGGCGTGGGTGCGGTGGAGGTCGTCGGCGGGGAGGTGGGCAGGACAGATGGCGCGCCGTCCGTGCTCGGCGAGGGCGATACCTGGGCGGCGACCCCGGTGTCAGTCGGCGGTGTCGTGGACGACTGCCCGGAATCTGTCGAGTTGCTCGCGCATCCGGACAGGACCAGTGCCACGCAGCAGACGGCCATTCCCGCGTATCGTGCTGTCCTCGTACCCATTCCACTCCCCTGCCGTGTAGCGGTCGATGGTCATATTGTCGCGTGCCGTGCACCCGGTGTTGCGGGCGCGAATCGGACACCGCCAGTACGGTGAGGAAATGGAGATCACCGTGCGTCAGGCCCAGCGTTCGGATATTCCCACTCTTGCCCGGGTACTCGGGATCGCCTTCGCCGATGATCCGATCTTCTCCTGGCTGCTGCCCGATGCAGCGTCCCGGACGCGGCGCGCCGCCATCATGTTCACCGCCCTGGCCAGATATGACCGCATCGACCACGGCGGTGTCGATATCGCGATCGACGACTCCGGGACCGTGGTCGGCGCGGCCATCTGGGAGCCGCCGGGTTACTCCGAAGGTCGCAATAGTCTGCGCGCCCTGCCCGGCTTCCTTCGCGCCTTCCGCACCCGGCTCGGCATGGCGGGGCGCATGGCCGAGAAGATGGCCGCGGTGCATCCGCACGATCCGGCGCACTGGTATCTGGCCGCCATCGGCACGCTGCCCGCCGGGCGCGGCAAAGGCTATGGCAAGGCGTTGCTGGCATCGCGATTGGATCGCTGTGATGCCGAAGGACTTCCGGCATACCTGGAATCAAGCAAGGACTCGAACGTTCCCTACTACGAGCGCTTCGGTTTCGAGGTGACCGGCGAGATCGATGCCACCGACGGCGGCCCGCTGCTGTGGCCGATGTGGCGTGAGCCCCGGACCTGACACACCGTCCGCTCAACCGTTCGGTGCGCAAACCGGGCGTTACGATCTGCGACATCGGCCGATCCGGCCACCACGAAGGAGTTGGTCATGAGTCTCATCGGCGGAGTGCTCGGATGGCTGTTGACGGCATTCATCGTGCTGATGCTCGCGCGCATGGTGCTGGATTGGATCGCGGTGGCGGGCAGCCCGCCGGACTGGGCGTACAAGGCACGGACCTTCACCCATAAATGGACCGAACCGGTGATCGCACCCGTACGCAAGGTGCTGCCGCCGCTGCGCGCGGGCGGGCTGGCCATCGATCTCGCGTTCACGATCGTATTCATTGTCGCGCTGGTGCTGCGTTCGGTGGCGTTCAGCCTGTAGTGCGCCCGGAAGCGGTGCGCTTCCGGGCGCACCGCTTCAGCGGGTCGCCCGCCCGGCGCGCAGTAGCGCCGCCGCGAAACATCCCAGCGCCGCCGTATTCACCAGCGCGCGAGCGATATTCCAGGCCACCCACGGCCCCTCGAACTTCTCCCGCACCGCGGCCGGATCCGCGATGGTAGCGGGATCGCCCGCCGCGGCCAGTTGATCATTGAGCGGCACATTCGCCCCCGTGGTGATCGCGAACATCACGACGTAGCAGGCGAACGCGGCGAGCGTCCAATACCGCACGGCGGGATCACCGGTGCGCCAATTGGTCACCACCGCAGCCAATCCCACCGCGAGCCCGCCCATGAACAGCGTCATGAACAGCGGATTCAGAATCGCCGCATTGATGTTCTGCATGACCTCGATGAATGCCGCGTCGCCGCTGCGCTTCAGGCCCGGCATCACCGCGTAGGCGAACCCCGCGAACAGGCCCGCCATCAGACCGGTGACTATCGCGGCGGTGACGAGGCTGATGGTGCGAATGGATCTCATCGCGGCGACTCGTCCCACACGCCGGTGGCCGCGGCGGCGCGGGCGAAATCACCGAAATCGCGTGCGCCCCAGCCGAGTGCTTCCCGTACACCGTCATCGATGCGCGCATTGCGACCGTCCAGCACCGTGGTGAACAGGTAGAGCAAGAACTCCACCAGATCTGCGGGCAGACCGTCGGCGGTCAGCGCGGCACCGTACTCGTCCGGGGTGACCTCCACGTAGTCGATGGAACGTCCGGTGGCGGCGGAGATTTCGGCGACCGCCTCGGCGAAGGTGAGCAGGCGCGGCCCCGTCACCTCGTAGATCTTGCCGCCGTGCCCGTCTTCGGTGAGCGCGGCGACGGCCACGTCGGCGATATCCTCGATATCGATGAACGGTTCGGGCACCGCGCCGACCGGCAGGATCAACTGACCGTCCCGAATCCCCTGTGCGAATTGACCTTCGGTGAAGTTCTGCGCGAAGAAGCTGGAGCGCACCACCGTCAGTTCCGGGCCGGTGTCGGCCAGCAGTTTCTCGGCCTGCTGCGCCTCCTCCTCACCGCGACCCGAGAGCAGTACCAGCCGCTGCACTCCGGCCGCCGCCGCCATCTCACCGAAGGCCCGCACCGCCTGCGGGGCCCCGGGCACCGCGAGATCGGGCTGGAAGCTCACGTACGCGGCCCGCACATCCTCTAGCGCGGGTGCCCAGCCAGCCGGATTCTCCCAGTCGAAAGGTGGTGTGGCGGTGCGAGATCCGATCCGGACGGGCACACCCAGCGCCTCGAGTCGCTGCGCCACCCGGCGGCCGGTCTTCCCGGTGCCGCCGAGCACCAGAACGGTCTGCTTGTCATTCACGGCAATCCCTCGTTTCATTCGGCCATCTGCCTGATTCGAGGATCAGCGCAGCGGTCGACGGGAACAACGACTCATGTGTCAACGGTTGTACTGCTGCGCTCAACGATCGACTTGGAGGGTTCGTGGAACGGTACGAGATCGAGGCATTCCTCGCGGTAGCCGAGGAGTTGCACTTCGGCCGGGCCGCCGGACGCCTGCGGGTCTCCACCGGCCGCATCAGCCAAACCATCAAGGCCATCGAACGTCGTTTCGGCGCACCGCTTTTCGAACGCACCAGCCGCCGAGTGGCCCTCACCCCGATCGGTCGCCAACTGTATGAGGATCTGGCTCCCGGCCTCCGTCAGGTGCAGCTGGCGCTGGACCGCGCCGCCTCCTCCGGCCGCGGCACCGACGGCATCCTCGATGTCGGCTTCGTCGGCGCGGCCGCGGTCTGCCCGCTAATCATGGACACCATCAAGGAGTTCCGCGCCGAACATCCCGGTGCCGAAGTCCGCTTCCGCGAAGTCCAGCACACCGACGGCCTGGAGGGCTGGCGGAGCGAGGAATACGACATGGTGTTGATCAGCCGCCCTGTCAGTGAACCCGATCTGGTGACCGGGCCCACCCTGGTCAGCGAACAACGCATGCTGGCGCTGCCCCGAACGCACTCGCTGGCCGCCAAAACCGCACTCTCCCAAGAAGACCTGGCAGAGACAACTCTGCTGCGCATGCCCGGCACAATCCCCGCTTCGGTCCGCGACGACCGAACCCCGGCCCGCACCCCGAGCGGCCGTCCGATCGCCCACGGGCCCATCGCCTACACCTTCCAGGAACTGCTGGCCCTGATCGGCGCGGGCGAAGGCGCTTTCGTCGTGGGAGCTCGAACCGCGCACTTCTATCTCCGCCCCGACATCAGCTACCTTCCGATCGACGACGCGCTACCCATCGAATGGGGTTTCGTCTGGCGTGTATCCCGCGAAACCGCTCGCGTCCGAGCCTTCAACGACACCGCGCTGCGGGCAAGCAAGATCGCGGACGCTGAACATTTGCGGTCCGTCGGCGCGGACGATCGGTGATCGCACAGCCTCGACAGACGAGCGCCCGGACCGGTGATTTCACCGGTCCGGGCGCTCAAATGCCTTATGCCAAGGCCGAATACGGCGTCAGGGCTTACGTGCGAGCCCGGAGACGACCATCTCTTCCCAATCGCTGAGCTGATGTTCACCCTTACCGGGTTCCGGACGCCACTGGGCGCACGGGACGATACCCGGTTCGAGAATGTCGAGATCGCCGTAGAAGGCGCGGATCTCGTCATCGGTGCGCCAGCGGCCACGGCCGAAGGCTTCCAGGATCTTGCGTTCAGTGGCCTGTGCCTCGCGGGTACGACCGGTGCGGAAGTGCGCGATGTAGACCTGGCTCCGAGACGGGACCTGATCGGTCCAGAACTTCACGACGCCCGCCGGATCTTCCTCGTCCTCCAGGAAGCTCAGCGTTGCCGCGTAAAGCACACCGACCGGCTGGTCGAAATCGATGAGCCGCTCGACCGCCGGATGTTCACGAATCCACGCGGCCTTGCCCACATCGCCCTCGACCACATCGATGCCCTCGTCGACGGCGAGCAGTGCGCGGCCATGGGCGACCACGAACGGATCATTGTCCACGTAGACGACCCGGGCATCGGGATGCTGCCGGCGCGCGACCTCGTGGACATTCTCGGTGGCGGGCAAACCGCAACCCATATCGATGAATTGGCGAATGCCATCGGAGGCCATGCTGTGTACAGCGCGGAGGACGGCTTCGCGGTTGGTGATCGCGAGTTGTTCGGAACCGGCCAGATCACTCATGAAGTAGTCGCCGACGCTCTTGTCCACGCCGTAGTTGTCTCGTCCACCGAGTACGTAGCTGTACACACGCGCCACACTCGGCCGGGATTGCCGTGCTCGCATGGCGTTGATATTCAAGTGACACCCCTTTACCTTCCGTGCCCCGGCGGTCTCCGACACACGGTAGTCCTGACGGCCAGAACCGTTGATTGAAGATCATTCCAGATAGGGTCTGCGCCCGAGCGCTGTTTTCCCCCTGACGATACCGCCGCTGTGCCCTTCAAATCACCGGCATCGCTGCACGTTCCGATGTCATTTCACTTGTTGCGAACGGCGGTGCGTGCATCGATCCGTGACGAACCGGTCGGTCAATCGCCAACTGTGCTCTTCTCGGCCACTGGGCGGCGTGTCGCGATCATTGCGTCCAATTGCTGTTCGGCGCGTTCGGCGCGGGCCGAGATCTGCTGGCGGGCATCGTCGAGGGCGGCGATGCGGGCGGCCGACTCCTGGCGCGCCCGATCCAGTGTCGCCGCGGCCTCGGCGCGCAGGGCCGATATATCGTCGGCGGCGCGCTGCCGGGTGGCGGCGGCCTCGGTGCGGACGCGTTCCAGTTCCGCTCGCACCCGCGTCAATTCGTCCCGGGTCTCGGCGACCACCTGATTGCGTTCGGCCGCAGCCTGTTCCGCGCGCTCGATGGCGCGGTCGGCATCGGCGGCCCGCTGGACGGCCAGATCCCGTTCGGCGGCGGCCGCGGTGATCTTCTGACCGCTCTCCCGTCGCACCTGCTCCACCTCGGCGGCGGCCTTCGATCGGGCCAGCTCGATCTCCTCGCTCGCCTGCTGACGCGCCCGCTCCACATCCTCGGCGGCCTCGCCCCGCACCGTGCGGACCTCCTGCTCCGCTTCGGTGCGCGCGGCGAACACATCATCGCCCGCCTGCTTGGTGATTCGCTCCACCTCGCGCAGCGCGTCATCGCGCGAACTCATCGCCTCGGCGATCCGGGCCTCGGCCTGCTCGGCGGCACCCGCGGCATCCTCGGCTGCCGATTCCGCTGCCGCCCTGGACTCTTCGGCGTCCCGCCGTGCCTTCTCCGCCGCCACCGCGGCCATCTCGGCTTCGGCGATCCGGCGAGCCGCATCCGCCTGCACGGCCTGGACCTGTGCCTCCGCAATGGAAGGGTCTGCCAGCGTGGACAATTCGGCGACCGCCCCCGAGAGCGTATTCCCCAGCTGATCAGCCAGTGCCCGGAACTGAATCAGCAACTCATCGGCCCGCATTCGAGCCACAGTCACCGGCCCCTGTTGTGTCACAGTGACGTTCGCGGCCGGTACCTCGGCCTCCTCCTGTAACCGCCGCTGCCGTTCCCGCCAGGCCCTCCATCGCGTGTGATCCGGGTGCCCACAGTATTCCGACGGCCGCCCCGGCCCCCCGCTCTTGGTAATCGGCTTGCTGCATCCCGGGTAGTTACACACGCTCGACATGGCCAAATCGTAGCGTTGGTTCCGTCATTACCAACGCAACAACACGAAACGAATCCTTTTGCGCCCCAATCAGAACCCAGCCGTCCTGACCACCGATAAGTGAACGTTATCGGATGTCAGGCTCCCCGATTCCCTCAATCTACCTGCGATTTCAATACGTTTCGTTTGGTCGCACCAAACGAAACTTAACTCCAACAGAACTCATCAAAAACTGTGCACCCTTCGAACATCGTTCGATTCGGACGATGCCCGCACCGCGCGCAAGCGGTTGGCTGGAGCTCGATACGCCCCGCTCGAGGTGAGGGAGGATCGAGATGACGCCAGCGGCTCCGCGCGGGGCGCTGCTTCCGCTCGCGTTGGCGCAGTTCATCTGTAGCTTCGCGGGCTCGAATATGAACGTGATGATCAACGACATCAGCGTGGATCTGGGCACCACCGTCCAGGGTGTGCAGGTGGCGATCACACTGTTTCTGCTGGTCATGGCCGCGCTGATGATTCCCGGGGGCAAACTCGCCGACCGGTACGGGCGTAAGCGCTGCTTCCTGGCTGGTCTGCTGGTGTACGGCCTCGGTGCGGTGGCGAGTGCGATCGCACCGGGGCTGGGCGTGCTGATACTGGGCAATTCGACACTCGAAGGCATCGGCACGGCGCTGTTGATTCCGCCGGTCTACATTCTGACGACGTTGCTGTTCACCGAGACCGTCGCGCGGGCAAAGGCGTTCGGGGTCATCATGGCGATGGGCGGGGTCGGCGCGGCCGCCGGACCGCTGATCGGCGGGCTGATCACCACGGCGCTGACCTGGCGCGCGGCGTTTCTGTTCCAGGCTGTGGTCGTTCTCTTGATCGCGCTATTGGGCAGGCGGATCGAGGATCCGTTGCCGCCGGATCCGAGCGCGCCGTTCGATATCAGCGGGGCAGTGCTCTCGGCCGCGGGCCTGATTCTGATCGTGTCGGGAATTCAAGCCGCTGACAACGATATTCGGCTGATGGCGCTACTGCTCGGGCTCGGGGCGGTGCTGTTGACCGCGTTCGTGCTCGGTATCCGCGCCAAGGAACGCCGCGGTGTGGAGCCGCTGATCACGACCGCGATGTTCGCCTCGCGCACGGCCAATCTCGGTTTGATCACCCAACTGCTGCAGTGGTTGCTGCTCATCGGCACGTCCTTCGTGGTCGCCACCTACCTGCAGGTCGTGCGCGGCTACAACGCCGTCCAGACCGGCGTCATCTTCACCGCGGCGACGGCGGGACTGCTCGTATCCTCGCTGGCCGCAGCACGACTGGCGCGGAGGCGATCGCAACGCACCCTGATCAGAACCGGATTCCTCACCAGCGTCCTCGGGCTCGGTGTACTCATCGCGCTGGCCGACCGTTCGCTGAATCCGTGGGCCTTTGCACCCGGACTTCTGCTGGTGGGCTTGGGAATCGGAGCCATGCTCACCCCGTCGGTCACCGTCGTGCAATCCGCCTTCGGCGCGGATGACCAGGGTGAGATCTCCGGCCTGTCCCGCAGCGCCTCCAATCTCGGTTCGGCGCTCGGCACCGCGGTGGCGGGAACGATTCTCGTCGCCGATCTCACCGGACACGCCTACGCCATGGCGACCATCGCGCTGGCCGGTATCGGACTCGCGGGCTTCATCGTCGCCTCACTGCTGCCCGATCAGGCGGGCGATACCAGCAGATCCACCCGGTAGGTGGTGGGCGGAATCTGCTGGTTGGTGTGGCGGCCAGGGCGGACGGCCTGGAGTTCGATGCGGTAGCCGTTGGTCGACGCGCTGCTCTCGCGCGGATTGGGGTGCAGGCCGTAGCGGGTTTCCGTCGCATCGACGGTCGCCGTCACGGTGACGGTGATATCGCCGGCCCAGGCACAGGTGACATCCTCGGGACAGCGGCTGTCGCCGGAGACATCGGTGAGGGTTACCACCAGACGACCGGTGTCGAGCCGGGCGGTATCGCCGATGGCCAGGGTGAAGGTGGTGCCGGAGGTGGCGGTCACGGTGGTCGGCGGTGCGGTGGTGAGCTCATCCTCACCGCACCCCGCCGTACTGAGCAGGGCGGTCGCCGCCATCCCCCACTGGGCAAAACGCAAGGCTCTCATGGCAATCCATCCTTGCAGCGAGTCACGCCAGGCACCACGAGGTTATGAACACGCAGAAGGCGGTGAGTACGAGAGCTGTCGCCAGCGCCTTGGCGAGCCAGGGACGCCAGGTGTGCAGGGCTTCGACGGCGATGTACAGCCAGCCAACGAGGATGATCGGGATTACGGCCGGAATGACCAGGGCCACCAGCGGACCGATTATCCAGCCCGCGATGCGGAATCTGCCCCAGGTGAGCCCGAGGAGCAACGGTATGACAATGGCTCCGGAAACGCCGCCGATCAGTTTGTGCAGTGGGCCGTCACCCATCCAGGGCAGCCCGACACCCGGAATATCGAACAGATCCAGGGTGCCGAGGACACCGAGCAGCAGAATCACCAGCAGGGTGCCCCAGAGCGCGATTCTATAGTGCCACTTCTGGATTGGGGACCAGTCGACCTGGCGACCCTCGTGCATGGTGGCGACCGTGACCGCGGACCAGACCAGCCACCGGCGGATCAGCCCGGTGCCGGTCTTGGCCATGGCATCACGGAAGATGCGATCGGCTTCATCGCGGTGGATTTCGCGTTCGGCGATGTAGCTGGCGGGTTCGCCTTTGGCGAGGACCAGGCCGTCGTGCAGGATCGCGGCGGGCAGGTGTGCGCCGGTTTTGGGTACCAGCCAGGTCAGGAACGGCGGGACCGAGGTGAGGTCGGTGGTCCAGTGTTCGAGATCGGCGGGGACCTGGATGATGCCAACACCGCCGGGAGCGTCATCGACATACCCGATACGACGCAATAGGCGGAATTCCTCACGGCCGCTGGCGGTGTCGTAGAGGCGCGCCAATTCGATGGTGAGATCGGGGGTGGGTTCCGCTTCGGGAGCCGGAGGGGCGGGCGGTGGTGGCGGTGCGGGTTCGGAGTTGACCACCACGGCCTCGGGGGAAATCGCGTCGGCGGCGACTTCGGCGGGGGCTTTACCCGCGTCGTAGAAGGATCCGCCGTTCTGCTCAACGCTGAGCTTCATACCCTCAGGATGACAGGAACATGCAGTACAGACGGGGTGCGGCGGGGTGACGATTTGGCATATCAACCAAAAGACTTCGTACATATGCACATTGACTGTTAGTGACCGATCGGTTGCAATCATGGGGTGAGCTACGACACGATCATCAAAAGCGGCCGCTGGTTCGACGGCACCGGCGCGCCCTCCGCTATCCGCCATCTCGGACTGCGCGGTGATCGCGTCGTCGCGGTCTCGGCGCAACCACTCGATGAAACCGGCTGCGACAACGTCATCGACGCCACGGGCAAATGGGTGACACCCGGCATGGTCGACATCCACACGCACTACGACGTCGAAGTGCTGAAGGCTCCGGCGCTCACCGAATCGGTGCGGCACGGGATCACGACCATCCTGCTCGGGTCCTGTTCGCTCTCGACCGTGCATGTGCGGCCCACCGATGCCGGTGACCTCTTCGGCCGCGTCGAGGCGATCCCGCGCCAGCACGTGATCGAAGCTGTCACCGGGCAGAACTGGGGTTCGGCGCGCGAGTACGTGGCCGCGCTGGAGGAACTCCCCCTCGGCCCGAATATCGCCGCGATGCTGGGACATTCGGATATCCGCACCGCGCTGCTGGGCCTGGATCGAGCCACCCGCAAGAAGGTGCGCCCCACCGCCGCCGAACAATCGGCCATGGAGGCCGCCCTGCACGAGGCGCTCGATGCCGGTTTCGTCGGCATGTCCGCGCAGCAGCTGCTGTTCGACAAGCTCGACGGCGATGTCTGCCGCTCCCGCACCCTGCCCTCGACCTACGCCCGGGCGAAGGAACGCCGGCGGCTCAATGCGATTCTGCGGCAACGGGATCGCATCCTGCAGGCGGGGCCGGACATCACCTCACCGCGCAGTATCGCGGCCATGACCTTCAGCAGCGCAGGTCTGTTCCGCCGCAAGCTCAAGACCACCCTGCTCTCGGCGGCGGATCTGAAGGCCAACCCTTTCCTGGTGTACATCATGGGTCCGCTCGCGCGGCTGGTGAATGCCCTGGGCGGTGATTTCCGCTGGCAGCATCTGCCGGTCCCGTTCGAGGTGTACGCCGACGGCATCGATCTGGTCATCTTCGAGGAATTCGGATCCGGCGCCGCCGCACTGCATCTGGCCGATCAGGTGCAGCGCAATGCCCTGCTCCAGGATGAGAGCTACCGCAGGCGTTTCCGCAAGGAGTACGACGCGAAGTTCGGTATGCGCGTGTGGCATCGCGATTTCTTCGACGCCGAAATCGTCGACTGCCCGGACGACTCCGTCATCGGCAAGACCTTCGGCCAGGTCGGCGTGAGCCGCGGCGGCCTGCATCCGGTCGACGCCTTCCTCGATCTGGTGGTCGAACACGGCACCAAACTGCGCTGGCGCACCACCATCTCCAATCACCGGCCCGAATTCCTCGACAAACTGAGCGCGAATCCCGGTGTGCAACTGGGCTTCTCCGATGCGGGCGCACACCTGCGCAATATGGCCTTCTACAACTTCGGCCTGCGCTTCCTGCGCCGGGTGCATCGCGCGGAGCAGGCCGGACGCCCATTCCTGACCCTGGAGCACGCGGTGCACCGCATGACCGGCGAGCTGGCGGACTGGTACGGCATCGACGCCGGACGCCTGCGCGAGGGCGACCGCGCGGATCTGATCATCATCGATCCGGCGCACCTGGATGAGTCCCTGGACACATACGCCGAACAGGTGGTGCCCGAGTATGACAACCTGTCTCGCATGGTGAATCGCAATGACGCCGCGGTATCGGCCGTCTTCATCGGCGGCGAATTCGTCTTCGGCGACGGTGTTTCCGCACCCGTGCTCGGCACTCGCCGCACCGGCCGCTTCCTGCGGGCGGGAGGCCGATGACGGCCGTCACCGGTCGCCGCACACAAGCCGAACGCAGTGCCGCCACCCGGGCGGCACTGGTCGACGCCACCATCGAGACGATCGCCGAGATCGGCTATCACAATGCCTCGCTCGGCGAGATCAGCCGCCGCGCGGGCATTTCCAAGGGCGCGATCTTCCGGCACTTCGATTCCCGCACCGAACTGGTGGTGGCGGCCGCCGATGAGGTCAGTCACCGGCATATCGAGGCGGTGCAGATACTGCGCCGCACCGAGGCCACCGATCAGCCGATCGATTTGGCCGACATCATGCTCCGGGTGCGCGGTCAGATTCGCGATAAGACCAATACGGTCTGGTTCGAGCTGCTGGTGGCCGCCCGCACCGAACCGGAATTGCGCGAACGCCTCGAACCGGTCGCCCGCGCGCTGCTCGACGCGGTGGAGGAGTTGGCGGTCGCCGCCCTCACCCCGATGGTCTCCCCCGACACCGCGAAACTGCTCGCGACCTCGCTCATTCACATGTTCGACGGCGAGGCCATCTTCCGGTCCACCTATCCGCGCCCCGAACTGGAGGATTCGCGAATCGAGCGCCTGGTCGCGGTCTTCCCGCAGGTGCGCACCGATTCCGAGCCCGGGTGATTCGACCCCATAATCTGGATGCCATGCCGCCGGATCAGCATCTCAGCCTCGACTACGCGGACTATCCGAGCATTGTCATCCCGCTCGATTCCGCGACCGGTCTGCTGGCGCATAGCCATCCGCAGCATCAACTGACGTGGGTGCCCGACGGCGTGCTCACCATGGAGACCCGGGATTCCCGGTGGGTGGTGCAGCGCGCGCGAGCGCTCTGGATTCCAGGCGGCACACCGCATTCGGTGATGCCGAGCTCCTCGTGCGAGATGCTGTCGCTCTATTTCGAACCCGGGGATTCCCCGCTGGATTGGAAACAGCCGACCGTGGTGGACGCTTCCGGATTGATCGGCCCGCTGCTGCGGTATCTGTCGGATCTGCCCAACGCGCAGTCGGAGCAGCGAGCGCGCGGGAACGCGGTGCTGTGGGATCTGATGATCCCTATGGCGGTGACGATGATGCCGGTGGTGCTGCCGACCGATCCGGGTGCGCGGCGGGTTGCGCTCGCGCTCAAGGAGAATCCCGCCGATGCGCGCGGACTCGATGCCTGGGCCCGCGAGCTCTCGGTATCCACCCGCACACTCTCGCGGCGCTTCCGAGCCGAGACCGGAACCAGTTTCGAACGCTGGCGCGCACTGGAGCGGTTGAACTCCGCGCTCCCGCTACTCGCTGCGGGACAACCGATTTCGAGGGTCGTGCGGACCGTCGGTTACACCACAGCGAGTTCGTTCATCACCGCGTTCCGCCGCGAGATCGGCACCACCCCGGCCGTATTCTTCGGCGGGAGCGGTACCGATCTCGGCCGGGCTAGCGACGGCTAGCGCGCCACTTCTCGGCCGCGAAGGCGAGCGCCGCCACCAGGGTGGCGGCCAGGCCGAAGACCGTACCCAGCGTGAACAGCGCGTTCAGCCCCTCGATCGAGGCCGTATGCGCGGTCTCGGTCAATAGCGGTGTGGCCGACGCGAATTCCGGTGGCACCGCTCCCGCCAGGTCGGTGCCCGCTCCGGCGGCGACCCCGTCGAGGAATTGGGTGCGCAATTCCGGCGTCACAGTGACATTGTGCGCGGCAAGGAGATCCAGGCCCCGACCCGCCTCCGCACGCGCGCTGTGGCTGAACATCGCGCCGAGTCCCGCCACACCGATCGCCATGCCGACCTGCCGCAGCGTGCCGAAGGTCGCGCTGGCCATACCCGCGTTCGCATCCGAGGCGAAGGTCAGCGCGGCAGCTTGATTCACCGTGGTGATCGCGCCGAGCCCGATACCGCCGACGATCATGCCCGGCACGAAATGCGTCCAGGCGTCGGCGCTTTCGACATTGCCCAGCAACCACATGCCGAGCACGACCAGCCCCATGGTGAGCGGCAGCGACACCGCGGTCGGCACCCGTTTGGCCAGCACCGCGCCGAGCGGTGCGGCGACCAGCGCCGCGATGCTGATCGGCACCAGCCGCAGGCCCATCTGGAGCGGAGTGAATCCCATGGTGTTGATCAGGAAGATGGCCAGATAGTTGGAGGCGGCCATGAGCGTGGCCATATGCGCGACCGCGATGATCGCGATACCGGCGAATCCCGGCTTGCGCAGCATGGAGACATCGAAAAGCGCATGGGGACTGCGGAATTGCCACGCCATGAACAGCGTCAGCAGCAGTACCGAGGCGATGCCGAGTGCGATGATCGTCCCCGAGGTCCAGCCCAGGGCGTTGCCGCGGGTCAGGCCGAGTACGCCCGACAGCAGTCCGCCCGAGAGCAGTACCGAACCGAGCCAATCCGTGCGGCGATCGAGATGCCTTGCGGTCTCGGGCATCCGGAGCAGCGCCAGCGCGAAGATCAGCACACCGATCGGCACATTGATGGTGAAGATGGACCGCCACCCGAACGCGGTGACCAGCGCACCGCCCAGGACCGGACCGGCAACGGTCGCACCTGCCATCACCGCGCCGTAGACACCGATCGCTCTGGCTCGGGCATGCGATTCGGGATAGGCCACCGCGAGCAGCGGCAGCGCCGTCGCGAAAAGCATTGCCGCGCCGATACCCTGCACCGCGCGCAGCACATTGAGTTGCAGAATGGTGCCCGCGAGCACCAGCGCCAGCGAGGAAGCGGTGAAAACCGCCATACCGCTGAGGAATACCCGCTTGCGCCCGAACCTGTCACCGGCCGAGCCGAGGGTCAGCAGCAATCCGGCCAGCGGCAGCGCGTAGGCGTCGATCACCCATTGCAGGCCGTCGATGGAGGAGTCGAAGTCATTGCGAATATCCGCCAGCGCGGCGGAGACCACGGTCGCGTCGAGCATCAGCATGAAGATCGCGGTGCACACCATGAACAGCACCAGCCCGGGACGGGTGGTCGCGCCGACTGTTCGCCTCGATGGCTCGAGACCCGCACCGGCAGTCGTCGTAGTCATTTGAAAACCTCTGATCTGGTCGGACGCGCAGCGCATCGAGCTGCCGCGTCCCTGGCGATTCGGTGGACGCACCCCGCCGGCCAGGGTGCGCCACCAACGCTAATGACGTCCCGACCTGTCGGAAAGACAGAATCGAGACAGCCGATTGCGCGTATCGGACACCGTTCGTGACCCGGGTCCGGGAACCGCCTGCACCGCCCCGACCTCCGGCGGGATAGATTGCCCGGGAGCTCGCGGTAAACCAGCAGTCAACCCATCGACCCTTCAGGGACGGAGTCCGGACGTGTCCGACGCAGCACCGATCAGCTGGGACCACCTCAAATCCCGGCAGCCCACCGACGCCGACCGCGCCGCGCTGCAAACAGAACTCGTCGCCCGCGCCCGCGCCGTGCGCCAGGACGGCTGGGCCGACCACCGCACCGAATGGTCCCCGAGCGAGGTCGCCGGGGTCGCCTACCTACTCCAGGACACAGAGGTGTTGGAGGAAATCGGCGAACAGGAAGGCTCGGTGCTGACCGTGTTCGCGGGAAACCTGTACGGGTTCAACGGAGCTCGCAAGGATATCGAGGCCGGGTTGGTCGGCACCCAGGCTTGGTTCGACGCCGCCCGCGCGGCGCTGGGTTCCTGAACCGCCCCTCGTTCAGATGTGGCGGGGCACCGCGTCGGAGATCCGGGCGACCAGCTGCCACGGTCGGGAGGTGTCCGCGGTGGCCTTACCGCTGGTGAGGATTGCGCCGGACAGGCCGCGGGCCGGATCGGACCAGCCGTACTGGGTGGTCAAACCGCTTCGGCCGAAATGGGATTCGGTGTGGCGGCCGAATTTGGAGCGGCGTGCGCCCAGTTCGTATCCGGCCACCGATACTCGGCCCGCCGCGCCGGGAATCCAGCGGGCGGGCTGGACGGCCTGTTGCACGGTTTCCGGGCGCATGATTCGGACGCCGTCCAGTTCACCTCCGCGCGTGAGGATTTCGTAGAACCTGGAGAGTTCATACGCGGTGGTGACCAGGTTGCCCGAGGGGAGTTCGGCGGTGAGGAAGGCTCGGGTATCGGCCTCGGGGTTGGGACCGGTGAGACCACCGCCCAGGGCTCTCCCCGCCAGATGACGCCAGATCCGGGAGGGGCCGGGGCCCACCTTGACGCTCGGGACGACCGCGTCCACATCGGCGGGATCGACACCGAAGTTGTTCCAGCGGAAGCCCAATGGATCCAGGACCTGTTCGCGCAGATGGTCGCGCATGGGCTTGCCGGTGGCGCGGCGCACCAGCAGACGCTGGATCAAACCGCTGGTGAGCGCGTGATAGACGCGGAACCGGCCGGGCTTCCAACTGGGGACCAGATCGGCGAGACCCCGCACCGCCAGCTCTTCGTCGAGGACCATCGCGGTGCCGGAGTAGGGCGCGGAAATGAAGGGGACGCCCGCCGAATGCGAGAGCACATCGGCAATGGTGATGCGTTGCTTACCGTTGGCCGCGAACTCCGGAATGTACTGGCTGACCGGATCATTCAGCGCGAACGCGCCCTGTTCGATGAGCATGAACATGAGTGCGGCGGCGACGCCCTTGGCGGTGGAGAAGCCGCAGAACGGCATATCGGGGGTGATGAGCTGTTTGGGTGTCTCGGCGGTGTCGGCGGGGCCATTGCCCCAGCCGTGCCCGATGGCCCGATTCAACAGGATCTTGCCGTCGCGGCGCAGACAGATCTGAATGGCCGGGGTGGTGCCCATGCGGTACCAGTCGCACACCGATTCCCAGATCGCCTCGACCGCGCGCGGATCCACCCCGAGCGCGGCGGCATCGTCCTCCGGTCCGGTGGTGGTCACCGTCTCGAGTTCGGGGTCGATCGGCACCATCGCTATCGCACCTGTGCTCATCCGACCAGGATAGTGAGGACCATTCGGTAGTTTCTGTGACGCGTCTGGCCGGAGTGTGGCAGCGCTAATCGGAACTGCTGCTCGAACTGCTGGAACCCGAATCGCTCGAACTGGAACCGGAATCGCTGGAACCGCTGCTGCCGCTGTCGTAACTGGAGCCACCGCTGTCGTGACTCGAGCCGTGACCGCCGTGATCGTGGGACCAGCTGTGGCCGTGATGGCTCTGGTCCGAACCGCCGTGGTGACCGGAATCCCAGTCGCGATGGTGGTGACCGTGTTGCTGGTGGCCGTAGCCGTCCGAACCTCCCCAGGACGGATCGCCGGGCTGCCAGGGCGCGTTATTCGAGCTGTCATCGAAGAACGCGTGGGTCCAATGCTGACCGGAGTTCCGCCCCGGCCCCTGACCCGGAATCGGCAGTCGACGGGGTGAGCTGCGGGTGACGAGCACGATCACGATCACCACCGGCACGACGATCACGCACAGCACCGCCGGGATCAGTACGAGCAGAATCTCCATGCCCGGATTATCGATGCTGGAAGCGGGTTTCGTGCGCCGAGCCCGCGACGCTCAGAACGACCAGATCAGTGGCACGATGCCGAGTGCGACCACGAGGTACAGCGCCAGCACCGGGAGCCCGAACCGCCAGTAGTCGCCGAAGCGATAACCGCCCGGACCCAGGATCATCAGATTCGCGGGTGTGGCGATCGGCGTCAGCACGGCCGCCGCGGCCGCGATCGCCACGCACATGAGCACCGGGCGCAGGGAGATCCCGGCGTCTGCGGCCGCGGATACCGCGACCGGGACGATGACCAGTGCGGTGGCGGTATTACTGATGAATTGCCCCAGCAGCGCGGTGATTACGAATAAACCGAGCAGCAGCAGGATGCCATTGCCGCCCGCCGCGGACACGACCGTATGCGCGACCTGATCCGCGGCGCCGGAATGCTGCATGGCGATCGAGAGCGGGAACATGCCGCCGATGAGAACGACCGTGGTCCAGGAGATACTGCGATACGCGCCACCGGGATCGAGGACCCGCAACACCACCATGGCGCAGGCCGCGAGCAGGACCGCCACCGCCGCCGGAACCACTCCGGTCGCCATCAACAGCACCATCACCGCGACGACCCCCAGCGCCCGCCACGCGCGCGGACCAGGCGGCACCAGTTGGCTGCGCAGCGCACCGGGCGACTCCACGCTGAGCACATCCGCGCGGCGATCAGCCTTGCGCGCCAACGCATCCCACGAACCGTGCAGCAGCAGGGTGTCCCCCGCCGCCATGCGAATGTTGCCCGATTCGCGGTCCCGCCCGTCCCGGCGCACACCGAGCACGACGACATCACCCACATCCGACGACATGCCCGGGAACACCCGCTGCCCCACCAGCCGTGAGCGCGGGCTCACCACGACTTCGAGCAGACCCGTCTCGGCATTGAGCAGCAGCGGAATCAGCTGGTCATCGTCGGGTGCGGTGCGCCGCTCCAGATGCTGTTGCCGCGCAAAGCTGTTCACGGCATCGGGCGCACCGCGCACGACGAGCAGGTCGCCGCGCTCGACGGGGTCTTGGCCGCGGGTCTGTTCATCCGCCGTCAGCACGGTCACCGGGAACACCCCGGGCGGCTTGTGATCGATCAAGGTGTCGGCGGGCAGACCGACCAGCGGCGAGTCCCCGCGCACGCGCAAAAGCGCTGCGCCGCCGGTGAGTTGGTAGTCGTAGACCAGGGTCCGCGCGTGTTCGCTCAGATCGGCGGGCAGGGTTTCGGGATCGCGGTCGGGCAGCAGTCGTTCGAGGAGCAGGGCGAGCGCGATGGTCCCCGCGACGAGTGGAATACCGGCGACCGCGAAGTCGAAGAACCTGAACTTCGGCACGCCCGCGGCTTCGGCGGCCTCGTTCACGAGCACATTGACCGGGGTTCCGGTCAGCACCAACAGCGTTCCGGCGTGTGCGGCGTAGGCCAGCGGCACCAGGAACTTCGACGGTCGCGCACCGAGTGTGATGGCCAGCGACACCGTCACCGGCAGCAGCGCGGCCACCGCACCGTTCTGGGTCAGCAGTGCGGCCAGCGCGGCGGAGACCAGCATGGCCAGCACCAGCGCCCGGCGCTGCCGCCCACCCGAGAGCGCGACGATCCGGCGACCCGCCCAGCCGGTGATACCGCTGGCCTCGAGCGCACCGCTGACCACGAACATGGCGGCGATGAACACCACCACCGGATCACCGAATCCGGCGAACACCTGATCGGAATCGATGAGCCCGAGCGCGTAGACCAGCAGTGCCGAACCCAGAGCGACGATCTCCACCGGGAGCCGGTTCCACAGGAACAGGGCGATCACCACGCCCAGCACGATCAGGCACTGCGTCGCCTGGCTCACGGCGTCATCCCTTCCGTCGGCAGGGAATCTCTTTCGGTGTCAGGCGATTTCGCCGATATTGCCGATGACGCGGTGCAGATTGATGCGGCCGTCGGCGAGTTGGTAGGTGACGCAGGCGATGGCGCATTCGCCGGCCGCGACGCGTTCGGAGATGATGATCGAGCGCTGCATGAGCACCCGTGCGGTCTCCACCACGTGCCGGGCTTCTAGATCGTCGACCTCTTCCAGGCCCTCGCGGCGGCCGATGAGGATGGAGGGCGTCACGCGTTCGACGACGCTGCGAATGAATCCGCCTGGGACATCGCCATTGTCGAGGGCATCGATGGTGGCGCGCACCGCCCCGCAGCTGTCATGCCCGAGCACCACGATGAGCGGGACGTTGAGCACGTGCACGCCGTATTCGATGGATCCGAGCACCGAACTGTCGATGACGTGTCCGGCGGTGCGCACCACGAACATATCGCCGAGGCCCTGATCGAAGATGATCTCGGCCGCCACCCGGGAGTCACCGCAGCCGAACAGGATCGCGTGCGGTTGCTGTCCGCCGACGAGTTTGGCGCGTGCGGCAGCGCCCTGACTGGGGTGCTGGAGTGTGCCTTTGACGAAGCGCTCATTGCCTTCACGCAGCGACTTCCAGGCACCGATCGGATTGGAGTGCGGCATGCGCCCTAATCTTCCACAGTCGCCCCGGGCCGATGGCCGCAATTCAGTTACGGTCTAGCAAATCAGCACGTGCGGGAGCGGTCCGCGCGGCCCGATATTCGAAGAGCGCGCATGGCCGCCACCGAAATGATCGATGTGGGCGCTACACTCTTGGCGCTATGGAACATATGTTCGAGTCGAGTGCGGACGGCCGCCCGGGGAATCGCCCCGAACGGGCGGCGATTCTGCACGCCGACCTGGACTCCTTCTACGCCTCGGTGGAACAGCGCGATGATCCGCGCCTGCGCGGGAAACCGGTGCTCGTGGGGTCGGGGGTGGTGCTCGCTGCGAGCTATGAGGCCAAAGCGTTCGGTGTTCGGACGCCGATGAATTCGAGGCAGGCGCTGCGATTGTGCCCGCATGCGATCGTGGTGCCGCCGCGCATGTCCGCCTACGCGCAGGCGAGCAAGCTGGTGTTCGAGATCTTCCGGGATACCACGCCCGAGGTGGAGGGCATCTCGATCGATGAGGCGTTCCTGGATGTGAGCGGGCTGTGGCGGATCGCCGGGACGCCGGTGGAGATCGCGCGGGGTTTGCGGGAGCGTGTTCGGCGCGAGGTGGGGCTGCCGATTTCGGTGGGGGTGGCGCGCACCAAGTTTCTGGCGAAGGTCGCCAGCGCCGTTTCCAAACCCGATGGGCTGCTGGAGGTTCCGCCGGATGGGGAGCTGGAATTCCTGCATCCGCTGCCGGTGGAACGGCTCTGGGGTGTGGGCGAGGTGACCGCACGAGAGCTGCGTGAGCGCGGAATCACCCGGGTCGGGCAGTTGGCCGAAATGGGTGAGGGGCCGCTGGCCGGGGTGCTCGGATCGGCGGCCGGGCGGCATCTGCACGCACTGTCGTGGGCGCGCGATCCGCGGCGGGTCGAGACCGGGCGCAGGCGGCGATCGATCGGCGCGCAGCGCGCGCTGGGCCGTCGTACCCGCACCGATGACGAGATCGAGGCGTATCTGTTCGGCCTGGCCGATCGGCTGGGGCACCGGCTGCGCAAGGCGCGCCGGGTATGCCGAACCGTGGTGCTGCGCTTGCGATTCGACGATTTCGGCCGTGCCACCCGCTCGCATACGCTGGCCGAGGCCACCGATAACGGCGAGGTCATTCTGCATGCGGCGCGCACGTTGCTGGCCGCGGCGCTGCCCATGATTCACGAGCGCGGGCTGACACTGGTCGGTCTGGCGCTGACCAATCTCGATGACGCGGACACCATGCAGTTGTCGCTGCCGCTGGAGCATCGCGCGGAATCGACCCTCGATTCGACGCTGGACGAGCTCCGCAATCGATTCGGCGCGGGCACGGTCACGCGCGCCGCCCTGCTGGGTCGTGGAGAGGGACTGTCGGTTCCGATTCTGCCGGATTGAGCAACCAATGGTTGCGTGTTCGCCGATCGAGGACTACCGTCATACGCAACCAAACGTTGCATATGGAGGCCGGTATGACGAGTCTGGAATTCGGAAGCATTGAACGGGAGATTCACGTCGACGCCCCGCCCGAGGTGGTGTTCGAGGTGGTCAGCAGTCCGGAGCACATTTCGGAGTGGTGGACCGACGATGCCTCCTACGAGGTGAAACAGGGCGCGGTCGGCGAATTCGTCTGGGGTGATCGGGTCGACGTGCTGGCGATGACGGTGGTCACCGTGGAGCCGCCGCGCCTGTTCGCGTTCCGGTGGTGCTATCCGGACAACGAGGTCGACGATGCGGTGAATTCGATGCTGGTCACCTTCGAGCTGACGCCCACCGACACCGGCACCACCATCCGCATGGTCGAGACCGGGTTCCGCGAAATGGGCTGGGAGGTGGCCAAGTTGGAGGCGCAGTACAACGATCACGTCTCCGGTTGGGACACCTATATTCCGCGCCTGGGCGAATACATCGGGAAGCTGGTGTCCGCGCTATGACCACCGTGGTCGACGACGACCTGTGGTCGGCCATCGGCGATCCGACCCGTCGGCGCATGCTCGACCTGTTGCTGGCCGACGGTGATGGCACGGCCACCAGTCTCAGTGAACGACTACCCGTCACCCGGCAGGCCATCGCCAAACATCTCGGCGTACTCGACCGCGTCGGCCTGGTGCACGGCACGCCCGCCGGGCGCGAACGCCGCTATCGCGTCGATGAGGCCCAATTGGCCCGCGCCGTAGCGCAATTGGCCCAGGTCGGGTCGGAATGGGATGCCCGATTGCGGCGCATCAAACGGCTCGCCGAAGCGATTCAGCGCGCCAAGGAAAAGCACGACGCACAGCAGTGACCGAACACGGCAAGATCAAGCACAGAAGGAAGAACGACAATGGTGGACATCCTGCACCAGGTAGGAATCAAATCGCCCAAGGCCGAGGTCTATTCGGCGCTGACCAGCGTCGAGGGCCTATCCGGCTGGTGGGCCAGTAATACCTCCGGCAAGGGCAATGACGTCGGCGGCGTGCTCCAATTCCGTTTCGGCCCCGGCGGAATCGATATGAAGGTCGTCGACCTCGTCTCGGACAAGCGGGTGCTCTGGGAGGTCGTCGACGGTCCGGAGGAGTGGATCGGCACTCATGTCGAGTTCGAGCTCGAACAGGCCGACGAGTACGCCAATGTGATGTTCCGGCATCTGGGCTGGAAGGAGCCTGTACCGTTCATGCACCATTGCAGCACGAAGTGGGCGGTATTCCTGGTCAGCCTGAAGCAGCTGATCGAAACGGGTACGGGCGCACCGGATCCGCGCGATATCAAGATCGACAGCTGGAACTGATCCGCCCGATCCCCCGCGGCTAGTTGCCGGTGGTCAGCGATCGTTCGATGCCCGGCCAGGCTTGATGCAGCGCGTCCTGCCAGTACGGCCACGAATGCTGACCGCCGGGGACATAGGTGTAGGTCGCGGGTATGCCCAGTTGCGTTGTGCGCTTCTCCAATTCGTGCGTACAGGTGTCGACGACCGATTCGAGCGCTCCGCCGCCGGCGGCGGTATGGGCGCGCCCGGTGGGGTCCGCCGCTCCGCCGTCACCGGCGGAGATGTGCAGATCGATCCCGCGCAATTTCTCCAGATTCTCCGGGGTGGACGGATCGTTGGCGACCCAGCCCGGCGCTCCGTCCACGCCCCACATATTCCACGGATTGCCGCCGCCGGAGAGCACCACCGCCTGCACATACCGTCGGCCCGGATCGGTGCTGGTTTCGGCGCAGCCGCTGAACGAGCCGACGCTGCGGTACAGCTCGGGCGCGGATTCGGCCAGGGAAAGCGCGGCGGTGCCCGACATCGACACTCCCACAATGGCATTGCGGCCGGAACCGTTCAGTTCCGCATCGAGCAACGGCGGGAGTTCTCGCGTCAGGAAGGTGGTCCATTTATTGCGACCCAGGTTCGGATCGTCGGCGATCCAGTCGGTGTAGTAGGTGTAGCGGCCGTCCAGGACCGTCACGGTATTGACGTTCTTATCGGCCATGAAGTCGGCCAGATCGGTATTGGTCTCCCAGGAGGATTCGACGCCACTCGCGTCGACACCGTCCTCCGCGCCATTGAGCAGATAGAGCGTCGGTTGCGGGCGACCGGAATCGGCGGCCCGGATGATGCGCAAGCCGATCACCCGGTTCATGGCGGCCGAGTACACGTAGATGGTTTCGCGCCGCTCATCGGTGCGCACCACATGATCGATATGTGAGCCGTCCGCCGCTTCCGCCGGTGCGGCCGCACCGGCGGGCACCGCCACCAATGCCGCCGATGCGGCGCATACCGAAACCACGACCCATCTACCGATCTTGCGACGCTGCACACTCATCCGATCACCTGACGTCCACTGCCGAATCACTGGGCCAACGCCCAAGATCGTTCCCGCGTTCCCCACTCGAAAAATTGCCCCGCATAACCCGATTCACAGCGTTTTCCCAGCTAGAGGCCAGGCTCCTCACCGGCTCGGCGGCGAGACTCCCGCGGTGACCGTCACCACCGCCGAGTCCGCGCCGCCCGTATCGACGCCGCCCGCCGAAACCGCAACGGCCCTGCTGCCACCCGCCCGCAGATGGGAGCGGCTGGGATTGGCCGCGCTGCTGCTGGGCACCGCCGTGGCCTACCTCTGGAATATCACCGTCAATGGGATGGGCAATGGGTTCTATGCCGCCGCGGTGTGGTCGGGCTCGGACGATTGGAAGTCACTGCTGTTCGGGTCCCTGGATCCGGGCAATTTCATCACCGTCGACAAGCCGCCGGTCTCGCAATGGGTGATGGCGCTCTCGGGTCAGATCTTTGGCTTCAGCAGTGCCAGCATGCTCGCGCCGCAGGCGCTCATGGCGGTGGCCGCTGTCGCGCTCATGTACGGCGCGGTCACCCGGGTCACCGCGAATCGCGGAGCCGGATTGCTCGCGGGCGCGGTCCTGGCGGTGACACCCGTGGTGGCGCTGATGTTCCGGTTCAACAATCCTGACGCGGTCATGGTGCTGCTCATGACAGCGGCCGCCTACTGCACGATTAGGGCACTGCCCAGGGCGAGCCTGCGCTGGCTGCTACTGGCCGGTGTCGCACTGGGTTTCGCGTTCCTGGCCAAGATGCTCGAGGGTTTGATGGTGTTGCCCGCGCTCGGGCTGGCCTATCTGGTGGTCGCGCCGACCACCCTGCGCAATCGATTCCTGCACCTGCTCGCCGCAGCGGGCGCGCTGCTGGTCTCCTCGGGCTGGTATGTGCTGCTGACCATCCTGTGGCCGGAGTCCTCACGGCCGTATCTGGCGGGGTCCAAGGACAACACGTTCATGGATCTGGTGCTGGGCTACAACGGATTCGCGCGCTACCTGGGCCACAACCATATGGGCGGCCGCAATCCGTTCCAATTGCCCGAGGGCTATCAGATCCCGCACAGCATCGAACAGCATTTCGGCCCGGGCGGATTCGGGTCGGGGCGCACCCGCATGTTCACCGGCGAGATCGGTTTCGAGATCTCCTGGTTGTTACCCGCGGCGCTGCTGGCGTTCGTGCTCGTTATCATCGCCCGCCGCAAGGAGCCTCGCATCGACCTGATCCGTGGCGCCGCACTGGTTTTCGGGCTATGGCTGATCATCGACGGCGTCGCGTTCTCGGGCATGCAGGGCGGTATGCACGCCTACTACACCCTCGCCGTGGCACCGGCCATCGCCGGGGTGTTCGCGCTCGGCGCGCATGAGCTGTGGCAGCGGCGCACGACGGCCTTCGGCCGAATCGGCGGGGCCGCACTGATTCTCAGCATGGGCGGCTGGGCCTTCGTGCTGTTGCAGCGCAATCACGCGTGGCAGCCGTGGCTGCGCTGGACGATCCTCGCGCTCACCGCGGTGACGGTGCTCGGCTTGATTTTGGCGGCGCTGCCGCCCGCCGCGAAACGCGCCCGCACCCGCGATCGCGCCACCTCGCTGTTGCTCATCGCGGGCATTCTCGCCGGGCTCGCGGGTTCGGTGGCCTATACCGCCGCGACCCTGCCGCAGTCGCATACCGGCGGCGGACCGAGCGTCGGCCCACCGGCCCCGCCCCGAGACTTGGGTGCGCTCAGCGCTTTCCGCAGTCAGATGAGCATGATGATGGGAAACGGTGACGTCGATCCGCAATTGGTCGCCCTGCTGAAGGCCACCGATACGAAATGGTCCGCCGCCATCGACCGGTCCGGTCCGGCGGCCGGGCTCGAATTGGCCACTCGCACCTCGGTGATCGCCATCGGCGGGTTCACCTCCGAGGATCCGGTGCCGACGCTGCCGCAATTCCAGCAGTATGTGCGCGATCGCCAGATCGGCTACTACATCGTCCCCGAGGTGAAACTGCCCGACTCCTGGCGCACCGATAAGAAGCCCGCCGATCCGACAGCGCCTGCGGCACAGCCGAATCCGGCGCAGCCTAACTCCGAGGCCGGGGTGTGGCGGCCCGCCGGGAACAAGCAGATTCTGGACTGGGTGATGGCTCACTACACCGAACAGCACGTCGGCAATCTCGCGGTCTTCGATCTCACCGCACCGGCGCGCTGACTGTCGCGGCCCTACTGCCCGGTCTGCGAGGCCGCGGCGGTGGGGTCGAGGTCGGCCAGTGAGAGTGGGTGGCGGGGTGCGGAATTCATGATGATGTGGGACGTCACCCGCAGCGCACCGTCGACGTGCAGGAGTTCCCCGGGCGCGAGCGCACGCCAGCCCGGGTCGGGATCCATGCGCTCGGTCGCGATGACCACGGCCGGATAATCGGTGAGTTGTGCACTGGCCGCGTGGATTCCGGTGCGCCCACCGTGCTCGAGATGGTGAGTTCCGTCCGGGCCGCCGGGATCTCGCTCCAGTACGAATAGATCGTGGGTGTCGGGATAGCGCAGCGCCCACAGGTCGGTGGCGGTGGTCAGGATTATATTGAGCGCGTAGACGGGCAGGTTGTCCGCGATCCAGCGCACCGCGTCGGCGATGCCCGCGCTCACGTCTCCCCCGTGCCGATCCGTGCGCTGGGTGATGAGCGCGAAGAACCGTTCGGAATCGGTATCGCCCCGCACCAGAGCGCGGTAGTCACCGAGTTCCGCTTCCAATTCGGGCAGGCCCTGCAATACACCGTTGTGCGCGAACAATCGATCGTGCTGTTCGAATGGATGCGTATTGTTCGGTTGCAAACCGCCGGTGGACGCGAAGCGGACGTGGGCGATGAATATGGCCGATTCCCGCTCCCGCGCTTCCCTGGTGAAGTCCGCGTCCCGATACGCCGCGATCGGCTGCTTCTCCACCAGGGGTTTGCCGTCCGCGGTGAAGGTGCCCAGCCCGACCCCGTCCGGTTCCCGATGGCTCTGCTGCTCCAGACTGTCCGGGGCGTTCACCAACCAGAATGTGGCTTTGACCCGCTGCGGTGCGGCCGAAAGTCCGAACAGCCTGCACATGGCGTCCTCCTCGAAAGTCGACGGCCCTCCGAAATATTCTGCACCGCGGCCAAGTTGGTAGAACGCATGGCCGATGAAGCACGTCAGCAGCTCAACCAGAAGATCATCGACGAATTCCGCGCGAATTCGGGGAAGCTCGGGGGTCAGTTCGCCGGAATGGACCTGCTGTTGCTGACCACGATAGGCGCGCACAGCGGCGAAGCGCGCACCTGGCCGCTCGGTTTCCATCGCGACGGCGAGGACATCGTCATCTTCGCGGCCAATGGCGGTCGCCCCAATCGGCCGGGCTGGTACTACAACCTGCTGGCGCACCCGGACGCCACCATCGAGGTCGGTGCGGAAACCCTCCCCGTCCGGGCTGCCGTGGCCGGTGGCGACGAACGCCAGCGCCTCTGGGACACCGTGCTCACCCCCTTCCCCTTCCTGGCCGACTTCCAGGCCAAGGTCTCCTGGGAAATCCCCGTGATCATGCTGTCCCGCAACGAGAACTGATCGCGGCTACCGTGGCGGTGTGACTATCACCGCAGGGGAAAGTGTGATCGATCGCCGCGCCCTCACCGGCTGGAGCCGCACGGCTTCCACAGTGGCACAGGTACTTTCGACCGACGATATCGATCGGGTGGCGCGCGCGGTCCGGGAGGCGGGCCCGCGCGGCGTGATCGCCCGGGGCCTGGGCCGCAGCTACGGCGATCCGGCGCAGAACGGCGGCGGCCTGGTCGTCGATATGACGGCGTTCGCCCGGATCCACAGCGTCGACCCCGAGTCCGGCGTCGTCGATGTGGATGCCGGGGTGAGCCTGGACGCGCTCATGCGCACGGTGCTGCCGCACGGACTGTGGGTTCCGGTGCTGCCGGGCACGCGGCAGGTGACCGTGGGCGGGGCCATCGCCTCCGATATCCATGGCAAGAACCATCATTCGCACGGCAGCTTCGGCAATCACGTGCTCTCGATCGAATTGCTGACCGCCGACGGATCGGTGCGCACACTGGAACCCGAAGGACCCGAATCGGAACTGTTCTGGGCGACCGTCGGCGGTATGGGCCTGACCGGCATCGTGGTGCGTGCGCGAGTGCGTTGCAAGCACACCGAAACCGCGTATTTCATTGTCGACAATGACCGCACCACATCCCTCGCCGAGACCATGGAACTACTGACCGGTGGATCCGATGACGGCTACGACTATTCGATGTCGGTGCCGGACACCATCAGCACCGGTGCAAGACTCGGGCGGGCCGCGTTCAGTCGCGGGTCCCTGGCCAAACTTGATGAGCTGCCGATGAAGTTGCGTGGGAATCCGTTGAAATTCGATGCGCCGCAGCTGTTCACCGTGCCGGATATCTTCCCGAACGGGATGGTCAACAAGGTGACCGCGCGGATGCTGGCCGAGGTGGCGTATCGGGCGTTCCCGAAGCGGGCGCGTGGGCGGATTCAGAATTTGACGCAGTTCTATCACCCGCTGGATCTGCTCGGGGAATGGAATCGGGCCTATGGGCGGCGCGGGTTCCTGCAGTATCAGCTGTCCATGCCGTTCGGGGTGGAGGATCAGCTTGCCGATGCGGTGCGTGCGATCGCGCACTCCGGGCATCCATCGTTCCTGAATGTGTTCAAGCGGATGGGGCCGGGTAATCGTGCGCCGCTGTCGTGGCCGCATCCGGGTTTCATGTTGAGCCTGGACTTTCCGATCGCGCCCGGACTGGATCGATTGTGCGCGGAATTGGATGAGCGGGTGCTCGCCGCGGGTGGGCGGCTGTACTTCGCGAAGGATTCGCGGACCACTCCGGAGATGGTGCGCGCGATGTATCCGCGGCTCGCGGAATGGCAGCGGGTGCGTGATGCGGCTGATCCGGAGCGGGTGTTCGTGTCCGATCTGGCTCGGCGCGTCCGGCTCGTCGAGGGCGAACCGGTGAGTGCGCGCCGCTAGTCTCGCCGAAGGCATACCTAGACGCAGGTAGTACCGGTCCGCAGGCATGGCAGGCCGAGCGGGCCGGCCGGAAACGCAGGGGAGATTTCATGCTGGAAGTCGCGCATCTGGTGCGCCGATTCGGCGAGAACATCGCCGTGGATGATGTGTCGTTCGCCGTCCAGCCGGGCGCGCTGACCGGATTCGTCGGCGGTAATGGCGCGGGTAAGACCACCACCATGCGAATGATCATGGGTGTCTTGGCCACTCACGGCGGTGAGGTGCGGTGGCAGGGGCATGCGGTGACGGCTGCGGATCGGCGGTCGTTCGGATATATGCCCGAGGAACGCGGCTTGTATCCGAAACAGCCGGTGTTGGATCAGCTGGTGTATTTGGCGCGGTTGCGCGGGTTGACCGCGGTCGCGGCGAAGAAGCAGGCGCAGGAATTGCTGGAACGGTTTCAGCTCGGCGATCGGGGTAAGGACAAACTGGAATCGCTGTCGCTGGGTAATCAGCAGCGGGTGCAGATCGCGGCGGCGGTGATCACCCATCCGACGGCGTTGATTCTCGATGAACCGTTCTCGGGGCTGGATCCGATCGCGATCGATTCGATGGCCGAATTGCTGGGTGAGTATGCGGCCCAGGGGGTTCCGGTGCTGTTCTCCTCGCATCAGCTCGATCTGGTGGAGCGGCTGTGCGATCACCTGGTGATTCTCGCCAAGGGGCATGTGGTGGCGCAGGGCGCGGCCGCCGAATTACGGAATTCGGGTCCGGCGCGGTATCGGCTCGGATTCACCGGTGACACCGACTGGCTCGGCACGCTGTCCGGGGTGCGGATCGTGGAGAACAATGGCGCGGGCCTGCTGCTGGAATTGACCGGTGTGACCACCGATGAATTGCTCACCGCCGCACTGGCGCACGGTTCGGTGCGGGAATTGGCCGAAGTGCGACCGTCGGTGTCGGAGATCTATCGAGAGGTGACAGCATGAGCACCGAAACCGACCACACCGCAGCCGATTCCGCGCCGTCGGGGGTGTGGCGGATTGTCGCCGCGCGGGAGATCGCGGTGAAACTGCGGGACCGGAACTTCCTGGTCTCCACGATTCTGACCGTGCTGGTGATCGTCGCGTCACTGGGTATCAGCGCATTCGTGGGCAGCCGCGCCACCACCGTGGACGTGGCCATTGTGAGCGCGGATGCCGCGCCGATCGTCGCCGCCGCGAATGCGCTGGCGGACAATGCGAACAAGAACGTCACCTTCACCGCGCACCAGGTCGCCGATACGGCGACCGCCGATCAGCAGGTGAAGGATGAGAAGGTCACCGTCGGCCTGCTGCCGGACGCGAACGGCTGGCGACTCATCGGAAAGTCCGCCAAGAACGACGACGCCTCCACCTATCTGACCGCGGCGGTGCAGCAGATCACGTTGCAGCGCAATGCCGCCGCGGCGGGCACATCCATCGAGCAACTGTCCCGGGGCAGCGCCGTGGGTTACGAGCTCATCGACAAGGCGGCGGTCGATCCGGCACTGGCCAAAGTGGTGACCATTGTCTTCGCGTTCCTGTTCTACCTCTCGTCCATCCTGTTCGGTATGGCCATCGCCCAAAGCGTGGTCGAGGAGAAGCAGAACCGCATCGTGGAAATCCTCGCCAGCGCGATTCCGCTGCGCCAGTTGCTGATCGGCAAGGTGGCGGGCAATACCGTGATGGCGTTCGGTCAACTCGTGCTGTTCGGCGGGGCCGGGCTGATCGGCTTGGCCGCGATCGGCAAGGGCGATCAGGTCACCCAGATCGCCGGGGCCGCAGGCTGGTTCATCATCTTCTTCGTGGTCAGCTTCCTGGCGCTGGCCAGCCTGTGGGCGGTCGCGGGCGCGCTCGCCACGCGCAACGAGGACCTGCAATCCACCTCGACGCCGCTGTCGATGTGCATCATGCTGGTGCTGTTCGCGGGCATCTTCCTCACCGGCACCGGCCGCGTCATCGCCTCGTACATCCCGATTGTCAGCGTCGTGGCCATGCCCGGCCGCCTGGCCGACGGCTCCGCCGCCTGGTGGGAACCGTTCATCGCACTGGCCATCACCGCGGTCGCCACCTACACCATCGTGCTCATGGCCGAGAAGCTCTACCGACGCTCGCTCATGCAAACCCAGGGCCGCCTCACCATCCGGCAGGCCCTCAAGGTGGAGGACTGACCGCTAGCCGGTCGGGCGGCTGACGTCGTAATTGCCGGACTGGTCGGTGATTTGGACGGAGACGTGTTTGGGTTCGCCGCCCACCTTGAGGGTGCAGGTGTAGACGGCATTGAGACGCACGGGCATGGAGTTGGGACAGCGGACGGTGGTGATGTCGTCGATGCCGTAGTCGCTCTGCAGGACGGAGACGATCTCCGAGGCGACTTCGGTGTGGTCGAGCGTGCTGGCCGAGGCGGTGGTCGTCGGAACCACTGTCACTGGCGGGGGCGGCGCGACGGGAACTATGGGAACTACGGGTGCGATGGCCGCCGGAGTCGGGGTCTTGGACGTGGTCTTGGTGGCCGCTGCGGCATCTTTGCTCGGGCCTATCGTGCTCACGACCACCACCAGCATGAGACCGGACACGGCTATCGCGCAGACAGCCAGGGTGATCAGGAGGACATTCGGTCTTGGACGCGGCTCGGTCATGCCCGCGATCTTTCCCCGAAGTGCCGTGCTCCGGAAGTGATTCGGTGGTTCGTCCCGATTTCGGTGGGCGGAATGGCGGCCCGGGTGTTCCCTGTCGGCGCGCATCCGGTGCCCTAGACTCGGCGGCGTGACCAGTGCCGAACCCGCCGCCGCCATCGGTGGACGGCAGGCGCGCTGGCAACCGCACAATGATGAGCGGCGTGAGCGGATTATCACCGCCGCCATCGAGTTGCTCGATGAGAACGCGCCCGGGGTCGAAGCGCCGATGCAGCAGATCGCCGAACGGGCCGGGCTCGCCAAATCGGTGGTGTATCGCCAGTTCTCCGGGCGGGACGAATTGGATCGGCAGGTGCGCACCGCCATCTGCGTCGAGTTCGCCGCCACCGTGGACACGGCGCTCGATATCGGGGCCGGATCGATTCGCGAGATCCTCGCGCGCGCGGTCGGAGCGGTTGTCGACTGGATCGCCGAACATCCGCGCCGCGATGAATTCGTGCGCCGCGGACCGGGGGTCGGGGATCCCGACAATATTTCCGCCATGGTGGGGCTGCAGGCCGAGATCGCCAGCCGCGCACGGCGATTGGTGTCCGGTCTGGCCGGGGTGATCGGAGTCGCCGACGAACCGGCGATCGACACCATGACCTTCGCCATCGTCACCATGACCGAATCGACGGTGAGCCGCTGGACGCGCGATCCTGAACCCACGCTGACCCGCGCGAAACTCGTTGCGGCCGTTGCCGGTTACGCCTGGAGCGTGCTCGACGGGGTGGCCCGCGAACACGGACTCACCCTCGATCCGGAGCGCCCGCTGCTGACCGTCCTGAACGAGCTGGCGGCGAACACCCCGGAATGAGTCAGGCGACCCGGCGTTCGGGTTCGCTGCGGTAGCGCGAGGCCGGGCCGTCGATCTTCATCAGCGACCACAGCTGCCGCGCCACCGGATTCATCAGCCCGAGATCGCGTGCGAGTGAACGCATATCGCCGAAATACCCGGACAGGATCTGCCGCGAATGCGGACCCTGCCAGAACGCCTCGCGCATGACCTCGTCCGGAATATCGAACCGGCGCGCGAACGACTTCGACGGTGCCATGATCTCGCCCGCGAGCCAGCGCATCGCCAGCGGGAACGCCACCGAACACACCGCACGCCCCGCGGTGCTCATCCGGGACAGGTGCGCGGCCAGGAATTCACCCGCGAAGGAGATGTGCCGGGCTTCCTCGGCGATGTGAATCTCCATGGTGCGCAGGACCGCCGGGGGCACATTGCCGCCGTGCCGGATGAGCGCCTTCTGATAGTGGTCGATCGGCTCCTCGCCGCCGAGCACCCCGATCAGCAGAATCACATGCGCGTAGCCGCCCGCCACCCCGATGAACGGGGACAGCATCCGGAACAGCGGCCGCATCCCGGGCACATCCACCCCGATGCGGTTCACCAGTTCCTGGAACATCTGAATGTGGTTGCACTCCTCGGTCATTTCGTGGAGGCAGTAGCGGAACTCCGGCGACCCATTGGGCAGCTTCATGATGTACTGCATCATCCCGCGGATCAGCACGCTCTCGAAGGCCGCGCCGACCTTGATGACGTTCGCGATCCGCCAGCGCCCGATCTCGATCTGCCGTTCCAGCGGCAGGTCGCGGTACCACTGCGTGGCGCCCAGCGGATCGTATTCCGGGGCCAGCACCCAGCGCGGATCATTCGGATCCAACTGGAAATCCGGTGCGTCCCAATCGATATCGAGATAGGGGTCGAACTTGCGGTGCACCGAGCCCTCGGACAGGGTGGCCAGCGCCGCGCGGTAGTCGGCGTCGAAGAAGTCGGTGCGAACCGAATCTGACAGCGTCATCGATGTCTCCTCGTGCAGGCGGGCGGCGTGTGACCGCCCGCACTCTTTCGAGGATATATGGGACTCTCGGTCCCACACAATAGTTCGACGACTCCAATCACCGATCACGGAAGGTGCGGCGCAGGTCAGCTACCCATTCGTCGGGGATTTCCCAGGGGATGAAGTGGCCGCCGTAGTCGTGGGCGGTGAGGTTGACGTGGTTGTACCAGGGGGCGCGGTCGGTGGTGAGGAAGTGGGCGACGCGGTTGTCGGTGGTGACGCCGGGTGGGTTTTCGTGGGCTACGAAGGTGATTCCGGTGGGGGCTTCGATCGCCGGTTCGCGGTTGTGGGAGGGGGTCCATGGGTAGCGGTTGTGGTTGGCGTAGATGCGCATCGAGGAACCTATGGAGTTGGTGACCCAGTAGATGGTGGCGTGGGTGAGCAATTCGTCCTTGGTGAAGACGGTTTCGATATCGCCATGGTTATCGCTCCAGGAGGTCCAGCGCTCCAGAATCCAGGACAACATGCCCGCGGGTGAGTCGGACAGGGCGTGGGCCAGGGTGCTCGGGGCGAGCATATGGGCGGCGAGGTGGACGGCGAAACGGTGGTCCAGCTCCACGATTCGCGCGTGCACGTCGGCCGGGAGGCCCTCGGGGATCGGGCGGCCGCCGCTGAGGTCCCAGGCGCGATCGCCGGTGAACATATCGAGTTTCTGGCCCGAGCCGATGTGGATGCCGTACAGCTCATCGGCGTATTTGTGGCCGAGTTGGCCGGTGACCAGCGCGCCGACATCGCATCCGGCGGCCGCGTACTTCTCGTGGCCGAGCACCTCGGTCATGAGGGTGTGCCAGATATCGGCGACCTTCCAGAAATTGAGGTCGGGGCGATCCAGGACGGGCGTGGAGAAGCCGAAACCGGGGAAGGACGGCACGATTACATCGAACGCCTCGGCCGGATCGCCGCCGTGCGCGCCCGGATCGGCGAGCGGATCGATGACCTTGGACCAGTGCCAGAAGGTCCAGGGCCAGCCGTGTGTGAGGATCAGCGGCTTCGGATTCGGGCCCACGCCGGGTTTGCGCATGAAATGCACCGGCACACCGTCGATTTCGACTCGATAGTGTTCGTAGGCGTTGATCTCGGCTTCGGCGGCGCGCCAATCGAAACCGGTCTGCCAGTACTCGACAAGTTCCTGCAGATAGGCGCGCGGGACGCCGTACGAGCCGTCGGCGTTGCCCGCGTCATCGGACCAGCGGGTCAGCGCCAGTCGCTGCCGCAGATCGTCGAGGGTGTCATCCGGGACGTGAATCGGTGGCTGCCGCAACGGAAATGAACGATCCGGGCGGGTGGTTTCGATACTCACACTGGCCTCCTGCATCGGCACGAATACGCGCGCCCGACCTTACTGTCGTGCGTTCCGGGGCGGACACGGACCGGTGCCGTAGGGTCGATTCATGGCCGAAGGGCGGGAAGCGCAGACCGAACAGCACGGTGGGGTGATCGCCGTACCCGATGCGGTGCGCACCGAACTGCGGCGCGGAGTGCGCAGCGTGCTGGTGGATACCGCTGCGCTGCACCTGGTTCGGGAACGCTTCGACGATGAGCAGGCCGGATCGCTGCGGCGGTATCTCGAGGCGTCACAGTCCGCGAATACGCTGCGGGCGTATCGCACCGACTGGATCGCGTGGGCGGCCTGGTGTGTGGCCGAATCGCGGCAGGCGCTACCCGCCGATGCGCTGGATGTGGCGGTGTATCTCGCTGCCGCCGCCGACGCACGCCGTCCGAATGGTGAATGGGCTTTCAGCGCAGCGACTCTCGAACGCAAGTCGGCGGCGCTGGCGGCGGTGCATGCCGCCAATGGCCTGCCCTCCCCCACGCGCGCCGATGTCGTGCGCCTGACCCTGCGCGGTATCCGCCGTACTCGGCGCACGCAGCCCAAACGCAAACGGCCGGTACTGCTGCACACCCTCGATCAGCTGCTGGCCGAACTTCCCGAACCCGGCTGGCCTACCGAACCCGCGCGTCGTCGCGACACCCTGCTCCTGCTCGTCGGATTCGCGGGGGCACTGCGCCGCAGCGAGATCGCGGGCATGGCGATCACCGATGTGCGGGTCGACACCGATCACGCCAGCGGTGAACCTCTGCTGCTGATTCATCTGCCCACCACCAAGACCGACCCCACCGGTATCGCCGGACAGCGGGTGGTGCTGCCGCGAGGGCAGCGGCCGCACACCTGCCCGGTCTGCGCGTTCGCCGATTGGATTCGACTCCGCGAGATACACCTCGCCGATCCGGCCGCGCTGCCCGCATGGCTTGCCGAGCATCCCGCGGACTCGCGTATCCATCGCTGTCACGGGTTCACCGGGACCACCCTCGTCGAACCGAATGTGCCGCTCTTCCCGTCCATCTCGCGGCACGGCGGCATCTCCGACTCCCCCATGTCCGGGCGTGCGGTGGCCGAACTCGTCAAGCGTTATGCCGCCCGCGCGGGATTGGACCCGGATCTGTTCTCCGGACACTCCTTGCGCGCCGGTTTCGCGACCCAGGCCGCGCTGGGCGGGGCGAGCGATCGCGAAATCATGCGGCAGGGCCGCTGGTCCAACCCGCGCACCGTGCACGGCTACATCCGCACCGCGAACCCGTTGGAAGACAACGCCGTAACCAAACTCGGTCTCTGAATCGGGTGCGCGGCGCTATTTCGTGCGCACAATTCGGCTGACGCCATTGTCGAATTCGGCGACTATCCGCGAGATATCGCCGGGGCGTTCCGGATCGAACCACACCACGACTTCGGTATCGATCGCGATCGGTTTGGCCGGAACCTGGTAGGCGGTCGGGGTCAGCCATCGCTCGGTGCCGTTGTCATCGATGAATCGGACGGTCAATGTGGCGATCTTCGGGTTGGGGGTGGCCGGGAAGTCTTCCAGCCCAGTGGAAGTCACCACGCCGCGGGTGCGGGTTCCGCGCTCCCGAACCCCCGCCGCGACGGTGCGGCGGTGCGTCCGGTGCAGTTGGGCGAATACCGCCACGGTCAACAGCAATACGGCGAAGGCCAGCAATCCCGTACCCAACCGATGGGATAGGCGCGTACCGCCCGGATCGGACAGTACGAGGCCGGACACCGCCGACACCGCGAACAGGTATTCCACCGGACCGACGGTGCGCGCGAATCCCGCTACCGCCGTGCGCGTTCGCCACGCGCTCACGACGATCAGGCCGATCATCAGCACCCACAGCGACGGGATCAGCGCGGCCAGCCACACCGGTTCCGGCCCGATGCGCGGGGCCGAATAGGCCAGCAGGCCACCGGAGAGCATGCCGGCGGCCATGAAGATCGCCTGCTTCACAACCGATGGCCCGGTGCGCGCGCCACGCCGCTCGGCGAGAGACCGGGGCGGGACTGTGCTCATCCGCCCGAGACTAGCCGACCGTCCGGTTCAGCAGTCCCGCCATGTCAGTCCCGCCCATGGGGGCACCGGTCAACTGGTGAGGATCACCAACTGACGGGTGGCCCTGGTCATCGCGACATAGCGGTCGACCGCTCCTTCGATGCCCTGGCCGAAGCGCTCCGGATCGATGAGCACGACCAGATCGAACTCCAGGCCCTTGGCCAGCTCTGGGGTCAGCGAACGGACCCGGGCGGTGCCCTCGAACGCCGGATCGCCTATGACACAGGCGATTCCCTCATCGTGTTCGGCGAGCCAGTCGGACAGGATCGTGTCCAGATCCGCGGTGGAGCCGTGCACTACCGGCAGACCGCTGCTGCGAATCGAGGTGGGGACGTTCGCATCAGGCAGCGCGGCGCGAATGACCGGGGCGGCCTCGGCCATGACCTCCTCGGGGGTTCGGTAGTTGATGCTCAAGGGCGAGACGGTGATTCGGTCGAGGCCGACGCGTTCCAGACGTTCCTGCCAGGTTTCGGTGAACCCGTGCCTGGCCTGAGCGCGGTCGCCGACGATGGTGAAACTGCGAGAAGGGCAGCGCTGCAACAGCATCTGCCATTCGGCATCGGTCAACTCCTGCGCCTCGTCCACCACGACGTGGGCGAACGGGCCCGCCAGCACGTCCGGATCGGTGGTGGGCAGGGCGCTGCCGTCGACCAGATTGTCCTTGAGATCCTGCTGGCGCAGCATGGTCATCAGGCCCTCGCCGTCATCGTGGACGGCGGAGGCGATCAGGTCGCCGATGACATCGTCCATGCGCGCCCGCTCCGCGGCGACGGTCGCCGCGTACTGGCGTTTGCGGCGGGCCGCATCCGGATCGCCGAGCCGCCGGCGGGCGGCGTCGAGCAGCGGCAGGTCGGAGACGGTCCAGTTCTTGGCGTCCGTGCGCTGTAGTACGCGGACCTCGTCGGCGGTCAGCCATGGTGCGCATTTGCGCAGGTACGCGGGAACGGACCAGAGATCACCGACCAGATCGGCGGCTTCGATGATGGTCCACGAGTTATTGAGGGCGGTGCGCAATTCACGGTTGCGCCACAACGACTCTCGCAGCGCGCCCGCCGGAATGTCGTCGTCGTGTTTATCTTTCAGGATCGCGCACAGCACATCCCAGATCTGCTCGTGCGCTTCATTGTGCGGGGTGCCGGGTTCTGGGGCCTCGAACGCTTCAGCCCAATCGTCGGTGCTGAGCCAGACATCGGCCCAGTCGGTCGAGACCGTCATACCCTTCTTCGGCGGTTGTTCGTAGAACTCGACGGCGGTCTCGATGGCGCGCACCAGGTTCGCCGAGGATTTCAGGCGGGCGACCTCGGGATTCGATTCCACGGCCGCGGTCGCGCCCTCGGTGACCAGGTCGCGCAGCGTGCAGGATTGCACGCCTTCCTCACCGAGATTGGGCAGGATGTCGGCGACATAGGACAGGTAGGGACGGGACGGGCCGACGAACAGCACGCCACCCCGGCGATGCTGCAGACGCGGATCGGCATACAGCAGATACGCCGAACGGTGCAGGGCCACAACGGTTTTACCGGTACCGGGACCGCCGTCGACCACCAGCGAGCCACGTGATCCCGCACGGATGATAGCGTCCTGATCGGCCTGGATGGTGCCGAGCACATCGCGCATGCGCGCCGAACGGTTGCTGCCCAGGCTGGCGATGAACGCGGACTGGTCATCGAGGGTGGCGTTGCTCTCCAGGCCGTCGGCGGTGAAGACCTCATCCCAGTAGTCGCTGATGCGGCCCAGGGTCCAGCGGTAGCGGCGTCGGCGGGTCAGGCCCATCGGGCGGCCGTGGGTCGCGGCGAAGAACGGTTCGGCCGCCGGGGAACGCCAGTCCACCAGCAGGCGCTCACCGGCGCTGTCGGTCAGGCCGAGGCGGCCCACGTAGACGGGTTCGGGATCGCCCTCGCGGACGAAATGGCCGAGGCACAGGTCAAGGCCGAAGCGGCTCAGGCCGCGCAGGCGGCCGGTGAGCTGGCGGACCTCCTGATCGCGCTCGACCGCCTCCTGGCCCAGTGAGACCGGGGCCTTGCGGATGGTGTCGAGACGATTGGTCAGGTCCGTGATCGATTGCTCGAGGCTGTCGGCGATGGCGGCGAAGTGTCGCCGGTCCTCGGCGATCAGGGCCGGGTCGGCTTTGGCGGCCAGCCGCTCGGGCAGGTTGAACGCATCGACGGTCAGCGGATTCACGTCAGTCGCACCCATTCACAACTCCTCATATCCGCAGGTTCTGACTTCGATGAGCGATTCTGCGGCATCACCGGGGTCTTGCCGCAAGCCCCGGGGTGCGATATAAGTTGAGAGTGGGAAGGAGTTGTTCTCCTTCCTTTTTTTGTTTTCCCGCTGACTCAGGCTTGCGCTTCGGCGTGTGCCTTGAGGGCTCGAAGCGTCTCCGGTATGCCGTGCAGGGCGTGATTGTCCCGAGTCTGACCGAGAGGTCCGGACCAGCGCAATAGCCGGTTGAATGCGGACGTGTAGGACCAATCGCGGTATTCGGTGACGAGTGTGCCCTCGGGGACCGGCGCGAGGCGGTAGCCCCAGCGCGGGCCGACGATGTGCACCTGGAACTCGAAGTGTGTGAGCGGTTCGGCGACCGTGATCTCACACGGGGTTGCCCACAGCACCGGTCCGATGCGGTTGAGGCCGACGAACCACGCGCCTACTCGCGGTCCCGAATCGCGGATGTAGCGGCCGCGCCGATTCTCCGTGCTCCACCGCCCCATGCTGGTGATATCGGTGACCAGGTCCCAAAGCTGTTGTGCCGGTGCGTCGATGCGGATCGTCATCGCATCGGTCATGCCGTGATCGGTGCGGGTGCGGATCACGCCTTCCGGTGGTCGCAGAAATCGCTGAACCGTTGCTCGTGTCTCGCCGGGCATAGCCACCCCTCACTGTCTGGGACAAATCTCAGGCTAGCCCTGAATCCCGCACGGACGCAATGCCACTCACCGTGACGTGCCATCCGGTGCCGTCGCGCCCGCCGCTATGCTCTCCGCCATGGGGAGAAATTCCGCAATATGCACTGTTTTCGCCGCCACCATGATCGTCGCGGGTTGTGACAACGTCAGTGGTCTCGACACCGACCCGCCGAAACCGGCTCCGAAGACGACGACCAGCACCGCGGCCCCGGCGACGACTCCCCCGGCTGCTCCCACCACCACGGTGACCCCCGCCACCGCGCTGTTGCCCTGCCCCGATAAGGATTCGGGCAGGCCGCTGCCGGACTGCACACTGCAATCGTCCGACTCCGCCGATCTCACCTTCACCGTGCGGCGCACCGGAGCGGGCGATAACGGCACCCTCACCGTGGCCATCACTACCCCCAATGGCGTTGCCGCGCAGACGATCACCGAAAAGGGTGTGGATGCCGCCCACTCCCGCCCCGAACTGATCGACACCGATGCCGACGGTCGCGAAGAGCTCATCATCCCCCTCGCCACGACCCCGTCCGGCACCCGCTACGCCGTCTACCACGCCACCGGCACCGCCACCGAATTCACCCGCAGCGGCGAATTCACCGGCACCGCAATCGATTACTCCCCCGACGGCTTCACCGTGACCTCGGCCGACCTCCCCGCCAACAAGGGCCGCACCCACACCTTCTGGACCTACGAATCCGACAAACTCGTCCCCGCCGCCACCGTAGAAGTCCACACCACCCCCAAGGAATGCATCCTCTCCACCCCCACCACCCTCTCCCTCACCCCCTACGCCACCAATTCCGCCGCCCGCACCCACTTCTGCGCCCAACCCGCCGCCACCAACTGATCTGCCACCATGACTGAGTGGCCGAACTCCTGGTACTCATCAACGGGCTGCCCGGTTCCGGCAAAACCACCCTGGGCGGCCCCCTGGCGAAGGCCCTGAACGCCCACTTCCTCTCCAAAGACGCCGCCAAAGAAGCCTTTTCACCTCACATGGCCGACCACTCGACCCTGGGCAGCACGGCCATGACGGCGATCTGGGCCCTGGCCCGCGCAATCCCCACCACCGTCGTCATCGACTCCTGGTGGTTCAAGCCCAGAGACCTGGCCTTCGCCCAAGCAGGCATCGAGCACTCCCGCGCAACCCACGCGATCGAAGTCTGGTGCGATATCCCACCCGCCCTCGCCAAACGACGCTACGAAAACCGCCACCGCCCAGCCTTCTACCAAGACGCCGAGCGCCTGGCCCAGGACTGGGATCTCTGGGCCGCCCAGGCAACCCCCTTGGGCCTCACCCCAACCGTGTTCGTAGACACGACAACCCCGGTGAACCACCTTCACCTCACCGAACGAATCCGCGAGGCGGCCGCCCGCTGAATTGAGCTCGGGTGAGCAGTCCTCGCGCGCGACGTTGCGCTACATCGAGGACTGCCGACCCTCCCCGGGTGCTGCCGGCATGCCAGCTGCCGACAGCGGACTCATCCTCCCGCGTGCGGGAGACGTATGCCCAGAGACTTACCCATGGCTCCACTCATACGTTTTCGTTTGGGGCCGTGGCTATTTGGCGGGGGTGAAGGGGGTGTTGATGGTGGTGAAGTATTGGGCGGCGGCGAGGATGGCTACCGGGGCGGTGATGAAGAGTTGGCCTACGAGGGTGCCGAGGAAGCCGATTACCGAGAGGCCGGCTATGCAGCCGACGATGGCGCCGGGGAGGGCGCCGAACATGGCGGAGAGGGCGCCGGTGAGGGTTGCGCCGGTGGCGCCGCCGATTAGGCAGCCGATGGCTGCGCCGGCGATGCCGCCTACGGCGGTGCCGATGGTGGCGCCCGCGCTGATGGTGGAGGCGAGGCGGTTCCAGGCGGCCTGTTCGCGGTCGTATTCGGTCTTCCAGGGGGCCTGGTTCTCGTATGGGAGGGCCACGGGCTGGTAGGTGGCGTGGTCGAGGTCGAAGCGGGGGGTGAGGGTGGCGCGGTGGTCGGCGATTTCGGCGGTGATGGGGAAGGTGAAATCGTCTACGCGGAAGGACAATTCGGTGCCGCCGAGGACGGTGCCGTCGGTGGCCTTGATCTTGAAGACGCCATTGTCGGCGGTCATGGTGCCCGCGTCGGTGCGGATGACGGTGGCGGTTTCGGTATTGGTGGCGGTGAAGTTGACGGGGGTGGCGTGGTCGGCCTGGGCGGTCGCGGACGCGTCCAGGACTGCCAGGGTGGTGGCCAGTACGGTCACGGTGGCGGCGAGGGTTCTCATCTGTGGCTTTCTGCTGCGGGATCCGATGCGGCGCTGTCGGTTCGCGCCGGGATTACCGTGGCCGAGACGCGAGGGCGGCAGGCGGTGAGGTAGCAACTGCTTTCGGGCGATCGTCGTTTTCTATCGCCCGGGTCGGCGGTGGCGCGGCGCATCGAGACTGAGCGCATGGCTCGAGTACAGATCGACGCGGTATCGAAAGAATTCGGTGCGCACCAGGCGGTGCGGGAGGTGACCCTCGATATCGCCGATGGCGAATTCCTGGTGCTGCTCGGACCCAGCGGGTGCGGTAAATCCACCCTGCTGCGCCTGCTCGCCGGACTCGAATCCCCGACCGCCGGAAGGATTCTGCTCGACGAACGGGATATCACCGAGATGTCCCCGCAGCGCCGGGATCTGGCCATGGTGTTCCAGAGCTATGCGCTCTACCCGCATTTGACGGCGGCCGGGAATATCGGGTTTCCGCTCAAGTCGCGGCGCGAGTCCAAGGCGCGCATCACCCAGCGCGTCGAGGAGGTGGCGGCGGTGCTCGAACTCGGCGCACTGCTCGATCGCCGCCCGGCAGCACTCTCGGGCGGGCAACGCCAGCGAGTAGCTCTGGCGCGCGCCATGGTTCGCGATCCCGGGGCGTTCCTGATGGATGAGCCGCTCTCGAATTTGGACGCCGCACTGCGCAGCGCCACCCGCGCGGAATTGATCGCACTGCATCAGCGCCTGGGCGCGACCTTCGTCTACGTCACCCACGATCAGGTCGAGGCCATGACCATGGCCTCCCGGATCGCGCTGATGAACGCCGGTCGCATCGAACAGGTCGGCACGCCCGAGGAGCTCTACGATCGCCCGCGGTCCACTTTCGTCGCCGGGTTCCTCGGCTCACCTCCGATGAATCTGTTTCCCGCCGAAGCGATCTCGCGCGACGGTGAACTGCACGTGCAGGCCGACGGCATTACCGCACCGCTGGGTCTCGAGGCCGACACCCACGCGGGCGTCACCGCCGTCACCGCGGGCATCCGCCCCGAACGCCTGCGCATCGACCCCACCGGCCGTATCCACGGCCGGGTCCGCATGGTCGAGAACCTCGGCAGCGAGGAACTCGTGCACATCGACGTCGGCGCGCACAGCCTGTGCGCCCGCCTCCCCCGCCCCGCCGGCGTGCGCCGCGGCGATCAGCTCACCCTGCGCGCCGATCCGGCCGATATCCATCTCTTCCACCCCGATTCCGGTCTGCGCCTGCGCTGGCAGTCCGACGCCCTCTCGTCACCGGCCGCCGTGCCGGTGTCCTGACACCTCTCATCGAACCCAGGAGAATCATCGTGAAACGCACTCTGCCCCGGCTGGGCCTGATGTGCGCCGCCGCCGTCACGCTCAGCGCGTGCGGACTGGGCGGCAGCACCTCCGGCGACTCTACCGCCGCGCAAATCCCGGAATTGCGCTCCGATCAACAGGTTTCGATCGTCTTCGAGTCCTACAACTACGGTCTCGCCGGGTCGTGGACCGATACCTTCAACACCCTCATCACCGATTTCGGCCGCAAATTCCCGAATATCAAGGTGACCGCGCAGAAGCCGCAGGGCAATAGCCCCAACCCGGCCAGCGACACCATCTCCAGCATTCAGAATCAGCTGGTGGCGGGTTCACCGCCGGATGTGGCCCAATTGGGTTTCAGCGACCTGGATTTCACCGTTCATCAGTTGCAGGCCAAGCCTCTGGACGTGCTGGTCGGCAAGGATGAGGTGAAGAACAATTTCGAGGGCACGCTGCCGTTCGCTCCGCGCGCCCGCACCCTCGACGATTGGGACGGGCACACCTACGGCGTCCCGTTCGTGTTCTCCACCCCGGTGCTGTACTACAACGCGAACCTGTTCGCCCAGGCCGGACTCGATGCGAGCAAACCCCCTGCCACCTGGGCCGAGGTTGGTGACGCGGCCCGCGCCATCGCGACCCGCACCGGTCAGGGCGGTGCGTACATCGACTGCCTGACCAAGAGCGCCAAGGACTGGTGCTTCCAATCCATGGTGCGCTCCAACGGCGGTCGCGTGGTCTCCGAGGATCGGCGCACGCTGGGTTTCGCCGATGACGCCGCGGTCCAGGTCACCAAGATGGCACAGGATCTGGTGAACACCGGAGCCATGCCGAAGCTGAATCAGAAGCAGGGTTACGAGGCGTTCGCGCGCGGCGAGATCGGCATGATTCTCGAAACCAGCGCCATTCAGGGCACCTTCGTCGCCGGTGCGAAGGATAAGTGGGATCTGCGCTCGGCCACCATGCCGCGCTTCGGCGATAAGCCGGTCGTCCCCACCAATTCCGGTGCGGGACTGCACATTCTGTCGTCTGACCCGGCCAAGCAGCGCGCCTCGTGGGAACTCATCAAATTCCTGACCAGCGCCTCGGCCTACACCACCATCTCGCAGAACATCGGCTATCTGCCGCTGCGCACCGGCCTGCTGGACAAGAACAATGCCCTGTACGACTGGTCGCAGAAGAATCCACTGCTGGCCCCGAATGTCGCGCAGTTGGCGGCGATGGAGCCGTGGGTGTCGCTGCCCGGCAATAACTATCTGCAGATCCGCGACGGCATGATGGACGCCGTCGAATCGATCGTCTTCCAGGGCAAGGATCCGCAGTCCACGCTCACCGCCGCCCGCACCGAGGGCGCCAAACTGCTGCCCGCCTCATGAGCGATCTCACCGTAATCCAGCTCTCCGACACCCATATTCGCCCGGCGGGCGAACCGATTCCCAACGGCGTGGACAGCTACGCCAATCTCACCCGGGTACTGGATCGGCTGCGCGCGGCGGGCGGGCGCATCGACGCGCTCGTACTGTCCGGCGATCTCACCGATAGCGGGGACGCGGCGTCCTACCGCCGCCTGCGCGAGGCGATCGAACCCGCCGCGGCCGAACTCGGCGCGCAGATCGTCTATGTCATGGGCAATCACGATGAGCGCGGCGCGTTCGGCACCGAACTGCTGGGCCTGGGGCTCTCCCCGGACCGACCGCACGATTGTGTGCGCGAAGTGGCGGGCCTGCGCATCATCGCCCTCGACAGCACCATTCCCGGCCGCCACGACGGCCGCCTGGAACCGTCCCAATTGCAGTGGCTGGCAGACGAACTCAGGACACCCGCACCGCGCGGGACCCTGCTGGCCGTGCACCATCCGCCGCTGCGCTCGGCATTGGCGGCCGCGCGCATCCTGAAACTGCACAACACCGATGACCTCGCCGAGGTGGTCGCGGGCACCGATGTGCGGATGATCATCAGCGGGCACCATCACCTGACCAGTGCGGGTTCGCTCGCGGGCATTCCGGTGTGGATCGGACCCGCGGTGGCCTATCGCATCGACGCCATGGCCGCCGCCGGACGCCAGCAGGCCACCGACGGTTTCGGTTTCACCCGGATCGACATCATCGGAGACGCCTTCGTGGCCACGGCGGTGGAGGTCACGCCCGCCACCCAGCTCTACGACCGCGACGAGGCGGCGGAGCTGGCCCGCCTGGCCGTCCTGACCCCGAACCATCGGTGACTCGTGTTCGTCATCGATACCCGCGCCGAGATCGGCCCGGTCGAACCCGACAGCACGGCGGGGAGCATCGAATCCAGTGCAACGAAGCATGATTCGACGCCTGCTGGTTCACCGGGCCGCGGCGAGGGCGGTGGCGGCGGCGGGGGCCCCCCCCCCCCCCCGGGGCGGCCGCGCTTCCCGGGGCGCCGCGGCCGCCCCGGGGGGCCGGACCGCGCCCGCGGCCCCGCGCGGAGC
>NZ_JBHJVY010000001.1:75118-807218 GCF_042266325.1 Nocardia sp. NPDC056100
GGGGGGCCCTCCCACCCCGCCCCCCCTACCCCTCAGTCCCCGCGGCGGGTGCCCCCGCGCCGGGGGGGGGGGGGGGGGGGCCGCGGCCCCCCCCCCCCGCCACCGTGGCGGCAGCGAATCCGGCGGCGCCTCGGCCGCACGGTGGTGCCGTACCTCTACCTCGCCCCGGCGCTGATCCTGCTCGTGGTGTGGACCTATCGGCCGCTGGTGCAGGCGGTGCAGCTGTCCACCTATTCGTGGAACCTGCTGCCGACCGCGCCGATGAAGCCGGTCGGCACCGCGAATTACGAACGCCTGGTGGAACTTCCGGCCTTCTGGGATTCGGTCGGGCGCACCGGGGTGATGATTCTCGGGCTGCTGCCGTTCACGGTCGTGCTGCCGGTGCTGCTGACCTTCGCGGGCCGGCGCATCGGCAGGCGCTCGCGGGCGGTGTATCAGGCCATGGTGTTCGCGCCGTTCCTGGTCGCCCCGGTGGCCGCGGCGGCGGTATGGCGCTGGCTGCTGCATCCGGGCAGCGGATTCGTCGACCGGATGCTGGGGTCGGACCGGAACTGGGTATATGACTCGGCCACAGCGCATTTGGTGATCATCGGGATCACAGGATGGCAGCTGCTCGGGTTCGCACAGTTGGTGGTATCGGCGGGCGTGGCCGCGATCAGCGGCGATTACGAGGAGGCCGCGCGCGTCGACGGCGCGAGCAGCGGTCAGATCCGGCGCTGGATCACATTGCCGCTGCTCTCACCCACGCTGGTCTTCCTGGTGCTGACCACGGTGCTGTTGAGTCCCACGCTCACCTTCCCGCTCATCGATTCCATGACCCAGGGCGGGCCCGCGCAGTCCACCACGAATATCTACTACCTGTTGTGGGAGTACGCGTTCCACAGCTTCGACGCCGGGCTCAGCGCCGCGGCGGGTGTGCTGCTGTTCGTCGGCTTCGCCGCCGTCGCCGGGGTACTGGTGTGGCTCTCGGAAAAGGTGACCTTCCATGATGATTGACCGAATCCAGCGGGTCGGCGGGCATCTGCTGCTGGGTGCGACGGCGCTGGTGTGCGCGTTCCCGATCTACTGGTTGTTCGCCACCAGCCTGCGCCGCCCGCAGGACGTGTCCTCGCTGGCTCCGCTGCCGTGGCCGCTGTCCACGGCCAGTTACGCCGATGCGGTGGACAAGGTGGATCTGCCTCGGCTGCTGTGGAATACGTTCCTGATGGCGGCGGGTTCGGCGGCCGGGCAGTTGCTCATCGCGTTGCTGGCCTCGTACGCGTTCGCCATGTACACCTTCCCGTTCCAGCGGCTGCTGTACCTGGCGTTCGTGGGCACCTGGCTGGTGCCGTTCCAGGTGTCGATGCTGCCGAACTACCTGCTGCTCAGCAGGTTGGGGCTATTGGACACGCTGGTCGGGACGGTGCTGCCGACGCTGTGCTCGGCACTGGCGATCCTGCTGCTGCGCCAGCATATGGCCGCGTTCCCCAAGGAACTGGTCGCGGCCGCCCGAGTGGACGGCCGCTCGTCCTGGTCCATTCTATGGACGGTGGTGGTGCCCAATCTGCGGCCCGCGCTCGCGGCGCTGGGCATTCTGCTGTTCATCAATGCCTGGAACGAGTACTTCTGGCCCGCGATCGTGCTGCGGCGCTCCAATGCGGTTGTGCAGCTGGGGCTTCGGAGTTTCATGGGCACCGAGGGCGAACAGTGGGGTCCGCTCATGGCGGTGGCCGGTGCGGCGTGTCTGCCGGTGCTGCTGCTGTATCTGGTGTTGCAGCGTCAGATCGTGGACGGGTTCGTGCGATCGGGATTGAAGTGAGTCAGGCCGGAATACGGGCGGGCTCGGGGGCTTCCAGACAATCCAGGAATAGCGAGACCGCCGGATTGTCCTCCTCGGCCCGCCACACCGCGTACAGATCCAGGGTCGGCACCGGGTCCACCAGTTTCACCGCGATCGAGCTACTGCCGGGCGTACCCATACCCATGGAGATCGCGCGCGGCAGTGAGGCGAACCCGACCATCGGCCGCACCGACACCATATGCGCGGTCGCACCCGGATCGTCGGCGTAATGCCCGACGGTCAGACTGATCCGGGTCTGGGCGGCCGCGCGGAAGATCACGTCGTACATGGCGGGGCACTGCTCGCGCGCGAACAGCACGCACTCCTGCCCCGCCAATTCCGCGAACGGCACCCCGGCGCGCTCGGCCCAGCGATGCCCGCGACCCACCACCGCCACCAGCGGAACCCGGTGCAGCATACGGCGATACCGGAATTCGGCGGTGCTGGGATGGCCGTACACCAGCGCGACATCGAGGGTGCCGTCGGACAGTCCGTCCAATTGCGGCCCGGTGCGCTTCTCCCACAGCGATACCGCGATATCGGGATGCCGTTCGGTCATGCGCACCAGCGCATCGGGAAGCACATGGCGGCTGGCGGGCACGTTGTAGCCGACGTTCACCGTTCCGGAGCGACCCTCGGCGGTGGCGCGCGCGGCGCGGGCGGCCCGTTCCACCTGGGCCACGATCTGCCGGGCCTGGATCTCGAATTCGCGCCCGGCGGCGGTGAGGCGAACCTCGTGCGAATTGCGGGCTACCAGTTGCGCTCCCACCGATTTCTCCAGTTTGCGCAATTGCGCGCTGAGACTGGGCTGGGTGATGTGCAGGCGCAGCGCGGCCCGGCCGAAATGCAATTCCTCGGCCAGCGCGATGAACGACACCAGATGTCGCAGCTCCATGGCGACGACTCCTTCCCTCTCGGGGGTCACGCTAGCCCCGGCGGATAACCGCCGATGAATCTCATCCGCACATCGGTGGCCGATCCCATTGCGGGCGGGTGAACGCTGGTACCCGGCTGCCTGATCGAGGTCGGTGCGGCAACCGAAGTGCCTGTCACACGGCAAACTTCGGGCCGTTTCGTGATGTAAAGCTTTCCTTGACAAGGCTATTCGTGTAAAGGCAGCATTTACATATGAACGATCCGCAGCACCGAGACCCCGCCGACGAACGCGCGGTCCTCGCGAAACTCCTGTCCACCAATGCCGCCTTCCTGGCCGAGGTCCTGCACCCCGCCGAAGGTGCGCCCACCCCCTCGGTCATGGCCGCCCTGCGCGCGGCCCGCTCCCTCGACAGTGTCGTGGACGATGTCCTGCGCTCACTGGTGCAGCAGGCCCGCGATGAAGGCCGCACCTGGGCCGAGGTCGGCGAGGTCTTCGGCACCTCGCGCCAGGCCGCCTTCCAGCGCTTCGGCACCGGCGGTATGCCGATACCGCCCGCGCCGCCCGCACCCCACTTCCCGAAGATGCCCGATATGCCGCCCATGCCAGAAATGCCGAAAGTGCCGCCGATGCCGCACATTCCGGGCTGGCCGCCCACCCCGCCGACACATCAGCACCCCGGCCCCTGATCGCCCCGCCGCCGAATCCCATGATGGACACCGCCGACCCGGTCCCGCGCACGGCGAACCACCGCCGACTCCTGGCCGCGGCCCGCTGCCGATTCGCCGAGGATCGCCTCGCGGACGCCGTGAGCGCGGGCGTCGGCCAGCTGATCCTGCTCGGGCCCGCCCTTGATACCTTCGCCCGCCACAATCCCTATCCCGGACTCCGCGTCTTCGAGGTGAGATCCGATCTCTCCACGCGGACAACAGTTTTCAACCCGCCCGGCGCTCTCACCCTGCCGGACCTCGAATTCACGCTCCCGGCAACGGATTTCGATCTTCGAGCACCGGTTTTCATAGTCGGGTTGGGAGCTCGGTCCCGATCCGGAGACTTCGCGCCCTGCGATTTCGGTTCACTCGCTCGCAGCGCAGCTTCTCTCGGCACCTTTGCGACCGGGTCGGAGATTGTCCTCGACTACCTGCCCGGAGGCCGTCCGCCCGTCGCCCAACTGCTGTGCGACACGGGGTTCGAGGTGCTGGAGGATCTCGGTGCGACGGCATTAGCCTGCCGCTATCTCGATCGCCCGATCGAGCCGGGGCATTCGGGCGAACCCCGTGTGATTCGGGCACGGGTCCGCAATAATGCTGGACGCCCGCTCAGTTCGATTGCTCTCGCCTGAGGAGATCCATGCGCCAGCACACCCGCCGTCACGCACTCGCCACCCTGGCCGCCGTCGCGACCGCACTGATGGCGACCGGCGCACCGGCGCAGGCGAGCCCGGCGGGCGTGCCGGGTATGGGCGACGGGTTCTACTGGGGTGTGGCCTCGGCCGGATTCCAATCCGAAGGGCATGCGCCGGACAGTAATTGGCTGCGCTACGCCAACTCCCATGCCGACTATGACCGATACGGGGACAGCGTCGATTTCTACACGCGCTACGCCTCCGATATCGCGCTGGCCAAGAGCCTTGGGGTGAATGTGTACCGGATCAGCGTCGAATGGGCACGGGTGCAGCCTCAGCCCGGGGTGTGGGATGACGCCGGATTCGCCTTCTACGACAGCGTGATCGCGGCCATCCGCGCGGCCGGAATGCGGCCGATGCTCACCCTGGACCACTGGGTGTATCCCGGCTGGGAGGCCGATCGCGGCGGCTGGGCCAACCCGGGCATGGTCGATGACTGGCTCACCAATATGCGCAAGGTGGTGGATCGGTACGCGAGCGCCGATCCGCTGTGGGTGACCATCAACGAACCCGCCGCCTACATGATGAACGAGGTCCGCAATGGCGGATTGCCGGTCACCGACATTCCTGTCATGCAGGATCGACTCGCCCTGGCGCACAACAGCATCTACGACCACATCCATGCGGTGCAGCCGGGTGCGATGGTGACCAGCAATGTCGCCTACATTCCCGCGGTCGATCCGGCGGTGAACGGGGCGATGCTCGACAAGATCGGGGCCAAGCTCGATTTCGTGGGCATCGACTACTACTACGGCATGTCTCCCGAGGTGGCGGCGCAGTTCACCGCGTACGCGCAATCGGCGCTGTGGAGCCTGCCCTTGCAGGCCGACGGCATCTACTACACTCTTCGGCATTTCGCGCGGCTGTTCCCGGGCAAACCGCTCTACATCATCGAGAACGGTATGCCCACCGAGAACGGGCTGCCGCGATCGGATGGCTACACGCGCGCGGATGATCTGCGCGACACCATGTATTGGCTGCAGCGCGCCAAGGCCGACGGTATGAACATCATCGGCTACAACTACTGGAGCCTGACCGACAATTACGAATGGAGTTCCTACACACCCCGTTTCGGGATCTACACGGTGGATGTGCTGACCGATCCCAGCCTGACCCGCCGTCCCACCGATGCCGTGGACGCCTACCGGCTGATCACCCGCGACGGCGGGGTCGCGTCCACCTATCTGCCGACGCGCGCGCCTGCGGCCTGCTCGCTGGTCGACGCACTCGACAGCTGCGCGGATCCGGTGACACTGCCGCGCTGATTCCCGCCCGGCACGGCTCCTGGTCCGCATTCAAGCCGCGCGCCCGGTCCGCACCGTCGTAACACACGTCACATCCGCATCATGCGACACGCAAGTCGTGAGCGAATTTTCAGCTATCCGCCGGTTAGGCTCCGAATCGGGACATTCCGACCACGGGTCCCGGAGGAGGAGCTTCGATGCGCACACGGCTGCACCGTCTCGTCCTGGCGGGGATCGCCACGGCCTCGACACTGCTGCCGGTCGCCGCGGTGGGATCCGCGACACCGCCCGCACCGACGGCCACCGCGCACGGATCGCTCGGGGAGAACTTCATGTGGGGCGTGGCCGCGTCGGGCTTCCAGTCCGAAGGTCATGCGCCGGACAGCAATTGGGAACGGTACATCCAGAACAACCCCGATTGGGACCGGTACCGCAACTCCATCGACTTCCGCTCCCGGTATCCCAATGACATCGCCCTCGCGGCCGGACTGGGTGTGAAGGTCTTCCGCATCGGCATCGAATGGGCACGCCTGCAACCCACCCCGGACACCTGGGACGAGAACGGCTTCGCCTTCTACGACTCGGTCATCGACACCATTCTCGAGAACGGCATGCAACCCATGCTGACCCTGGATCACTGGGTGTATCCGGGATGGGCGCTCGATCGTGGCGGCTGGAACAACCCGGGCATGGTGCAGGACTGGCTCACCAATATGCGCAAGGTGGTGGACCGGTACGCGTCGCGAAATCCGGTGTGGGTCACCGTCAATGAGCCCGTGGCGTACATCATGCACGAGGTGCGGCAGAACGACACCGTCGCCGATCACATGCTCGACGAGGTCGCCCAGGCGCATAACGAGATCTACGACTACATCCATCAGGTGCAGCGCGGGGCGCTGGTGACCAGCAATGTCGGCTATGTCGCGGGCGCGGAGAACAAGGTCAACGGCCCGCTCATGGAGCGCATCGGCGCCAAACTCGATTTCATCGGCGTCGACTACTACTTCGGGTACGAGCCGCCGTCGAACTCGGTGTCCCAGCCCGACGGTTCGGCCGCAGCGCCCAAGGGCATGTGGGAGCTGCCGGTGCGGCCCGAGGGCATCTACTATGCGCTGCAACACTATTCGGAGAAGTTCCCGGGTAAGCCGCTGTGGGTGGTGGAGAACGGTATGCCCACCGAGGACGGCAAACCGCGCGCGGACGGCTACACCCGCTCCGATCATCTGCGCGACACCGTGTACTGGTTGCAGCGCGCCAAGGCCGACGGCATGAACGTGGTCGGCTACAACTACTGGAGCCTGACCGACAATTACGAATGGAGTTCGTACACACCGCGTTTCGGGCTCTTCACGGTGGATGCGAAATCCGATCCGAATCTGAAGCGCACGCCGACCGACGCGGTGGACTCCTATCGCCGCATCGTCGCCGCCAACGGGGTGCCCTCCACCTATGTTCCGGTGCGACTGCCCTCGGAGTGCGGGCTGGTCGATCCGCCCGCCAGTTGCGATGATCCGGTCACGGTTCCGTAGGTCAGTCCTCGAGTTCGCGCACCGCGCGCTCGATCTCGGCTGCCAGGGTCGCCCCGCCCACCTCGCGCGCGGCGGCCCGGTAGCGCTCCTGGAAGCGAATCAGGTCCGGGCGCACGCCTTCTCCGCCGTAACTGGTGCCGACCGCGTCACGGAACGCGCGCACCATCTCATCGGCCAGATCGGCGATACGGGTGCGGATCAGGGTGCGCAGGGTGCCCGAGAGCGAAATATCGGTGCCCACGTCATAGAGGACCAGCGCGCCGGTGAGCATGGCGGGCTCGGGAATTCGCCAGCGCTGCCCGTGCGGTTGCACATAACCCGCGCTCACCAGTTCCTCGAGAATTTCCGGGCGGCGATCGCCGAGCACTTCGCTGAGTTGATCGTCATCGATGACCGAACCGGGTTCGGTATCGGGATTGCGCGGGTCGAACAGTTCACGCCAATCCCCGTCCGCGGGCACCTCGGCATCGAGTACCTCGCGAATCGCGTCCAGGCGCAGACCGCGCGCCTGCATGGCCGCGATCGCCTGCAACCGTTCCAGATGATCGTCCCCGTAGACCGCTTCCTTACCCGCCCGGCCGGGCTTGGGCAGCACACCGAGCGAGTGGTAGTAGCGGATGGTGCGTGCGGGCACCCCGCTGAGTTCGGCGAGCTGGGAGCGGCTGTATCGATCCACGCGATCAGCATAGAGTCCGCAACCCGCCTACGTTGACAGTGGAAACTGTCCGCGTTAGCGTAACCGCCGCCACACTGTCGACGACGACAAGGGAGTTTGCGATGAACCGACGCGAGACCGATTTCGATGTACTCATCGTCGGATCCGGATTCGGTGGCAGCGTCACCGCGCTGCGCCTGACCGAAAAGGGTTACCGCGTCGGGGTACTGGAAGCCGGTCAGCGTTATGCCGATGACGAGCTGCCCGATACCAGCTGGGATCTGCGCAAATTCCTGTGGGCGCCTAAACTCGGCTGCTACGGCATCCAGCGCATTCATCCGCTGCGCGATGTGCTGATTCTCGCGGGCGCGGGCGTCGGCGGTGGGTCGTTGAATTACGCGAACACCCTGTATGTGCCGCCGACGCCGTTCTTCGAGGACGCGCAGTGGCGCGATATCACCGACTGGCGCGCGGAACTGCTGCCGTACTACGAGCAGGCCAAGAAGATGCTCGGGGTGGTGCAGAACCCGCATATGACTCCGGCCGATGAGGTGTTCAAACAGGTCGCCGAGGATATGGGCGTGGGCGACACCTTCGTGCAAACTCCCGTCGGTGTGTTTTTCGGTGAACCGGGCAAGAAGGTGGCCGATCCGTATTTCGGCGGCGCGGGGCCCGAGCGCACCGGCTGCATCGAATGCGGTGAGTGCATGACCGGCTGTCGCCACAATGCCAAGAACACGCTGGTCAAGAACTACCTATATCTCGCGGAAAAGGCGGGGGCACAGGTGGTTCCGATGACCACCGTCTCGGCGTTGCGCCCGCTGCCGGATGGCACCTGGGATGTGGACACCGTGCGCACCGGCAGTTGGTTCCGTAAACAGCCCAAGACCTACACCGCCGCACACGTGGTGCTGGCCGCCGGAACACGCGGCACGCAGAAGCTGCTGTTCGCCATGCGCGACAAGGGAACTCTGCCGAATCTGTCCGAGCGCTTGGGTGTGCTGACCCGCACCAATTCCGAATCGATCGTCGGCGCGGCCACTCGCAAGGTGAATCCGGATCGCGATTTCACCCGCGGTGTCGCCATCACCTCCTCGATCCACCCCACGCCGGACACCCATATCGAACCGGTTCGCTATGGCAAGGGTTCCAATGCGATGGGCCTGCTGCAGACCCTCATGGTCGACGGCGGCGGGCGGATGCCGCGCTGGCTGCGGTTCCTGTGGACGGTGATCCTGCATCCGCTGACGCTGTTGCAGTTCATGTCCGTCAAGGACTGGAGTGAGCGCACCGTCATCTCGCTGGTGATGCAGAACCTCGACAATTCGATCACCACGTTCACCAAGCGCGGACTGTTCGGGCGCACGCTGAGCTCCAAACAGGGCCACGGCGAACCGAATCCGACCTGGATTCCGGCGGGCAACGAGGTCACCCGCGCGGTGGCCGACAAGATCGGCGGCGTCGCGGGCGGCTCCTGGGGTGAGGTCTTCAATATCCCGCTGACCGCGCATTTCCTCGGCGGTGCGGTGATCGGCGCGGATGCCAGCAGCGGTGTCATCGACCCGTACCACCGCGTCTACGGCTACCCGACTTTGAGCGTGGTCGACGGTGCGGCGGTCTCGGCGAACCTGGGTGTGAACCCGTCGCTGACCATCACCGCGCAGGCCGAGCGGGCGGCGGCCATGTGGCCGAACAAGGGTGAGGTCGATACCCGTCCCGAGCCCGGCACCGGCTATCAGCGCATCGCACCGGTGACCCCGAAGCAGCCCGTGGTCCCGGCCTCGGCTCCGGCCGCGCTGGTGCTGCCCATCGTCGAGATCCGCACCGGTTCCTCCGAATCGGCCTGATTTCCGCCCGCTTTCCGCCAAGCCCCGATCCCATCTCGGTATCGGGGCTTCTATCTGCGGAGATGCTCCCTGTATTCTCGAAGTGTGGGTTACGAGTGGCTGCTCTCGGCAGCGATGAACCTCAGCGGCGGTCTCACCACCGATGAGGTGCTCCGGGCACTAGCCGACGCGGAACACCGCTGGGTGCAATCGGTCTTCACCAAAACCGGCGCCCCCGGCCTGTCCGTGTGGACTCGTACCGCCACCGGGAAGCCCATCCTGGTGGTGTTGCGCCCACTCGGCGGTTTCGATCATCAGATCGTCTTCGCCGCACCGATGACACCCCACCAGGTGACCGCTTTCGAGGAATGGGAGGCGAACCAATGAGCAAGCGCAACAATGAGTTCCGCGACCTGGCCGAAGCAGAGGATCTCGCCGCGGCCGCGGCCGCCGGCGAATTGATCTACGGCGCGAGCGTGGACGCCGACGACGTACTCCCCCCGCCCGCCAAAGTCCCCGACAGCGCCGAGGACACCCTCGTGGTCACCACGGTCCGCCTCACCGTCCGCCAGCGCCGCCGCGCCGAGGAAATCGCCCGCAAACGCGGCACCGACCTCACCGCCCTCATCCGCGCCTGGGTCGACGAAGGCATAGCCGAGGACAGCGACGACTACAACGTCTCCGCCGCCGAGGTAAAACGCCTCCTCGCCGGCCTGCGCCGCATCGCCTGACAGCGCGGTCCTCCGGTAGCGCGGTACCCGGATCGCCCGCGCACCGATCGCGATCTCACGCGGTGCGAAACGCGCTCGGCGCGGTTCCCGTCTCGCGCTGGAACATGACCGAGAACGCGGCCGGAGTGTCGTAGCCGAGGTCCATGGCGACCGAAGTCACCGTGGCTCCGCCCATCAGCGCGTGCATGGCATGTGCGACACACGCCCGCTGCCGCCACTGCTGGAAGGTCAGCCCGGTCTCGGCCCGGAACCGCCGATTGAATGTCCGTGTGCTGACCCGCATCCGCCCCGCCCAGTCATCGGGTGTGGACCTGATCGTCGGGGCATGCTGGAACCCCGCACACAATTCCCGCAACTCGGCCGATACCGGCAGTGGAATCTCGAACGGCACGGGTGTCAGCGTCCGCAACTCGTAGAGAATGAGATCGCTCAGCGTGCCGTCCCGGCCGCGAATGTTGTACTCGGGCACCATATCCACCGCCGCGAAGATCAATTCGCGCAGCATCGCCGACACCTCGACCACCTGACAGCGCGCCGGAAACCACGGCACCGCGGCGGGTTCCAGATACAGGCTGCGAGTGCTGACACCCTCCATCAGCACCTCATGATCGACGCCGGGCGGAATCAGCACCGCGCGCCGGGTCGGCACGGTCCAGGTGCCGTGCGCGGTATCGACCCGCATGATGCCGGTCGCGGCGTACAGCACCTGCGCGCGTCGATGCCGATGCGCGGGCAGCAGACGCCGCGCCGGGTAGTCGGTGCCGATGGCCAGAATGGCGCGCTCGATCGAATCGACCTCGGCCACCGGCACATTCCGCACGCTCGCCACCCTAGCCGGTGTCGGATTCTCTAAAGATGGTGGCGATTCCTCGAATGCACGTCACCGTGCTCCGGCCATACGGTGCCAAAGTGTCGACGATCTTGATCTTGCTGCTGGCCGGGTGTGTCATCGGGGCCACCACCGTGCTGTTCGGATTCGGCGGTGGGTTCGTCACCGTCCCGGTCGTTTACGCGGTCTCGGCCACCACCGGCACCGCAGAGGCCATGCACGTGGCGGTCGCGACTTCGACGGCCGTCATGATCGTGAACGCCGTTATCGCGACCCTCGCGCACACCCGTTCGGGACTGCTGCGCCGCGAATACCTCTGTCCGCTGGCGGGATTCATCGCGATCGGCGCGGTCCTCGGGGTACTGGCCGCGAATCTCGTGTCCGATCAGGTGCTGCGGCTGCTGTTCGTGGCGTATCTGGTGGTCGCTATCGCGGACATCTGTCTGCGCCGGGGATTTCTCGCCCGGACGGCGCCTGCCGATATCCCGCCCATGCCCGTCGGCAATGCGATGTCGATATTCGGTGGTATCGGAATCGGGGCGGTCGCGGCGTTCCTCGGGGTGGGTGGCAGCGTTTTGACGGTGCCGCTGTTGCGGCGGCGCGGGCTGGCGATGGCCGAGGCGACCGCACTGGCGAATCCGCTCAGCGTGCCCGTGGCCGTCGTGGCCACCGTCATGTATTCCCTTGCCGCACCCGCGACTTCGCGCACCGGGTTGGTCGGGCACGTCGATGTCGTGGCGGCGGTCGCACTGCTGGCGGGGTCACTGCCGACCATCGCGGCGACCAAGCGGTCGCTCGTCAAGATTCCCGATCACGCGCATGCGATCGGGTACCCCCTGCTGCTGACCGTCGTGCTGATCGCGATGGGCGCGACCATCATCGGATGATCGGTCAGCGGGCGTGGATGTGGGCTATGCCCATCGGGGAGGTTGGGGGTGGGACGTCGCCTGCGGGGGCGCGGAATTCCTGGAGGGCGGGCAGGACGTCTATGTGGCGGGCCGCGTAGCAGCGGACCTGTGGGAGGGCGTAGCCCACTTCGGTGCGTTCGAGGGGTTCGGCGTCGATGTAGCCGACCTGGTCGAGGTTCACGCCGAGGGTTTGGGCGATGCGGGTGATGGCGGCGGATTTCTTGCCCCAGCCGACTTCCACGGCGGCGAAGCGGTCGTGCAGGCCGTGTTTGCGTAGCTGCGCGACCGTCCAGGAGAGTTCGCCGCGGCTCGCGACGGCGTGCATGACGCCGCGTTCACGCAGGATGCGCAGGGCGCGCACCGCTTCGGCGCGCAGTGCGCCATCGGTGGAATCGCAGACCACGCCGTCCCACAGGGAGTTGTCCACCTCCCACACAAGACATTTCACCGTCGGTGTGTTCATCGTGCCCCTACAGTCGTCCCAGCCTCAGCCACATCCGGTTCCCATGTGCAGGGCGGCCCCCACTTTCGAGAACCGCCCGGCCGTGACATCGTAGGGTCCGTCTGGGCCAATACACCAGCGCTGGCAAATCCGAGACGATGTCCCCGGAGTGCCGACGCGGTGGGCGTGAGCGTTCGATAATGGGCGCTGACGTGGTCCGATACGATCGCGAGTAAGGGAAAGGGGCGTGGCCGATGCGGCAGCGCTGGAAGCTCACCGGTGGCCTGCTCGCGCTGGCGGTCTCGCTGAGTGGTTGCGGAGCGGCCGAGGAATCCTCCCCCGTGATCGTCGGATCGCTCAGCACCACCGTGCCCATCCCGGCGGCCGCACCGCCGCCGGCCGCCGCCACCGGACGCCCCATCGCCGATCCCACGGTGTCCCAACTGCCCGCCGTCGACGCGTACGCCGACCGGAATCTCATCGACCGCACCGAATGGACCGACGCGGTCGACGGCCGCCGACTACTGGTGTACCCCACCGACGCCGGACGCAAGGACACCTTCCCGACCGCGGGCGAGCGCGCCTGGCAGGAAGTGCTCACCGACTCCCCCGATGCCGACACACCCGGTATGCGTGATCAATTCATCTGCCACTGGGAGTGGGCGCGCCTGGTCGCACCCGATAAGCCGAGCTGGAATCTGGAGCCGTGGCGGCCCGCCGTCGGCTATCAGGCCACGGTGAACGCCATGTGCAATCCCGGCGGACCCGAACGCTGACGCCTCCTTCGCGGCGGTAACGAGAATATTCCGCGAAACCGCTTGCCCGCGAGAACCTTCGAGCCGATCTGAAAAATTGCGTATCGTTGGTGGCGTCCAGCGCCAACTCCTCGGAGGGAGCGGCACGGTGCGGTCCTGTGCGCATTCGTCCACCGCCGGGCCCCCCGCCCGGGAACCGGCGCTGTCGCGCCGCATGTTCCCCGCGCTGCGCGAAAGCGGTGAGGTGTATCTGGATTCGGCGTCCACCACGCAGAAACCGGAATCGGTGATCGCGGCGATCAGCGAATATCACAGCGCGCGCACCGCCAATGCCGGGCGTGGCGCGTACGCGTGGTCGACCAGTCTGACGCGCGAGATCGAAGGCGTGCGCGAGCGCATGGCGGGCTTCATCGGCGCGCACACCGACGAGGTGGTGTTCACCGGCGGATCCACCGCGGGACTGAACGCGATCGCACTGTCGTGGGGGCTGACCAACCTGCGCGAGGGCGATGAAATCCTGTACAGCCCACGCGATCACGCCTCGAACGTGTATCCGTGGGTGCAGTTGCGCCAACTCCTGGCCGGATTCGGTCGCACCATCACTTTGGTGCCGTATCGGGTGAACGGACTCGGCGAAGCCGATATCGAGGACATTGCCGCGAAGATCGGCCCACGCACCCGGATGATCACCGTCGGACATCTGCATCACGTGTTCGGGTCGCTCAGCACGCTCGAGGAATTGCGCGGGCGCATCGATCCGTCCATCGCACTGTGTTTCGACTGCAGCCAGTCCGGCGGGCATCTGCCGGTGCGGGTCGGTGACCTCGACGCCGATTTCGCGGTCTTCGCCGGGCACAAGATGTTCGGTGCGCCCGGCACCGGGGTGCTGTACTGCCGCCGCCGTCGCCACGCCGAGCTGTCCCCGTTCCTGCCGGGCGGCAATTCCGGTGTCACCCTGGATGATTCGGGCCTGCGCGCGGGCCCGATGCCGCAGCGCATGGAGGGCGGCACCCCCAATATTCCGGGCATCCTGGCGCTCGGCGCGGCCCTGGACGTGCTGGACAATATCGGCCTGGACACCATCCACACCCATAACTGGGCGCTCACCCAGCGGCTCATCGCGGGCCTGCGCCCCGTCCCGGGCCTGGAGTTCGCGCCCGGCCCCGCCTATGCCCCGTGCGAAACCGGTTACGGCATAGTGTCTTTCACGCTCGCCGGGATCAGCGTCAATGACCTCGGCTTCGTCCTGGGTGAACTCGGTTTCCTGGTGCGCTCGGGCGCACACTGCGTGCCCGCGAACAACGCACCGGGAGAAGAGGATTCGGTGCGGGTCAGCACCCACATCTACAACACCCTCGACGAGATCGACCGCTTCACCCACAGTGTCGCCACGATTGCCGAGGAGGTCTCCTCATGACGACCAATGGTCACGAACCACGCTACGACCGGCGCGCGGCTTCGCGTGTACTGGCCGTGCTGGCCCGGCCGGGCCTGTTGGCGGGGGTCACCACCCCGGCGGGCGGGCGCATCGAATACACCTGCGCGCCACTGCGTCCGGAGCCGGGATCGCATTTGACGCTGTCGCAGCGGTTGTATCTGGAACGCTTCATGCGCCCGTGCCGGGCCGATCAGGTCACCAGCGCCACCCACCGCATCGCCTGGACCGATAGCGACGGCATCCCCAATACCGGGCACTTCCACTCCGGCGGACTGGGACCGATCGTGCCGATCGCCATGCGCGAGACGGTGCTGACGCTGTGGCACGCGCTCAATGCCGATACCGCGCTGGCGCACCGCATTTCCGACCTCACCGAGCGCGAGCGCGATGTGCTCGAGGGCACCACCACCGATCACGAACCCCTCGATATCTTCCGGGTCGGCATCGAGGCCTGCGGGCGCGCGCTGGCACAGCACGCCCTGCTCGCACGCTGGACCCCGTACCGCACCCCGGTCGAATTCGCGCTCGGCATGCGCGATTCCGGCATCTACAGCGCGGTCGCGACCCGCTGGTTCTGGGAGCTGCAAGCCTCGAGCTATCGGCGCGGCATGATCGCGGTCACCCTGACCACCCAGCCCGATGGCACGGTGCGCTATTCGGCCGAATCGGTGGCGACCCTGCGCGCGATGAAGGATATGACCATCGAGGACGCGCACCGGGTCATGCGGCGCGCCACCCACACCGAGGGATTGAGCGTCGGCGAGGCCATCGCCAAGTACCACGATGAACTGGATCTGATCTCGCGTCAGTACGCGCTGCTGCCGCCCGGCACCCGCCCCGCCTGTCTGGCCGCCATGCCGCATCAGCTCGACGGCGCGCACTACAGTCTGCTGCCGCTGGTGGTGGATCGGTTCACCGAGGTGTTCACCGCGCTGGCCGATCGGCTCACCGTTGCCGAAGTACCCGTCGAAACCGCGTCGGACAGCGCCGAACTCGCCGCCGAGGAGCAGATCTTCTACGTCCCCGATATGACCTGCAAGCACTGTGTGCGCACCATTACCGGGGTGCTGGAGTCGATGGATATCGGGGTGCACGATATCGACCTGATCTCCAAGCGGGTGCGCGCGGAATTCCGCAGTCCGCGCAATCGCCAGCGCGCGTTCGACGCGCTGCGCGACAGCGGCTACAACCCCTCCACCGCTCGCCCCGCGACCGCGGAACCCGTATCCGCCACCGAAACCGCGGTATGACCGCTCGGACTCCGCCGCGCTTGCCGGCGAAGATCGATCCGCTGGTGCGCGCCTTCCTGGCTGCCCCCGGCGCGGCCCAGGCCGCCCTGGACACGTACTCCTCTCCCGCGCATCTGGTGTTCCCGCAGGTGTTCGCCGAGAATTTGGGGCGGCTGCGGGCGGTGCTCGACCGCGGAATGCCCTATCGGATCTGTTACGCGCACAAGGTGAATCACTCGCGGGCGTTCGCGCGCACCGCCGAGCGGGCCGGGATCGCGATCGATGTGGCCTCGCGCGCCGAACTGGCCGGGGCGCTCGGGGCGGGCTTCGATCCGTCACGTGTCGAGGTGACCGGGCCCAAGGGTGAGGGTTTCCTGCGCGATCTCATCGGCACCGGGGTGACCGTCAATGCCGACAATATCTGGGAGCTGACGCGAATCGCCGACCTCGCGGAGGCCGGTGCGCGAGTGCCGGTGCTGGTGCGGCTCTCGGGTTTCGCGGGCACCCCGGTGAGCCGATTCGGTATCCCGCTGCGCCAGGTCGACGAGGTGTTCGAGGTGCTCACCGCCCGGCGCGACCGGATCGCGTTCCGCGGCTTCGCCTTCCATATCGACTCCGGTGAGCCGGGTGAACGCCTGCGCGCGGTGGAGGCGTGCCTGGAACTGACCGAACGCGCTTACGCGCACGGCCTGGCCCCGACGGTGATCGATATCGGCGGCGGTTTCCGGCAGGTGTTCACCGATGACGCCGACGCCTTCGACGCCTATGTGCTGGCCCTGCGCGAATCACTGCTCGGGCGCGGCGAGCCGATGGCGTGGGGCGGCAATACCTTCGGCTTCCATCTCGACGGTGGCGCGGTGCACGGCACACCGGTGTTCCACAAGTACGCCAATACCGTGCCTGCCGATCGCATGCTCGCCGATCTGCTCGATGCCGGACTCGACGCGCACGGTGGGCGCAGTTTCGCGCAGCTCGCCGCGGAGAATCTGCTCGAGGTCTGGCTCGAACCGGGTAAGGCGCTGGTCGATCATGCGGGAATCACTCTCGCCCGTGTCGAGTTCGTCAAGGAGACGGCCGACGGCAGCGTCCTGGTCAATCTCGATATCAGCCGCGATACCGTCACGCCCGCCGATCAGGAGGTGATGGTGGATCCGCTGCTGCTGCCGGAGAACCCGCACGCGAATTCCGGTGCGACGGGAGTGTTCCTGGCCGGGCGGTTATGCCTGGAACGCGATCTGATCACCAATCACAAGGTGTGGTTCGCCCAGCGCCCGCAATCCGGCGATATCGTCGCCTTCCCCAATACCGCTGCCTACCATATGGATTTATCGGCAGCGCGTGCGTCGATGCATACCCTGCCACCCAAACTCGCTGTGGTGCACCGGCCGGGGAAATCCGCCGGTCCCGGCGGTTTCGAGATCTGCCACGATGCGGAATACGAGCCCGAAAACCTTGCGGTGCCGCGGCCGTCGAGTCCGGAATGGCACGGGGTGCGGTAATGCGCTACGACCACATCACCGAACTCATCGGCAATACTCCGCTGCTGCGCCTGGATCCGGCCGTGCACGGACTCGGCAATGTCGAGCTGTACGCGAAACTGGAGTTCTACAACCCCTTCGGCTCGGTGAAGGACCGCGTCGCCTGGGGCATGATCCGCGATGAACTCGATGCGATCATCGCGGGCGGACAGACCCTCATCGAAGCCTCGAGCGGCAATACCGCCAAGGCACTGCGCATTCTGGGCGCCATGCACGGAATCGGGTTGCGCGCGGTCACCAATCGCATCCGGGTGAACGAAGTCCGCGATCTGCTCCAGCTTTTCGGCACCGATATCGAGGAACTCCCCGGCTTGTCCGAATGCCCGGACCCGACCGCGCCCAATGACGTGTACTCGGTCATCGAATCGACCATGGCGAAAACCCCGGGGGCGTGGCATCACCCGTCGCAGTACACGAGTGAGAAGAATATCGAGGCCCACTACGAGGGCACCGGCCGGGAAATCCACGAGGACCTGTCACGTGACGGGATCACCCGCGTCGACTATCTCATCGGCGGTTTGGGCACCACCGGCTCCACCCGCGGCGCGGCAACGTTTCTGCGCAAACACAATCCGGAGTTGAAGGCCATCGCGGTGGTCTCCGAGCGCAGCGATTTCATTCCCGGCATTCGCTCGGAAACCGAGATGTGGGATGTGGGCCTGTTCCAGCCCGACTTCTACGATCGCATCATCGCGGTGGAAGCCGGAATGGCAGTCGATGCAACGGTCGAACTGGCCACCCGGCACGGCGTTCTCGCCGGTCCCACCAGCGGGGCCACCTACGCGGCGGCGCTGGAACATTTGCGCGCACTGCCACTTTCGGCCGATCAGCCGTATACGGCGGTGTTCATCGTCTGCGATCGCATCGAGCCGTATCTGTCCTACATTCGCAAACGCCGACCCGAACTGTTCGGGCGCAGCAGTCGGCCCGCCGCACCCGATGCCGCCGAACTGGCTGCCACACCGACTCTTTCCCCCGAGGCATTGGAAACCCTCGACCGCGACGCACGTCCCACCATTGTCGACACTCGCGGCGCGATGGCCTATCGCATCGCCCATGTGCCGGGTGCGATCAATATTCGCGATGACCAACTCGACGACATGCTCGTGCAGGGTGTGCCGTTCCCGCGCTCGCGCCCGGTGGTATTCGTCTGTCCCGTCGGTGAATTGTCCCTGCGGTTCGCGGCCCTGGCCCGTCGCGCGGGCTATGAAGCCTTCAGCCTCGCGGGCGGAATCGCGGCCTGGCGCGATAGCGGTAAACCCATGGAGTCCGCACCGCGCGCCCAGACCTGACCGGCATCCGATGATCGGCCGCGCCCGCAAGTGCCTGGTCAATCGATCAGCGCGGTCGGACACACCCCGCCGATGCGCGAATCGGACACTCGCCCTGGCACGATAAGCCTCGTGGAGTTGGCGTTCGGGCTCGTCGTGCTGGTGGCGGTAGCGGTCGCGTTGGCGGCGCTGGCCCGTCGCATGGGTATGGGTGAGCCGTTCGTGCTCACCATCGCCGGGGTGGCGGCCTCCTATCTGCCCTTCGTGCCCGAGTTCGATATCGAACCCGAACTCGTGTTGCTGGGTCTGCTGCCGCCGCTGCTCTATACGACCGCGATCCGGACCTCGCTGGTGGACTTCCGGCCCAAGAAGGTCTCGATCACCATGCTCTCGGTCGGATTGGTGCTGTTCACCGCGTTCGCGGTGGGCGGGGTCGTGTATTGGCTGCTGCCGGTGCCGTTCTCGGCGGCGATCGCCATCGGCGCGGTGGTGGCCCCACCCGATGCGGTCGCCGCGACCGCGGTCGCGCGCCGGGTGGGTATGCCGCGACGGCTGGTGACCCTGCTCGAGGGTGAATCGCTGTTCAATGACGCGACCGCGCTGGTGACCCTGCGCACCGCGATCGCGGCCATGGCGGGCGCGATCACCATGTGGGAGGCGGGCGCGGATTTCCTGGGCGCGGCCGGCGGCGGTGCGCTCTTCGGTGTGCTCGCCGCGCTGGTGCTGGCATTCCTGCGCCGCCGCATCAACGATCCGGTGCTGGACACCAGTGTGTCGCTGCTCGCGCCGTGGATCGCGTATCTGCCCGCGGAATCGCTGCACGCCTCCGGGGTGATCGCGGTGGTCACCTGCGGGCTGATCCTGGGTCACGGTGCGCCGCACTGGCAGTCCGCGGCCTCGCGCATCGCCGAGCACACCAATTGGAGCACCATCCAGTTCCTGCTGGAGAGTTCGGTCTTCCTGATCATCGGTTTGCAGGTGCGCCATATCGTCGAGGCGGCCTGGAACAGCGATCTGCCGCATTCGACCCTGTTGATCTCCTGTGTCGCGGTCCTCGCGACGGTGATTGTGGCGCGGCCGATCTGGATGTTCCCGGCCACCTACTTCTCGTGGTCGGTGGAGGGTCGACGCCAGGGCAAGGACAAACCGGCCTGGACCGGGCCAGCGGTGCTGTCCTGGGCGGGTATGCGCGGCGTGGTCACGCTGGCCGCCGCGCTGCTGCTCCCTGCCGACACGCCGGAGCGCGCCACGCTGATTCTGCTCGCGGTCGTGGTGGTGGCCGGAACATTGCTGCTGCAAGGGCTCTCACTGCCGCTGCTGGTTCGCACCCTGCGCCTGCGCGGACCCAGCCACGCCGAGGATCTGCTGCAGGAGGCGAACCTGCTGCAGCAGGCCACCGCCGCCGGGCTCGAAGCCTTGGAAGCCAATATCGGCGAGGAGACCCCGCCCGATATCGTCGATCAGCTGCGCTCGCTCGCCGTGGCCCGATCCCAATCGGCGTGGGAATTGCTGGGGCGCTCCGAATCCCAGCGCATCACCCCCAGCGGCGAATACCGGCGGCTGCGCCTTGCCATGCTGGCCGCCGAACGCGAAACCGTGCTGCGCGTGCGCGATGCGGGACTGGTCGAACACGAGATCCTGCAGGCGGTGATGGCCACCCTGGACCTGGAGGAATCCACCATCGAGCGGGTCGCCGAGGCCGATGACGACGGCCGCGAATTGCTCATGATCGCACCGGCTTCCGGCGGTTGCGAACATCTGCGCGAGGCCCCGCACACCAAGGTCCCCGACACCCCCGACGCCTGCGCCGAATGCCTGGACGAGGGTCTGGTGTGGGTGCATTTGCGCATGTGCCTGACCTGCGGGCATGTGGCCTGCTGTGATTCCTCGCAGGGCAATCACGCCACCAAGCATTTCAACAACACCGGACATCCGGTGATGCGCAGTGTGGAGCCTGGCGAATCCTGGCGCTGGTGCTATATCGACGAACTGCTCGGATAGCGACCGATTCGCAAGAGATCGCGCGGGCCATTGGGCCGCAACGCAATTCAGAACGAGTAGTCCGATACGCGCGTGTCGCGACCCCTGAATGCCGACACTTCATATATGCGCCGGATCGCGGCGCACGTAGTATTTCACCCTTCCTCAGGGGAGATGATCGATATGATCCGATCTCGAAAACCAGTTCTGGCCGCGAGCGCGGTCGCCGCCTCGGCGCTGGCACTGGTGCTGGCCGCACCCGATGCATCAGCGTACGTCACCAGCGTCTCTATCTCGTCGGGTTCGCTGGGCAATGGGTACGGCACCAACTGCTCGTACACCGTCACCGTGAACGGCAGTCCGAACGAGTACATCTGGCTGTATGACAGCAGCTCCTCGACGTTCAGCCCGCAGCAGGTGAGCCTGGGCAGCGGCGGCACCGCGACCTCGAGCTGGACTCCCACCTCCACCGGCACCCACTACGTGCAGGCTTGGAGCTACAACGGTTCCCAGTGGGCCACGGTGCAGGTCGGCACCGGTATCAACCTGGGCAGCGCCTGCCTGGTCAGCTGATCGGTTGCGCGGATGCTCGGCGGCGTCCGCGCTGCGTACCGGGGCACTCCGGCGCCGGGTGCGCACACGCGCCCGGCGCCGGGCACTACCCTGGACCCGGTGCAGACAGGCCAACCACCCTCCGACGCCGAACCTCGTATCTGGGGCGGAACCACCCTCACCGAACGCCGTGAGGCCCGGCGCGCCACGCTGCTGGACGCCGCCCTGGATCTGATCGGCGAATCCGGTGCGGGCGCGGTCACCATGCGCGCGGTATGCCGCACGGCCAATCTCACCGACCGGTATTTCTACGAAAGCTTCACCAGCCGAGACGAATTGCTCGATGTGCTGTACCGGCAGATCGCGGAGGAGTTCCTCGAGCCGATGACCGCCTTCGCGGTGGCCGATGATCCGGACCGCGATCGCGCGCTGTCCGAGGTGCTGGTCGACAAGGTGCTCGAGGATCCCCGCAAATCGCGACTGTTCCTGGTCGAGCCGTATTCCTCGACCGGGCTGGGCCAGACCACCATCGCGGTCATGCCCGCCTTCACCCGGTTGATCCAGGATCACCTGTTCGCCCATATCGACGATCCGGTGCGACGGCGGCTGGCGGCGGTGACCATGGCCAGCGGTAACGCGGGCATGTTCTCGGCCTGGTTGAACGGGACACTGCGCGCTTCACGCGATCAGATCGTGGATCACCTGGTGCAGACGATCGCGGCGTACCGCTCCATGTATCGCTGAATCGCGCCGATTTCGACGGCATTCCCGCACGTCATCATCATGGTACGGACATATCACTTATGTGGTACGTTTCTACCATCAACGGTGACAAGGGGAGGCCATGGCCAAGATCGGACGATTCAAGAACGACGCCGCGCGCGAGAATTTCCTGCGTGCCTACGCCGAGGCGGAAGCACTGTGGCCGCTGCCCGCGACCACCATGGATATCGCGACCTCCCTGGGCACCACGCATATTCGCCGTTCCGGTGCAGGTGAGGGCACACCGATCGTGCTGCTGCACAACTTCGGCGGCAACGGCCTGATGTGGCACGGAGTGATCGAGACCTTCGCACGCGATCGAGTCGTGTACGCCCTGGACACGGTCGGGACCGCCGGTCGCAGCGTCCAAACCGCGCCGCTGACAAAGGAATCCGACTTCGCCACCTGGCTGTACGAGGTCCTCGAAGCCTTGGATCTGGAGCGGGTGCACCTGGTCGGCTATTCGCATGGCGCGTGGCATGCCGCCGCCATCGCACTGCACGATTCGAGCCGGATTGCCGGCATCACCCTGATCGAACCCGGCGGCGTATTCACCAAACCGGCGTGGAAGATCCTGTTTCAGATGATCCGATTCGGCGTGGGTGGCAAGAGCGAGGAGAACCTGCGCAGGATGATGGAGTGGCTCTCCCCCGGGGTCACCCTCGATCCGCTGGAGCAGGCCCTGGTCGGACCGGCGATCGAATATCGCATGAAGATCGGCTGGGCGCGGGTGTTCACCGATGCCGAACTGCGAAGTCTCACCGTCCCGTCATTGACCATCTTCGGGGAGGATTCGCTGGTCGCGAATCTCGAGGCGACGTCCGCGCGTATCGCCGAACATCTTCCGCATGGGGAACTCGTGACCTATCCGAATACCGCGCACGGCATTCTGTTCCAGATTCCGGAGCGGATAGCCACTCGCACCATGGAATTCATCGCCCGGCACGATCGCGAATCCGCGGCGCGGTAGCTCATACCGCTTCGCCGAAAAGCTGTGCGGCCATGGCCAGGGAGCTGTCGATCGTCGCGAAACCCCTGGGGAGCATGACGGATTCGTAGGCGGCGACGGCTTCTCGTAGTGAGTGGTGACCGGCGGCCGCCAGCAATTCGGTGGCAAGGGTTTCCGCATCGCGTAGTGCGGTGTTCGCACCCACACCGCCGGTCGGGGGCATGGTGTGGATGGCGTCGCCGAGCAGGGTCACCGGGCCCGATTCCCAGGGCGGCACCGGTTCACCGGCGCGCAGGGCGATCGGGAAGAAGGATTCGGGATCGGCGTGGGCGAATAGCGCGCCGAGGGCCGGATGCCAGTGGGCGGTGGCGGTATTCGCGAGTTTCCAGAGTTCGTGCGGGGCGAGGCGCTGGAGTTCGGCGTGCGGTACGCCGAGGTGTTCGGGGGTCGCGAGCAGGGTGATCATCAGGTAGTCGGCGGCATCCGAGGGGAGGTTGCGGAAGCGCAGGGGTGCGAAACCCGCGCCGCAGCCGGTGCCGTCCGATACCCAGTTGAAGCCGTGTTCGAGCTCGGCGGGCAGCAGAGCCCGGGTGGTGTCGGTGAGGGTCATGCGGCCGTAGAGGCACCGCACGCCGAGGTCGCGGACCGTGGCGTGCGGAAGGAGTTCGCGGCGTACGGCCGAGCCGACGCCATCCGCGCCGATCAGCAGATCGCCTTCGGTGGCAGCGCCTTCGGCGAATCGGACCCGCACCCGTCCGGAGTCGGTGATCTCGTAGCCGGTGAGGGTATGCCCGAAGTGGACGCGATCGCCGAGGCCGGTGAGCAGTGCGCGCCGGAAGGTATTGCGGTCGACGTTGGTGATCAGCTCGTCGGTGATGCCCGGAAACTGTTGCCGCAGTGTCGGATCGAGCTGCTCGGTATACATCCCGAGCACGTCGTCATTGGTTCCACTGCTCGCGCGCACCAGGTCGAACACCGCCGGTGGCAGGCAGGTGCGCAGCGCGGTATTGCCGTCGGCGTCGATGTGGATGCGGAAGCCCTGATTGCGGATTCGAGGTGTCGGGTCCTGTTCGTAGACGGCCACTTCCAGGCCGCCGTGGTGCAGCGCCTGGGCGAGGGTGAGCCCGCCGATGCCCGCGCCCGCGATGAGGATTTTCGGTGATTTCGACATGTGTGTGTCCTTGTTCGGCCGGGTTCGGACCACCCGGCGAGGTGGTTCCAGGGTCCGATCCGGCGAGCGAATCTGTCAAGTGTTTGTTTGATTAATACATAGTTCTGTTTGAATCAGCCAGGTGAATGTATGATCCGAGCGTGCCCGAACCGAAGCCCCGCAGGTCGCCCAAGCCGCAGGATCGTCAGCGCGATCCCGAACGCACTCGCGCGCTGATCCTGGACGCCGCCGCCGCGGAATTCGGCGCGCACGGGTACGCGGGCGCGCGCATCGCCGCCATTTCCGCGCGCGCCGGGGTGAACGTGCAGCTCATTTCGTACTATTTCGATGGCAAAGAGGGCCTCTACCAGGCTGTTTCAGAGCGATGGCAGCAACGCCAGGCTGAACTGGTTCCGCCCGGCACTCCACTGCCCGAGCAGTTGCGCACCTATGCCCTCGAGGCCCTACACAATCCCGACGGCGCACGGTTGCTGGCCTGGACCGGTCTGCAATACAGCGCACCCGTCGACGATCCCGATCATGAACCGCGCGCCCGCATGCTCACCGAGAGCGTCGAGGAGCTGCGGGCCATGCAGGCGGCCGGGCAACTGCCCGCGGATCTGGATCCGGCGTACCTGCTGGTCATGCTGATGGCTGCGGCGATGGCCCCGACCACGCTGCCGCACATCATCGAGGGTGTGTGCGGGCAGGATCCGCGCTCGCCCGAATTCCTGACCCGCTTCGGGGATCAGATCGCTGCGCTCGCGCGCCATCTCGGCACCTAGGACACCGCGTAACAACCAGCCACACGGAAACCGTTGTACACCTGAGGAATTACGCCGCAGCCGTTGCTTCAGCACTATCTTAAGATATATCTTCAGCGGGTGGATCCGAGACGTTTGGCCGACTTCGCCGGTATCGGGCCCGGCAGTGGCCGGTTCTTCGGCACCGGTGAATTGCGGTTGGCGCTGCTGGCATTGATCGCCGAACAGCCGGGTCACGGATATGAGCTGATGTCCCGATTGGAGAAGCGCTGCGGCGGTGCGTACCGGCCCAGTGCGGGCGCGGTGTATCCGACCCTGCAGCAGCTCGATGACGAGGGTTTGGCCACGCTCGAAATCGACAGTGGCCGAAAGGTTTTCCATATCAGCCCGGCCGGGCGAACCGAGGTCGATCAGCATCGCGAGGCGATCGCGCGCATCTGGGCGCGCGCGGATGAGCGCGGTGAATGGGGCCTGTTCGGTGATCCCGACGCCGCCGAGATCATCAAACCGGTACTGCGCCTGTTCAAGGCGGCGGTATCGGTGGTGGTGCACGCGCACGGTGATCCCGCCGTGGTCGATCAGGTGCGCGCGATTCTCACCGATACCACTCGTGAACTGCAGCATCTCAAGACCGACGTGAAACGTCGGCAGCATCGCCGGCGGCGCGGCCGGCATATCGATTGACCCTTTCCGAATCGAAGGTATTGCCATGGCGCACAGTGACAATCAGGCGCGATCCCACACTGACGAACAATCGCGACCACCCGCTCCTCGCCGCTCGCGGGACCTCGGCGATCTGCTGCTGGACCGGTTCTTCAGCACCGGCCACATTCTGGAAACCGAACCGATCGCCGCCCGCATGATCCGGGTGCGCATCAGCGCACCCGCCCTGCGGAACACCCGATGCCTGCCCGGACAGCATGTACGGATCGCCATCGGTGATGCCGCGGGCGGGCTACTGGCTCGGGTCGGTGATCTGCGCACGTACACGGTGTGGCGGTTCGACTCCGAGCGCGGCGAGTTCGATCTGTGCGTCATGGACCACGGCGACGGACCGGGCTCACGCTGGGGCCGCGCCGCCGAACCGGGCGCACAGGTCATGTTCCGTGGACCGGAAGGCTCGTTCGTCGTGAACGATGACGCGCCGTATCACCTGTTCGCGGGTGAGGAGACCGCCTCGGTCGCGTTCGGGGCGATGCTCGCCGCGGTCCCGGACCATATCCCGGTCTACGGCGCGGTCGAAACGGCCACGCCCGAGGATCGGCTGCCGTTGCCGCGGGCCGCGGCGCTGGCCACTCCGGTGCGCGGGGATGCCTCCGCCGCACGGTCGCAGCTTCTGCTGGAGGCGGTGCGCGCGCTGGAATTGCCGTCCACCCCGGGTGTGGCCTATCTCGCCGGTGAGGCCCGCACCATTCAGATGATCAGCAAACATCTTGTGCACGAGCGTGATTGGCCGCGGCGTGCGATTCGCACCAAGCCGTTCTGGACGCCGGGTAAGCGCGGTATGGACTAGCGCGCCCGGCTGGTTTGCTCGTCGCATACACGCCACTGCGATCCATGTCACAAACCCCTTGAACTCGCTGATGGCCGCCCCGCCGATCGGGGCGCGCCGTCGACGTTCAGGTTTGCTGGCCACACCATCGGGTAGCCGCAATGCGGGCGCGTCCTGATCTTTCGGGCCGCGCGACGCATTTACGCGATGAGAGGACCGGCATGACGAGCGGTGACACGCACTCGGCACAGCAGACTCGGTCGGTGGCCGCCGCTGCCATGGGCAATGCCACCGAGTGGTTCGACTACGGCGTGTACGCCGCGGCCGCGACCTACATCACCGCCGCGTTCTTCCCCGGACATCTCGGTTCACTGGGCACCATGCTCGGTTTCGCGGTGTCATTCCTGCTGCGCCCGCTCGGCGGCATGGTGTGGGGTCCGCTCGGGGATCGCATCGGGCGCAAAGCGGTGCTCGCGACCACCATTCTGCTGATGGCGGGCGCGACCGGCGCGATCGGGCTGCTGCCCAGCCATGCCACCGCCGGAGTGCTGGCCCCGATCCTGCTGATCCTGCTGCGGGTGGTGCAGGGCTTCTCCACCGGCGGCGAATACGGCGGTGCGGCAACCTATCTCGCCGAAACCTGCAGTGATCGCAAGCGCGGCTTCCTGGGCAGTTTCCTGGAGTTCGGCACGCTCGGCGGTTTCGTCGGCGGTTCGGCGGTGGTGCTGGCCTGTCAGCTGCTGCTGGGTTCGGACGCCATGTACGAATGGGGTTGGCGGATCCCGTTCCTGCTGGCGGTCCCGCTGGGTCTGATCGGCTGGTATCTGCGTTCGCGGCTGGACGAATCGCCGGTGTTCACCGAGATGCAGGAGGAGGAACAGCCCGCGGGTGGTTTGCGCGTACTGCTCACCGAATACCGGCGCGAGCTGCTCACGCTGGCCGGGCTGGTGGTGGCGCTCAATATCGTCAACTACACGCTGCTGACCTATCAGCCCACCTATCTGCAGCACACCCTCGGTGTCGCCGAATCCACGACCACGGCGATGATGCTGATCGGCCAGTTGGTGATGATGCTGACGCTGCCGTTCTTCGGCCGCCTGTCCGATCGGGTCGGCCGCCGCCCCATGTGGCGGTTCTCGCTGCTGGCCCTGGCCGCCCTGGCGGTGCCCATGTACTGGTTGATGGCGCGCGGAATCGTGTGGGCCGTAGTGGCTTTCATCGTGCTGGGCCTGCTGTATCTGCCGCAGCTGTCCACCATCACCGCCACGTTCCCGGCGATCTTCCCCACGCACGTGCGCTACGCCGGGTTCGCCCTGGGCTACAACGTGTCCACCGCCCTGTTCGGCGGCACTGCGCCGCTGGTGAACGAGGCGGTCATCGAATCCACCGGTTGGAGCTATTTCCCGGCGTTCTACATGGTAGGCGCGTGCGCCGTCGGCCTGGTGGCGCTGATGTTCCTGCGTGAAACCGTCGGCGCTTCATTGCGCGGCACCGAGGTCCCGGTGACCGATGAGATCCCGGTGCTGGCGAAGTAGCTACATCAGTTCGACTTCGTCGAACCGGACGGTCAGGGAGTGCCTCCGCTCGCGCAGGACGCCGCCTTCGCGATGTGTGAGCCCCTCCCCGAATTCGATTCGCAGTTCCGCGCGCCGGTCGTACACCTCGCGCACCACCGCGCAGATGCCGTAGAACGGCCCGTCGGGAAACCAGATGACGTCTCCCGGCCCGAACTCTGTAATCCCCACGGCGACACAGTAATCCATATTCGCCGGGCCGGTGCGGGTCAGAGGCCGCCGATGCCTTTGCCGAGCACGACCGCGCCCATCACCAGCAGGACGAGCGCCATGACCGCGTGATTGTTGTCCTGCAACCATTTTCGGGCGTTGTCGAGGCCGGGGCGCACGCGGTCGGCGGCGATCGCGTAGCCGAGCACCACCGCCGCTACGCTCGCCGAGGCCAGGACGGTGAACACGATCAGGGCGGTGATCTTGCCGCCGGCGGTGATCGTGCTCGATCCGATCGCCACGCCCGCGGACACGCACAGCAGCAGGTTCTTCGGATTCACCGCCGACAGCAGGACGCCCAATCCGGCGGCTCGGACCGGGGTCAGCCGATCGAGGGCGTTCATCCAGTCCGGCGGGGTGGTGTCGGTGCGCTCATGCCATTGATTGGCGGCCAAGACGACCAGGCCGAGCCCGAGTACGACCTTGATCCAGGATCCGGTCGTCGAGGGTTCCCGACCGTCGGTGATGCCCACCGACCCGGCGATCACGCAGATGAGTGCGGTCGCCGTCACCACGCCGAGCACCCAGCCCGCGAGGAAGCCGTTACCCGCCCCGGAGGCGTTTCTGGACAGGATCATGAGGATGGCGGCCACGATGGGAATCGGCGATATCGCTACACCGACACCGAGCGGCAATAGGTCTCCGATGACTGCACCCATCCATTCAAGCTATTTGCTGGCAACCATAATTCGGGCAGCGACACGGATAAGACCGACCGGCGAATCATCGGCCGCGCCGGATGCGCTCGAGGTGGGTAACGGCCCGGGCCGCGCGGCGCGGGCAGGAAGTTGCGCTCGTCACATGGGTTGCCCGCGACCCGCGCCGGGGTGTTTACTCGCTGACGCAAGGTGCCGTCGTTAGCTGAGGCTCCTCTGCGGATATAGGCCGGCGACCCCGAACGTCGAGAGACGCCCCGGGTCAGGACAGGTCTCCCCGGATTAAGGGGTGATCCCGACCGGCTCCCACACCCGATGTGGGTTACGCCGTGGAGTGCTGAAGGTCTTACGAGGGGTGGTTACCGTTTCCGGCCGTCCAGTGCCGGATCCACTCCCTGGTGGCGCGTTCGCGTAGTGGGTGTGGAGGTGATCGTCGTGCCCGATGGATCGGACAGAGTTCCGTTAGCCAATCGTTCACCAGGCGACACTTCTTTTCTCCGCTGCGTGCTGGTTTCCTGCCTGTAGCGTGCCTTGACGAGTGCGCCGACCTCTTAGTTGGAGGGCGTCATGACCACGTGGGAAATGTTGCTGCGGCTCGGCGCGGGTGTCGGGCTCGGCGCGGTGATCGGGTTCGAGCGCCAGTACCGGGCACGCATGGCCGGACTGCGTACGAACGCGCTCGTCGCGGCCGGGGCCACCCTGTTCGTGCTGTTGTCCGCGCACGGGTTCAGCGGTAAGGACGCTGACCCGACTCGTGTTGCGGCACAGATTGTTTCGGGTATCGGCTTCCTGGGCGCGGGTGTCATCCTGCGCGACGGGTTCAATATCCGCGGACTCAATACCGCGGCCACGCTGTGGTGTGCGGCCGCGGTCGGGGCACTGGCCGGTGCCGGGATGTACAGCACCGCCGCGGCGGGCACGGTGGCGGTGGTGGTGGTCAATACCGCGCTGCGGACCGCGGCGCGCGCGGTGGATCGCCCGGCCGAGGGTGTGGTGGAGGCGCTGTACGCGTTCACCGCCCGCACCGATGACGATCACGAGGCCGCTGTGCGTTCGCTGCTGGTGCAGTCACTGGCCCGCACCGATTTCCGGCTGGTGTCGATCTCGAGCCACAACATCGAACCCAATCGGGTCGAGGTGCGCGCGGAGCTGACCGGGGACCGCCGCGATGATCGGCAGATGGAGTCCGCGGTGAGCCGGTTGAGCCTCGAGCCGTCGGTGACCAGCGTGGGCTGGCGCACGGTGCCCCAGACCGAGGTGGAGGCGTGAGCACCACCTACCCCAGCCGGGGTGCACTGGATCGTCCGCGTTCGCGCTGGGCCGATATCGCGGTGTTCGCGGGCGCGGCGGTGCTGATCTGGCTGGCGGTGCGGGTGTCGGCGGGCATGGATGTGCCGTTTGACGATGCCAGCGCACCGTCCAGCATTTCCACCGATCCGGCCGAGCTGCCGTACTACGCGGCACGTTCGCTGCTGCGCATGTTCCTGGCGCTGGGTCTCTCGATCGCGTTCACCTTCGTCTTCGCCACCGCGGCCGCGCGGTTGCCGCGCGCGGAGAAGGTGTTGCTGCCGCTGCTCGATATCTTGCAGTCGGTGCCGATTCTGGGTTTCCTGTCGGTGACGGTGACCGGGTTCATCGCCCTGTTCCCGGGCTCGTCGCTGGGGTTGGAGGCGGCCTCGATTTTCGCGATCTTCACCTCCCAGGCGTGGAATATGGCGTTCGCGTTCCATCATTCGCTGGTGTCGCAGCCGCGCGAACTCGATGAGGCCGCCCGGAATCTGAGATTGTCACGCTGGCAACGGTTCTGGCGACTCGATGTGCCCAGCGGCATGTTCCCGCTGGTGTGGAACGCGATGATGAGTTTCGGTGGCGGCTGGTTCTTCCTGACCGCGGCCGAGGCGATCAGCGTGAACAATCGCCAGTACGCGCTCCCGGGCATCGGCTCCTATGTGGCCTCGGCCGCCGCCGAAAGCGATACGCCCCGAATCCTTTTGGCGATCGTGACGATGGTGGTCATGGTGATCGGGTTGAATATCGCGTTCTGGCGTCCGATCACGGTGTGGGCCGAGCGTTTCCGCAATGAGGAGACCGAGGCCGCGAACGCGCCGCGCAGTCTGGTGCTGGATCTGTTGCGCCGCTCGCATATTCCGCCGCTGCTTGGCAAGGTGTTCGGGCCGCTGGTGTATCCGATGGACCGCATCATGCGGGTGTTCGGGCTGGCCGAACATCAGCTGTATGTGCCCGAAAAGCGCCGTCGCGCAAACGATGTGCTGTTCACCGCGGTGGTCGCGGTCGCACTCGCGGTGGGCTGTTTCTACATGCTGCGCTATATCGACACCACCGTCGGTTTCGGTGAGGTCGCGCACGCGGGGTATCTGGGCGTGATCACCCTGGGCCGGGTCATCGTGCTGCTGATCTTCGCAACCGCGATCTGGGTGCCGATCGGGGTGTGGATCGGGTTGAACCCCAAGGTGTCCCGGATCGCGCAGCCGATCGTGCAGGTGCTGGCGAGTTTTCCGGCGAACTTCCTGTTCCCGCTGGTGACCGCGGTCCTGGTGGCCACGGGTGCGAGCCTGCAGTGGGCGGGCATCCTGCTCATGGCCCTGGGTGCGCAGTGGTACATCCTGTTCAATGTGATCGCGGGCGCGGCGGCGGTCCCGAACGATCTGCGCGAGGCGGCGGCGAGCCTGCGACTGCCGCGAAAGCTGTGGTGGCGCAAGCTGATTCTGCCCGCCATCTTCCCCAGCTATGTCACCGGTGCGATCACCGCGGCGGGCGGAGCGTGGAATGCCTCGATCGTCGCGGAGATCGTCCCGTACGGGGACACCACGCTGGTGGCGACCGGTTTGGGCGCGTACATCGCCGAGGCCACCCGTGACGGTGACAGTCCCCGCATTCTGGTGGGCGTGCTCGTGATGAGCGCCTACGTGGTCGGCATCAACCGCCTGTTCTGGCGTCGCCTCTACGCCTTGGCCCAGCGCCGCTATTCGCTCTGACCGAAAGGAACTCTCATGACGACCGCAACCACCGGAGAGGTCCTGATCGACATCGACGATGTCGGCATGTCCTTCACCGGCGCCGCCGGGGAGCGCCTCAATGTGCTCGAACATGTGAATCTGCAGGTGCGCGACGGGGAGATCGTGGCGCTGCTGGGCCGTTCGGGCTCGGGCAAATCGACGCTGCTGCGCACGGTGGCGGGTCTGCTGGCTCCCACCAGCGGGCAGGTCCGCTATCGCGGTAAACCGCTCACGGGCGCGAATCCCGGTGCGGCCCTGGTGTTCCAGTCGTTCGCGCTGATGCCGTGGCTGACCGTGCAGGACAATGTGGAGCTCGGTTTGGCCGCGCGCGGTATCGCCCCCGAACGCCGCCGCCAGCTCGCCCTGGACGCCATCGACCGGATCGGTCTCGATGGTTTCGAATCCGCCTATCCGAAGGAGCTGTCCGGCGGTATGCGCCAGCGCGTGGGTTTCGCGCGCGCCCTGGTGCTCGAACCGGATCTGCTGCTCATGGATGAACCGTTCTCGGCGCTGGATGTGCTGACGGCGGAGAATCTGCGCACCGAACTGGTGAACCTGTGGGCCACGGACGATTTCCCCACCCGCGCGGTCTGCATCGTCACCCACAATATCGAGGAGGCGGTGCAGCTGGCCGACCGCGTGGTGGTGCTCGGCGCGAATCCGGGTCACATCATCGCCGAGGTCACCGTGGAGCTGCCCCGCCCGCGTAATCGCCGCGCCCCCGGTTTCATCGCCCTGGTCGATCAGATCTACGGCCTGCTCACCGGCCGCGATACCGAAATCGCCGCCACCGCAACCGATAACGGCACCCCCTTCGTCACTCCCCTGCCCGATGCCTCGGTCGGCGGTATCGCCGGTCTGCTGGAATTGGTCTACGCCCAGGACGGCCGCGCGGACCTGCCGGTCATCGCCGACGAACTCAATTTCGAACTCGATGATCTGCTGCCCCTGGTCGATGCCGCGGCCCTGCTGGGTTTCCTGATCGCCGATTCCGGCGATGTCATCCTCACCAATGTCGGCGCGAACTTCACCACCGCCGATATCCAAACCAGCAAACATGTTTTCGCCACCCAGGCCCGCCGCCGCGCCCCGTTGGTCCGCACCATCTGCAGTGCCTTGGTCGGCAGCAGCGACGGCAGCGCCCGCGCCGATTTCTTCGCCGATCTACTGCGCCGCGGCTTCTCCGACGAGGATGCCCGCCGCCAACTCGAACTGGCCATCGACTGGGGCCGCTACGGCGAGTTGTACGACTACGACACCGATTCGGGCCGCATCACCGCCGACCCCGCCGGGCTGGCCGCGACCTCCTGAGTGCTCCGCTGCCGCCGATCCGGCTCGGCGGCAGTCCCTTTCACGCTGTGACCGGAACGGGTGCGGGGGCTCGGGTCACCTGCTAGCGTGCGGCGGCGGTGCACGTTAGGAGAGATCATCATGGCCATTCTCGGCAAATTGCTCGCGAATCGCAGGGCCGGTGAGCGCACGCTGGCCTGGCATCGGCCGAATCTGGCCGGGGACGGCGTATTCGAGCTCACCAGCCCCGATTTCGAGCACGAGTCGTTCCTGACCACGCCGCACGCCGGGAAACGCGTGGGCGGACAGGATCGCTCGCCCGCATTGGCATGGTCGGCTCCCCCGGCCGGGACCGCCCAGTTGCTGCTGGTGGTCGAGGATCCCGATGCGCCGATGTCCAAGCCGTTCGTGCACGCGGTCGCACTCCTGGATCCCGCGCGCACGGAGCTGGCGCAGGGTGTCCTCGACGGCGTGGAAACGGTTGCGGGCGTACAGGTGCTGCGCTCGGGATTCGGGCGCGGCTATATGGGCCCGTCCCCGATCAAGGGCCACGGCCCGCACCGGTACGCCTTCCAGCTCTTCGCGCTGGCCGAGCCGATCACCGCCGTGAACGGGGCTCCGGTGGCGAAAGCGAACCCGCCCGCGGTGCTCGCGGCCGCCCGCGCACTGGGTCGTGCCCGTATCGACGGCTTCTACGAACGTTCCTGAACAGCACAGCGCCCCCGCCGAATGGTTCGGCGGGGGCGCTGTGTGTGGTGCGAAAACCTCAGTGCGCGACGACGACCGGGGTTTCGGCGAGTTCCGGGTTCTTGGGTTTGGTGCGGGGTAGGAAGAACGCCGGGATGAGGGTGACGGCCAGCAGGACCAGGGCGACCACGAAGGTGTGGGCGAAGGCGGTGGCCGCTTCGTCGAAACCGGTGGACAGTGCGCCCGGGGGCAACTTTTCGGCGATCTCCGGGTTGGAGCGGGAGCCGATGGCGGCTCCGGCGAGGGGGCGGTTATTGAGCAGGTTCGTCAGGACCACGGAAATGGTTGCGGTGCCGATGGATCCGGCGGTCTGGTTGACGATGTTCATCAAGGTGGAGCCGCGCGCCACCTGCGCGTGGGTGAGGGTTTGGATGGCGGCGGTCATGGTCGGCATCATGGTGCAGCCCATGCCCAGACCCATCACGAACAGCGCCCCGCACAGTGCCACGTAGGAGGTGTCCGCGCTGACCTGGGTCAGGAACGCCATGCCCAGCACCATGATCGAGATACCGGTGAGCACGATCTTGCCCGGGCCGATCTTGTCGACCAGGCGGCCCGCGACCGGCATGGTGAGCATCGCGCCCAGGCCCTGCGGTGCGATGAGCAGACCGGCCATCAGGGTCGATTCACCGCGTACCTGCTGCAGATAACTCGGCAGCAGCAGACCCGAACCGAAGAACGCCATGGCGAACAGGGTCATGGTGAGCACCGCGTAGCGCAGCGACGGGTTCTTGAACAGGCGCAGATCGATGAGCGGATGTTCGGTGTGCAGCGCCCGGTACACGAACGCCACCAGCAGGATCGCGCCGATGATCGCCGGGATCAGCACCTTGGCCGAGGCGACGGTGCCCTCCCCGGGAATCGAGGACACACCGAACAGGAACAGCGCCAAACCCGGTGAGGCCAGCAGCATTCCGATGAAGTCGAAGGACTCCGACGGTTCGGGCCGGTCCGCGGGGAACACGATGAACGCCAGCGCCAGCGCGATGATGCCGATGGGCAGATTGATCAGGAAGATCCAGTGCCAGGAGAAGCTGTCGATGAGCCAGCCGCCCAGGATCGGGCCCATGATGGGGCCCAGCAGCATCGGCACGCCGAGTACGGCCATGACGCGGCCGATCCGCTGCGGTCCGGCGGCGTGGGTCATGATCGTCATGCCCAGCGGCATGAGCATGCCGCCGCCCAAGCCCTGGATGACGCGGAAGGCGATGAGCGACTCGATATTCCAGGCCGTACTGCACAGGATCGAGCCGAGTACGAAGAAGATCAGCGCCGCCATGTAGAGGCGTTTGGTGCCGAATCGGTCGGCGGCCCAACCGGTCAGTGGGATGACGGTGGCCAGCGCCAGGGTGTAGCCGGTCATCGTCCACGCCGCGATGGCGTAGGTGGTGTCGAAGGTCTGCTGGAATGTAGGGATGGCTACGGTCACGACTGTCACGTCGAGGATCGACATGATGGCGCCGAGCACGACGACGCCGGCGATTTTGAGGACGCCGGCGTCCAGTTTGTCGTCGGCCGTATTCGTGGCCGGTATATCCGGAGGGGTGGTCACCGCTTAAGCCTGCCAGCTCGGGGGCCCGGGAACCAGTATTTTCTCACCTCGACGCGCACGGGCATATTCTCGGCACCTTTCACGAGTGCGGAAGCGGCCGACGCGAACTCGGGCCGCGCTGCGGCATCGGAAATGATACCGATGGGTAGCAAAAATGTAGTTATCAATTTGGTCGCGAAATCCGACCGTGCGGTCCAACTATTGCCGGATTACGCAACTACCCTGGCAATTCACCGCGAATGCGAGGAGTTGCCCGAGATGTCCGACCCGGTGCTGGGACTGACCGGTACGCTGACCACGCCGATCCGGGGCGCACACAAACTCGGAGAGGTTCTGGTCGCCATCAGAGGGGGAACCGAGCTCTATATCGCGCGCGCCGACCAAGCACTCGACACCGGCACCCCCGTGCTGATCGTGGCGGTGCATCCGGGCCGGATCGTGGATGTGGTGCCGTGGATACCGCTCCCGGGCGACCGTCGTGGGGAAATCTGAGACATCAGAAGTCTGAGACATCAAGGGAGGCAACAGTGCTCGGATACCATGTGCCCGATCCGGACGAGGCCATGCTGGTCAGCGGCGGGGGCACCAAGGACAATGCGCCGTTCCGCGTGGTCATCGGCCACGGCGCCTGGGTGATGCCGTTCTTCCGCAAGGTCAGCTATCTGTCGCTGGCCATGTACGAGGCCGAGATCCAGGAACGCTGTGTCACCAAACAGGCCATCCAGCTCGATGTGCGCGCGGTCATCGCGTTCAAGGTCGCCAATGACACCGCCTCGATAGTCAATGCGGCACAACGGTTCCTGTCCGAACAGGAGCGTGAGATGTCGGTGCTGACCGGTCGCATCTTCTCCGGGCATCTGCGCTCGATCGTGGGCTCGATGACGGTCGAGGAGATCATTCGCGAACGCCAGAAACTGGCCGATGAGGTTTTAGTCGCCTCGAAGGTCGAGATGAGCAATATCGGACTGTGGGTGGATTCGCTGCAGATCCAGTCCATCGATGACGGCAACCTCGGCTACATCACCGCCCTGGCCGCCCCGCACAATGCCGCCATCCAGCGCGACGCGCAGATCGCCCAGGCCAGCGCCGCCCAGCTCGCCGCGCAGGCCGAACAGGAATCCCAGCGCCGCCAGGCCGAATACCAGCGCGAGACCGCACTGCTGCGCGCGCAGTATCAGCGCGATATCGACAAGGCCAATGCCGAAGCGGCACAGGCGGGTCCGCTCGCCCAGGCCACCGCGCTGCAGGAGGTGCTCACCGCGCAGGCCATCCAGGCGCGCAAACAGGCCGAGTTGCGCGAACAGCAGCTGCAGACCGAGGTGGTCAAACCCGCGCTCGCCGAGGCCGAACGGGTGCGCATCCTGGCCGTGGCCGAGGCAGATCGCACCCGCATCCAGGCCGAGGCCGCGGCGTCCAATAACCGCATCGCGCTGGATCAGCTTCTGATAGAACAGCTTCCGGAGATCGTGAAGCAGGCCGCCGCGGGCCTGTCCAATGCCAATCTGACGGTGCTCAACGGTCCCGAGGGTGTGAGCGAGATCGTCAATGGCATGGTGGGACAGGGATTGACGGTGTTCAATTCGTTGCAAAAGGCACTTTCTTCCAACAATGATCGTGCCGCGGACTAGAGTTACCGCAGAGGGACGCGGCGTACGAGGAGCGGGTGTTTAGGTGTCCATCGGGAAATTGGTGTCGTTCGACAGCTCGCGGGGTTTCGGTTTCATCCGTCCGGAAGACGGTGGGCCGGACGTGTTCGTCCATGTCAACGACATCGGGCTGGACGAGGATGAGCTGCGACAGGGGCGGGTGTTCGAATTCGATGTGACCGAGGGGGATCGCGGGCCCAAGGCCATCAATCTGGCCCTGGTCGCCGGTGCGCCGCCACCGGTGCGCGCGCATAAGGCCAAGGATCGCGCGCCGGGCGGGCAAATGAGCGCGGGCGAACATCGCCGCCTGATCACCGAACTGCTCCTGGACGCGAGCCCGGCGCTCACGGCCGGGGAAATACTGACCATCCGGGACAGGCTGACCGCGTTCGCCGATCAGCATGGCTGGCTGGAAAACTGAGCAGTACCGCAAAACCGACCAGTACGGCATTACGATCTTCTCTGGACGCGGACCGGTGAATTCTCACCGGTCACGTCGTCTACCTGGGTGAACCAACCCGAGGAGGTCGTGTGGAGCTGCCCGTCATGCCGCCCGTGAAACCGATGCTGGCCAAATCGGTCTCCGAACTTCCCCGCGAGCCGGGGCTGCGCTATGAACCCAAATGGGATGGGTTCCGGTGCATCGTGTTTCGCGATGGGGACGAGATCGAACTCGGATCCCGCAATGATCGCCCGCTCACCCGGTATTTCCCCGAACTGGTCGAGCTGTTCGCCAAATCTCTGCCCGAGAAATGCGTCATCGACGGGGAGATCGTGGTCGTCACCGAGAACGGCCTGGACTTCGACACCCTGCAGCAGCGCCTACATCCGGCGGCCTCGCGGGTGAACAAGCTCGCGGTGGAGACACCGGCCAGTTTCGTCGGATTCGATCTGCTCGCCCTGGGAGATCAGGATCTGACCGGGGAACCGTTCGCCGAACGCCGCCGCCTGCTGGAAACGATCCTGGACAAGAACACCGGGGGCGCGTCCGACAGCGGTGTCACCCGCATTCACCTCACCCCGCTCAGCGATGATCCCGACGTGGCGCAGGACTGGTTCACCCGGTTCGAGGGCGCGGGCTTCGACGGGGTGATGGTCAAGGCCGCGGATCTGCCGTATCTGCAGGACAAGCGGGTGATGTTCAAGGTCAAACATGAGCGCACCGCGGACTGTGTGATCGCCGGATTCCGCTGGCACAAGGACGGTGAAGGCGTCGGCTCGCTTCTGCTGGGCTTGTTCGACGCCGACGGCAACCTGCATCACGTCGGGGTGGCGAGCAGTTTCACCGCCAAACGACGCAAGGAACTGGTCGAGGAGCTCGCACCGCTGCGGGTGAACGCGCTGGAGAATCATCCGTGGCGCGAATGGGCAGATGCCGCCGCGCAGGCACGCGCGGACGGGAAAATGCCGGGCGGAGTGAGTCGTTGGACCGGCGGTAAGGATCTGTCGTGGGAGCCGCTGCGCACCGAATTGGTGGCCGAGGTCCGCTATGAGCATGTGATGGCGGGACGATTGCGCCACGGCGGTCGCCTGGTGCGTTTCCGCACCGACCGCACCCCCGAATCGTGCACGTACGCGCAGCTGGACGAGGTCGCGCCCGCGGAACTGTCGGCCATTTTCGATGAGGCGAAAGGGACCGCGCGGTGAGCGATTCGGTCGAACTCGAGGTCGACGGGCGCACCGTCACCCTCTCCAATCCGGACAAGATCTACTTCAACAAGCGCGGGGAAACCAAACTCGATCTGGCCAACTACTACCTGTCGGTGGCCGGGCCGATCATGAACACCATCGGCAACCGCCCCGTGCTGCTCGAACGCTATCCCGATGGGGCCTCGGGCAAATCCTGGTTCCAGAAACGCGTCCCCAAATCGGTGCCGGACTGGTTGCAGACCACCGTGGTCACCACCCCCAACGGCACCACCAGCGATGCCCTGGTCGCCGCCGATATGGCGCACATCCTGTGGGCGGTCAACCTGGGCTGCTTGGGTTTTCACGTCTGGCCCACGCACGCGGGGGCCGAACTCGAGGCCGCCACCCCGCAGGTCGAGGACGCCAACGGGGATCTGCTGCCCCCGACCGGCATCACCGACGAACTGCGCATCGACCTCGATCCCTCCCCCGGTATCGGATTCGATGATCTGCGCGAAGCCGCAAGGCGCACAAGGGATTTGTGCACCGAACTCGGTATCGACGTGCGCGTGAAAACCTCCGGCTCACGCGGCCTGCACCTGTACGCGCTGCTCGAGCCGAAGTGGGACGGCTATCAGGTGCGGGCCGCGGCGGTGGCATTGGCGCGCGAACTCGAACGCCGCCACCCCGACACCATCACCGCGGCCTGGTGGAAAGAGGAACGCGGCTCGCGCGTCTTCGTCGACTTCAACCAGAACGCCCCGCACAAAACGGTTTTCGGCGCATGGTGCGTACGCCCCAAGGTCGGCGCACAGGTCTCCACCCCCATCGACTGGGACGTACTGGACACGGTCACCAACGATCAGATGACCATCGCGACGGTCCCGGCGTGGGTGGCCGAACACGGTGACGCGTGGGCGAACCGCATCCCACAATCGCTGACTCCCCTGCTGGAGATGTCGGACAAAGACCTCGCCTCGGGATTGCTGGATGCCCCGTGGCCGCCGCAATATCCGAAAATGCCGAACGAACCCCCGCGCGTGCAACCCTCGCGCGCACGTAAGGAGAACGATCCGGGCGAGGGTTGAGCACGACCCGGCATGATCGGTGCGCGCGGCCGCCCGCAGGGGTGATGATGGCAGGGTGGGAAGCGAACGGATCCAGGTGCGCTGCGTTTTGGTGTTCGGGGACGCCGATTCCGCGGTCGCCTACCTCGAAACACCCTGGCATCCGGCGCGATCGCCGATGTCGTGGGCGGCCAAGGAGATAGCGACCCAGGCCGGACTGCCCGCCAATGAGCTGCCCGGCCGCGAATTCTGGGCCTACGCCGAACGACAACCCGACGGCACCACCCGCCTGTCCGGATTCCAGCTGGTCTTCGATCCGCGCCTCTAGCCGGGCGCGTGGCTCGTCCCCGTACCGCGAGGATTTGTTCCAGCCGCAGAATTGCCGATTGTCGGACCGGGTCGCTGTGATCGGGCGGCCGGAGCGCCATCCGGGCTCTGACACGACATGTCGGCAATCGCACGCGGTGACGGGTCGATGCGTGACGACGCTGTCGGGGTCGCGTGCAAGTGGGGTGCCAGCGGGCGCAAGAGGACAGTAAGCACAGCGGCCCACGATGGGTTCGAGGTCGATTCGCGGTGGGTGATCGTCAGCTGCTGCGCCGATCGGTCGCATCGAAGTCGCACTTACATATCAGGAGCGCCCATGGCGAGCATTCGAGCCGAACTGTTGACCGTAGTCGTGCGCGCGCTGCGGGTGCGGCGCAAATATGATGGACCGCAACGGATTCGGGCGACAATCGCGGCGGATCGGGCGAAGGGTCCGGCGGTGCCGTCGGCGAAGACTCGGGGGCGGGTCTCGGTGCGAGAGATGGATTTTCGCGGGCGCAGGGTCTTCGTGTTGAGTCCGCGCACGGCGGTTTCGGGTCCGGCCGCGATCTATCTGCACGGGGGTGGATGGGTGGAGCCGATCGCGGATCCGCATTGGGAGTTGATCGAGGCGTTGGTGCGGCGGCTGGATCGGCCGATCGTGGTGCCGATGTATCCGCTGGCTCCCGAATGCACCGCCGATGAGGTTTTCGCCTGGCTGCTGCCGTTCTACGCCGATATCGCCGGAGGGGACGCGCCGGTGCTGCTGGGTGATTCGGCGGGCGCGAATCTTGCGCTGTCACTGACAATTCAGGCCATTGCCGACGGATTGACGGTGCCCTCGGCGCTGGTGCTGGTCTCGCCGTGTCTGGATGCCACGCTCAGTGATCCGCGGCTGGCCGAGATCGAACCCCGCGATCCGATTCTGCCGGTGCACGGGGTCGCCGAGCTCGCGCGACTCTACGCCGGGGAGCGCGCGGTCTCCGATCCGCTGATCAGTCCACTGTTCGCGGAGTTGACCGGGGTGCCGCCGATCGCGCTGTTCACCGGCACCCGCGATATCCTCAATGTCGACGCGCACCGATTCCGTTCGCGCGCAGCCGAATTCGGTGTCGAACTGGAGTGGCACGAATATCCGGGCATGCTGCACGCGTGGCCGTTGTTCCCGATCCCGGAGGCCGAGCGCGCGATCGGTGAGATGGTCGACTTCCTCACCGGCGCACTCGTACGCTGAGCACGCCATCGCCGATACGAACCTCACAGCACCGCACGGCATCTCACCGTGCGGCGCATACCGAGGCGGTTGCGGTCAGACGCGTGCGGTCAGTATCGGCGCGAGGGCGCGCAGGTCGCGCACGTAATCGTCGCCGAGTACTTGCAGCGCTACGTGATCCGCGCCCGCGCGCAGGTGTTCGGTGGCGGCGTCGGCGATCTGCTCGGCGGTGCCGTGCAGGACCAGCGCGTCGACGAGGCGATCGCTGCCGGGCGGGGTGAGGTCGGCGTCGTGGAAACCGGAGCGGCGCAGGTTGTTCACGTAATTGCTCAGTGACAGGTAGAAGCTGGTGGAGTTGCGGCCGAGTTCGCGTGCCCGATCAATGTCGGTGTCGAGTACGACCTTGTGTTCGGGCGCGATGAGGGTGTCCGGGCCGAGCAGCTTACGCAGGGATGCGGTGTGCGCGGGGGTGGACAGGTACGGCAGCGCTCCGGCGGTGCGGTCGCGCGCGAGTTCGGCGACCTTGGGGCCGAGCGCGGCGAGCGCACGCCGCTCCTTGGGTACCCCGGCGGCATCGAGTTCGTCGAGGTACTGCACCAGCGCGTCATAGGGTTTGGTGTATTCGCCGGTGTGTTCGCGATGTCCGGCCCCGATTCCGAGCAGGAATCGCCCCGGGAACCGGGCGTCGAGGCGGTGGAAGGTTTCGGCGGCCTGTGCCGCCGGGGATGCCCACACGTTCACGATGCTGGTTCCGATAGTGATCGTGTCCGATCCGGCCAGCAACGCCTCGTAGCCGTCCCAGTCCGCGGGCGGCGAACTGCCCAGCCAGACCGCGCCGTACCCGAGTTCCTCCAGCTCACGCACCTTTTCGGGGGTCACCATCGAATATGGCCGCCACACACCGAACTTCCCGAGTTGATCATTCGCCATACCTGCGGGCAACAGCCTCGATTCGGATCGCATTCCCCGGCCCAGCCCCGACTATTGCCGTCATGTTTCCGAACGGAAGCGTCCCTAGAGTGAGCCGGGATCGATATCAGCAGTTCCACGAGTTCGGCAATCGAGAGGGTACGACATGTCCTTCAGTTCTTTGTCGCGTGTTCTGATCTGTGGTTTCGCCGGTGCCGCAGCACTTATCGCGTTCACTCCGGCCGCGCAGGCCGATCCGCCCGAATGGGAGGTCGCCAAGAGTTGCTCGGGGGTGTACCTGACCACCGACGGTGCGGCCGAGGTGCAGTCCTGCGTCTACCAGTACGAGGGTGTGCTCAAGGCGTACGGCAGCCTGACCTCCAAAACCGGCGGTTCGACGATCGATAATTGCACGATGGTCGTGAAGATCATCGACAAGGACGCATACCGCACGCAGTCGAACGAGGAAGTCGCGGTCAGCAGGGATATGCCGTGTTTCAACGGCAGCTATCCCTCCCCGCCGCTGGCGACGAACACCGCGGCGGTGGTCGCGGGTCACCACTACGTCAGCTACGCCGAGATCACCCATAATGGCCAGGGCGTGGCCCGCATCTACAGTCCGGAACTGATCCCGTAAATCCGATACGCGGCTAGTTGACGGTGTCGAAGCTGGCACGGGCGGCGAACACCTCGTCCATGTTGGCTTCGGCCCATTCCTTGAGCATGGCCAGGATCGGCAGCAGACTGACCCCGAGCGGGGTGAGTGAATAGTCCACGCGCACCGGCACCTGCGGGGTCACCTGCCGGTCCAGCAGGCCGTCGCGTTCGAGGGTGCGCAGGGTTTGGGTGAGCATCTTATTGCTGATACCCGCGACGATCGCGGCGATCTCACCGTAGCGGCGGGGTCCGTCGGACAGGCTCGCCAGCAGCAGCCCGGTCCATTTATCGCTGAGGGTGTCCAGGAGTTTATTGGTGGGACAGGCGGCGATGAACGCGTTGTACGCGGTTTTGCGTTCTTCGCGCTGCTGGGCGACGGTGCGGGTGGGCATCGGAACTCCTCGGTGGGCTAGGCACTTCCCGGTGCCTTCTTCTCACGGGATGGGGCCGGATCTACGTTGGTGATACGCCCCGCCGGTCAGGATCCGGCGGATCGCGTTCCACCGGTGGATAGTCCAACCCTTCTCATACTCAGGAGCATTCCGATGCGTGCTGTGGCATTCCGTGAATTCGGCGGGCCGGATGTGGTGAACATTCTCGACCTGCCCGAACCGCAACCCCGAGCGGGACAGGTGCTGGTGAAAGTTGTTGCGGCCCCGGTGAATCCGATCGATACGGCATCGCGGGCCGGATATCTGGCCGCGATCCTGCCCGCGCGGGAGGTGTATGTGCCGGGGATCGAGTTCTCCGGTGCGGTGGCCGCGCTGGGTGCGGGGGTCACCGGATTCGAGGTGGGGCAGGCGGTGATCGGGTTGCTGCCGTGGCTGACCGATCCGGTCGGCGCGGCAGCCGAATACGTGGTGATCGCGGCGAATGCGCTGGCGGCCGCGCCGAGTTCGGCCGATCCGATCGCGGCGTCCACATTGCCGTTGAACGGGATCACCGCGGATCTGGCGGTCGCGGCGGCCGATGTGTCGGCGGGGCAGGCCGTCCTGGTCACCGGTGCGGCCGGTGGGGTGGGCGGTTATGTGACCCAGCTGGCGGCCGCACGTGGTGCGCGCGTGATCGCGGTGGCCGGTGCGGGCGATGCCGAACTCGTACGTTCTTTGGGCGCAACGGATTTCGTGGATCGCGAACGAGCGACGATCGATTCGCTGCGCGCACTGGACCCCGATGCGATCATCGATGCCGCGGTCCGCGGACCGGAAGTGATCGGCGCGCTGCGCGATGGCGGCCGGTTCGTGGCGCTCTTGCCCACCGGCGCACCGGATTCCGAACGCGGTATCACGGTGCACACCGTGCAGCAGGCTCCGGACGGTGCGCGGCTGGCGGCGCTCGCGGACCTGGTGGACGCCGCAACCCTGACGCTGCGGGTGGCCGAGACCTTCCCGCTCGAACAGGCTGCCGCCGCGCACGCCCGCTTCGAGAAGGGCGGGGTGCGCGGGCGGCTGGTGTTGCTGCCCTAGGCCAGGGCGGCGGCCGCTGCAGGACGCGAATCCCGCACGGCCGCACGCATTTTCGCCAGCGACACGATGTGCAGGGTCAGCATGATCGGGACGATGACCGTCGGGATCAGTACCAGCGGCAGCAGACCGTTGGCGGCGGTCGTCGGCGTCACGGTGATGATGCGGGTGGGACCGGGAGCGGCCAGGAAACCCAGCGTCATCGCGATGACCAGGTCCATCAGTCCCAGGATGTTGAACCAGAGCAGTGCGCGCCGCCCGACCGTGCCGCGGCGCAGCATGCGCGTCAGAACGATCGCCTCGAGGCCGATGCCCAGATCACCGATGCCGGCGGGGAGGGCGAAGATCGCCGGGAGCGAGCCCAGCGCGAACGCGGTCAGGAAAACGGTGCCGCCGGTGACGCGCAGAATATGCGGCGCGGTCAGTCGCCACGGCGCGACCGGATCGGTGAGGATGCGGGTGATCGCGGGAATTCTGGTGCAGGCCACCGCGATCGCGGTGGCAGCCAGGGCGGCGACGCCGATCAGCGGGTTGGGAGTGTCCGGGGTCAATCGGTACGCGCCCGCGTTGGCGAGCATTGCGCTCACCAGAGCCCATGCGGCCCAACCGAATCCGGCGGCAATGCCGAGCCGCAAGTTCCCGGCGCGCCGGAAGCCCTCGAACAGCAGCAGCGCCAGGCCGAGAACGCCGGCGATCACGATCAGCCATACGACAGTTGGGAAGGGGTACATGCCGCCCTCGTTTCCTACGAGATATTTCGAACAGCGAATCTGTTTCCGAACTCTGTGTTCGATTATGCTCGAGGGGCTCCGGTGCAGGTCAACAACCAAATCCGGGTACCTGTACGGTTCCGGACACCTCGCGCGAATTGTCCGGAAACAGCGAGGAGGCGGCTATGGGCGACCAGGACCGGCGAGTGCGGCGCACCCGCAGAACACTGCACGAGGCGTTCCTGTCACTGGTGCTCGAACAGGGGTATGAGCAGACCACCGTGCAAGACATTCTCGATCGCGCCGATATCGGCCGCTCCACCTTCTACGCGCACTACCGCGATAAGGAAGCACTGCTGACAACGACTTTCGACGATATGCGCGCACAGCTGGAGACCGAATTCGATCGGATGAGTTCCGCGCACCGGCCGATCGAGGTGGACCGGCCCGCGGCGCTGATCTTCGAACACGCGCATCGCAATCAGCGCGTGTACCGGGCCATGTGCGGGCGTCCCGGCGGCAACCTCGTCCACCGGCACCTGCATCAGGTGATCGTGGAACTATTGCGGGATCGCTTGCCGCCGAACGTATTCGGTGACGGGCCATCCAATGAGGTGATCGCCCAGTTCTATGCCGCGGCCACGGTCGGCGTGCTGGCGTGGTGGATCGATGACGATTTCCGGGCCGACCCGGCGCGTTTGGCCGCGGACTTCCGGCAACTGGCGACCCGGGGCACCGGCGCGCTGACCTAGCGGCCGCCGACTCTCCGGCACGAGTTCTCCGATGTCCGCGATTCCTTTGCGCCGCGACTCGGGTCTACCTGAGCGGAGCGGTTACCGAACCGTTCTCGATCATGACCTCGAGCAGGAATGGGACCGATGATGACTATCCCCGTGACGATGCGCGCGCTGGAGCAGACCTCCGGCGACGGCCCGCAGGATATGCGCTTGATCACCGATGCGCCGGTTCCGTCCCCAGGTCCGGGCGAGGTGTTGATCCGGGTGGAGGCGGCCGGGGTCAATTTCGCCGATGTCTCGCGGGCGCACGGGACCTTCGGAAATGGTCCGCGGCCACCGTATATCGCGGGTTTCGAGGCGGCCGGGGAGATCGTCGCGGTGGGTGCGGAGGTGAGCGGGCATCAGCCGGGAACCCGGGTGGCCGGTATCGGGGACGGCGTGTTCGCCGAGTACGCGGTGCTGCGTGCGGCCGCGATGATTCCGGTGCCATCGGGGTGGACGTCGGCGCAGGCATTGGGGGTGATGGTGAACTGGCCGACCGCGCTGGCCGCGTTGAAACCGCTGGGCGAGCTCACCGCCGGGCAGACCGTGGTGATTCCGGCGGCGGCGGGCGCGACCGGTCAAGCCGCGGTGCGCATCGCCAAACACTATGGGGCCACGGTCATCGCCACCGCCGCAGCGAGCAAACACGACACGGTGCGGGCACTGGGCGCAGACGCTGTACTGGATTCGCTCGGCGGCGATCTCACCGCGCAGGTATTGCGCCTGACCGACGGCCTGGGCGCTGATCTGGTGCTCGAATGCGCGGGCGGGGCCGGTTTCGACGCGAGTCTGGCCGCCGCCAAACGGGTGACCGGCCGGGTCGTGGTCTACGGGGTGGCGGGCGGTGCGGCCGCGCTCACCAATTGGGATCTGGTGTATCGGCACCAGATTCACCTCATCGGCCTCAATATCGGGGTGCTGGCGCAGACCGCGCCCGATATCTTCGGCACGGTGCTGACCGAACTGTTCGGCCTCATCGCCGCGGGCGTGCTCGTCCCCGCTGAACCAACCACCTACGACCTGGCCGATGGGCCGAAAGCGCTCGCGGAGTTGGAAACCCGGGCCACCATCGGCAAACTCGCACTACTGCCCTGAACATCGGCATTCCCGTGCGAACCGGTGCGCCTAGGCTCACGCTATGACCTCGCGGGTGCGCACCGCACCGGATCGAGACGCGTTCGCCGCCGAGACCGCACGGTTTCGGCGCGAACTGCTCGCGCACTGCTACCGCATGGTCGGCTCGGCACACGATGCCGAGGATCTGGTGCAGGAAACCTATCTGCGGGCGTGGCGGCATTACGACGGGTTCGACGGTCGCGCCTCGATTCGCACCTGGCTGTACACGATCGCCACCAATGTCTGCCTGAGCGCGGTACGCCCGCGACCGATACGGGTCCTGCCCTCGGGACTGGGCGGTCCCTGCGAGGACCCGGACCGGATACCGACTCCCGTTGCATCCGGCGAGGTTTCATGGCTGGAACCGCTGCCGGACCGCTGGCTCACCCCGGATGTCGATGATCCGGCGGCCGTGGTGATCGCGCGCGAGTCGGTGCGTTTGGCGCTCATCGCGAGTTTGCAGCGACTGCCCGCACGCCAGCGCGCGATCCTGCTACTGCGCGAGGTGCTGGCGTTCTCCGCGAGCGATACCGCCGACATCCTCGATACCACCGTCGCCGCGGTAAAGAGCGGTCTGCAACGCGCCCGCGCGAAACTCGACGAATCCCCGCCCGAACCCGCGGGCCTGCTCGAACCTGCCGATGAGCGTGCCCGCGCACTCCTCGACGGCTATATCGCGGCCTTCGAGCACGCCGATGCCGCACTGCTGGAACAGGTGCTGCGCGCCGACGCCACCCTGGAAGCGACACCCTTCCGCGAATGGCGGGCCGGGCGCACCCTGTGCATCCAACTCCTCGCCGCGTTCGTATTCGGCGCACCGGGTCAGTGGCGACTGCTCCCCACCACCGCAAATGGCCGGCCCGCCGCCGCGGTCTACCGTCGGCACTCCGGCGGTGAATTGCGCGCCAACGGCATCGTGGTGCTCGCGGCGACCGACACCGGTGTTGCCCGCGTGATCGCCTTCGAAAATCCCGCACTGGTGCCGATATTCGGATTCCCGCCGGTGCTCACCGACTGACCGGCGATCGGTCCCGGTGCGCCGTCGATATGCCGACGGCTCACCGAGACCGAAATCAGATCTCGCCGTTGACCTTCGGGAACGATTGGGTAATCAGCGTGGTGAGGGTATCGGCCAGCAGGTCGTGCACCTGCGGGCGATCCAGGGTGCCGCGCACGATCCACTCGCGGCCCGCGGCCTTGACCAGTCCGCCGTAACAGCGCACCAGGGCACGCAATTCGGCACTGTGCAGCGAATCGCTCAGGCCCACCATCTGTACGACGCGTTCGGCCGCGGCGTTATCGGCCTCGTCCAGAATGCGCTGTACGTCCGGATCGTCGCCGATGCCTTCCAGTCCGGTGACCTTGACCCACGTGGTGCCGTGCTCACCGATGGTGTCCAGCAGCCATGCCACGCTCGCCTCCACCCGCTCCCGAATGGTCCCCTCGGGGGCGACCATGTAATCCGGGCGCGGCAGCGTCACCATGCGGCGCACGACCGCCAGATACAGATCGCGCTTATTGCCGAAGTAGTGATTGATCAGCCCGCGCGCCACCCCGGCGCGCTGCGCCAACTCCGCGGTGGAGACAGCGGCGTACGGACGTTCGCCGAACATGTCGATGGCGCAGGACAGGATCTGCGCGCGGCGCTCGTCGGGCTCCAGTCGGCGCCGCCGGGACGTGGTGTCCTCGGCGGGTACCGGCCTGGAGTCGGTGTTACCGCCGGTCTTCGACGGTGCTGGGGTACTAGAGTGAGCGGGCAATGAGGTCCTTCATCACCTCGTTGGCGCCCGCGAGGATCCGCAGGATCCGGGCGCCGGTGTACAGCTGGGCAATCGGATATTCGGTCATGTAGCCATAGCCGCCGAAGAACTGCAGGCAGCGATCCACCACATTACCGAGTTGGTCGGTCAACCAGTACTTCGACATGGCAGCGGTGGGAATGTCCAACTCCCCGCGCAGGTGTTTGGCGATGCAGTCATCGAGGAACACCCGGCCCACCCTGGCGATGGTGGCGCATTCGGCGAGCTCGAATTTGGTGTTCTGCATGGCGAACAGCGGTTTGCCGAAAGCCTCACGGCCCTTGGTGTATTCGACGGTCAGCTCGACCGCCTTCTCCGTCATCGCCACCGCCAGAATCGCGGTGACCAGGCGTTCCTGGGCCAGCATCTGCATCATCTGATAGAAGCCCTGGCCCTCGGCCTGGCCCAGCAGATTCGAGGCGGGCACGCGCAGGCCATCGAAGAACAGCTCGGCGGTGTCCTGCCCCTTACCGCCGATCTTGGACAGGATGCGACCGCGGGTGAAGCCCGGGGTGTCGTCCCCGACCTCGGCGAAGATCAGCGAGACGCCCGCCGCGCCCTGGGTGGGATCGGTTTTCACCGCCAGGATGATGCCGTCGCACAGCCAGCCGTTGGAGATGAAGATCTTGGACCCGGTGATGATGTACTCATCACCCTCGCGCACCGCGCGGGTCTTGATGTTCTGCAGATCCGAGCCGGTACCGGGTTCGGTCATACCGATGGACAGCAGCATCTCACCGCTGGCGGCCTTGGGCAGCACCCGCCGCTTGAGCTCTTCCGAGCCGAACTGGTGGATGTAGGGCGCGATGATCGAGGAGTGCACCGACATGCCCAGGGCTCCATCACCCAGGTGCGCCTGCGCCTCGATGATGGCGGCCTCGTGCGCGAATGTGCCGCCGCCACCACCGTATTCGGCCGGGATCGCCGCGCACAGCAGGCCGAGTTCACCGGCCCGGTTGTACAGGGCGCGGTCGGGATGGCCCTGTTCGATGAACTTCTCCTCGTGCGGGATCACCTCCTTCTCGAAGAAGGTGCTCGCCAGTCCTCGTACCGCTTCGACCTCGTCGTCGCTCCATGCGGGGCGTGCCATCGTCGTTCCTTCGCTTGTCCTGCGCGCACTCACGCGCGCCTCGAGACCAAGGGTGCACGGCTATTGGCAAAGTGTCAACAATGTGTCAGGAGTCGGCCGAACGCGCCTGATTGACCTCGGCGAAAGTCGCGAAAATCGGCGTGTCCGGATCAGCGGCGATGCCCTGGCGACGCAGGAAACCATCGATCAGACCCCACACCAATTCCGTCGCCTGATCGACGAATTCGGCCGTCTGCTGCGCGGACGGGCGATCCGAATCCGAGAGCCACAGATCGGTGATCGCCACCACCGCACCCACCAGCGCGCGCGAAAGATATTCCAGCCCCGAGGTTTCCAGCGGCACCGCCTCGGCCACCGAACGCGCCATCTTGGTCAGCTTGCCCGCCGCCTCGCGGCCCAGATCCAGTTGCAGCACACCCGAACCCGACTGCTGCGCGGGCGACTGGCCCAGGAAACGAAAAACGTTGGGATGCTCCAGGATTCCATTCGCGTAATCGGTGAACACACGCTGCAGCGCCGCACGCGGGGGCGCGAGCATGAGCGTCATATCCGAACCCGTGGCCGAAAAAGCGCGCCGCGTCATGCGATCCGCGATCTCGGTGAACAGATCACCCTTATCCGCGAACTGGCGGTACAGCCGCGGTTTGGTGATCCCGGCCTCGCGGGCGATGTCATCCATGCTGGGTCGCGGACCGTCACGATCGATCACCCGCACCGCCGCATCCACGATGTCGTCACGGGTCACCTGCGGGGCGGATCCGGCGCTGATTCGAGCCACGCGGGCAGTGTACACGTACCGGCGGTACGATGGCTCGCGGTGAAATCTGCGCCGTTAACCGCGCTTGTTACCGGGTAGTCAAGTGATCGAAGCCACAACCCAGGTCAGCCCACCGGCATTGCTTTCACCCAGAACGTACTGCCAGTATCGAATCCCGTACCGGCAGTACGATCGACCCGGAAAGACACCCGATGTCCCACGCAGCACGCCAACTCGCCGACACCCTGCGCGCATCCCTGCCCGCGGACTTCGACCGGCTCCCCGAGACCGACCTCACCGAACTCGACCGACTCCTGCGCGCCGCCCTCACCCGCCGCGGCGACAACCTCGACGCCGCCATCGCCAGCTCGCTCGACTTCGTCCCGCGCCTCATGCGCCCCGCCGTCAAGAAAGCACTGGGACTATGAGCGAACACCTCGTCGCCGTCGCCGAAACCACCAAACTCGCGCGCCTGCTCGGCATCACCGACCCCACCGAACTCGACTTCCTCGTCGACCTGCCACCCGCCGCCATCCGCGAATTCCGCGAACGCGCCACCGACCTGCTCTTCGACCGCGACACCAAACGCCTCAAAGGCGTCGCCGCCGGAGCCAAACTCGTCCCCGTCACCATCAGCGCCAAAGTCGCCGAACGCGCCTTCGGACCCACCCTCTGCGCCGCCGTCGCCAGCGCCGTCGAACCCCACCGCGCCATCGACATCGCCAAATCCCTGCCCGCACCCTTCCTCGCCGACTGCGCCGTCCAACTCGACCCCCGCCGCACCGCCGCCATCATCGCCGCCGTCCCCGCCAAACTCGTCGTCGACGTCGCCCGCGAACTCCTCGCACACGGCGACCACATCACCATGGGCCGCTTCGTCCACGTCGTCCCCGAACCCGCACTGCGCGCCGCCGCACCCGTCATGAGCGACACCGACCTACTGCGCATCGGCTTCCTACTCGAAGACAAAACCGCCATCGACAACGTCCTGCACATCGTCGCCGACCGCGTACCCGGCGTAATCCGCGCCGCCGCAGCACAATCCATGTGGGCCGAAGGCATCGACCTGCTCGACTCCATCGCACCGCACAACCGCGCCTGGATCGGCAACATCACCGCCAGCCTCGGCGACGACGTCCTCGACGCCCTCATCAACGCCGTCTACGAACTCGACGCCTGGACCACCCTGCTGCCCATCACCAGCGCCATGAACCACGACAGCCTGCGACTGTTCGCCGAACGCCCCGCCGTCCACGCCGAACCCATCCTCGCCGCCATCATGGACACCGCCCTCGACGGCGGCCAATGGCTCAACCTGCTCCCCCTCGCCGCCCATTTGCCCAGCGCCCAAATCGAATTCATCGCCGCCCGCGTCGCCGCCGAAACCGACACCCGCCTCGGCGAACTCGTCCGCGAAGCCGACACCGCCGGACTCTGGGACGCCCTCATCCCCATCGCCCTGGCCATGACCGACGACAACCGCCGCCGCATGGCAGCACTGCCCGTCATGTCCGAACCCGACGTCCTGCGCGCCGTCATCACCAGCACCGCCGAACACGACCTCTGGGCACAGGCCCTGCCACTGGTCGACGCACTCCCCGACACCGTCAAACCCATCCTCGCCACCTGCATCGGCGACCTCGACCGCGAACAACTCCTCGCCGCCGTACTCACCGCCTCGCGCGGGGACAACATCCACACCCTCGTCGATATCGCCCTCGCCCAAGACCAGCAGGGCCGCGCCCGCATCCTGGAAATCATCGACGGCATGGACGACCTCGAAGAATTCCTCGCCGCCCTCACCGCCGAAACACCCGAGATCGTCTGGCACGCCCTCATCGAAGTCCGCGCCGAAATCCCCACCGGACTCCTGACCCAGCTCGCCGAACGTGCCCGCGAACTCGGCCGCGACCACGACGCCGCCGAACTCGAACCCCTCGGCGCCACAACCGAATAGCCACACCTCACCCGTGCCCCGCCGCGACACCGCGGCGGGGCACCGGCGTATCCCACTGTGCCGCGCGCCATATCCGCACGTGGCCGTGGCGAACCCACCCCGCCACCGATGCGACAATGGACGACGCCCACCCGCCCACCGCACGAAGGCAGCAACTCCCACCGATGGCCACCAACACCGCACCAGCGCACGACACCGAGACCACGGCCATCGACGCCGACGAACTCGCGATCTGCCTGCGGGTCCTCGAACAGGCAGCACAGCTGGACAAGGACCACCCCGACTCGGTGACCGTCCAGCACGCGGTCGGGCACATGTTCAAAAAACTCAAGCAGCGCCGGCGCATCGAAGCCCGCGACACCATCTCCGAAGCCGATAAAGCCGTCATCGCGGCCACCGCCACCGGCTCACCCAATCGCATCGACGACGAAACCGCGGGCATCCCCATCAGCTCCAGCACCACCGGCGTCGCCACCGCGGGCACCCTGCTGCGCGCCCGCCCCTGCTACATCTGCAAGCAGAAATACACGCAGGTCGACGCGTTCTACCACCAGCTCTGCCCCGAATGCGCAGCGCGCAGCCACGCCAAACGCGATGCCCGCACCGACCTCACCGGCAAACGCGCACTCCTCACCGGCGGCCGCGCCAAAATCGGCATGTACATCGCGCTGCGCCTGCTCCGAGACGGCGCGCACACCACCGTCACCACGCGGTTCCCCAACGACGCCATCCGCCGCTTCGCCGCTCAGCCCGACAGCGCCGACTGGCTGCACCGCCTGCGCATCGTCGGCATCGATCTGCGCGATCCGGCCCAGGTCCTCGCACTCGCCGATGATGTTGCCGCACAAGGGCCCCTGGACATCCTCATCAACAATGCGGCCCAAACCGTGCGACGCTCCCCCGGCTCTTACAGCGCGCTCATCGAAGCCGAATCCGGACCGCTGCCCGCGGGCGAACTCCCCGACGTGGTCACCTTCGGCAAAACCATGCAGGCGCACCCGACCGCGCTCACCGCGTCACTGACACCCAGCCTCACCGCGGCCGATATCACCGACCTCGCACTCATCGCGGGTTCGGCTACGCCCGAACGCATTTCGCAGGGCGTCGCCATCGACGCCGGCGGTCTGGTGCCCGACCTCGCGCACACCAACAGCTGGGTGCAGACCGTCGGCGAAGTCGACGCGACCGAACTCCTCGAAGTGCAGCTGTGCAATTCGACCGCGCCGTTCATTCTCATCTCGCGCCTGCGCCCCGCCATGGCCGCCGCGGCCGCCCGCCGCAAGTACGTCGTGAACGTCTCCGCCATGGAAGGCGTCTTCGGCCGGGCATACAAGGGCGCGGGCCACCCGCACACCAATATGGCCAAGGCCGCGCTGAACATGCTCACCCGCACCAGCGCGCGCGAAATGTTCGAAGCCGACGGCATTCTCATGACCGCCGTCGACACCGGCTGGATCACCGACGAACGCCCGCACTACACCAAGATCCGCCTCGCCGAAGAGGGCTTCCACGCTCCCCTCGACCTGGTCGACGGCGCGGCCCGCGTCTACGACCCCATCGTCCGCGGCGAAGCCGGCGACGATGTACACGGCGTCTTCCTCAAGGACTACGAGTCCTCCGCCTGGTAACCGACACCAAATCGAAAGAGGGGCCGACCAGTTCGGCCCCTCTTTCATGGGCAGATCTTTTTTCCTTATGGCTTGTCGACTACCGCAACTGAATAAAGAGAGTGAATACATGCGTAGATGCGCATAGTGCCGTATAGGTATGTAAATGGACCGGAGGTGCTGACCTGGGCCTTAATGAAGACGGCAGCCCGCTTACCCCACTCCGACCTCTTGGCCTTGACCGAAAAGGTCACTTCCCCACCGCCTTCCGGGGTACACGACTCCCCCGACCTCACATGCGTTGATGCGCATATCGACGTGTTGATATGCGGCAAACTCCCGCTCCCCTCCCCCGATACCGGCCCTATGCTGGGGGCATGCTGTATCGGCTGCTGGCCGACGTCACCGCGGTCGTGCACTTTCTGTTCGTCGCCTACGTGGTGGTCGGCGGGTTCATAGCGTGGCGCTGGCCGCGCACCGTCTGGCTGCATCTCGCCGCCGTGGCCTGGGGATTCAGTACCATCCTGTTCGGATTCGACTGCCCGCTCACCGATTTGGAGAACTGGGCCAGGCATAGGGCTGGCGACGCCGGCCTACCCTCCACCGGCTTCATCGATCACTACATCACCGGCGTCCTCTACCCGCGCGACGCCCTCGATCTGGTGCGAATCCTGGTGGCGCTGTGCGTGATCGGCTCATGGGCGAGCCTGGTATGGCTCTCGCGCCGCCGCGGCACCAGAACCGCTGCCGCGAGATGACACGTATCCCGTGGTCGGACGATCGGCTGACGGTGATGCGGGTGTGCGAATGGATTCCCTTACATGAACGACGCGCACATTTCGCCGATGAGATGACTCGGGGCGTTGGTATTGCCGCCGGTGATGCTCGGCATGATCGAGGCGTCGGCGACCCGTAGGCCCTCGATGCCGCGGACCCGCAGCCGGGGGTCGACCACGGCACGTTCGTCGACTCCCATACGGCAGGTGCCGACCGGGTGATAGACCGAATGGATGCGGTGGGGCAGCTCGCGGCGCATCGCCGCGGGATCGGCGAAATCGGAGCCGGGATGCAGTTCACCGAGGCAGTCGTGCTCGAACTCCCGGTGCCGCATGATTTCCCGGACCATGGAGATTCCCTCCAGCAGTACTTCCGTATCGGCAGGATGCGACAGGTACGCGGGGTCGATGAGGGGAGCTTCGAGAGGGTCTGCGGAGGCGAGTCGTACGGTGCCCCGACTGCGGGGATAGATCATGGTCGGCATGACGGTGAACGCAGGCCGGGAGTCCACCCGGTGCAAGACGTCACGGTCCTGATTGGGCGCGACGTAGCTCCATGGCAGCGTGTGCAGCTGTAGATCCGGGATCGTGTCGGCTCGGGAAGTCCGCACGAATCCGACTCCTTCGAGGAAGGTGCGGCCGAACCAACCCGAGCCCGGACGCCGGGTCTCGGCAGCGAGGCCATTCAGGAAGTGGCCGAGCGTGCCTCGATGCGGGGAGGTCTTCATGACGAAGGTCAGCGGCACGAACAGATGGTCCTGCAGGTTGTCGCCGACCGGCAGATCGGCGATCACGTCGATGCCGTGCTCACGCAGGTGCGCGGCCGGGCCGATTCCGGACAGCATGAGCAGCTGCGCCGAACCGATCACACCGGCGGACAGCACCACCTCGGCGTCGGCCCGGATGAGTCGGGTTCTCTTGCCGTCCAGCACTTCCACGCCGACCGCGCGGCCTTTGTCGATCACGACGCGCGCGACGTGGACTCCGGTCTCGATATGCAGTTGCGGCAGATGGGGCCGGTCGGTCAGGTAGCCGCGGGCCGCGCTGTAGCGCACGCCACCGCGGGTGCTCTGCTGGAACAGCGACAACCCTTCTTGGGACTCGCCGTTGTAGTCGTCGATGATCGGCGTGCTCAGCGTGTCCGACGCGGCGGTGAGGAAATCGCGGGTGGCGGCGCTGATTTCGGTGGCACGGGTGACCGCGATAGGACCGCGCGCACCGCGCAGCCGACTCGATCCGCACTCCCAGTCCTCCATGAGTTTGAAGGCGGGCAACACCTCCTCGAAGCTCCATCCCTCGCAGCCCTCGGCGGCCCAACCGTCATAGTTCGCACTGTTGCCGCGCACGAACACCATGCCGTTCACCGAGCTCGAACCGCCCAGCACCTTGCCGCGGGTCATCGGGATACGACGCCCTGCGGCGTGCCGTTGCGGCACCGAATACTGCTTCCAGCACAACCGGGCTTTGATCTGCGGCACCGTGTGCACCATGAAGGTCATTCCGGGAACTCGGACCAGCCGGGTGTCGTCCTTGCGTCCGGCCTCGAGCAGGACAACGCTGGCGCCCCGCTGTGCGAGTCTGCTCGCGACGATCGCGCCGGCGCTGCCCGCGCCAACGACGACATAGTCGTAGCTGTCGACGTCACCCATTGCGCCGCACCTCTGGCCGCACGAGCAGATGCTCGCGCCCGTGGACCGCGAATTCGTCTGCCAGGCCGCGCTTGTCGGCCGCGGTCAGCGGCGTATAACGGACCGGTGGACGGCCCGACCATCGATGGACCGGGTCGTCGGAGTCCCAGCGGTGCTGCCGCAGTACGTGTTTCATGATCTTGTTCGATCCGGTTGTCGGCAATCGGGTCGATATCCGCAGCAAGCGCGGAATTCCCTTGCCGCCGATATCGTCCTGCTTGCTCAAATAGCGTGCCAGGGCTTCGATATCGAGGCACGCCGGGTCGCGCACCTCGATGGCGGCCATGAGCAGGTCCCCGGACCGTGGATCGGGCACCGCGTACGCGGCGGCGGCGAGAATCCCGGGGTAGCGGCGCAGCACCCGCTCGGTGACCAGTGTGGAGGTGTTCTCGCCGTCGACTCGCACCCAATCACCTTGTCGGCCTGCGAAATACAGAAATCCGTCGGTGTCGATATAGCCGAGATCGCCCGACCAGTACCAGCCGTTCCGCAGGCGTTGCGCGTCCGCGGCATCGTTGTCGTAATAGCCCTCGAAGTTGGGAGAGCCTGTCTTGTCGACGATCTCGCCGATCGCGAGGTCGGCATTGATCACATGTCCGCGCTCGTCGCGCACCGCGTGTGGACACTGCCGCAGATTCGCCGGGTCGACAATCGCCACACCCGCATGCGCGGGCCTCCCCAGCGCGGCGGCGGGCGCATCGGGATCCGGACCCGCGACGGCGCCGCCCTCACTGGAGCCGTACCCCTCGTACAGTGGCGCCCCGAAGCGGCGCAGGAACCGCGAACGGTCCTCGGGCGACGCCTCGGTCCCGAAGCCGCGAGTGAGACGGTTGTCGCCGTCCCCGGGTTGGTCCGGGACAGCCAGAATGTAGGCGATGGCCTTGCCGACATAGGTGAAGTACGTCGCACCGAAGTACTTGATATCGGATACAAATCGAGAGGCGGAGAATTTCGGCGTCAGGCAGACGGTCGCACCGACCGCCGGGGCGGGGTCCAGCAGCATGGCCGCGATGTCGGGTCTGCGTCCGGAGTCACTCACCGCACCCTCCGGACCTGCTCTGCCGATGCGACGGTCCGGTCCATCAGCAGATCAACTGTCGCGATGATGTGCTTGCCCAACGCGCAGGTACCGGTCACCGCCACTGACACCTGTTGTCCGGACACAGTTTTCACCTCGCCGGTGATGACGAGCGTGTCGTAGGCGTACCAGGGAGCACCCAGACGCAGCTTGATGGCGAGTATCTGCGCCCGCCGCCCGGCCCAGTCGGTGACGAAGCGCTGCACCAGGCCGGTATCGGTGATGATGTTGGCGAAGGTGTCACGGGAGCCGCGAGCACGCGCGTAGTCGCGGTCGTGGTGGACGGGCTGGAAATCGCGGGTCGCGAGGGCCGCCGACACGATGAATGTCGGGGTCGCCTCGAGTACCAGATCCGGCAGTCGATCGCCGACCCGCGCCACGGGCGGCCCCGCGGGCACCGGCCGTCGCGGAGCGCCTCCGTATCGAGTGTTCCCGGCGGTCGAAGACCCACGCGCAGAAGCGATCTCGGCATCCGTGGCACGCGTCCGGGAATCGTCGGTTCGCTGCGCCGGACGGAATTTGAGCATCCGGAAGTCCATCTCGGCGACGATCTCCTCCCCCACCGTCCAGGTGCTGCGCACGGTGCAGAACCACCCTTCGCCGAGGGCGGTCTGTTTGGGCCCGTCGAACCCCGCCAGCGTGGCATGCAGTGAAACCTGGTCGCCCAGCGCCAGATAGCGGTGGTAGACGGTGTCGCAGTCGGTGGCCAGCAGCGAGGTGTATCCCGCCGCGTCGAGCAGTTCGAAGAGCCGTACCGTCGGATGATCGTCGCTGCGTTCGGCGCCGAGCGCGGGCATGGTCCAGGCCTGCGCCATCGCGGGCGGGACGGTCACGGAATCGAATCCGGCTTCCTTGGCGGCGATCTCGTCGACATAGATCGGATTCGCGTCCCCGAGGGCCTCGATCCAGGTGTTGATCATCGGCTGGTTGACGGGGTCGCGGCCGACGCGCGGGGCGCCGGCGTCCGCGCCCATGAGACGCTCCCCCGCGGCGCGCAGATCCGATGACGACAGTGCCGGTTCACTCATGATTTTCCTCGAGCAGGAGAGAATGCGATATCGGGTAGGCGAATCCGGGCGGCGGCTGAATGGATTTCACCTCGAGGAACTCCTCGAGACCCCACCGCCCGAACTCCCGTCCGATACCCGATTGTTTGAATCCGCCGAACGGCGCGGACCGATTGCCGTTGAGCCCGTTGATGTGCACGCTGCCCGAACGAATCCGCCGGGCCACCGCTACCGCACGGGCCTGGTCCGCGCCGAATACCGCGCCGCCCAACCCGTAGCACGTGTCGTTGGCCAGCCGTACGGCGTCGTCGTCTCCGGAATGGGTCTGCACGACCAGCACCGGGCCGAAGATTTCCTCGCGCACGATCCGCATGGACGGCGTAACCCGGCCGAACACAACAGGATTCAGGTAGTAGCCGTGTGCCGGACGAGGCGGAGCGGGCTCCCCGTGGATGACCTCCGCCCCCGCGTCCACGCCCTCGCGCAGGAACCCGGTCACCCGCTCCCAGTGCGTCGCCGAGACGAGCGGACCGAGATTCTCCCCCGGCACATAGGTCACGGCGAGCTCACGCAGCAGCGCGGCCGCGTCCGCGTATCGCGTTGCGGGAACGATCATTCGGGTCCAGGCCGCACAGGTTTGCCCGGCGTTCATCAAGCAGAAGCGCAGACTGGTAGTGACAGCGGCCGCGAAGGCGTCGTCGTCGAGGTCGTCGAGCAGTACGCTCGGCGACTTGCCGCCGAGCTCGAGGGCGACCCGCGCCAGCCGGGCCCCCGCCGTGGCAGCGATGGACCGCCCTACCTCGGTCGAGCCGGTGAACGACACCACCTCGATGTCCGGATGTTCCACCAGGGCTCGGCCGGTCACCTCGCCGCGGCCGGCGAGCACCGACAGCCACCCGGCAGGCACGCCCGCCTCGAGCGCCGCCTCCGCCAGCAGGTACGACGAAAGTGGGGTCAGCTCGGAGGGTTTGAGCACGACCGGACAACCGCACGCCAACGCGGCACCAACCTTGCCCAGCGCCTGATGCAGTGGGAAGTTCCACGGCGTGATCGCCGCGACCGGCCCTGCGGGCTCGGCGATCACGACCGAGTCGGCGACGGTCTCGGCGAAGCGATAGGTGGAGGCCGCCTCGATGATTCCGCGCAGGGTACTTACCGCGGTCCCGACCTGCCCCTGCCGTGCGAACGCGGCCGGAGCCCCGATCTCCACGGAGATGATGTCCGCGAAATCCTCGACGCGACGCTCGATGATCTCCGCGAGGCGCGAGAGCGCACGAAGGCGATCGGGCAGCGGCCACTGCGGCCCGTCGTCGAAGAGTCGCCGGGCCGTCGAGACGGCGGCATCGACATCCACCGCATCGGCGCAACGCACTACGGCACTGGGTTTTCCGTCGCGGGGATCGATCAAAGTGATGTGCTCGGTACCGTGTGGCTCGGTCCACACGCCCCCGATCCATATGTGCTCGAGAGATTTCAGCATCGGCTCTCCGGGAATTCGGTGTGACTGCAACCTGTCACGGCACACACGCCGTCACATCGAATTCGGCTAGCCAAATGCCCCTACCGCCGAGCCGGATGGACGGTTAGTGTCGCGCAACGACGTGAGGCAACCTCGGTGAGGAGGGCGTGGCGCATGACCGGCCTCGTAGCGGGCGATTCGGTGCCCGTGCACATCCTTCGATTCTTCGACGCACTCACCTGTGAACGCGCGTCCGCCGCCCATGTCGTGGCGGCCACCAGCCGCTGGCTGGGCCGCGCCGTCGCGGTGCGATACGCCGGGACGGCGCATGCCGCCGACGGCGCCGGCAGCGCCGGACACAGCTGGCCCGAACACATTTCGGCGACGTCGTCGACCGCCGACGGTGTGGTCGTCGGATTGGGCGGAGCGGCCGATGATGAGGACTGGGCGGTGCTGCAACGGCTCGCCCTGTGCGTGACGCTGGCGCTGGACGAGGCCGCCCGGCACGGATCGCTGATGTCCGAGCAACGCACGGTCGATGTGCTGACCACGGACACCGAATCCCGAGCCGCCCGCCGCAGCGCGGCGGCCCACCTCGGACTGAGCGCCGAGCAGCCCGCGCGCGTGCTGCTCGCGCACGGACCGGCGTCCCGCATCACCAGACTCGCCGAGGCGCTGCGACGCGGCGGGGTGCGGGTGATGAGCGCGCCGCGACATCAGCTCACCGTGATGATCACGATCGGGCCCCGGGTCGCCACGCTGTTGCAGCAGGGTGTGCCGACCGGCGTGCAACTCGGCATCAGCAGGGAGCTGCCGGTGATCGACGCACCGACCGCAGTGGTCGAAGCCCTTGCGGCACTGCGGTTCAGCCAACCCAGTCCACGCGATCGGGGACCGTATCTGATCGAAGAGGGCGTGGCCTTCGAGTACTGGCGATTACGCGGATACGAGGCGCTCGCCGAGGGTATGACCCCCGAGCTCATCGACCGGATGCACGACGTGCGGGCGCTGGATCGGGTGCTGGCCGAGTCCGGGCCGGACATGTTGCGCACTCTCGACGTGGTGGTCGCCTCGACCTCGATCCGTCAGGCCGCACGCGCGCTGGACACCCACCACAACACCATCGCGCACCGGGTCGCCGCCGCCGAGTCGGTGTTCGGGTTCTTCCTGACCGACTGCTACGGACGCGGCCGCCTCTACCTGGCGATCGTGTTGCGGCGGCTGCGAGAATCTCACCGTCTCACCCACTGACCGCCGCCTAGCCACCTGCCCGATCCAGCTGTCCGAATGGCCTGGCGACAACGGTCCGCATCCGTCGTGACTCTGCTGAAGTTGCCCTGTCAGCATGCAATTGCGACAGGAGGCGAGACAGCCGCATGGAACTGGATGCGCACACGACCGAATTCCTGCGACGACTCGAAGAGTCCGGGCGCACACCATTACACGAGTCCACGCCCGAACAGGCCCGCGCTCGCAATGCCGCACTCACCGCGCTGCTCGGCGGGGGGCCGCGCATGGCGACGGTGCGCGACACCCATATCGATGTGCAGGGCGGTTCGATCGCGGTCCGCATCCTGCGACCGGTCACCGATCCGGCCGGAGTGATCGTCTACTACCACGGCGGCGGTTGGGTCATCGGCGATCTCAACGGCTTCGACACCCTGGCCCGGCAGGTCGCGGCACGCACCGGGTGCACGGTCGTACTGGTCGACTATCGACTCGCCCCCGAGTATCCGTATCCGATTCCGGTCGAGGACTCCTGGGCCGCCCTGCTGTGGGTGGAACGACACCGCGACGTCCTGGCCGTCGACCGGGCGCCGCTGATCGTCATGGGCGACAGCGCCGGCGGGAATCTCGCCGCGGTGATGACCCAGCGGGCCCGCGACCGCGGCGGTCCGCACATCGACCATCAGGTGCTGATCTATCCGATCACGGACGCCGATTTCGATCGGGCCAGCTATACCGCCGCCGCCAATCAGCTCATGGTCGATCGTGCCGCCATGGCATGGTTCTTCGATCATTACACCGGCGACCGCGAGGTCCGCTTCGACCCGGCCGTGAGTCCGCTTCGGGCGCAAGACTTTTCCGGCCTCCCGTCCGCGACCGTACTGCTCGCATCTCACGATCCGCTGCACGACGAGGGGCGCGCCTACGCCGCCGCGTTGGCCGCCGCGGGGGTCGCGGTGCGGATCGAGACCGCCGAAGGTCAGATGCACGGCTTCTTCCATATGGTGGGGCTGCTGCCCGGGGCACAGAGCGGATTGGCGTTCGTAACCGAACAGATCGCCGGTGTCATCTCCGCGCGGAGCGCGGTCGATGCCGTCGTCATCGGCGCCGGATTCTCCGGGCTCTACATGCTCGAGCGGCTGCTGGATCTCGGTCTGCGCGTACGGGTTGTCGAGGCAAACGACGATGTGGGTGGCACCTGGTATCGGAATCGATATCCCGGGGCCCGTTGCGACGTCGAAAGCGTCTACTACTCATACGGTTTCGACGCCGAGCTCGAACAGGAGTGGACCTGGACCGAACGGTACGCCTCCCAGCCGGAGATCCACGCCTACCTGCGCCACGTCGCCGATCGATTCGCGCTGCGCGAACACATCACCTTCGGCACGACCGTCACCGCGGCGACCTGGGATGAGCCATCCGGAGAGTGGATCGTCCACTGCGACAGCGGCGAAGTCATCCGGTGCACCCGGCTGATCTCGGCGGCGGGCTGCCTTTCCGCGGCGCGGATACCGGACCTGCCGGGACTCGACGATTTCGAGGGCGATGTCGTGCACACCGCCGCCTGGCCCGCCGAGGACATCGCGTTGAGTGGACGCCGGGTCGGTGTGATCGGTACGGGATCGACCGGCATCCAGATCATCCCGCAGCTGGCCGCACGCGCGGAACGGGTCACGGTCTTCCAGCGGACCCCGCACTTCTCGGCTCCGGCGGGGAATCGACCGCTCGCCGCGGACGAAATCGCCAGGGTCAAACGCGAATACCGGGCGATCCGTGCCAAGTGTCGCGTCAATCCGGCCGGTACCGAGCTGGCCAAGTCCGACACGACCGCGGCGGCACTGTCACCGGGCGAACACGCGCGGCTGCTGGGTCAGAAGTGGGACGCCGGGGGTCCCGGGATCATCGCCGTGTTCGCCGATGTGCTGCTCGATCGCCGGGCCAATCATGTTGTGGCGTCGTACTTTCGGCAGCGAATCGCCGAGACCGTCACCGATCCGGCCGTCGCGGCGCTGCTCACGCCCTCGGGTTATCCCATCGGCACCAAGCGGATCTGCGTGGACACCGGCTATTACGAGACCTACAACCGCGACAATGTCGAGCTGGTGAGCGTGCGCGACACCCCCATCGAACGTGTCACCGCTTCGGCGGTGGTTGTCGACGGCGTCGACTATCCCGTCGACGCATTGGTTTTCGCGACCGGCTTCGACGCGATCACCGGCCCGCTGAACCGGATCGATATCCGCGGGCGCGCTGGGTCCGCGCTGCGAGACGAGTGGGCGGGCGGACCCCGGGCCTACCTCGGCGTGGGCGTGGCGGGGTTTCCGAACTTCTTCATGATCACCGGGCCGGGCAGTCCCTCGGTGCTGGTCAATATGGTCACCGCGATCGAGCATCACGTCGAGTTCATCGCCGATATCGTGAAGTACCAGCGAGACAAAGGTTTTCGCACGATCGAACCCACCACCGGTGCACAGGACGCCTGGGTCGAGCACGTAAACGCCGCCGCGAACCTGACGCTGTATCCGCAGGCCGCCTCCTGGTACATGGGCGCGAACATCCCCGGCAAGCCCCGGACCTTCATGCCGTTCGTCGGCGGGATGGGTGTGTTTCGCGAAATCTGCGACGGTGTCGTCGCCGACGGATATCGCGGCTTCATCGCCGATCTCGAGCAGCCCGGAGAAAGCGAAACCACCGATGCCACAGCCTGATCCGACGCCGGTCCGCGCGGCCGTGCTGAGCAGCGCTCCCGGCGCACTCGCCCTCGAAACCCTGCTTCTGGACGACATTCTCGAACCCGACGAGATCCGACTACGCGTCAGCGCGTGCGGACTGTGCCACAGCGACCTGCACATGCTCGACGGTGATCTACCCACGGCCTTGCCCACCGTTCCCGGCCACGAGATCTCCGGCATCGTCGAGGCGGTCGGCGCGAACGTCCACGATCTGGACGAGGGCTCCCCCGTGGTCGCATGCCTGTCGATGTTCTGCGGCGAGTGCGCCTACTGCCGGGCGGGGCGATCGTGGCTGTGCGACAGGCGATCCGACCTCGGCCGCGCCGGGCGACCCCGGCCCCGATCGACCCGTGTGAACGGCGAGCCGGTCGGTCAGGTCGCCGGTCTGGGTGGTCTGGCCGAGGCGATCATCGTGCACCGCAACGCGGTTGTCGAGGTTCCCGCCACCATGCCCCTGGACCTCGCCGCCCTGCTGGGGTGCGCGGTCCTGACCGGTGTCGGTTCGGCGATACGCGGCGCCGGGGTGCGCTTCGGCGAGACGGTGGCCGTGATCGGCGTCGGGGGTGTCGGTCTCAACGTCATCCAGGGTGCGAAGCTGGCCGGTGCGCGCACGATCATCGCCGTTGACACCCACCCCGCCAAACTCGAACTCGCCGCGCGCTTCGGCGCCACCGACCTCGTGGACGCCGCCACCGACCCTGTCGCAGCGGTCCTCGAGCTTACCGGCGGCGTGGACCACGCCTTCGACGTCGTCGGCCGCTCCTCGACCGCCACCCAGGCCGTGCAGATGCTGCGCCCCGGCCAGACCGCGTGGATCATCGGAATCCCGCCCGTCGGCGCACACCTCGAGGTGCCGGGCACGCACTTGGTGACCTCTGCCAAGGGAATTCGCGGCTTGCTCATGGGGAACAACCGCTTCACCGAGGACATCCCGCTCCTGGCCGAACTGTACCTACGAGGCCGCCTGGAACTGGACGCTCTGCTCTCGCAACGACTCACTCTGGAGCACGTCAACGACGGATTCAACCGGATGCGCACCGGAGCCACAGCGCGAACCGTGATCTGCCTCGACAACGCCCGCACACTCCCGCCAACCGACTGAAGCCCCGAACTCCGGCCGGTTCATGGTCGACCCGAGCGCACAGCGCCCTGGATCTGGTGCGCTGGACGGGCCTGGCGGTGCGCAATCGCCCGCCGGTGCGGGCATAATCGCGCCGACTGTTCACCTCGACACAGGAGAAGGTATGGGCGGCAAGGGGATCGGCGCGGAGATTCGGGAGCGGGGCGGACGGGCGTTGTCGATGGCGCGGATGGCGCTGGGGCTGCGCAGGTTCGGGCGGACCGGGCAGTTCGGGGATGGGCGGGAGGTGGCGGCGCGGGACTTCGTGCTGGCCAACGCCATTTCCGGGGATCCGGAGAGTGTGCTCGCGACCGTCGACGAGTTCGCGCGCAAGCGCGACATGCTGGTGAATGTCGGGGATGAGAAGGGGCTGCTGCTGGATGCGGCCGTGACCAAGGCCACGCCGAAGCTGGCGCTGGAGTTGGGGACCTACTGCGGGTACAGCGCGGTGCGGATCGGGCGGCTGTTGTCAGCGGGTGGGCGGCTGGTGTCGGTGGAGTTCAGTGCGGCCAATGCCGAAGTGGCGCGGGCGATCATCGCGCATGCGGGATTGGCGGATCGGGTGAGCGTGGTGGTCGGGACCATCGGTGACGGCGGGGAGACCATGCATCGGCTCACCGGTGATCACGGATTCGATTCCGGCACGGTCGATTTGATCTTCCTCGATCACGCCAAGGAGGCATATCTGGCGGATCTGCGATCGATCATGGCGGCAGGCTGGATCCATCCCGGCACCATCGCGGTCGCGGACAATGTGAAAGTGCCCGGCGTTCCGGACTATCTCGCCTACATGCGCGCGGAGCAGGGTAAGACCTGGCGGACCGTCGAGCACGACACCCACGTGGAGTACCAGTCCATGTTGAAGGATCTCGTGCTCGAGTCCGAATACCTCGGCTGAGCCGGGGGATCTATTTCAGCCGCGCGGTCACCAAATCCGCCAGGGCGGACGTGTTTTCCGGTAGATCCAGGTAAAAATGCCCGCCCTGGAAGGTGTTTACCTCAAAGGAGCCCGAGGTGTGCGCGGCCCACTCCCCCGCCTGCGCCACCGTGGTGGTGGGGTCCGCATCGCTGATGAGCGCGGTGATCGGGCCGCGCAGCGGAGCACTCGGCTCATACCGGTAGGTCTCCACGGCTTGGTAGTCACTGCGGAGGGCGGGCAGCACCAATTCGGCCAGACTCGGTTCCTCACGCAGGATGCGCACCGAGGCCGGGTCATTGGACAGCAGCTCCAGCTGACCGATGAGATCGTCATCCGACCCCAGGTGCAGGCGGCCGGTCTCGGCCAGATCCGGTGCGGGACGCCCGGATACGAACAGCCGGGCGAGGGTGCGGCCCGCCGCCTCCCAGCGCCGGGCCGCCTCGAAGGCCACGGTCGCGCCCATACTGTGCCCGAAGATGGCGACGGGCGTATCGGCGGGCCAGCTCGACATATCCCGTACGGCCTGTTCGGCGAGTACGCCGAGGTCGGGAATCGGCTTCTCGCCCAGCCGATCCTGGCGGCCCGGATATTGCACCGCGTACACCGCGATGCCCGCGCCGAATCGCTGCGCCAGGCTCCGGTACGCGGTGACCGATCCCCCGCCGGGCGGGAAGCACACCAGTACGGCGCGCGGATCGGTGTCGGCGCGCAGTACGCGCAACCAGTCGGTGCCGGTGAGATTTACCACCACGGGCGAGCTCCTTCGACGGCTAGTGTCGGACGGGTGAGTGGCTACGCAGCGCTGGTCCATGAGTACGAGTCCGGGGCCGGTATCACCGGGTCGAGTATGCCCGCCGTCGATCCGGGGGCGAATCTGGCTGCGACGCTGCCGGTGTGGGAACTGGCAGGTGGGTCGGTGGCGAGCTTCGCCGCGGCGGCCGATCGGCGACGGCGGGACCACGGTCTGACACCGTTGGACAGTGTGCTGGATCCGGCGCGCATCGCGGCGGCGTTCTCCAGTGAGCGGCTGTTCCGGATCGACGGCGCACCGGCCGACGCCTTCGCAGAGCTGTCGGGCTTCTTCAAGACCGCGGATGGCTGGGTGCGAACGCACGCCAACTATTCGCATCATCGCGTCCGGTTGCTGGCCGTGCTCGGACTGCCCGCCGATGCGGATCGAGCGGCCGCGGTGGCGCGGATCGCGGAGCTCAGCGCGGCCGAAATCGAGGACCGCGCGGGTGAATCCGGTGCGATCGCGGTGCGCGTGCGCACCGAACAGGAGTGGGCGACGACCCCGCAGGGTAAGGCCGCGGCCGATGGCCCGCTGGTCGCGATCGAGCCGCGCGCGGATCGCGGCGTCGCCGAATCATCCGCCGCCGCAACACAGATGCTGCCGCTGCGGGGTGTCCGGGTGCTGGATATGACCCGTGTCATCGCCGGTCCGACGGCCACGCGCGCGCTGGCGCTGCTGGGCGCGGAGGTGCTGCGGATCGATCCGCCGCAGTTGCCCGAGATCGGCTGGCAGTTTCTCGATACCTGTCAGGGCAAGTACTCCACACTGCTTGATTTGCGTACCGAACTTCCCATTTTCCGGGAGCTGCTGCGCACCGCGGATGTGCTCGTAACAGGTTACCGACCGGGCGCTTTGGAAAGAATCGGTGTACATCCGGGAGAAATTCGGCCTGGAATTGTGCACGGACGGGTTTCGGCGTGGGGTGAGCGCGGTCTGTGGGGGGATCGGCGCGGTTTCGACAGTATTGTGCAGGCTGCATCCGGAATTTCGCTCATCGAAGGCGCGCACGGCAATTCGCAGGGTGCGTCCCCAGTGGGCGCACTGCCCGCACAGGCGCTCGATCACGGCAGCGGGTATCTGCTGGCGGCCGGTGTGCTGGACGCGCTCACCGCCCGCGAACGCGACGGGATCGGCCGGGATGTGCGAGTTGCGCTGGCGCGCACCGCATCCTGGTTGCTCGCAGCGCCGGGCCGTACCCCGGATCACGCACCGGCGAACATCCCGGGATCGGAGTTCGCGGTGGAGCACGCGGGGGTCGTCACGGCCGCCCCGGTGCTCAGCGAATATCCCGATCATCCCTGGCCCGCTTCGCAGTACGGCACACATGCACCAAACTGGACACTCCGACCGGCCGGTATTTAGCTGTCCCGAGGCATCGCGACCGCCTGCACGCACACCCGCAAACACATCGGCGAATAGTGCGAATTCCCTTCGTACATATCGTTTTTGTGTCGTTAATAAGTGAGATGCTGGGACCGACATCGATATTGTCGGCAGTTGTGCCGGCGTGCGGATGGAGGACGTCATCGTGGACACACCAGGTCCCTTGCTGAGCACTACGGCAGCAGCTCGTTACGGCAGAGTGGGACGCCGGGAATGGGCGGGACTTGCGGTACTGGCACTGGCCTGTCTGGTGTACTCGATGGACCTGACCGTACTGCATTTAGCGGTGCCCCAGATCAGCATGGAGCTGAGACCTACCAGCTCCCAATTGCTCTGGATCATCGACGTTTACGGCTTCTTCGTGGCCGGGCTGCTGCTCACCATGGGCACCATCGGGGATCGGATCGGCCGGCGCCGACTACTCATGGCCGGGGCGGCGGCCTTCGCCGCGGTGTCCATCATCGCGGCGTTCGCCCCCTCGGCCCCGGTGCTCATCGGCTGTCGCGCCGTGCTCGGCATAGCCGGGGCGACGCTGGCACCGTCCACACTCTCCTTGATTTTCACCATGTTTCCCGATCCCGGTCAGCGTTCGGTGGCCGTCGGGGTCTGGGTCGGGTCGTATTCGGTCGGCGGGTCCATCGGGCCGCTGGCGGGCGGGTTGATGCTGGAGCATTTCTGGTGGGGTTCGGTATTCCTGCTCGCGGTGCCGGTCATGGTGTTGCTGCTGATTCTCGCGCCCCGGGTGCTGCCCGAGTTCCGGGATCCCAACGCGGGCAAGATCGATCTGCTCAGCGCGCTGATGTGCACCAGTGCGGTGCTGCTGGTGGTCTTCGGCATGAAGAAGATCGCGCAGGACGGTCCGGTGCCGATCGCGGTGGGCGCCTTGGCCGCCGGGCTCACCGTCGGCGGGATCTTCGTCCGCCGTCAGCTCACTGCCGCCGAGCCCATGCTGGATCTGCGGCTGTTCCGGCTGGCCAGTTTCCGCACCGCGCTGACGATCAATATGGTCGCCATCTTCGCCGCGTTCGGGTATTTCCTGTTCGTCGGGCAGTATTTCCAGCTGGTGCTGGGCATGTCACCGTTGCGCGCCGGAATCGCCACCATCCCAGCGGGTTTGGGGTTCATGATCGGCTCGCAGCTCGGGCCGCGGCTGAGCCGGGTGGTGCGGCCCGCCTACATGATCGGGGTGGGCATGACCATGGCGGCGGCCGGGCTGCTGCTGTTGACGCGCATCACCGAACAGGGCGGGGTGGGGCTGACCATCACCGCCTCGCTGCTCGTATCGTTCGGGCTCGCACCGGTATTCGGCATCACCACCGAATTGATCGTCGGCACCGCACCGCCGGAACAGGCCGGCGCGGCCTCCGGATTGGCCGAGACCGGCGCGGAATTCGGCGGGGCGCTGGGCATCTCGATGCTGGGCAGTCTTAGTATCGCCATCTACCGGGGTGAGCTGGCCGATACGCTCCCCTACGGATTGCGTGATGCCGATGTACACAGTGCGCGCGATACGCTCGGCGCGGCCATGGAGGTGGCGAACGCGCTACCCGGCAAACTCGGTGCGGCCGTGGCGGAGGCGGCCAAGCACGCATTCCTCATCGGCATGCACCTGACCTCCGCCATCGCGGCCGGAGTGGCATTACTGCTGGCGGTGATGGCCATGATCCGGTTGCGGCACATTCACACGAGCTGAGGACCGCATCCGCGCGGCACCGGTCAGCGTCCGCGCATGGCCTCGACGGCGGTCGATAGATCGTCACCGTCGAGCAGGTCCGCGCCGGGCGCGATCATCCACTGCATGGCCATGCCCTGGAACAGTACGAAGAGCGTCTTCGCCACGGCGTGCGCCTGCGCGTCGGTGAGGTCGGGATGCGCCTCGCGCACTCCCTGGGCGATATCGGCGTGGGCCTTGCCGGTCGCATCGGCCATATAGACCTGCATTTCCGGATCGCGGGCGATCTGGATGCCGTTCTCCAGGCTCAGTTGCAGATTGTCGCGGTTGCGCTGGATGACATCGACCAGGCCGTTCCAGGTGGGTCCGAGCGCGTCCCACAGTGACAGCCCCTGCCCCGCGTCCTTGATGGCGGAATCGATCTCATCGCCGAGTTCGGTGCCGACGCCCTCGGTGAGCGCCTGCATGACCAGGCGGTCCTTGGAGCCGAAGTGGTAGCCGATGGCGGCCAGGCTGACCCCGGCGGCGGCGGCGATATCGCGGGCGGTCACCTTGGCCATACCCCGCTCGAGGATGGCCTTACGAGCCCCCATCAGTAGATCTTCTCGGTTTCCCATAACCCCACCGTACCAGCGTTTAAGACATTTGTTCTAGACAAGCGTCTCAGAGTCTGTTAGACATATGTCTTAGACGGACGTACTTCACCACACCGGGAGTCACAATGAGCGCCACCACCAACCTCCGCATCCTCATCGCCGGCGGCGGCATCGCGGGCAATGCCGTTGCCCTGCAATTGCTTCGGGCCGGAATCGCGGTCACCATCGTCGAGCGCGCCGCTGCCCCGCGACCGGGCGGCCAAGCCGTCGACCTGCGCGGACCCTCCCGCGAGGTGGCCGAGCGCATGGGCCTGATGGAGGGCATTCGCAAGTACCTGCTGCACGAGAAGGGCATGCGGGTCGTCAACGCCGAGGGCGGCGACGTGTACCGCTGGTCCATGGAGATGTTCGACGGTAAGGGCCCGGTCGCCGATATCGAGATCAGCCGCGGCGATCTCAACGGTGTCCTGCTCACCGAACTCGCCGGTGTCGCGGGCGATCTCGACTATCGCTACGGCGAGTGGATCGAGACCATCGACCAGGACGCGGACGGTGTCACCGTCGGATTCCATTCCGGCGCGAGCGAACGGTACGACCTGGTGATCGGCGCGGACGGCGTGCACTCGCGCACCCGCAAACTGGTCTTCGGCCCCGAGGAGCAGTTCACCACGTTCCTCGGCGGGTACATGTCCTTCTACACCGTCCCCACCCCGGCCGAGGCCGAGCAGGACTGGATGTCCATGCACGTGGTGCCGCGCGCCTCGATCGGCATCCGGCCCGATTTCGATCCGGCGACCGCCAAGGCCATCATCACCCTGCGCACCGACCAGAACCCGGCACTGCGCGGCGATATCACGGCTCAGCGCAAGCTGATTCGCGACATGCTCACCGAGGCGGGCTGGCTGGCGCCGCAGGTGCTGGCCGAGCTGGAGCAGGCGACCGATTTCTACTTCGACGAACTGGTTCGGGTGGATATGCCGACGCTGTCGGCGGGCCGGGTCACGCTGCTGGGCGATTCGGCGTTCTGCGGTTCGCCGATGACCGGTATGGGCACGGCCATGGCCATTGTCGGCGCGTACCTGCTCGCGGGTGAAATCGCCGCCACGCCGGACGATCTCGCCGGTGCGCTGGCTCGGTACGAAGCGCAGGTGACGCCCTTCCTGGACAAGGCGAAGGAGCTGCCCGGCGGCGGTATCAAGATGATGCTGCCGACGTCCAAGTTCGGCCTCAAGGCGATGCAGCAGGTCGGCAAGCTCATGGCGACCAAGGCGTTCCGTCCGGTCATGATGAAGATGCTCGATCAGACCGAGGACTATGTGCTGCCGACCTACTGAGCATGCGGGTCTAGGCTCGAACGGTGCGGCAGAAGATCATCATGGATAACGACACCGGTATCGATGATTCCCTGGGACTGCTCTACCTACTCGCCTCCCCCGAGGCCGAGATCATCGGAATCGCCTCCAGCGCGGGCAATGTGCCCGCGCCCCGGGTGGCGGCCAATAATCTCGCGCTCCTCGACCTGTGCCGGGCGCCCGAGCTGGAAGTCGCGCTCGGCGCGGCGGAACCGCTGGCGATTCCGCTGCGCACCACCGAGGACACGCACGGGCCGCAGGGTGTGGGGTACGCGGAGCTACCGGTGTCCGAACGCAAGCTCTCGGATCGGACCGCGGCGCACATGTGGGTCGATCTGGTGCGGGAGCATCCGGGCGAGGTGGTCGGACTGTGCACCGGTCCGCTGACCAATCTCGCGCTGGCGCTGCGCATCGAGCCCGAACTCCCCCGGCTGTTGCAACGGCTGGTGATCATGGGCGGGGCGTTCAACCATCCCGGCAACACCACGCCCACCAATGAGTGGAATGTGCACGTGGATCCGGAGGCTGCCAAGGAGGTCTTCGACGCCTTCTCGGCCGCGCCCGCGGATCGGCGGCCGATCGTGTGCGCGCTGGATATCACCGAGACCATCGAGATGCGGCCCAAACATCTTGCGCTGCTTGCCGAACGGGCCGGGAGCACCCCGGTGGAGCTGGTGCGTGAGAGCGATCCGCCGGAACAGCGGTCGGCGGCGAGCAATCCGCTGGTGCGGTTCCTGACCGATGCGATCCGGTTCTACTTCGATTTTCACAAGCTCTACGACCAGGGTTATCTGGCGCATATGCATGATCCGTTCGCGGCCGCCGTCGCATTGGACACCGCGCTCGCGGTCACCAAGCCCGCGACCGTCGATGTGGAGCTGGCGGGGACCATCACCCGCGCCACCACCGTCGCGGACTGGGCGGGGATGTGGGAGCGGGAACCCAACGCGGACATCGTGATCGGGACCGATCCGGAGCAGTTCTTCGAACGGCTGATCAGCCGGGTCGGGGATTACGCGCGCACGGTGTACCCGGAGGTGTCCGCGTGAACGATGCGTTCGTGACCGGCTTCCGGGAGCGACTGGGCCTGTCCTCGATCATCGACGTGCATACGCATTTCATGCCCGAACAGGTGCTGCGCAAGGTGTGGGGGTATTTCGACACCGCCGGGCCACTGCTCGGACATCGCGAATGGCCGATCACCTATCGCGATGAGGAGCAGGTCCGGCTCAAGACGTTGCGCGGGTTCGGGGTCAGCGCGTTCACCTCGCTGGTGTATCCGCATCGGCCGGATATGGCGGCCTGGCTCAATGAATGGTCCGCGGATTTCGCCGCGCGGACCCCGGATTGTCTGCACACCGCGACGTTCTACCCCGAACACGGGGCGGACAGCTATGTGGAGGCGGCGCTGGACGCGGGGGCGCGGATTTTCAAGGTGCACGTGCAGGTCGGTCATTTCCATCCCGGTGATCCGCTGCTCAATCAGGTGTGGGGCATGCTGGAGGATTCCGGGACGCCGATCGTCATCCACTGCGGATCCGGGCCCGCCGCCGGAGAATTCACCGGTCCGGAGCCGATTGCCGAACTGCTGCGCCGGTTTCCGCGGCTGCGGCTGGTGATCGCGCATATGGGCGCACCCGAGTACAGCGAATTCCTGGATCTGGCACAGGCTTACGACGAAGTGCTGTTCGACACCACCATGAACTTCACCGACTTCTTCGAAGCGGCCGATCCGTTCCCGGTGCATGAGCGGCCACGACTGCTGGACCTGGGCGATCGCATTCTGTTCGGCAGTGATTTTCCGAATATCCCGTACACGTACGGGCATGCGCTGGACTCACTCGAGCGGCTCGAACTCGGCGAGGATTGGCTGCGGCTCGTGTGCCATGACAATGCCGCACGCGTATTCGGGCTCGACTAGCGAACATTCGACACCGGATTCCAGCGATCCCGACCGACCGGTCGCCTACGCTCGCAAAGTATGAGCACCGCCGCTGACATCAATGCCGTGACCAATCTGATCGCCCGGTACGCCGAGATGATCGATGCCGGAGATTTCGCCGGCGCGGGTGCGTTGTTCGCGGACGGCGTGTTCATCGGCAGCGGGGCGTCGGTGCGCGGCAGTGCGGCCGTCGAGCGGATGTTCGGCGCCATGGTGATTCGCTACGAGGACGGCACCCCGCGCACGCACCATGCCACCAGCAATATCGCCATCGAATTCGACGAGGCGACCGATACCGCGACCGCGCGTTCGTATTTCACCGTCTTCCAGGCTGTTTCGGACTTCCCATTGCAGCCGGTGGTGGCGGGGAACTACCGCGATCGCTTCGAGCGGCAGGACGGGCGGTGGCGATTCGCCGAACGCCAGGTCCGAATCACGCTGACGGGCGACCTCAGCCATCACCTGCGGATGCCTGCCGCCGTGCGGGACTGACGGTCCGGCCGAACAATTCGGGCATTCCGGCTCGATTAAGGGACTTTGGGCCATCCCGGGACACCGTGCGCGAGGCTATGTTGATCGCAGGACCCCGAGAGATGGGACGGGCCATGATCAATGTGTTTCTGGTCGACGATCATGAGATCGTGCGACGCGGACTGATCGATCTGCTCGAGGGGGATCCCGAACTGACCGTCGTCGGCGAAGCGGGTGATGTGGCGCAGGCGCTGGCCCGGATTCCCGCCCTGCGGCCCGATGTCGCGGTGCTCGATGTGCGACTACCCGACGGCAATGGCATCGAACTGTGCCGGGAACTACTGGACAAACTCGATGATCTGCGCTGCCTCATCCTGACCTCGTTCACCGATGAGCAGGCCATGATGGACGCGATTCTGGCCGGGGCCAGCGGCTACGTGGTCAAGGACATCAAGGGAATGGAATTGGCCCGCGCGATAAAGGAAGTCGGCGCGGGGCGCTCACTGCTGGACAATCGCGCGGCCGCCGCGCTGATGGAGCGATTGCGCCGCAGCACCCAACCGGACGGCCCGCTGGCAGGGCTCACCGATCAGGAGCGGCGACTGCTGGACCTGCTGGGCGACGGGCTCACCAATCGGCAGATCGCCGAGCGCATGTTCCTGGCGGAGAAGACCGTGAAGAACTATGTATCGCGACTGCTCGCCAAACTCGGTATGGAGCGCCGCACCCAGGCCGCGGTACTGGCCTCCCGATTGCGATCGGGTGCGCCGCACTCGAAGTGAGGGCTGATTCAGCCCTCGTGCGCGGATTCCTGCGCCGCCTGACCTTCGGCGATATCGGCCGGGGTGAAGCGCATACCCAATACGACCAGGCCGGTGGCGGCCGCGATACCGGCCGAGCAGAGGAAGGCGACGCCGTAACCCATGGCCAGGGCGTGCAATTGGGCATCCGATGCCACTGCGGCCGGATCGGTGGTGCCGCCCTCGGCGCGCACCCGGGTGGCGACTGCCGCGCCGACCGCCACCAAACCCAGTGCGCCGCCGAGACTCTGGGCCACCTGTGCCAGAGCGGTGAGCGGGCCGATATCGGCGGGGCGGACACCGGCGATCGAGGAGAGGGTCAGGGGGATCACCGCGAAACCGAATCCGAAGCCGATGATGACTGCTGCCAGGACGATGACCGGGAAGTACGCGGGGTCGGTGTCCACGATCGTTGAGGCGTAGACGCAGCCGGTGAGGATGACCGCGCCCGCGATGATCACCAGCCAGCGCGGTTGCACGCGCAGCACCAGGCGCGAGGAGAGCGTCGCGCCGACGGCGAGGGATACGGCGAAGGGCAGCACGGCCATTCCGCTTTGCAATGGTGAATAGCGCAGTACGCCTTGCAGGAACATGGAGATGAAGACGGACAGGCACATCATGATCGCGCCGGACAGGCCGATGGCGATGAGTGCGGCGACGCGATTCGGATTGTGGAACAGGCTGAATGGCAGTAGTGGATTGGGTGCGCGGCGTTCGACCATCACGAAGGCGGTGAGCAGGACGACCGCGACGATCGCCGGGATGTACACCAGCGGCCGGGTGACGCCATTGCCCGCCTCGTTCAGGGCGAAGACCGCGAGGGTGACGCCGCCGGTGGCCAGGATCGCGCCGGGGACATCGAGGGCGGTGCGCTCGCCGACCGATTCGCGCAGGCATACCAGTGCGCCCACGGTGACCAGCACACCGATCGGGACATTGATGAGAAAGACCAGCCGCCAGGAGATCTCGGTGAGCACACCGCCCGCGATGAGACCGGCCACCGAACCGACGCCGGTGAGCGCGGCGAAAACCGCGAATGCCTGACTGCGCGCCTTACCCGGTGCGTAGGTGGTGGCGACAAGCGCCATTGACGTCGGAGCGGCGATCGCTGCCGCCATTCCCTGCAATGCTCGCGCGCCCACCAGAACCGCTGGATCCCAGGCGATTCCGCACAGCAGCGAGCTCAGCGTGAACATGGCGACGCCGAAGGTGAACACCCGTTTGCGCCCGAAGGTGTCCCCCAGTCGCCCGCACAACAGCATCAGCCCGCCCAGTGCCAACACGTACGCGGTGACGATCCAACTGCCGCCCGCCTCGGACAAGCCGAGCGCCTGCCGAATATTGGGCAATGCCAGCGCGACGACCGTTCCGTCCAGCACCACCAGCAGTTGTAGCCCGCCGAGCACGAATATGGGTGCGCCCCATACCCGTTCCTGTCCGATGGTCGCGGGCCCGGCCGCGGAGACGATCATGGGAGCCGACCCTACCCAGCGCGGGTCGGCGGCGGCAGTGCCTGCGCGGGGTTCGTCCTGTAGAGGGGGTCGTCGCACAGCCTGCGGCATTCGCCGTACGGCCCGCGAGGGTTCGTCGTCTACCCCGCGGGGTCCTTCGCACAGCCTGTGCGGGTAGCCGAATCCACCCCTGGGGTGCGTAGTTGCCGCGGCGTGCCGGTCGCAGACTCGATGCAACAATCACGTCGAGGGAAAGCGAACCCGATCATGCTGGCAATTGTGCTTCCGGCACTGGTACTGCTGCCGATACTCGTGGTGCTCGCGGTATGGGTGCGGCGGGTGCGCAGCGGCGAATACCGGCGGCTGTGGCGGCCTTTCGAGACCGCGCTGCGGACCGGGGAGCGTCCGGCGGCCATCGCGCCCGCGGACTGGGCGGAATTCGTGGCCGCTCGCCGTACCGGGCATCGGCGCGCGATTTTCATTCTGGGTCCGGCGGTGCTGGTCTACGTGGTCTTCGTGGTCGCGAGCGGTGCGCTGCCCGCCGGGATTCCGCATCTGACCGCGGTGTCCGCCCTGATGTTCTATCTCGGCTACCGCCTGACCCGAATCGAGCGGCTGGCAATCGATTCCGTCGCGCCGGGGCATACCGCACCGCTCGCGGACTGATGATCGGTCTCAGTCGGCGCGGATTCGGGTCTGCCACCACAGGCTGTCGCAGGCTTTGAGCAGATGTTCGCGGACCGTGCCCGCGGCGGTGGTGTGGCCATCGCGCGGACCGGCGACGGTGGAGTCGTCGAGCAGGGAGCGCACGAAGCCGTCACGGGTGTCGACGCCGAACGGGCGGACACCCAGGATTGCGAAGGGCACGGCGGGAATTCGGCCGATTCGCTGCAGGACCGGAGCCTTGGGTTCGGGGTCAGGATGGCCGCCCGCGCGCATGCCGTGCAATAGCATGCGGAACGCCTCATCCTCGGATTCCTGTGCGGCGACGAGTATTTCGCGCCAGCGGCCGCCGTCGAGCAGCTGGCCGGTGGACAGCACTTCGCCGAGGCCCCACGGTGAGGAGATCATGCCGTCGGTGATCGAGAGCAGTTCGCGGTGCTCGGGGTGCAGTGCGCCCGCGACGGCGCTGTCGAGTTCATCCAATTCCGCTTCGGAAGCGCCCATCTCGAGCACGACCGGATGTTCCGGGAAGGCCAGTGCGGACAGTTCGGCGATCTTGGCGACGATATCGGCCATCGAGGGCGGGGCCTTGCGGATATCGCGGCCCCAGGTGTCGGAATGCGGGCCGAGTTCGGCGGAATCGGCGAAGGCGCGCAGCTGGGGTAGTTCATAGGACAGGTACGAGTACAGGTCCGGCCAGATGGTGTCCGAGCCGATGTCGAGCGGAAAGACGCCACCGGCCGGGCCGCCCTGCGTGTCCTGGAGCAGCAGGTACAGATGTGAGGCGTAGCCGTTGTCGTTATCGCCGATGGATTGGCAGACGGCCGGATCGTCCGGGATGCCGAGGTCCGCGGCCAGGACGCCCGAGCTGTTCTCCATGAAGATCTGCAGGGTCTCCTCGGCTGCGAACCAGCGGTCGCCGGTGCCGAGGTCGTCGGTGCCGAGTAGTCCGGAGCCCAGGAAGTATTCGTCCCAGCCATTGGCTACGGTCAGGAATTCGCGGTAGTGCGGATCGAGCGGGTGGCCGAGTCGTTCCTCCGCGGCGCGCAGTTCGGCTGCTGTCGCACCGGGTTTCGGCAGCGTCAATGGCCGGTAGAGGTCGTCGGCCGCGGCTAATCGGCGGCGCTGTTCGATCAGCTGGTCGATCAGTTCTCGCCATGCCTGCTGTCCCACGGGTGTCGCCATGACACTCCCTCCCGCCGACCCGTATCAGTGAGCTATTTCGTAGCTATCGTAATTGGCGGTCGGCGGTCTTGCGCGACGAGCGCGGACCCGGGCGATATGTCCGAGTCTGAGGGTTTGGACTGAATTTGGCCGAGGCCGCCCACCGATGAGTCCATCCGGTTGACTGATCGGTAAGGTCGAGAATCGCGCGATGTCGCCGGTCGCCCGGCTGACACTGTGCGCGACAGATGTTTTCGACGATGAAGGATGAGCAGTTGACGTTTTCGAAGAGTGGACGCATCGCGATCGGCGCACTCGCCCTGGTTTCGGTGCTCGGACTGTCCGCGTGCGGCAGCGGCGACAAGCATGAAGGCAAGCACGCGGCCACCACCACCGCCGCGTCGAAGGCGACCACCGCCGCCGCTCAGACCAACTACCCGCCGGTGCCGACCGCCGATGACCTCAACGCCGCATTCCAGAAGGTCGTCGACCCGAGCACCCCCAATGAGGCCAAGCTCGAACTGATGCAGGGCGTCTCCTCGGACCCGTCCCTCCCGCAGCGCCTGAGCGACGTCTACACCCAGAACAACGTCTCGGTGAAGGTCACCAACGTGACCGACCTCGGCAACGGCACCCTCACCGCCGACGTGCAGCTGGCCCTCAACGGCGGCACCCCGCAGAACGCGGTCGTCCCGTTCATCGCCGAAGACGGCAAGTGGAAGGTCCAGAAGGAATGGATCTGCAACATGCTCTCACTCGGCAACCAAACCTCCCCCGCCTGCAGCTGATTCGGGAGTCGCATCCACCGGCCGGGGTGTCCGTTCGAGATACCCGGTCGGCTGGAATTCCAGCGCGGTACGGCCATCGGCCGCCTGCACCACCGCGCGGCAAGTGAGACCGCAATCGGCGGCCATGCGGGTCAGCTCGTCGATGCTGCGCTCGCGACCGGCGAAGCACATCAGCATGAACAGGTTGATCGCGGTATTCGCGCCTGCGCCGCGGATTGGTTCCAGTACCACGACAGCACCATTCGGTTTGGCTGCGCGAGCGCATTCGGTGAGGATGGCGCGAGCGTGTGTGTCGTCCCAGTCGTGCAGGATGTCGGACAGAATGTAGGCGTCCGCCCCTTCGGGCAACGGTTCGAAGAAGTTGCCCGATATGACCGTGGCACGGTCGGTTAGCCCTGCGGCCGTTAAGGTTTCGACGGCTCTCGCCGCTGTCGGTGCCAAATCCAAGAGCTGCCCCCGCACGCCGGGATGAGCTCGGAGAATTGCCGAGAGCAAGGTTCCGTCACCGCCGCCCACGTCCAGGATGTGGGTGAAGCGACTCCAATCGAAACGTTCGGCGATCTGGCCTGCCAAAGTCCGGAATCGCCATGTCATCTGAGCGTCGAACGATTCCCGTAATGCGGGCTCGGCATCCAGATCCGCCCAAAAGGATCGGCCGTACCGCTGCGGATATGCGGGCGCACCGGTGATGATCGTTCCCAGCAGTTCGACGAACGCCAATTCGGCTCGGCCACCGGCGGTTTTGATATCCAGCAGAATCTTGAACCCCTCGGGAGCATCTGCCCGCATCTGATCGCCGAGACGCGTGGTCCGATAGCGGCCCGACTGCCGATCGAATTCGAAGACGTCGACGGTGACCAGATGGTCGAGCAGCGGTTCGAGGGCGGGTACGAAAGTTCCTGAGCGAGCGGCCAGTTCAGCCACGGTCGCCCCTTCATCACCCGCCAACTCCGCCAGATCGAGTGTCGCGGCGACCCGAACGGCCATCGGGGTGGCGAGATCGGCCAGGGCCATTATCGAAGGCGAATTCTCCGGCGCATTCACCCTCGAACTCTAACCATCTGTAATGCGGGCGGCCTCTTCCGCGATCTGCCCATGACCGCATTGGGGAGAGTGATGGTAGCGAAAAGTTCAGCACCGCAAGGCCGTCGGCGATTGAACTGGTTCAAAATCATCCGCCACACCGCCGGCGTAATCGCCGCCCTCACCCTGTTCATCGCCGGCCTCCTGGCAATGAAGGCAACCCCGGTCCCGTCCCCCACCACAAATCCGCCCGTAGTACAGCTCCCCGCGATCTCGGAACCCCTACTCCCGAAGTGGCTGGAACCCTCCCCCACCTGACCCCTCCGCCATCACCCCCGCACACCACTCTCCGATCACACCGAAATCACACCGCCGCAACCCCACCCGCGCATCCACCCGATACAACAACGCCCGCCCACCATAGTTCCCCGCCACCCACTCCACATCCCGCTCACCGATCTCATCATCAACCCAAATGAACGGTCTCCCCCGAGCCCACTCCACCAATGTCCGCGTCTTCCAATGCAACCCGAACCATTCATCAATCCCGTCCCCAGCGTCCTCCGGCCACTCGACAACCCCCAGCACCCCCAACCCCAGCCGAGGGCTGATGACCTCATTGGCCTCATGCATCCAGGTCGTGGCCCACACCAGATCACAAGGAAGCGCTTCGAGCAGCGGCCCAACGCCCGGATCCAACCGCGCCACAAGCGGATTCCCGAAATCGTCACTCTCCCCAACCGGCCCGCCGAACGGTATCAACGGTCCATCGACATCCAGAAACAACAGCGGCCGAGTCAGATCCTGCGACATACTCGCAGCGTAAGCGAGTCCGATAGGGGAACGTCGGATCGGCCGCTCGCGACTGTCAGACGTTGGATTGTCCCAGCGCATCATGCGCCCGACGGACCAGCTCCTTGGCCGCTTCGCCATGGCTCGCTTGTTCGGCAAGTCTGGCAAATGTCTTCTCGTACAGCGCGATCTCCCGAGGCTGAGTGATCGTCGACTCCGCGGTAATGGTCTCGATCAAGACCGCGGTTTGGTCATAGATCGCGAATTCCGTTGTGCGATAGAAGAACTCCGACGTCAGTGGCACGATCCCCACAACCACGCTCGGCATGCTCATTATCTCGAGTAAATGCGCCAATTGATCGCGCGCGATCTCCGCGCTGCCCACGGTGGCGTACAGCGCCGATTCACCAATCAGGAAGTAGAACCTGTGGCGACCGTGACGCAGCACAGTCTGTCGTCTCATCCGTGCCGCAACAGCGGTATTGAGGTCCTGGCTGATGTGCAGGAACCTCGCGGCGGCCGACAGGATCGCGCGGGCGTAGTCCTCGGTCTGCAAGAGCCCATGGAACACCTGCGGATCGTAGCTGCGGAGCAGTTCGGTGCGAGATTCCAGACCACCGATCTCACCCTGATGGCGCGCATGTCCCGTGCCGACAATCCGCCGCCATTCCATCCAGGCCGCGTTGACGTTTCGGAGCGTGGCCCGAAGATCCGGATAGGCCAGCTCCGCCCCGGTCAACCTGCACCAGCTCTCCAGGTCGGCTTCTGTGAGCGAGTGGGCACCGCTCTCGATGCGGGAGACCTTCGATGCCGACCAGCCCGCCTGTTCCGCGAGTTGGTAGGCACGCAGGTGCGCCGCGAGCCGGAGGTCACGAAGTCGTGCTCCGAGGTCGCGGCGGGCCTGCCCGACATTGGTCAACGCGCGTAGTCGCCGTGCCGAACAGCCTTGCTCCACAGCTGATCTCGGAGTTCGGCGTAATGACCGGCAATGACCGGATCGGTGCTGGCAACCCAGCCTGGCAATGCGGTCCCGTCTTGCTCGAAGACGGTCCACGCGATGAGGCGCTCATCGAATAGCCACCAGTCATCATCGGGCAGGCCGACCGGAGCCCGATTCCGAGGAAGCCACCGAATGTCATCGCCCACAGCGAGACTCCCCGGCGTAGTTGCGAGTGCGAACCGTATGTAGTCGGTATGCGGCTCGGTCACCACACGAACGCGCTGCACCGAAGTTCCACTACCTGTCACATCCCTCATCAGTGAATACCACTGAGCGGTGAACGCGGGAGCCAGCGGCTTCCCGGCCAGAAAGCCTTCCAGCGCATCAGCTTCCCCCGGGACACCGGTGTAGTCGTCACGAACTTCCAGGTGAAATGCGCGCCCATGATCGTGGAACGCTGTCACCAGGTCATCAAAGCCCATGTGGTACATCACGTCTCCGTTCTCGACCGATCGCCACCTCGATTGCCAAGTCGTGGTCCGGTGGCAATATCGAGCTGAGCGCTTCCGGGTCGGTCACCGGTTCTCCGGTGACGGTGAAGGTACCGCGTCCGCTGTCGTGAAGCAGTGCTCCGAAGCAGGTGCCCGGCTGCACGAACCGGATCAATCGATGAGGGATCTCGATGGTGTCGGGGTGGTCAGTCCGCCAGCCCTGAATGACGTAGGTACCGCGATCGCTCCGGTAGAGGGTGGGTGATTGTCCGTTTACGGAGTCTCCGCCGAGTCGTTCCAGCTTCATGGGAGCTTCCCCCTAGTGTGCCGTGGACTTGCACTGAGACATCCAATCGTCCCTAGTCACAGTGGTACTCGTCAATCATCCATGCAAGAAAATGCAAGATCCTCGCGTTTACGGGGTTCCGATTCGTAGCGTCAAGAGAAGGCGTTCGGATCGGCGCAATCGCCCGCTCCGCACGACCGTACCCGGCAACCGGAGGGAGCAGTCGTGACCGACGAACCACAACAGACGGAATCGACACCGCGGACACGGCTGTTCCGGTTCCCAGGTGGCGTGCTGGAGCTACGGAGTCACAGAGACGGCATACACGACGTCTCGGGGTTCTATCTCGAGCTTCACGAACGCATCGCAGTCGATGGGCACGAGAACAGAGAGGTTGTAATGCTCCATAAGCCAACGTGTTTGGGCTATCTCCGAACTGATGTGTCCGGAGGGGCGCTACTGCGGGATCAGAGCCGAATACGCGAGCTCGCGGCGCGTCTCGGCTACGACTTCGCTGACATGGTGGTCTACGATCCGAAATTCGGTCGACCACCCTTGGCTCGACTGAAGACACAAGCTCGTCGCCTGGACGCGGAGGCGGTGATTGTTCTGAGCCCCAGGCATTTCGAGGGCGGGGAAATACCGGAATCGCTGGTGCGGCAACTCGACGTGATCACCGTTAGCCCGGAAGCAACCTACGCCAGGCAAACGACACCGCCACTGCGGTCAGGATTCGAGCCCCCTGGGACGGAACGTCATTGAATAGACCGTTGCGTTGAGGAGGCAGCGACTCGAGCGAATTTCGCGACGGCTTGTGCGGTGATCGGGGTGAAGAGGTTGATCAGGTTGCCGTCGGGGTCGCGGAGGAGGAGGGAGCGGTTGCCCCAGGGCATTGTGGTGGGTTCGTTGACGAAATCGGTGAGGGTCTCGTGTAGGCGCGTGTAGGCGGCGTCTACGTCGGGGACCAGGAATTCGATGATCGCGGTTCGGTTGTCGGCTGGGTGGGCGCTGTTGGGGGCGAACAATGCGACGGTGCGGGTGGTGCCGAGTGCCAGGGTGCCTGCCGGGGTGACGAATTCGGCGAAGTCCGGGGTGCTCCATGCGGCTTCGGTGCCGGTCAGATGCTGGTAGAAGGCGACCATGCGCTGGATGTCATCGGTGATCAGTCGGATGGAAACGAGGTTCATCGTGTACTCCTCAGCTGGGATATGGGCGGCGGTTGCGCCGTCGAATGCCACGGTAGGGGCTATACCGGACAGTTTCCGCCCGGTATTGGTGAGAGAATTTTCCGATGACGCGTCCTACCGCCCGAGTGCTCGCGCTGCTGGAGCTGTTGCAGACCGGCGGCACCCACACCGTTGGCGAGCTCGCCGGGCGGCTCGCCGTGGATGAACGCACCGTCAGGCGGTACATCTCCCATCTGACCGACCTGGATATCCCCATTCGATCCATACGCGGCCGCTACGGCGGCTACCAGCTCGCGCCCGGGTATCGAATGCCACCGCTGATGCTGACCGATGACGAAGCGGTGGCCGTTCTGCTCGGGCTGCTCACCAGCCGCGGCGGATCAACAGTCGCGCACGCGGTCGACAGCGCCACCGCAAAACTCCGCCGCGTCCTGCCCGCACGCCTGACCACCCGTTTGGAAGCGCTGATCCAAACCGTCGAATTCACCGCCGCCGACCACCCCGAAGTCACCGTGGAGACTGCCGTTCTCCTCCGCGTCGCCGAGGCAACGCGCGAACACCGAACGCTCGCAATCACATACACCGACCGCAACGGGCGGCACAGCGAGCGAACCGTGCATCCTTACGGGCTGGTCGCCCACTCCGACCGCTGGTACCTGACCGGCAGGGACAGTCGCAGCGCTGAGGTGCGCCGGTTCCGGCTCGACCGCATCACCACCGCCACCGCGCTATCCGAAACCTTCACTCCCCCGGAAGAATTCGAGCCGAGCGCCCATCTACTGGCCGCCCTTGCGACAGCGCCCTACCGGCATGAGGTATCGGTCCGCGTTCAGGGCACGGCCGACCAGATCCGCTCGCTCCTTCCGGAAGCGATCGCGACCCTGCATGACATCGACTCATCTCCGGCAGATCCCGAACAATGGGTGCGGGTGCGCATTCAAGCCGAACAACTCGAATGGATTCCCCCGCTCCTGGCCGGCCTGAACCGCCCGTTCGTCATCGAGCACCCCGCCGAACTTAACGACGCTGTGCGCGCGCTGGCAGATCGACTCACCGCAGCCGCCGATGGTCGACCCGAATCAGCTAGGTAGCGAGCCGATTTCAGGGCTGGAGGATCATCAGCGGCTCAGGTTCGCAAGAGCACGTGCTACATGAAGATTGTCGACACCCTGAAGATCGTTCACGGCAGCCGGTCGCACACCTGAGCTGCGGCACGCATCGAGTAGTCGGATGTGCACCGCCCAGGTCAGCAGTGGCGGTTCGGAGAGCAAAGGCAGTAGCGGTTCGACGCGGTCGCCGAGGAGGGTGACCGCCTCGGCGCGGATGTCTTCCCGAAGATCGTTGCGCGCCAACTCGATCAGACGGTCTTCGAGGTCGCCGGGTGGGGTGTGTGCGGCGCAGACGACCAGCGTCTCCTGTCCACGGGTACCGGCCACCTCACCGGAGGCGATCAGATCCCATGTGAGCGTAGCGATCTCGTGCGAACGCGGTACGAATCGGAAGTTGTAGACCGCTGATTGCCGTACCCCCTCATCTGGATCATGAGCCAATGCGAGCAACGAATCCACCTCGTCCCAGCTCGACAACGCCCAGCAGCACAGCGCGCGCACCTGCGGGTCCGGATGGCCGGAGAGAAACGCGGCGAGGCCATGGCGGTCAGGCTCGGGCATGGCATCCCAGCCATTGCCGATGACGCGCCTTCGCATGACAGCCAGTTTCGGCTCCCACGGACCGTCCGGATCGGAGTACAGGGTGATCAGCTCCGACGCCGATGGAATTGGGAACCGCGAACGCGGTGTACCGGATTGCCCAGGCGCGGTGTCGATTTCGGTCGTGGCATCGACGTCGGGCGCGCCGAGCAGGTCCGCGACCGGCGCGAGCCATTCACCGATGTGTGACCGCTCATCCTCGAAGTCGCTGAGCAATCCGGCAGCGGCAGTGCGTGCTTCCATCGCTCGCGCGTCATTGCCTCGGGCCAGCTCGTGTAGCAGCCGCAACGTGGCCCTGCTGCTGTAGTACCGCAGCGAATCGATTGCGGCACAGCAGACTTCGACCGAGCTGTCGCTCGCCGCAACCCGGTGCAACCCAGATTCGGCTGCTACCGGCTCATCCCATCCCAGCTGATAGGCGGCTGTCCGCCGCACCGCCGGGTCGGGGTTCGCCAAAGCGGCGATCTTGAATCGCTGCCAGTGTGGTTCCTCGAACGTGGACCCGATTCCGACCAGCGCGTCCCGGTGCAGCGGATGGCGTGGATCGCTCAGAACCGGTTCGAGCAGATCCGCCTCGCGGCGCGTGGCCTGCCGCAGCACACAGCCGCGAACCAGGTCATCGCCGAGATCCCACCAGTTCCGCATTCCCGGCCCCGCCGGAAAGATGTCCGAGCCCTCCAGCGCCCACAGCGCGGCGCGGCGCACTTCGTCCGGCCGGTCGCGGTCACGCACAATTTCGGTCAGCGGCCCCACCGCACGGGGATCGGCGAGCCGTTGGAGCGCGTAACCGATCTGCTCCCGCTCCGCTTCTCCGACACCACGATCGTTCAGCATTCGAATCAATTCGAACGTCGCCGACCGATCCTGCTCCTCGGTAATCCGATCCAACTCCGCCAGCATCCGCACCGCCACATCCTTGCCGAGGCACTGCGCGGCTTCCACCGAGATTTCTCCGATGGAATCGCTTCCCTGACGCCGACGAAGTCCGGCGGTCTTATCCCTTCGCGCTGCCCGGCGCGCGGAGCAGCCAGCGCCAACGCGGAAGTTCGGCAACCACCGTGGCACATGCCAGCACGGTCACGAGGACAGCGACCCACGGATACCAGGCAATCCACGCGCTGACCACCGCCGCGACGAGTTGGAGGACAACCAGGGCGATCGTCACGATGCCCGGAACCGGGAGGAGGGTCTGCTTCTTGTCCCCGGGCGTGGAGAACGCGGTCGGCAGGCCGATGAGCACAATCACCGAAAGAACCGCCAGCACCACCGAATGCTCGGCTAGAGCCCAGGGGGTTGCGATCCAGGCGATGAGTTCGGTGGTGAAACGGAGGACCGAGGGGATGCGGCCGCGGTCGGTGAGGTTGGGCGAGACGGTTGCGGGGTCGAGCATGGCGGTCAGCCTAGGTGGGAAGCCAGGTGTATTCGAGTTCGGTGAGGGTGAAGCCCTGGGGGAAGTGGGCGGGGCGGCGGTCGGTGCGTTTGCCGCCGTGGCGTTCGTAGAACGCTATGGCCGGGGTGTTGGCTTCGAGGACTTCGAGATAGAGGGTGCGGCCGGGGTGTTCGGTGGTGACCCAGGTTTGAGCGTGGGTCAGGAGGCGGGTGCCGGTGCCGGTGCGTTTGAGGGTGGGGTGGACGTGGAGGTTGTCCAGGAGGATGCGGCCGTCAGGTTGTGGAGTGAGATAGACGAATCCGATCAAGGTGGCCGCGTCCGTCGAGGTAGCCGTGTCCGCCAAGGTGGCCGCGTCCGTGGCGACGAATAGGGCCGCGCCGGGGGTAAGGGTGGTCAGGCGGTGCTGCCACAGCGCCAGGCGCTCTTCGTAGAGCGGCCCGTTGAGGTAGTCGGCGGGCATGATGTCCGCGTAGGCGGTGCGCCAGCTCTCGGTGTGGAGGGTGGCGACCGCCTCGGCGTCGGCGAGAGTGCCGGGGGTGATGGTCATCGGCGCTCATTCGTGATGGTCATCGGCACTCCCGGTGCTGGTCATCAGTGCTCGTCGAAGGCTCGGAGGAGTTCTTCGGCGGCCAGGGCGGGGGTCAGTGAGCCCGCGCGGACCTGGGATTCGACCTGGGCGCGAACGGATTTCACGTTCGGGTTGTCGGACAGGCGGCGCAGCAGGCTGTCGTTGACCATGGTCCAGGTCCAGTCGATTTGCTGGCGGCGGCGCTTCTCGGCGAATTCGCCCGCCTCGGTGAGGACCTTGCGGTGGGTGAGGACGGTGTCCCAGAACTTGTCCAGGCCAACGCCGTTCAGGCCGCTCATGGTGATTACCGGTGGGTGCCACAGGGAATCGCGGGGGTGGATGAGGCGCATGGCCCCGGCCAGTTCGCGGGCTGCGGCCTTGGCTTCGAGTTCATGCTTGCCGTCGGCCTTGTTGACCGCCACCAGGTCGGCCAGCTCCAGGACGCCTTTCTTGATGCCCTGCAACTGATCTCCGGTGCGAGCCAGGGTGAGGAAGCAGAAGACGTCGACCATATTGGCGACCGTCACCTCGGACTGGCCTACGCCCACCGTCTCGACCAGGATCACGTCGTAGCCCGCCGCCTCCAGCAGCACGATCGTCTCGCGGGTCGCCTTGGCGACACCGCCGAGCGTGCCCGCGGTGGGTGACGGGCGGATGAATGCGTTGCGCTCCACCGAAAGTCGCGCCATCCGGGTCTTATCGCCCAGGATCGAACCACCGGTGCGAGTCGAGGACGGATCCACCGCCAGCACCGCCACCCGATGCCCCTGCTCGATCAGCGACATGCCCAGCGAGTCGATGAACGTCGACTTACCCACGCCCGGAACACCGGTGATACCAACACGATTGGATACCACCGCATCCGTCGCGGGCGTCAGGCGCAGCAGCAGCTGCTGCGCCAGTTCACGATGATCACTCCGGGTGGATTCGACGAGGGTGATGGCGCGCGCCAACCCGGCCCGCTCCCCCGCCCGCACCTGCTCCGCGAGCTGATCGACATCGACGGCCCGCTTCACACCGCGCGCCGCGGCCTGGGGCCCGCCCGCTGCGCGGACCCCGGCGGTGGTGCCCAGCCGCGGGTGAGGGTCACCCGCGGCCGCACGCACGGCGTCGCTCATTCGGCCGCGCCGGTGCCGATCTCATGGCCCAGTGAATCGGCCAATTTCTTGATCAGATCGATTGCGGCGTCGGCGATTACGGTGCCGGGCGCGAAGATCGCCGCCGCACCGGCCTCATACAGCTCGGCGAAGTCGCCGGGCGGGATGACGCCGCCGACCACGACCATGATGTCGGACCGGCCGACATCGGCCAGCGCCTGCCGCAGGGCGGGCACCAGCGTGAGATGGCCTGCCGCCAGCGAGGAGACGCCGACAATGTGCACGTCATTGTCGGCGGCCTGCTGGGCCACCTCTTCGGGGGTCTGGAACAGCGGGCCCACATCGACGTCCATGCCGAGGTCGGCGAACGCGGTGGCGATCACCTTCTGACCGCGGTCGTGCCCGTCCTGACCCATCTTGCAAACCAGGATGCGGGGGCGGCGGCCTTCGGCCTCGGCGAACTCGTCGACGAGTTCGATCGCCTTACTGATGTTCGACACCTTGCCGGCCTCCTCACGGTAAACACCGGAGAGCGTGCGGATTTCGGCCTGATGGCGGCCGTACACCTTCTCCAGCGCGTCGGAGATCTCACCGACGGTGGCCTTGGCGCGCGCGGCCGCGATCGCCAGCGCCATCAAGTTGTTCTCCATACCGCCCTCGGAAGAGGCTGCGGCACGGGTCAATTCGGCCAGCGCACGTTCACATTCGGCGGTATCGCGCTCGGCGCGCAGGCGCACCAGCTTCTCGTTCTGCTCGGCGCGCACGCGCGAGTTCTCGACCTTGAGGACCTCGATCTCCTGGTCCTCTTCGGCCTGGTACTTGTTCACGCCGATGACGGCCTGCTGGCCGGTGTCGATGCGCGCCTGGGTACGGGCCGCGGCCTCTTCGATGCGCAGCTTCGGAATGCCTTCCGAAATCGCCTGCGCCATACCGCCGTGCGCCTCCACCTCGGCGATATGCGCCCGCGCGCGCTCGGCGAGCTGATGGGTCAGCCACTCCACGTAGTACGAGCCACCCCACGGGTCGATCGGCCGCGTGGTGTTGGACTCCTGCTGGATCAACAGCTGGGTATTACGCGCGATACGAGCGGAGAAGTCCGTCGGCAGTGCCAGCGCCTCATCGAGTGCGTTGGTGTGCAACGACTGGGTATGCCCCTGGGTCGCGGCCATGGCCTCGACACAGGTGCGCGCCACATTGTTGAACACGTCCTGCGCGGTCAGCGACCAGCCCGAGGTCTGCGAATGGGTGCGCAGTGACAGCGATTTCGCGCTCTTGGGCTCGAACTTGGCGACCAGCTCACTCCAAAGCAGGCGTCCCGCACGGAGTTTGGCGACCTCCATGAAGAAGTTCATGCCGATGGCCCAGAAGAACGACAGTCGCGGCGCGAACTTGTCGACCTCCATACCGGCTTCGATACCGGCCCGGATGTACTCCACGCCGTCGGCGAGGGTGTACGCCAGCTCCAGATCGGCCGTGGCTCCGGCTTCCTGAATGTGGTAGCCGGAGATGGAGATCGAGTTGAACTTGGGCATCTTGGCCGAGGTGTAGGCGAAGATATCGGAGATGATCCGCATCGACGGCTTCGGCGGATAGATGTAGGTGTTGCGGACCATGAACTCTTTCAGAATGTCGTTCTGAATGGTTCCGGCCAGCTGTTCGGGCTTGACGCCCTGCTCCTCGGCGGCCACGACGTACAGCGCCAGAATCGGCAGCACCGCACCGTTCATGGTCATCGATACCGACACCTGGTCCAGCGGAATCTGATCGAACAGTTCCCGCATATCCAGGATGGAGTCGATGGCCACACCGGCCATGCCGACGTCACCGGTCACGCGCGGATGATCGGAGTCGTACCCGCGGTGCGTGGCCAGGTCGAAGGCGACCGACAGACCCTTCTGACCCGAGGCCAGGTTGCGGCGGTAGAAGGCGTTCGAATCCGCGGCGGTGGAGAAGCCCGCGTACTGGCGAATCGTCCACGGCTGATTCACGTACATGGTCGGGTACGGACCGCGCAGGAACGGCGCGATACCCGGTACCGAGTCCAGCGGATACCCCTCGGCCACAATGGCATCGCGGTCCGCCTTGGTGAATACCGGTGGCACGTCGATGCCTTCGGGCGTCGCCCAGGTGAGCTGTTCGGGCGCATAGTGATTGGCGGCCGCGGCCGCGGCCACGAACTCCTCGACCTGCGCGGCCTCCACGGGGGCGCTATCGGGCTCCCCGAGCGGAACCTCGGCGAAATTGCCGATCAGATGCTTGATATCGCTCATCTCTATGCTCCCAGCTTCTCCAGCAGGCCGGACAGCGCCGTCACCGCATCCATCCGCGCCGTCAGGAATCCGTCCGGACGCTGTGCGCCGGTCAGGTCGGCCACCGCTTTCTCGGCTCCGGCCAGCAGCACGGTGGTGACACCGGCCGCGCGCAGAGCGTCGACCGCGGCGGCGGCATCGGTGCCGTAGCGCGGGTCCGAACCACACAGCACCGCGACCGAGACACCGGATTCGGTTGCCGCCGCGCCGATTCCGTCCGCGCTCAGCACGCCCGGGTTGATCGGTTCGATACCGCCCGAGGCCAGTACGTTCGCGCTGAAGGTGACGCGCACGTTGTTCTCCGACACCGGGCCCAGCGGTACGAGCAGGGCCTTGGGCCGTGCACCGTTGGCCGCCAGGTAGGCATCGGAGCGGTTGCGCAGCGCCTCGAAGGCCGCGCCGTAGCGGGCGATCGGGCTGGCCGCGCGGGCCGCCTCGGACAGCGGCTCCTCGTTCAGGTTCGGGAATTCATTGACGCCGGTGACGGCCGTCTTGCGGTGTGCCACATCGGAATCGCGCTCGGCGCGGGTCGCCTCGATGCGTTCGGCGAGCAGGCCCGCCTGCAATGCGGCGAGGTATCCGCCCGCGGCCTCGATCTCCTGCATGAACTCCCATGCCTTGGCGGCGAGTTCATCGGTGAGCGATTCGACGTACCAGGAGCCCGCGCCCGGGTCCTGCACATGTCCGAGATGCGATTCCTCGAGCAGCAGCAGCTGGGTATTGCGCGCCATGCGCTCGGTGAATGCCTGCGAGACACGGAGTTCCCCGGCGGGCAGCGCGTCGTCGAAGGGCAGCACGGTGACGATATCCGCGCCGCCGACGCCCGCGCCGAACGCGGCGAGGGTGGTGCGCAGCATGTTCACCCACGGATCACGCTGGGTCATCATGGCGGCGGAGGTGACGGCCTGCTGCGGGGCATTGCCGTAGTCGGGCGCGCCGACGACCTGCGCCACGCGCGCCCAAAGACGGCGGGCCGCACGGAATTTGGCGATGGACTCGAACTGGTCGTCGGTGGCCGCGAAGCGGAATCCGAGCTGATCCAGCGCATCGGCGATATCCGCGCCCGCATCGGTGAGCGCGCGCAGGTATTCGAGTCCGGCCGCCACGGCCGCACCGAGCTCCTGCGCGGCGGAAGCGCCCGCATTGTGGAATGCGATGCCGCATACGGTGATCGCGCGAATATTCTCCGGCCGCGCCACCGCCTGCTGCGCCAGGGTGATGGCCCCGTCCAGATCGATGGCGGAGGAACCGGCGAACAGGCTGGTCAGCGGAGTAGCGCCGAGCGAGACCTGAATTCCGGTGCGATCGGCCACTTCATAGCCGTCGAGCACCGAGAACAGTTGCGCCGCAGCCTCGGCGGCGGCGGGACCCGCGTCCAGGGCAAGTGGGGCGAGCTCGAACAGCAGTCCGTTGAGCGCCGCGGGAAGCTCCGTCACCGGAACGCCGCGGTCCGCGACACCGAGCCAGACCGCACTCACGCCGTTTTCCAGCGCGTCGAGTATCTGCCGGTTTACAGTGGCCCCGTCGGATCCCCCGAAGCGCTGGCTGACGAACCAGCCGCGATGCACATCGCGAGTGGCGTCACCGCCGCGCACGAACGGGAAGGCGCCCGGCAACGGCTGCTCGGGCAGCTCATCGCGACGGGTGTAGAGGGGGTTGACGGTAAGACCGTCATAGGTGGTGACCGCGAGCAGCTTCTCCGGCTCTTCCGGGAGTTCCGAGACCTCGACCCTGCGGGCCTTGGCCAGCACTCCGGCAACACCCTTGCGCCAGGCGGCGTACCCGGGCACCGGATCGGCGTCCGGGTCTGAAGCAATCGGCATAGCTGCTGTTCCTTCTTCCACTCACTGACCAAACGACCGGTTTGTAATGCATCCGCACTGCTCAGAGGTCATTTCGGTTAACGAGCATTCCTCGTCTTTCCCCTGATGCTAGCGGGATGGCTGTGATTCCTGTCCACTGAGTCTCACTACCAGTGAGTAACCTGGCAAGTTGCCAATAACCCTTCCCGCCCGGGTCCGACCGGAATCCGAACTGTTCAGCATGGGTATCACCATCCTTGCGGAGCCAGCCACAGCCGCGCAGCGCGCGGTCGGTAAAGTCCGCATCCGACCCATGGTGCGCACGAGGAGGACGGCGGCATTCGCGAAGTAGTGAGCGGTATGGCCGGATTGCTCGGCCGACTGCGCCAGCCGCGCGTGTTGGCGACGCTGATCGGTATCGCCGTGCTGTTCGGATTGGCCGCCTTCGCACCGCATCCCGCACCACAGCAGATTCGCGACTGGGCCGATTCGGTCGGACCGCTGCTGCCGCTGGTGTTCTTCGTGGTCCACACACTGGTCTGCGTGGCACCGTTCCCGCGCACCATCTTCACCCTCAGCGCGGGCATGCTGTTCGGGCCTTGGGAGGGCCTGGCATTGGCGGTATCGGCCACCACGCTCAGCGCGGTGCTGGCATTGCTGCTGGTGCGCGCGCTGGATCAGGATCGGGTGCGCGCGCGGCTGACCCATCCGGCGGTGCGCGCGGTGGACGCGCGGCTGGCACGGCGCGGCTGGCTGGCGATCGGCTCGCTGCGGCTCATCGCCTTCGCGCCTTTCTCGGTGGTGAATTACTGCGCGGGACTGTCGTCGGTGCGGATGAAGCCGTATTTGGTCGCGACCGTGCTCGGGATTCTGCCCGGGACCGTCGGCACGGTGCTGCTCGGTGACGCGCTCACCAGTAAGACCTCGCCGGGGCAATTGATACTCACCGCAGCCTGTTTGGCGGTGGGCGTGCTCGGGCTCGTCATCGATGCGCGGGTCGCGGTGCCCGAGCCGGAGGTCATGCCGGAGTCGGTGTAGGCCCCGGGGTGTCGGCCGAACCGTCGGACTCGTCCGGACGCAGCGGCCAGCGATCGATGCGTCGTAGCGGGCGCACCCCACGGCGTACGGAGCCGGGAGCGGTACGCAGCGTATGCGCCGCGCGGTCCGAATAGGTCTGTGCGAAGCGCGCATCCGGATACAGTTCGCGGGCGTGCGCCAGCCATCCGGTGGCCTGGCGCAAAACCTCGGCCGCCTGGGCGTCGCCCGCCGGATCGAGCAGATGCGCCCCGAGCCCCGGATCCAGCACCGCCACCGAGCCCAGATGCTGCAGACAGCGCCCGATGCCGAGACGATCATCGAGGGCACGCCATTCGCTCAGCGCCTCCTGCCACGAGCGCAGTGCCCGGCGCGGCGCGCCCACCGCCCAGTCGAGAATGCCGAGCACCTCGTGCACATGCGCCAGCCCGGCCGGATCCCGGCCGTCCACCGCGAGGGATTCGGCGAGTTCGAGGCGATCGCGGGCGGCGTCGAGGCGGCCCTGGCGCAGATGCACCAGGGCCAGATTCACCAGCGCACAGACCTCACCGGCCACGTCCTCGCGCGGCAACCGCCACCAGGCGGCCTCCAGCGCGGTCGCGACGCGGTCCAGTTCCGGTGCGGCGGAATTCAATTCGGCCAGCGCCCAGCGGTGACCGGCGCGGGCGCGCAGGTTCGTGAGCAGCGGGCGCGGGCGGATGCGGGACGGCGGGGTGTACGCGGGGTCCGCGCGGATTCGGGCCAGTTCCGCGATCGCGGGGAACCCGGCCCGCGCCGAACCGCCCACGGGCGACGGCGGACTCCCCGGCGGTGGCGGGCCACCGCCGGGCGGTATCGGATCCCGGCGCGGGTCAGGTGCGATGCGGATCATCACCGTCGCGGTACCGGAATCATTCTCGCCCTTGCCGATTCGCGCGTACCAGGAGTCCAGCGCATCGGCGATGACGGCGAGCTGCGGCACCGTCATCCGCAGCCGCCGCAACTCGGGGGTGTCCGCGCACCGCTCCAGCAGGCGGCGCAATCTGGGCTCCTCGGTCCGGAACCAGCGCCGCGCCACCGCCGACCGCTCCGGATCATCCAGTGCCGCAGCCCATCCCGCCGCATGCTCGGCCCGGCGGCGAATGAGTTCATTGCAGCCCGCACGCCATTCCGGCAGCGACCGGACCGCGGCCGTCCCGGGTTCGACGGGAACCCGAGCCAATCGGCAACGGCCCGATGTCAGCTGTTCGAGTACCCCGCGCCGCACCAATTCAGCCGATATCTCGGTGGCGGTGCGATGCTCCGGCAGAGTGGATCCGGCGGGCAGCCGGGCGCGAGCGGTGCCGATGGCCGCGAGCACCTCGAGCAGAATGCCGATCTCGAAATCCCGCGCGGGAAGTTCACGCAGGACCGCGGCTTCCCGATAGCCGTCCAGGGTGGCGTCCTGGACGGGGTCGATCGGTTCCGGCCACGGCGCACCCGGTTCGGGGAGTTCCCCGTCGCGTTCACGATGCTCCGCGGCCATCGCCGTGGTGGCCCGGAAGACCAGGATCAGACCGGCGATGACGACCAGGGGCATGAGCACCCAGCCCAGTACACCGGACAGCAGCGTCACCACGACGTTCTCCTTGAACGCGTCGGTGATCGAGATCCGGCCGAGCTCACCGATCAGACCGGTGCCCAGCACCATCATCGCGCCCAGCATGCGTTGCAGCACACCGGATTTCGGGGTGGCGATGACATTGGAATCGGCGTCGCGGGAGCTGGTCATCGCACCGCTCCCCCGGTCAGGCCGGGCACCAGCCAGCGTCGCCAGAACAGCAGCAGCAATGTCACCGGAACGACCGCCGACACCAGCGCACCGGCCGCGAGTTGTGCCGCGTTCTGGTCGAATTGGCGGGTGTCGCCCCACAGCAGCAGCGCCCACGGGCTCGCACCCGCACCGCTGATCAGCAGGCCGATGAAGAAGTCGTTCCAGACCTGAATGAACTCGAGGACAGCCACCGCGCCGAGGGCCGGGCGGACAGCGCGCAGAACCCGGCCGGTGACCACCCGCGCGGGCGCGAGACCGTAGAGCGCGTCCGCGGCCGGGGTGTACGCGGGCGCGAGCAACGCGCCGCGCAGAATGAGTATCGCGATGGGCAGTCCAGCCGCGGCATGGGTGAAGATCAGCGGCACCCTGGTGCCCGCGAACCCCCACGCATTGATCACATCGTGCAGCGGTCCCAGATACATCTGCGCGGGCAGCACCGTCAGAAACACCAGGCAGGGCACCACGATTCGAGCCCCGATACCGGTGCGCACCGCGGCCAGCCGATGCGCGACCTGCACCGAGACCAGCAGCACGATGAGCGTGACGAGTACCGCGACGCTCGCGGTGATGCCGAGCGCACGCCATAGGCCGCCGTCATGCCCGATCGCGCGCAATTGTGCGCGCACCGAGCGGCCGGAGCCGCCGAGCGCCTCCCACGCCAAGATGCCGATCGGGATCAACGCGACACCCGTCAAAACCAGCACCGTCAGCCACTGCGCGAAACCCGTTCGCTCCCTGCCCGTTTCCGGAATCCGCGTGGTCGCCGTCCAGCTCATTCGATGCCCGCGAATACCAGCCTGCGCCCACAGCGCGGCCAGCCCGAGCGCCACGGCCAGCGGCAGCGCGTAGGCGGCGGCCTCACCGCACCACGGACCGCATGCCGCCGAGGTGCGCCACCAGTACACGGTCGCGCTGTCGATCTGGTACTGCATGGAGCGCGGCACCGAGGCCAGGATGGCATCGAACACGCGGGCCGCCGCCACACCGACGACCAGCATGGCGATCAACCACACCGGTTGCACCAGTCGCAGCAGTCGAAATACCAAGTGCGGCCGGGTTTCCTCGTAGAGCTCCCCGGCTCGCACCTCATCGGCCTCGATACCGAGCAGGGCCGCGCGGAACAGGCCGGTGAGCAGGCCGAGCCAGGTCCACGCGAAGGCCAGCACCAGCAGCACCCCGAAGGCGATGCGATACGCGATGACGCCGCCGAGTTCGCGATTCTCGGTCAGGTGGTCGAAGAGCAGGCGGAACGCGATGCCCGCGGTGAACGCCGAAATGCCGAACGGCACGATCAGCGGCCGCCACATCCAGCGGAATCGGCGGGTGAACCAGGCGATCGCCAGCGCCAGCAGCACCAGCAGCGCCGCGACGATCACCCATCCGACGGTGTACAGATAGGCACGCACGCCGTCCGGGGTCAGGCCGCGGCCGATGAGGATCACGCCGACGGCGGCGACCACGACGGTCCAGGTGATCGCGACCGCCAGCACGGCCGGTAGCCCCGGGTAGCGGCGCTTGATATCTCCCGCGATGGCCGGTGGGATCGCGGCGAGCACCAATAGCCCGCAGCCGAGCGTCAATCCGGGCCGGGCCCGGGCCGCGAGCCAGACGGTATAGAGCGACGGGGCCACGATGAAGACCGTGATCAGGCCGAGCGCTGGCAGCAGAATGACCGCGCCGATCCATTTGCGCGGATGCCTGCCCGGAATCAACGGGCCGGACAGGCGGCGCGGGGCCAATTCCAGGTCGAGGCCGTGCGAATGCAGTGCGTCCATGATCTCAGTCGCGCCGCCGTCGTTCGAGTTCATCGATGGCGGCGACGGTATCGCGCACCGCCGTATCGATGCCCTCGGTATCGAGTGCGGTCAGAAAGTCGGTCAGCGCTCGCCACAGGTCGAAACGGCCACCGCTGGAACCGATTCGGTCGCCGAGGTCGAAGGCGGTCCAGTCGCGGAAGCGCGCGGCGACCGGTGTGATCAGTGGTGAATACTGCTGCGGGGTGGCCTGATTCGCGGCGACGAAACCGCCGTAGCGGGTGATCCAGGGCAGCGCGGCTCGCGGTTGCGCGAGCAGGGATACCAATTGCGCCGCGGTGTCTTTCGCGGATGCGGTCACCACCATGACGTCGCCACCGGCGATCAGCGGCGCACCGCGGGCACCGCCCGGGAATGGCGCGACACCGACCGTGCTCTCCAGCGACGCGGCCGGGACGCAGGCGCGCACGATCGGCTCGGCGAAGTCCGGGGCAACCACCATGAGCGCCGAATGACGCTGGAACACATCGTGAATCGCATCCGGGAACTGCCGGGTTAGGGTTTTGCCGATATCGCCGGGAAAGGCGTGCCGATGACCCCACACCGCCGCCAGATCGCGCAGCGCGGAGCCGAGATCGGCGGGTGGTTGTCCGCTCGCGTCCAGCCACAGCGCCGGATTCGCCAGCCGGTCATAGACTTCGGGATATTCCGCCCACAGCACGTTCTCGAAGAAGTCGGTCAGCACCCAGCCGTCCGCCGCGCCGAGCGCGAGCAGGCTCATCCCCGCATCCGATACCGCGTCCATATGGCTCGGCCATTCACGAAATGACCAGGTGCCGGGGTCCGGCAGTCCCAGTTTCCGCAACCGCTCCCGGTCGTACCAGATGAGCGATTTGCAGGCCTGTTTGAACGGCAGCCCGTACAGCCGGTCACCGGCGGAGGGAATCCGCAGCAGCGATTGCCAGCCCGGGGCGTACTCGGCGGCTCCCCCGGCGGTCCACAGCGCATCGTCGAGTGGCCGTAATCGCTTGTCCTCGGCCAGTTTCCGCACCTGTCCGGCCTGCGGGAGCATGACGATATCGGGGGCCGAACGCCCCGCGCCGAATACCGTGCCGATATCGTCCCCGAGCGGTATCACCTCGGTGGGATGCCCGAAATCGACCGCGGTGAGCACACTTTCGAAGGCATCGAGCTCCGAGCCACCCCAGGAGACCGCGATCCGCACCGCATCCGAGCGAGACCCGAATCCGGGCGCGCAGGCCGCGGTGACGGGCAACAGCACACCCGCTCGCAGCACCGCTCTCCGTGTCGCCATACCCGCCCCGCCCACCCCGGGCCGCGCTTCGGCCGTGCCGGTGAGCATGTAAAACCTTACTGCCCGAGCACGTTCCGAGCGGGGACTTACCCGAATCGGCAAGAGTGCGCGGCACTCCAGCGGATCGCGCCCAGCGGTCCCGCCCGCCCATTCGCCCCGACGGCATACTCTTCGTCGCCATAGCCGCCGCGGCGCGCGTACCGGGCGCCGCGGCTCTATCCACTAGCGGAGCGCGTCGAGCAAGCCTTCCTTTTGCGCTTTCTTCAGGCCGCGACGAGCCAGGAAACCGTTCGCGAGCAGTAGCAGGGTCTTGTTCGGGGGTGCGGCGAAGCCGGAGGCGGTGTGCGGGGCGTACGTGCCCGTTTCACCGTCCGCCTCGAGCCAGCCGGTGTGCTGACGCGATTCCAGGCCGATCAGTTTGGGCCGGTAGTCGTGCGCGAGCAGCCCGGCGCGGCGACCGCCGCCGGGAGCGCCGGCCGCGATGGCGAGGCTCAGACCTGCGGGCCCGGAACCGCTGATATCGACCGGGACGATCGTGGGGTAGCCGTCCGCCTGTCGATAGGACAGCAGCCGGAAGGGCAGGCGATCGGCTTTGGCCGCGGCCTTGTCCACCTCGACCCGCGGCGCGGTGCCGCCCGCGGGCGGCTTCTGCGAGGGCGCGCTTCCGGTCGGCAGTGGTTCACCGAAAACCTCTGGAGCCCCGGTGGTTTCGAGGTCCGGCCAGGCCACGATGCGATGCACCGCGACGGTCACCACCACGCGGTCGGCGTAGTACGCGCTCAACCAGCGATCCCAGAACCGGCCCTGTTTCGGCGGTCCCATGAACGGCACGACACGCGCACCGATGTCTTCCATGGTGGCCCGATCCGGCGTCACGTCGAATGTCGCGGTGCCCTGCACCAGCACATACAGCGCGTTCGAGAAATCGCCCAGACCGTGCTTGCGCGAGTGGAAGGCAAGCGCCACTTGCGGATTGCGCTTCATCCGCTCCAGCTTGCGCCCGAAGCCGAGGGAGGTGGTGAAGCCGACCGTGCCCCGCTCCCGATCCCGCAGCCCGATCGGCGCGACCGCCGAGACCACCGCACCACCCGCCGGGGTGAGATAGGCCAGCGCGCAGGTCAGATCACCGCCGAGGACCTCGTCCACCTCGTCCGGCCAGGTCACAACAGTCATACAGAGGAGCGTAGGCCGCCATATCCGACACCGGGCCGTGACGAGATAACGCTTGGATAATGGCTCCGCACACGCCGCGCGGCGGCTGGACACCCGCGCGGATTGCCGCCGATCGCAACGCCACTGACGGCTCGGCCGCACATACCGGGCGCGGCGGCGGCCACCGGCACCGTCCGGTTGCCGCCGAGGTTGCCCGGCCGCTGCGATGGCATGCCTGCCGACCCGGAGAACGCACCGGGGCGGCGGATCGCCCACCTCGCTCGTCGACGTGTGCTCAAACGCACGCACTTCAAATCACGGTGATCGTGTATCTGGGCAGAGTCGCGCGCGGAGGAAAGGATCGGGCCGGACGGTTATGGCCCCTCGACGGGAGGCGGCCGACCGCGACGGCATCGGAGGACGGGCGGCATGATCAGCATCGGGGCGACCCGAACCGCTACGCGCGCAGCGGAACTCGGCAAAGCGCAGACCACCGGCCGGTCCGGGCGGGTGCGCGGGATCGGGGTGCGGGTGCTGTCGCTGGCCGTGCTGCTGGGGCTGTGGTGGGCGATCAGCGCGGCGAAGATCGTCGATCAGCAATTCCTGCCGACGCCCGGGGCGGTGTGGCGGGCATTCGTACGCGCCAACAGCTGGCATGAGCTGGCCCCGGGTGTGCCGCGAGAAGTGCGCGGCGAGCAGAACTACTTCCTCTGGGAGCATCTGCTGGCCAGTTTGCAGCGCATCGGCGTGGGTGCCGGAGCGGCCGTAATCCTCGGTCCACTGGTGGGTTTCGGGCTGGGGACCTCGCGCACGCTCGCCACGATCGTCGAGCCGTATCTGAACTTCCTGCGCGCCCTCCCCCCGCTCGGCTATATCGGCCTGCTCATCGTCTGGTTCGGCATCGGTGACACCTCGAAGATCTGGCTGCTGTTCCTGGCCGCGTTCCCGCCGCTGGTGATCGCCACCATGACCGGCGTGCACGGGGTTTCGGCGGACCGCGTCAACGCGGCACGCTCCCTCGGCGCGAATCGCCGTCAGGTCATCACCCGGGTTCTGTTGCCCGCCACCCTCCCCGAGGTCATCGGCGGCATCCGCGTGGCCATCGGATTCGCCTGGACCACCGTCGTCGCCGCCGAACTCGACAACGGCATTCCGGGCATCGGCGGTCTCGCCTATCTGTCCGGTCAGCGCCTCGACACCCCGCTGACCATGGCCTGCATCATCGTTATCGGTCTCACCGCGCTCGGGTTGGACGCGGCGATCAAGCGGATCGGCGACCTCGCCGTTCCATGGAAAGGCAAAGCATGAAACGCAAACTTGTCGCATTGGCACTGGCCGGAGTCCTCGCCGCGGCCCTCTCGGGCTGCGTAGAGTCCGGACGGACCGATCAGTCACGCGCGGGCGGCGACAAGGTGGCGTGCCCGGTACCCGTCGACGAATCCTTCACCGGCACAGTGCGACTGGGATATCAGGACATTCCCAATGGTGCGCTCGTGGTGAAGGATGCCGGGCTGTTGGAGACCTGCCTGCCGAAGGCGAAGATCACCTGGAGCAAGTTCGCTTCGGGGGCGACGGTTATTCAGGCGTTCGGGTCCAATTCGCTGGATTTGGGACTGCTCGGGAGTGCGGCTGCGGCGCGGGCGATTTCGGCTCCGCTGAATATCGATATGAAGGTGGTGTGGATTCACGATGTGATCGGGTCCGCGGAATCGCTGGTGGTGAAGGATCCGGCGATCACCTCGGTGGCGGGGCTGCGCGGGAAGAAGATCGCGGTGCCGTTCGCCAGTACCTCGCATTACAGTCTGCTCGGTGCGCTCGCGGCGGCCGGAATCGAGCGGGATGTGACGCTCGTAAACCTCACGCCCGACGCGATTCTCGGCGCGTGGCGCGATAGCGGTATCGACGCGGCGTTCATCTGGGAGCCGACGCTGACCGAATTGCTGAAGAACGGGCATACCGTCACCACCGCGGCCGAAACCGCCAAGGCCGGGAAGCCGACGTTCGATCTCGAGGGTGCGCGCGGCGATTTCGTGAGCGCCAATCCGAAGTTCCTCACGGTGTGGACGGCCGCGCAGAACTGGGCGGTGCATCAGCTCGCCAACGATCCGCAGGCCGCGGCCACGCACATCGCCGCGCAGCTCGGTATCTCGGTGGACGCGGTGCGCAAGCAGCTGCCGGGCTATGTCTTCCTCGATGCCGCGACGCAGGCGGGCGCGCCCTACCTGGGTAAGCAGCTCGGCTCCGATCTGCAGGGTTCGGCGCAATTCCTGTTGAGCCAGGGCGAGATTCAGGGTCTGGCCGCACCGGAGAAGTACGCCGGGGCGGTCTACGCCGATGCCGCGACGGCGGCGAGCGCCAAGTGAGTTCCGCTGTCGCACAGCGTGATCGGGTCGTACTGAGCGAGGTGTCCAAGACCTACGACACCGCGACCGGATCGACGGTGGCACTGTCCCCCACCGATCTGGTCATCGAACCCGGCGAGTTCGTGAGCGTGGTCGGGCCGTCCGGTTGCGGTAAGACCACGCTGCTGCAACTGCTCGGTGGCTTCCTCACCCCGACCACCGGCGCGCTGCTGGTGGGCGCGGACCCCATCGCGGGTCCGAGTCCGGAGCGCGGTGTGGTGTTTCAGGCCCCGACGCTCTACCCGTGGCTGTCGGTGCGCGGGAACATCGAGTTCGGGCCCAAGTGCCGAGGTGTGGACAAGCGGACCCGGCGCGCGGAGTCCGATCGTCTGCTGGACCTGGTCGGCCTGGGCGATGTGGGCGGTAAGCGGCCGTATGAGTTGTCCGGCGGTATGCAGCAGCGCGCGCAGATCGCCCGGGTGCTGATCAACGATCCGCGCATCATCCTGATGGATGAGCCGTTCGGGGCCCTGGATCAGCTCACCAGGGAGCGTTTGCAGGTCGAACTGCTGCGACTGTGGCGGCAGGCGGGCAAGACCGTGGTCTTCGTGACCCACTCGGTGGAGGAGGCCGTATTCCTGTCCACCCGGGTGCTGGTCATGAGCGCCCGGCCCGGCCGGATCATCCTGGACCGCCGGATCGACCTGCCGGGCGATGACGCGGACGCCGTGCGCGAGCTGCGGGTCACCGCGACCCCGGAGTTCCAGGCGCTCAAATCCGAACTGGCACAGGCGATCTACGACGCCCACCGCTAGCGGTACAGACGCGAAATGGCCCCGGATCGCCATTGATCCGGGGCCATCGTCATGCTTGGTGCGCCGGTCGAACCGGCAGCGCGCGGTACCTTAGAGGTACGCGCCGCAGTGCGGCCACGCGCCCGCGCCCTGACCGGCGAGCACGTTCTCGGCCACGCGGATCTGCTCCTCGCGGCTGGCGTTCGCGGCATTGCCCGCGCCGCCGTACGCGTTCCAGGTGCTCTGGGTGAACTGCAGGCCGCCGTAGAAGCCGTTACCGGTGTTGGCGGCCCAGTTGCCGCTGCTCTCGCACTGCGCGACGGCGTCCCAGTTGCCCGAGGCAGCCGAGGCGGTGCCGGTGGACATCGCGAACGGGACAGCGGCGAGGATGCCGGTGGCGGCGGTGGCGACGAGCATGCGGGTGCTGAACTTGCGAGTCATATGGGATTCCTGGCCTGCGCCCAATCGGCCCGCGCTCTCAGCAGCGGGTCCCCGTCCCCAGGGATGTCGGTTTCGTTCGAACCGCGGGACGGGGTTGCCGGTGTTCGGCGGTTCGATTTCGGACTCGGTGATTCGAGCCGTGAACGACGGTAACGGAACAATCACAACTAATCACGGGGCAATCACGGACGGTTGACAAATTGGCGTCGACCGCACTCGCGGAGTTTATGCAGACAGCACCGGACGAATGGTGAATTACATTGTTCGAATTCATCGCCGATAATGTGACGGAGGCCACTCGAAAATAGTGACCCGGGTCGCGTAATAGAAATAGTTTTTCGCCGATGCGCGATCTTCCCGGGACCCCGTTCGACCTGCTTCTCGAGACCTGCGATCGGGGTGCGCACAACCATTGCCGCCGGTCAGAGCCATGGTCATAGTTCCGGGACTACTGTTTCGTCCCCGCAGGAGGATCCATGGCCACCGAGGAACCACGCTCCGGAGCACGCGCGGTCGACCGCGCGATCGGGGTCTTGAGCTGCTTCGAAGGCGATCCCGAACTGTCGGTGAGCGAGCTGGCGCACCTGGCGGATCTACCCGTGAGCACCGTGCATCGGCTCGCCCAGGCGCTCGTGCGCGGACGACTGCTCGAACAGGATCCCGCGACCGACCGTTACCGCATCGGTCACGGCCTGGCATCGCTGGCCCGGCCCGCGCTGGGCCGCTTCGGCCTGGACTCGGCCGCGCCCCACCTCTACGCGCTGGCCGCCGGAATCGGCATCACCGTGAGCGTGAGCATGGCCGAGGACCGGGACGCGGTCACGGTGTTCCAGGCCAGGCCACCGGTGTATTTCTGCCCCAACCAGCTGCCCCGGGACCGGCGGCCGCTGCGTGACAGCGCCGCCGGGCACGCGCTGCTGGCCTTCTCCCCCTTCGACACCATCGCCGAGGAGCACGCGGCCCGGCGCGATACCCGCCCGGCGCGGACCGCCGGACTGCACACCGATCTCGATCGCGTCCGGCGCAGTGGCTTCGCCACCGAGTTGATGCCGACCGACGACCCCATTCGCGCGGTCGCGGTCCCCATCGTCGGACCGGACAAACGAGTGCGCGGCGCACTCGCGGTACAGGCGCGTTCGGCACGGCTCAATGCCGAGCTCATACGAAATATCGTGCCCGCCATGCGGATCACGGCCGGGCGCATCGCACCCCTGTTCCAAACTGTCGGCGGGCCAACGGATTCCGCCGAATTAGAATCACGCTGATTTCCACATCGTGAAAAGACGATTGCCGCGCGCTCTCGGCGTCGACACCATCTGATCAACCGATCATTCCTGAATACGCGTTACCGCGTACGCGTTCATCGAAAGAATCACTATGGCTTCCGCTTCCAGACCCGCACGGGCCTTTCGAACCGCACGAACGTTGCGAATCCTCGCCGCCGCGTTGGCGATTACCAGCGCGGTCGGGGTTCTCACCGGTTGCGGTAAGTCCGAGCCCGCCACCACCGCCGACGGGAAAACCGTTGTGCGCTACCAGGGCACGACCGGACAGGTGACGCCGTACGAGCTCGCCGCGGATCTGGGCTATTTCAATAAGATCAGCCTGCACTGGGAGGGCGATACCACCAGCGGTCCCGCCAATATCCAGGCCGCGGCGACCAAACAGATCGAATTCGGCAGCGCTTTCAACGGTGCGGTCATCAAGCTGGTCGCCGGTGGCGCACCGGTCACCGCCGTGCTCAGTTCCTATGGGGCGGACGAGCAGTCGTACACCGGCTACTTCGTACGGGACGATTCGGGCATCACCTCGGCGCGCGATCTGATCGGCAAGAAGGTCGGGGTCAATACCCTGGGCGCGCACCACGAGTTCGTCACCCGCGAGTGGCTGCACCAGCAGGGACTCAGCGACGCCGAGATCAAGCAGGTGCAGCTGGTGGTGCTGCCGCCGGCCAATACCGAGGACGCGCTGCGCAAGGGTCAGATCGACGCGGCGGCGCTGGGTTCGGTGTTCCGCGATAACGCCGTCGATCGCGGCGGACTGCATCCGCTGTACACCGATAAGGATTTGTTCGGCAAATTCGATTACGGCACTTACGTTTTCCGCAATGACTATCTGAAGTCGCAGCCTGACGCGGTGGCCGACTTCGTGCAGGGCACCGCCCGCGCCACCCGCTGGCTCCAGGTGACCCCGCGCGATCAGGTGGTGGCCCGCTTCGAATCGATCATCACCAAGCGCGGCCGCAATGAGAACACCGGACTGCTGAAGTACTACAAGAGCTCGGGCATCCCGGTGCCGGGCGCGGTGGTCGAGGACCGCGAGTTCCAGGTGTGGATCGACTGGCTGGTGCGCAATGGCGAACTGCCCGCGGGCAAGTTCCAGGCCAAGGATCTCTACACCAATAAGGACAACCCGTACAGCAACGGCAAGTATCCGGCGGGCGCCGGGCCCAGTGGTGAAGCGGCGGCGGCGAAATGAGCGGGGTCAAGCTCGCGCTGAGCGGTGTGCGCAAGGACTTCCCGGTGCGCGGGGAGAACGCCGCCTTCACCGCGCTCGAGGACATCACGGTCGATGTGCGGGACGGGGAGTTCCTGGTTCTGGTCGGTCCCAGTGGTTCCGGTAAGTCCACGCTGCTGGATCTGCTGGGCGGCCTGAGCAAACCGACCACCGGGCAGATCCTGCTGGATGGCGCGCCCATCAACGGACCTGGACTCGATCGCGGGATCGTCTTCCAGCAGTACGCGCTGCTGCCATGGCGCACCGCCCGCACGAATATCGAATTCGGCTTGGAGGCCAAGGGAATTCGACGCCGTGAGCGTCGTCAGATCGCCGAGCACTACCTCGAATTGGTCGGCCTGGCCGGATTCGGCGACCGCTATCCGCATGAACTCTCCGGCGGTATGAAACAGCGCGTCGCCATCGCCCGCAGCCTGGCCTTCGATCCGGAGGTGCTGCTCATGGACGAGCCGTTCGCGGCCCTGGACGCGCAGACCCGGGAATCGTTGCAGGACGAGCTGCTTCGCATCTGGAAGGCCACCGGCAAGACGATTCTGTTCATCACCCACGGCATCGACGAAGCCGTCTACCTCGGCCAGCGCGTCGCGGTGCTCACCTCGCGGCCCGGCCGGGTCAAGGCGGTCGTCGATATCGCACTGGACCGCGACGGGGACGCCGATATCCGATCCAGCGAGAGCTTCCGCGAAGTGCGGCACCACATCTGGTCGCTGCTGCGCGATGAAGTCGCCCGGGCGCAGGGCCAGGAGACCGCCGCGCTCGCCGCCACCGACAGGAGAGCCAGCCATGTCTAGCGCACTTCAGGTCACCGCAACGGCCGGACTGAGAGGGTCCGGCGTCGACCGCGATACGACCGCACCATCGGGCGCGGTCTCGTCCTCGAACGGCGAGACGGTAACACCTACCGAGCTCGCATCCACCCGAGCTGTTCCCGCCCCGACGGTTTCCACAGCGCGCATTGCCAGGGTCGCCGGGCGGCTGGCATGGCGGATCATCAAGCCCAGCTTGGCGATTGTGCTGTTCCTGATCCTCTGGCAGCTCGCGCCGCGATTCGGGTTGGTGGATCCGGTCTTCCTGCCGCCGTTCTCGGATGTGTGGTCGGCGGGGCTGGAGCTGTTCCGTTCCGGTCAGCTCGGCGAACACGTGTCGGCGAGCCTGACCCGCTCGGGCATCGGTTTCTCGATCGCGGTGGCCTCCGCCATTCCGGTGGGCGTGGCCATCGCCTGGTATCGGCCGGTCGCGGAATTCATTTCCCCGATTCTCGAACTGTTCCGCAATACCGCCGCGCTGGCGCTGCTTCCGGTGTTCGTGCTCATTCTCGGCATCGGCGAGACCTCCAAGATCGCACTGGTGGTGTACGCCAGCTTCTTCCCGATCCTGCTGAACACCATCAGCGGTGTGCGCAGTGTGGATCCGCTGCTCATCAAATCCGCTGTATCGCTTGGTTTCTCACCCATCCCGCTGTTCGCCAAGGTGGTGCTGCCCGCGGCCGTGCCCGCCATCTTCACCGGTATCCGCATGGCCGCCTCGGCTTCCATCCTGGTGCTGATCGCGGCCGAAATGGTCGGGGCGCGCGCCGGTCTCGGCTATCTCATCACCGCGGCGCAGCAGAACTTCCAGATTCCCGCCATGTACGCGGGCATCGTCACCATCTCGCTACTGGGACTCGCGTTCAACGGCCTGCTGGTCGCGCTCGAACGCCGACTGTCCCGCTGGCGCGTCCAGTCCGACCGCTGATTCGAAGGAACACTCTCCATGTCACGCAAGACTTTTCACATCAATGCCTTCCTGATGGGCGTCGGGCATCACGAGGCCGCCTGGCGGCATCCGCGCACCCGGGAGCATCAGGTGCTGGAGGTGGGTCATTTCCAGGAGCTCGGGCGGATCGCCGAACGCGGCAAGCTCGATTCGGTGTTCTTCGCCGACGGCCTCGCGGTCGGACCGCGCATCAAGCGCAATACCCTCGCCGTGTTCGAACCGGTCACCCTGCTGGCGGCCATCGCCACCGCGACCGAACACGTCGGGCTCATCGCCACCGCCTCGACCACCTATAACGAACCCTTCAATCTGGCACGCAAATTCGCCTCGCTCGATCACATCAGCGGCGGGCGCGCGGGCTGGAATATCGTCACCTCCGGCAATGAGGAGGAGGCGTTCAATTTCGGCTACGACTCCATTCCCGAGCACGCGCGCCGCTATGAGCGGGCACAGGAATTCGTGGATGTGGCCGTACAGCTGTGGGACAGCTGGGAGAGCGATGCCATCGTGCTCGATCCGGAAGACGGCGTCTTCGCCGATCCGGACAAGGTGCACACCATCGACTACCGCGGTGAGCGCTTCCAGGTGCGCGGACCGCTGAACTCCCCGCGTAGTCCGCAGGGCCGCCCGCTGCTGGTGCAGGCCGGATCCTCGGAGAGCGGAAAGGAATTCGCGGCCCGCTACGCCGAAGCGGTCTTCACCGCACAGCGCACGCTCGAGGAAGGCCGGGACTTCTATCGCGATCTCAAGTCGCGCCTGGCCAAGTTCGGCCGCTCCGCCGATGAGCTCAAGGTGCTGCCCGGTCTGGTGCCGTTCATCGCCGATACCGAGGAGCAGGCCAAGGCCCTGGAGCAGGAGTTCACCGATCTGATCTCCCCGGATTACGCACTGCGCCAGCTCTCCTCGCTGCTCGGCATCGATCTCACCGAACACGCCCTGGACGCGCCGCTGCCCCCGCTGCCGCCGGAAAGCGAGATCGAGGGCGGTAAGAGCCGCTTCACCCTGGTCAAGGAACTGGCCGAGAAGGAGCAGCTGACCGTGCGCCAGCTCATCGGCAAGCTCGGCGGCGGCCGCGGCCACCGCACCCTGGCGGGCACGCCCGAACAGATCGCCGACGATCTGCAGAGCTGGTTCGAGGGCGGCGCCGCCGACGGATTCAACATCATGCCGCCGTACCTGCCCGGCGGGCTCGAGGACTTCGTGGACAAGGTCGTCCCGATCCTGCAGGAACGCGGGCTCTTCCGCACCGAATACACCGCCACCACCCTGCGCGGTCACTACGGCCTGGAGCCGGTGGAGAGTCAGTTCGCGCTGACCGAAATCCAGGCCACCGCCTGAACTTTCCGTTATCCCGATTACGAAAGGCACGATCATGACCACTTTCGCCGATACCGGCACGCTGCGCGTCACTCCGGTCGCCGGGCATATCGGGGCCGAGATCACCGATATCGATCTGCGCGCTGAACTCAGCGATCAGCAGGTCGCCGACCTGACCGCGGCACTGCACGAATACAAGGTGCTGTTCTTCCGCGGCCAGGACATCGGGCATGCCGAGCACATCGCGTTCTCGCGGCGGTTCGGCGCGGTCACGCCCTCGCATCCGTATGACACCGACGCACCCACCGAGTTCCCGGAGATCCTGGCCGTGGACAGCCGGTTGTACGAGAAGCGGTTCGGGCGGCGCAAGTTCAGCTACACCAATCATTGGCACACCGATGTCTCCCCGCTCATCAATCCCCCGGCGGCCTCGCTGCTGCGGGCCGAGATCGCGCCCGAGCGCGGCGGTGACACCCAGTGGACCAATCTGGCGGCGGTGTACGAGGGTCTGCCCGATTCGCTCAAGTCGTTCCTGGACGGACTGCGCGCCGAACACCGGTTCGGCGGTAAGCAGCCCGCCTGGGATGCCGAGAGCGATTACGCCAAGAAGGTAGCCAAGGCGCCGCTGGTCACCGAACATCCGGTCGTCCGGGTGCATCCGGTGACCGGGGAGCGGGTGCTGTTCGTGAACCCGGGCTTCACCACCCGCATCGTGGGGCTGAGCCCGCGTCAGAGCGATGCCCTGCTCGACCTGCTGTACGCGGAGCTGTCCGATAGCGCGTACACGGTCCGATTCCGCTGGGAGAAGGGCAGTCTCGCGTTCTGGGACAACCGCGCCACCGCACATCTGGCCCCCAGCGATCTGGACCACCTCGATGTCACCCGGGTGCTCTACCGCACCACCCTCGAGGGTGAGGTGCCGGTGGGCGTCGACGGTGAGCCCTCGCGCGCCATCGCCGGAGAACGCTTCGGAGCGGTTGCCGACTGATACTGTCCGATCCATGCCGAGGGCCTTCGACCACGCACAGTCGAGGGCCCTCGGCCTGTGCCGTTCATGTTCCCGGCATCTCGGGCACGCGCTCGCCCACCTGCGGCAACCTTGGGCCTACGGACCTTCATACGGCGATCATCCGGCGATCACCGAATGTTCCTGTCCGGCTGCTGTACTTCGACGTATGGTCAACGTCTCTCGAAGGCGGCTGCTCGGCTCGGCGGCGACCATCGCGGCGGGCGCGGCGGCGGCCTCATTACTACCGTCTTCGCTGCACCGAGCCATGGCGGCACCGGTCCGGGCGGGCGGACTGGGCGCGATCGAACATGTCGTACTGCTCATGCAGGAGAACCGGTCGTTCGACCACTATTACGGGTCGCTCGCCGGGGTTCGCGGGTTCGGCGATGAGACCCCGCTACGATTGCGCAACGGTAACAGCGCGTTCCGCCAACCGCGCGGATCGAACGGTGAGGTACTGCCGTTCTCCGCGCGAGCGGCGGCCGCACGCGCGGGGCGGCCGGACAGCGATATCCAATATCTGGACAGTCTCGACCACGAATGGAACGGCAGCACCAAAGCCTGGGGGCAGGGCTGGTGGGATCGCTGGATCGAGGCCAAGAGCCCGGCCACCATGGCCTATTACGATCGCCGGGATCTGCCGCTGCAATACGAGCTGGCGGACACCTTCACCATCTGCGACGCCTACCACTGTTCGATGTTCGGCGGGACCAATCCCAATCGCAATTACTTCTTCACCGGCACAACGGGATTCGAGCCCGGCGGCCGCAAGCGGGCGGTGGACAACGCCGCCTACGACGCCCGGCATCGCGGCTACGACTGGACCACCTATCCCGAGCGACTCGAAGCGGCCGGAGTGTCGTGGCAGATCTATCAGGAGTGGGACAACTTCACCGATAACCCGATCGAGTACTTCCTGCCGTTCAAGCGCATCGGCAGCAAGGTGCTCGACAGTGTGCGCGGGCAGTATCTGACGACCGAGAAGTTCTACGAATCCCTGTCCGGGCGTTCACTTTCCGATCAACAGCGTTTGCTGCGACAGTTGAAAGCCGGGCGGGACAAGCTGACTCCCGCCGAGCGCAGCCTGTTCGATCGGGGCATGTTCCGCGGTGAACCCGACAGCCTGTTGCAGCGCTTCGCCGATGATATTGCCGCGGACCGGCTTCCGGCGGTGAGCTGGCTGGTGCCGCCCGCGCGCTATTCCGAACACCCCTCGGAATCGACGCCGGTGGGCAGTGCGTCCTTCATTCACAAACTCCTGGACATCATCGGATCCGATATCGACACCTGGTCCAAGACGGCGATATTCCTGACCTTCGACGAGAACGACGGCTATTTCGACCATGTGCCGTCACCGGTCCCGCCGCGACCGGCCTCCGGCAATGGCGACGACTGGTACGACGGGAAGGCCATCGGGCTCGGGGTGCGGGTGCCGATGACGGTCATATCGCCCTGGACCATGGGCGGATTCGTCTCCTCCGAGGTCTTCGATCACACCTCGGTGCTGCAATTCCTGGAACTGTGGACCGGGGTGCGCGAACCCAATATCAGTTCCTGGCGGCGCACCGTCTGCGGCGATATGACCTCGGTCTTCGATTTCACCGCCGCCGGAAAGCGGCCGCGGCTGGGCACGCCCGGGAGCGTGCCCGCCGCGACCTCCCGGTGGAAGGCGGAACCGCCGGGCGCGCAATCGCTTCCGATTCAGGAACCCGGGACGCGCAAGGCACGACCGCTCCCCTATCAGCCCGCGGTCTCGAGCACGCTGGACGGATCGACACTGTCGGTGACGCTCACCGATACCGGCCGGGCCGCAGCGCATTTCACCATCTATCCGTTCGCTGGAGTATCGGGCGATCCACGGCATTACGACGTCGCGCGCACCACCACCGAAAAGTTCACCGTGACAGGGAAATACGACCTCGTCGTGCAGGGACCGAATCGGTTCTGGCATGAACTGCGCGGTGACAGCACGGGGGCCGCGGCCGGAGTCCGGGTCGGGGCCGAACCCGGCACCCGCGGTACCCTCGCACTCGCGCTCGCCAATCATGGTGGGCGCGTTGTTGTTTTGACGGTCACCGCGCGGCGCGGTGGTGGCGATCCACGCCGGATCGAACTGGCATCGGGTGCCGATCAGCGCCTGGAATGGCCGACCCACGACGGCTGGTACGACCTGGAGATCACCGCCGAGGGCGATGCCGATTTCCGCCGTCGCGTCACCGGGCGCATCGAGGACGGCAATCCGGGTGTGAGCTCGGACTGACCACGCACCGGGCGCGGTCGGCGTGCTGGCACGTACGACCGTGGGGGTAGGACCGACTCCGGGAGTTACCGGATAGTCAGGGGTGTGCTCTTTCTCTAGCGTCGAAACCGTCGTGTAAGACATGACTTCGGTGGCGTGTGGAGAGGGGTAACAGCGTGGGTGGCAGTATCTTCCGGCGGCGGGGCGGGTACGCGATTGTCGCGGCCGCGGCGCTGCTCGCCACGGCGGGCTGCGATAGCGGCACGGCGCAGAGTCCGGCCGCACCACCCGCGACGCAGGTCTCCGATGCGCTGACCGCGCTGGTTCGGTCCGGAATGCCCGGTGCGCAGGCGGTGGTGGACGGACCCGACGGACAGCGAACCTTCGCCGCGGGCGCGGGTGATCTGAGCACCGGAGCGCCGTATGCCGAGGGCGCGCATTTCCGAATCGGCAGTGTCACCAAGACTTTCGTCGCCACGGTCGTATTGCAGCTCATCGCGAACCGCACCATCGAACTCGAAGCGCCGATCGAGCGATACCTTCCGGGTGTGGTGCAGGGCAATGGGAATGACGGCAATCGGATCACCGTGCACCAGTTGCTCCAGCACACCAGCGGGCTCGCGGATTTCGCGCCCGAGGATCCCTCGCACAAGCTTCCGCAGCAGCTCGATCAGACCGGTGACGGTAAGGCGTATCGCGATCTCACGCCGCCGGACCTGGTCGCCATCGCGATAACCATGCCGCCGCAGTTCGCACCGGGTGCGCGATTCGAATACACCAATACCAACTATGTGTTGCTGGACATGCTGATCGAGCAGATGACCGGCCGCTCACTCGCGGATGAGATCGGCAGCCGCATTCTCGAACCACTCGGATTGCGCGACACCTATTTTCCGTCGGCGGGTGACACCGAGCTGCGCGATCCCCATCCCCTCGGCTACCGCAAGCTTGACAACACCTGGGTCGATGCCACCGATACCGAGGCCGCCTGGGCGGGAGCCGCCGGTGCGATGATCTCCACCGGAGCCGATCTGAATCGATTCTTCACCGCGCTGGTGTCCGGAAAGCTGCTGCCCGCACCGCAACTCGCGCAAATGCAGCAGACCATCCCGATGGCGCAGTCCACCGCGATGGCCTACGGACTCGGCCTGATCCGGCTGCGGCTGCCCTGCGGCAGCGATGGCAGGGATGTGAAACAGGTTTGGGGGCACGCCGGTGGGATTCCCGGCTTCAGCACCTTTGCGGTCGCCACGCCCAAGGGCACCGCGGCGGCGGTCAGCGTGAATACGCATCAGACCAATGAGCATTTCTCCACGACGCTGACCGCGGTCGCGTGCACGATCGCGTGAGCTGAAACGCCGAAGGTTCGGTGATCGTGATCACCGAACCTTCGGACGGTCTGCGAGCTAGCGGCCCAGCGGGCGTCCGGGCGGCGGGGGCTGCTGCCAGCGCTGATCACCGGGCGGGTCCTGCCGATACTGCTGCTGCGTCGGCGGATCCGGTTGTTTGGCTTCCGGCTGCTGCTGCGGACGTGCAGGCGGCAGTTGTGTTTCCGCGCGCGGTCGAGGCTGCGGCAGTGCGGACGGGTCCGACGGAGTGCGGGCATCGGCCTCGGCGGCGCGGACCGCGCGTTCGGCGGCCGGGTCCGTAGCAGTGCTGAACCAGTCGGCTACCTCGTCGGTGTCGTCCTCGGGGCGTTCGGCGGGTTCGGTGTCCGCGACCGGTTCGTAGCGGAAGGTGCCGTCCTTGCCCTCGGTGGCGAAATTGCGGGCGAAACCCTCCAGCGCCTTGCCGAAATCGCTCGGGACCAGCCACACCTTGTTGGCATCGCCCTTGGCGACCTGCGGCAGGGTCTGCATGTACTGGTAGGCCAGCAGTTCGGGGGTGGGTTTGCCGTTCTTGATGGCGGCGAACACCTTCTCGATGGCCTTGGCCTGGCCCTGCGCCTGCAGGTAGGCGGCCGCGCGCTCACCCTGGGCACGCAGGATGCGGGATTGCCGCTCACCCTCCGCGGACAGGATCGATGCCTGCTTGGAGCCTTCGGCCGACAGGATGGACGCCTGCTTCTGGCCCTCGGCGGTCTTGATCGCGGCCTCGCGCTGACCTTCGGCGGTCAGGATGATGGCGCGCTTCTCACGATCCGCCTTCATCTGCTTCTCCATCGACTCCTGAATCGAGGGCGGCGGATCGATGGCCTTGAGCTCCACGCGCGATACGCGCAGACCCCAGCGGCCGGTGGCCTCGTCCAGCACCCCGCGCAGCTGATGGTTGATCTGATCGCGGGAGGTCAGCGTCTCTTCCAGGGTCATGCCGCCGACCACGTTGCGCAGCGTGGTGATCGTCAATTGCTCAACGGCCGCAATGTAATTGCTGATCTCGTAGACCGCGGCCTGCGGGCTGGTGACCTGGAAGTACACCACCGAATCGATCTGCACGGTCAGGTTGTCCTGGGTGATGACCGGCTGCGGCGGGAACGACACCACCCGCTCGCGCAGATCCACCTTGGCGCGGACCCGGTCCGCGAACGGCACCAGGAATGTCAGCTGACCGGATACGGTGCGCGAATAGCGGCCCAGTCGTTCGATGACGGCGGCCTCGGCCTGCGGCACCAGCGCCACCGACTTGAAGACGACCACCACCACCAATAGGACCAGTACCACGGCGACTATCAGTACAGCCATCTAAGGCCCCTTCCACACGACGACATGAGCGCCGTCGATCCTCATGATGTAGACGGTCGTGCCCTCGGGATAATGCTCCTGCGGATCGAACGCGCGAGCGCTCCACACCTCACCGTCGAGTTTCACCCGGCCGCCATGCTCGTCGACCGCTTCCAGCACACGCGCGGTCTTACCCGGCAGCGCGTCCACACCGGTGGGCGTGGGCGGCGGAGTCGCGTAGCGGCGCAACAGAAGTGGGCGAACCAGAAAAATCAGTGCGATCGCGGCGATACCGAAGACCACCGCGTCCACCACCAGCGGAGCGCCGGTCACACCCGCCACACCCGCTGTGATCACCGCGGCACTGCCCAGCATGAGCAGCGTCAGATCACCCGTGAGCATCTCCGCCGCCGCGAGGAGTAGCCCCGCGACCAGCCAAACGATTGCGGCCACGACAACCACAGTAATCCTTCTCGCGCGGGGCTGCGCAAGATCGCCCGCGCCGGCCCCCGAATCGCTACTCGGATCGAAAACGCGCGTCGGAGCGGGGAGTTTCCCGGCGCACCCGGTACCTTCGATGCGGTGAACGGGCGTGACATCTACAGCGGCGACATCTTCTCCGGGCATGCGCGAACCCGAAAGCGCGAGATACCGAAGGTGATCGCCGAACGCGATCTCGTCGCCGAGGACGCCGCCAGCGGGTTCTGCGGCGCCGTAATCGGATTCGAGCGGACCTATGACGGGGACTTCGTCAAACTCGACGACGGGCGCGGGCGGGTGCGGTTGTTCGCGTTGCGCGAGGCGGCATTTCTGATCGACGGGGAACCCGTCACGCTGGTGCGGCCGACCGCCACCGCGCCCAAACAGCCCACGCGCTCGGCCTCGGGTTCCACTCGTGTCGAAGGCGCTCGCGCCCGGGTGGCCAGGGCCAGTCGCATCTGGGTGGAAGGTGTGCACGACGCGGCGCTGGTCGAACGGGTGTGGGGGCATGACCTGCGCGTCGAGGGCGTGGTGGTCGAACAGCTCGAAGGTTTGGATCATCTCGGCGCGCGGCTCGCCGAATTCCGGCCCGGGCCCGGGAGTCGCGTGGGGGTGCTGGTCGATCACCTGGTCACCGGGTCCAAGGAGACCGGGCTCACCCAGGGGCTCGGACCGCATGTCATGGTGACCGGGCATCCGTATATCGATGTGTGGCAGGCGGTTCGGCCGTCCGTGGTCGGGATCGACGCCTGGCCGGAGGTTCCGCGCGGTGAGGATTGGAAGACCGGCATCTGTCAGCGGCTGCGCTGGGGTACGCCGCAGGAGGGGTGGCGGCGGGTCTACAACGCGGTCAATTCCTATCGCGATCTGGAGACGCCGCTCATCGGGGCGGTGGAACGGCTCATCGATTTCGTCACCGAGCCGGAATAGCGTCAGCGGCGAACCGATTGCGGTGCAGTCGAATCGGGTTGGTCCAGCTTGATCGGCCCGCGCAGTTGGCGTGCCGCTGCCGGACCCCAGCCGAGATCGTACTTACCGCCGCTCCGATCGAACTTCTCCCGCAGCTCGTACCAGCGCAGGCCCGGATGACGGTGGTGCACGCCGTGCAGATTGAAGCTGAGCGCGAAGCGTTCCAGGGTGCGGGGCAGGCGCAGATTCAACGCCTCCAGCGGGGCGTCGAGATCGGTGCCGTAGTGATAGGCGTTGTCGGACAGGGAAACAATCATCGCCCGGCCACCCAGCGCTGCCAGCAGCATCCACCCGTGCCTGCCGTAGGCGATGAAGGCGGCAGGGAACAGGATCGCGATCGCCGCCGCATCGGTGCGGAACTGCCCGATAAGTCTCGCCTGCGCGATTCGCTCGAACAGCAACCCCGCCACCGAATCCGGTGCGTCCACGCGCCGGCCGAAGAGCCGAATCGCACGCGCGGGCAATATCGCCAACGGCACCGCGGCGACCTCCAGCACATACAGCCCGCCGAACAGACGCAGGTAGTACCCGGGCGCGAACCGGATCCAACTCGACGTGGCCGGGTCGTAGACCTCGGCGCGTTCCCGCGTGCGACTGAACCGATGATGCAGCAGATGCCCGGTCTTCAACATCGCGAAGGGCGATCCGTACAACACCGCCAACCCGCGCCCGCACAGATCATTTCGCCGCCGATCGGTGAGCAGCGTGCCGTGTATCGCCTCGTGGATCAGTGACCAGAACGGCGTGGTCCCCAGCACCCCCGCGACCAGCACCCACCCCCACCGCGCATCATGCGGTAGCAGCGTCAACGGCAGCACCACCATCTGGAAGACCCCGAAAGCGAACGCGCTCCCGACCAACCACCCGTTGATCGCCCGCGCAGGCGAAACCCGCGATCCCACGACCCGTTCCCGAGTACGCACACCGGCCATTGCCCCGCCCTCGTTCTACTCCGAAGCGCCTTCCCGTTCATCGTGCCACCACCGCAAAACATCGGCAGACCTCGAAATATGCTGTAGACCAACAGCACTCGATCCCGTCACCAAATGGCGAACCCCCGTTCACCTGGGGGCGTCGGAACGGGTCGATCGAGCCATCGGAGTGCGCGCCGACGGCGCTCAGTCGACGTTGAAGTCGAGATTCACCGGGCGGTCGGGGAATTCGTCGTCGTTGAGGAGTTCGGTGGCGGTGGCGGCGATATCGGGGCCTACGGGTTCGAGGTCCATATCGCTGAGGCGGGCCTCGCCGGAGCCTTCCAGGAGTAGGCCGAAGGCTATGTACTGGGCGGTGTCGGGGACGTCGGTCACCACGTGGTGCTGGGTCCAGCGGGTGGTGCCGCGAATGCGGCGATCCTCCATATTGTCGAAGCGGAGGATTTCGCCCTTGCCGCCGTTGACTCGGATCCACAGGGCGACAGCGGAAGTGGCGGGCGCGGCGGTTTTGACGTAGGCGGACAGGCGAATGCGTTTGCCTCGGTACTGTTCGGCCTTGATCATCTGCATCAGGGTGCCGAAGCCGGTGGCGTCGGGGCGGGAGCGGACATAACCGGCGGGGCTGTGCCGACCGCGCACCGTGCGGTCGATGCCGATTTCGTATTTGCCCGGATCACTTTCGCTCAGTACCCATCCCGTGAGGAGCTTGCCCTCCGAGGACGCGAAACCGGGCAGCGCCTTGGCTTCCAGGAACGTCTTGGTGGTCTCGATGCGCACGCGTTGCGTCTCCGCCACCAGTTTGCGGGTTTCGGCGGCGCTGCGCTCGCGCGTGGTGAGGTAGGTGGCCAGGGCTACGCACAATCCTCCGAAGAGGGAGGCGACCAAGCCGAGCACTATGGAACCGTTCATCTCCCCGGCCTTCGATCGTCGAACATCGCTGCCCATTGTCCCGAAGGCGGGCGAATCGTGCCGTCGAACGGTTGATCGATTTCCCCCCTGAACCATAGTTCCCGGCCAGTTATCCTCTAAGGATGAGTACCCCGAGCGCGACGCTGACGGTCTGGGCAGGCTCTTGGCTTGCCGGCCGCAGCGCCCCTGACGATGTGCTGGATGCACTGCGCGCCTGGGCGCCCCGCCAAACCGTTGCCGCCGGGGACCCCGTCACCGGCGGCCACACCGGATTACCGTGGGCCGCCGACGAGTCCTCCGAGCCCGCGGGCGCCGGGATCATGGTGCTGCTCAAACTGATTCGCGAGGCATCGACCGGTCCGCAGGCCCAGGTGCGCCTGGTACTCCCCGTCCCCGGCGATGTGCGCGGTGTCCCGGTCGGCACCGAATTCGCCGCCGCCGCAACCGAAGCGGGCGAGGGCCTGTTCGTCGGCGCGCCCGGCAGCGACGGCACCGGCCTGGTCCCGATCTGGACCGACGACGACACGTTGCAGTGGCGCGTCTACTCGACGCCCATCCCCTACGCCATCGAACCCGATATGCCCCTCGGCGAAGCCGAATACGCCATGCGCCAAGCCGTCCGCGACGCCGCCGACGCCCTCCAGCAACTGCACACCACCACCGTCGACTCCAACGGCCCCAGCCCCCGAGACCTCATCGAAGACGAACTGGCCGCCCTCTCCCAACACCAATACCCCGACTCCCTCCCCCTGCGCGCCCGCCGCATCCTCGACACCGCCGACCAGGTAGCCGCCATCCTCACCGTCGCCGAACGAGCCCCCGCCTCCGCCCCCACCTCAGCCACGGCCATAGCCGCCCAGGAAACCCTCCTCCGCCCCCTCTGGAACGCCATCCGCTCCGCCCGCCTAGCCGCAGTCCACGCCCGCGACTAGGTACGAACGCGGTCCTGCGGACGCTCGGCGGGGGCGGACATGCCGGTGTCCGATTTGTTCAAGACGGGGTGGGGTGGGCGGGCTTACGGTTCGGGTATGACTTTTCAGATTGATGTTGTGGGAATTGTTGTTGCGGATATGGGGGCTGCCGTGGGGTTTTATCGGCGGCTCGGGGTGGGGTTCGGGGAGGGGGCCGAAGGGGAGCCGCATGTGGAGGCCGCGCTCGGGGGTGGGGTGCGGTTGGCGTTGGATACCGAGGGGACGATTCTTTCGTTTCATCCCGAGTGGAAGGGGGGAACCGGGCGGATGGGGTTGGCTTGCCGGTGTGAAACGGCGGCTGAGGTCGACGCTAAATTCGAGGAATTGGTGGGGGCGGGGTATCGGGGGGAGTTGAAGCCGTTCGATGCGTTTTGGGGGCAGCGGTATGCGACCGTGCTCGATCCGGATGGGAATGGCGTGGATTTGTATGCGGCGCTGGGTTAGCGGGCGAGTAATTCGGTGAGGGGCATTCCCGCGAGATCACGGATTTCGCGGGAGAGGTGGGATTGGTCGGAATAGCCTGTGCGGAAGGCTGTTTCCGCGAGTGGGGTGCCCGCGCGGGCCAGGGCCAGGGCGCGTTGCATGCGCAGGATTCGGGTGAGGGTTTTGGGGCCGTAGCCGAAGGCCGCCAGGGAGAGACGGTGCAGGCGGCGGGGGCCGAGGCCGAGATCGGCGGCGAGGTCCGCGATCGTGGTCGCGCCGGAGCGCAGTTCCGTCACGATACGGGGGACGATCGGGTCGACGGGGATCGTATCGGCGGCTCGCCATTCGGCTATCGCCTCGAGACCGGCGGTCGATGAGGACGCGGATTCCAGGAGTGCCAGGGCGCGACGGGACTGCGCGGGGGTCCACAGGTCGGAGAGATCCGGGCGGCCATCGCAGAGTTCATTGGCGGGGACGCCCAGCAGAGCGGGCGCCGCTCCGGGAGCGAAGCGAATGCCCGCGATTCGGGTGGCAGGGCCTATGGTCGGGTGGTACGCCCGGGTATCCGGGCCCGCCACCGTCAGGCGGCCGTTCATCCAGAGCAGGTCCATGCAGCCGTCCGGGAGAACCGGGGCGGTGGCATCGACGGTGATATCGCGTACCCATACGGTCGCGCCCGGGATGCGTGAGGGACGCTCCCGATAGCCAAGGGGCACACCGCTATCCGGTTCTTCCGGCGAATCGCCAGTTCGCGGGGTATGAGAACCGTTGAAACACACCTTGTTCGGCAGTTCGTGCGTGAATGCAGTTCGCGCACAATTGCACTCACTGCAATCTTGCACGGTCTGCTGTCGCGGTGTCGTGTTCATCAGTGCTTGCGGACGACCCGCTCCGGCTGACCGGGCTTCCATACGGTGACATCCATATGCCCGTCACCGACCTCCACCGAGGACGCGCCCGTCAGATCGGCGGCATAGAAGTGGTCGAAGTCGCGCCCACGTAGATCGAAGCCCGATTCGGCATAGAGTGCCTCGGCCCAGCGCTGATGCAGGGCCGGATCATGCACATCACGCACCGTGCCGAACAGCTTCGCATCACCGTCGGCGACATGGGTGTCGACGGTGGCGGTGTGCAGGCAGAAGCGCGGATCGCGTTCCAAATCCTTGAATTTCGTGGTGTCGGGCATACCGACGAGCCATAGTTCGCCCTCGAAGAGCGCGGGTTCCAGCGGGCTGATGCGCGGGAAGCCATCCGAGCGCAGGGTGGCGAGCATGCACAATTTGCCGGTGGCGGCGTGACGACGGGTGAAGATCTCGGCGATCCGCGGCGCTGCCTCGGCGAACTCATTCCAAGACGTCATACGGCCGACGATACTCAGCCGCACCGACAGCTCACAGCCCACGCGGAGCACGGCTCGGTACAGTGCGGGAGTGTCACTCCCCCGCCGTATCGCGGCATTGACCACGGTGTTCCTCGGGTGCACCACCGCGCTGCCCGCCGGCGCGGTGATCGGCGGCGCGCAGGTCGATACGGGTGCGTATCCCTGGCTGGTCGCGGTGGGCAGTCCGATATTCTTCGATCGGCCGTCCGGCCAGTTCTGCGGCGGCGCACTCATCGCACCGGATCAGGTGCTGACCGCCGCGCACTGTGTGCCGCTGGCGGCACTGCCCCCCGAAGCGCTGACGGTGACCTTCGATCGCGCCGACCTCAGCTCGGGTACGGGATTCACGGTGAGCGTCGTAGCGGTGCGCGTGCATCCGGACTTCCGGCAGGACACCGTCGACGGGGTCGACGTCTACCACCACGACATCGCGATCCTCACCCTGAAACACGCGCAGACGCGGCCGCCCATCCAGATCGCCGCACCTCAGGGCACTTCGGCCACGGTCCTCGGCTGGGGCGCGACCTCGGACGGCGATGCCTCGAACACTCGATTGCGTGCCGCCACCGTACCCATGGTCGATGACGCGGACTGCGCTCGCGCGTATCCGGGCGCGTTCGATGCCCGGGAAATGGTGTGCGCCGGATCAACCCGGGCCGATACCGGCGAATACGACAGCGGCGGGCCACTACTCATCGACGGCAAACTGGTCGGCCTCACCTCATGGGGACGCGGTGCCGCGCAGCCCGGATACCCCGGCGTCTACACGCGACTGCCCGCGCCGTTCTGAATCAGCACTTGGTCACCGACTGGTCGAAGGCGAAAACGTTGTGCGGATCGTACTTCTGGGCGGTCCGCCGCAACCGTGGCGCGTTCCCGCCGTAATAGGCATCCGCCCAGTTCCCCAGATCCTGATCGATGTAGTTGACGTACGCGGTATTGCCGGTGAGATCGCCGAGCGCGTCCCGCACCTCACCCACCCCGGCACGGGCGTCCGGCGTGGTCGCGCCGACATAGATCTGCGCGGTGGCCAGCGCCTCGCGATGCGGGAACGCGGTATCCGCGACGCCGATTCGGCTCGCCGCTCCGCCCAGACTGTCGAGCAGGATGTCCATACCCGTGCGGCCGGTCAGCAGCGCGGTGAGCTTGCCGGGATCCGATAGCGGCCCGGTGAGCACCCGCGAGGACGCCATGAACGATTCACGACCGAGTACCCCCGCGCCATTCCAGGACGGATGGCATTGCTCCGCCGTGTAATTCGCGCAGCCGCCGAAATACATCATCGCGGATAGATAGTCCTTGGATAGCGAGTACCGATTCGACGGCTGACATCCGGTCGCCGCGACCAGTTTATCGACCAGCGTGTTCAAATCGCTCTCGGAGCCGACATAGCAGCCGTTGATGCGACAGGTCGGCGGATTTCCGGCGGACACTCCGAGGGTGGACCAGAATTCGTCCGGCGCGGATTGCGTGAATGACTGCCAGCCACCCATCACCTCGGTGAAAGCACCTGCCGGGAATCGCAATTGAAATACCGCCAACTGCGGAGCCGCCACGGTCCGGAAGGTGAATGAGGTGACGACTCCCAGGTTTCCGCCGCCACCCCCGCGTAGCGCCCAATACAACTCCGGTTCCGATTCCGCGGACGCCGTGCGCAGCACCCCGTCCGCGGTGACCACCTGCGCCGAAAGCAGCGAGTCACAGGTCAATCCGTACTTGCCGGTGAGCACGCCCAGTCCCCCGCCGAGCGTGAGCCCGGCGATCCCGACCGTCGGACACGATCCGCCCGGCAGGCAGCGCCCGGCCCGCGCCAGCCCCGAGTACACATCCATCAGTCGTGCGCCCGCGCCGATCACCGCCGTGCCGTCGGCGGCGACCTGCACCGAATTCATCGGCCCCACATCGGCGATCAGCCCGCCGTCCGGGGTGGAGTAACCCGCATAGCTGTGCCCGCCACTGCGCGCGGCGATCCGCACATCGGATTCGGCGGCGACGGCGACGCACCGCTGTACATCGGAGGCATTCGCACAGCGCGCGATGGCCGCCGGTTTCCGATCATCGAAGCGCGGGTTGTACGCCAGCTTCGCGCTCGCGTAATCCGTATCGGCGGGCAGTATCAACGCGCCCGCCAGCGCCTGCCGCAGGGCATTCCAATCCACCTGTCCGGCAGCCGATTCCGGCATACAGCCGGACAGCGCCCCCAGATCCACGACCGACAACGCTACTCCGAGCGCGGCCGCACGCAGCACAGACCGACGATTCATCGCCATGGCGATGTCCTCCCCCGAGGCCGCGCCCGGCGGTGCGCCGAGCGCTGATTCAGAACGTCCCTACGACCGGTATATCGCGGCCGTCAAGCGTCCCGTTTCGACCTCAGGTCAGTAAATCGTCGGCAATCCGCGCCCATTCGGCGAGAACCTGCTTGCGGCGCAAGCGATCTCGCCCGACCATCTCGTCGAGGGTGGCGCCGCGCACCAGGTTGATGGTCAGCCAGAACGCCGATTCCAGTCGCGCCCTGGGGACTTCGATGCGCGCACCGCACGCGTCGAGCAACTCCACGGTCAGGTCGTGCTGTACGCGCAACATATTGCGCCGCAACTCTTTCTCATTGGCGATGCCGACATACAGTTCGACGGCCGCCTTGCCGAGCTTGCCCGCGAATGGCGCGGTCACCAACTCGACCAGGATCTCCCCCGGCGATGCTCCCGGCGTACGCGCCTTGCGCTGCAACGCTTCCCGCTGCCGCTGCGTCAGATGTTCGATGGTCTGGGCGAACAATTCCTGCCGGGTGTGGAAGTGGTGCAGCTGCGCACCCCGGGTCACGCCCGCCCGCGCGGTGATATCGGCGATCGACGCGCTGGCGTACCCCACCTCGGCGAGGCTGTCGATGGCGGCGTCGAGCAGCAGCGCCCGCGTGCGCAGGCTCTTCTCCTGATGCTTGTTCGGGGGCAGGGCGGATACCACCGCGTCAGTCTAGCCAACCCTCGAAATTGCGTGCTGCCTTGCACGCAATTGGATGCTGGTCGTAATGTGCAGGCTGATGCCGGTGGCGTACGCGCCGCCGTCCGGACCCCTCGGAGAATGGAAGCCATGCCCGTCGACCGCCTGCTCCCCACGCCCGAAGCCCGCGACCTCATCGAGCTGACCCGCGATATCGCGGACAAGGTGCTCGAGCCGATCGCCGCGCAGTACGAGAAGCAGGAGCGGTATCCGGACGAGGCGTTCCGCGCGCTCGGGCAGGCCGGGCTGCTGAGCCTGCCGTACCCGGAGGAGTTCGGCGGTGGCGGGCAGCCGTACGAGGTGTACCTGCAGGTACTCGAGGAGCTGGGCGCGCGCTGGGCGGCGGTCGCGGTCGCGGTGAGCGTGCACAGCCTGTCCTGCCATCCGCTGTTCGTGTACGGCACCGACGAGCAGAAACAGCGCTGGCTCCCGGATATGTTGTCCGGCAATCTGATCGGCGCGTACAGCCTGTCCGAAGCGCATGCCGGTTCCGATGCCGCCGCACTGCGCTGCCGCGCCACCGAAACCGAGGGCGGCTACCGCATCACCGGCAGCAAAGCCTGGATCACCAACGGCGGCAAGGCCGATTACTACACGCTGTTCGCCCGCACCGGCGAAGGCTCCCGCGGCATCTCCAGCTTCCTGGTCCCCGCCGACACCCCCGGTCTGTCCTTCGGCAAGCCCGAGGAGAAGATGGGCCTGCGCGCGGTCCCCACCACCACCGCCGCCTATGACGACGCCTTCCTCCCCGCCGAACGTCTCATCGGCGACCCCGGCCAGGGCCTGTCGATCGCGTTCAGTGCCTTGGATTCCGGCCGCCTCGGCATCGCCGCCGTCGCCACCGGCATCGCCCAGCGCGCCCTCGACGACGCCATCGCCTACGCCAAGGACCGAGAAGCCTTCGGCCGCCCCATCATCGACCACCAGGGCCTGGGCTTCCTCCTGGCCGATATGGCCGCCGCCGTCGACTCCGCCCGCGCCACCTACCTCGACGCCGCCCGCCGCCGCGACGCCGGCCTCCCCTACTCCCGCCAGGCCAGCGTCGCCAAACTCATCGCCACCGACGCCGCCATGAAGGTCACCACCGACGCCGTCCAGGTCTTCGGCGGCTACGGCTACACCCAGGACTTCCCCGTCGAGCGCTACATGCGCGAAGCCAAAATCACCCAGATCTTCGAGGGCACCAATCAGATTCAGCGATTGGTCATCGCCCGCAGCCTGTAGAAAACGACCGCTCGGCACCTCCCCTGTTCGAGGAAGTGCCGAGCGGTGTCGAGGGGTCAGGAGGCGGCGGCGAAGCCCGCGCGGAGGTCGGCGAGGATGTCGTCGATGCCTTCGATGCCCACGGCCAGGCGGATGAGGCCGGGGGTTACGCCTGCTGCGAGCTGTTCCTCCGGGGTCAGCTGGGAGTGGGTGGTGGAGGCGGGGTGGATTACCAGGGAGCGGACGTCGCCGATGTTGGCTACGTGGCTGTGGAGGGTGAGGGCTTCTACGAAGCGTTTGCCCGCGTCGACGCCGCCGGTGAGTTCGAAGCCGATGATGGCGCCTACGCCCTTGGGGGCCAACTGCTTTCCGCGGTCGTACCACGGGGAGGAGGGCAGGCCCGCGTAGGAGACGGTGGTGACTTCGTCTCGGCCGGTGAGGAATTCGGCTACCGCCTGGGCGTTGGCGACGTGGCGCTCGAGGCGCAGGCTGAGGGTTTCCAGGCCCTGGCTGATCAGGAAGGCGTTGAAGGGGGAGATGGAGGAGCCCAGGTCGCGGAGGAGTTGGACGCGGGCTTTGAGGGCGTAGGCGGGTGCGCCGAGGTCGGCGTAGACGACGCCGTGGTAGCTCGGATCGGGTTCGGTGAAGCCGGGGAAACGGCCCGAGCGCCAATCGAACGTGCCGCCGTCGACGATCACACCGCCGATGGCGGTGCCGTGCCCGCCCAGGTATTTGGTGGCCGAGTGCACGACGATATCGGCACCGTGCGCGAACGGCTGGATCAGGTACGGGGTGGCGACGGTATTGTCGACGATGACCGGAATGCCGGAACCGTGCGCGACCTCGGAGATGCCGGGAATGTCGAGAATGTGGTTCTGCGGGTTGGAGATGGTCTCACCGTAGAAAGCCTTGGTATTCGGGCGAATCGCCGCCCGCCACTGTTCGAGGTCGTCGGGATCCTCGACGAAACTCACCTCGATGCCGAGCTTGGGCAGCGTGTACCGGAACAGGTTGTAGGTGCCGCCGTACAGTCGCGGACTCGACACGATGTGATCACCGGCCCCCGCGATATTCAGAATCGCGAAGGTCTCCGCCGCCTGCCCGGAGGCCAGCAGCAGCGCCGCCACACCGCTCTCGAGCGCGGCGACCCGCTGCTCCACCGCGTCCTGCGTCGGATTCATGATGCGGGTGTAGATGTTCCCCGGTTCGGCCAGCCCGAACAGCGCGGCCGCGTGCGCGGTATCGCGGAACGTGTACGAGGTGGTCTGATAGATCGGCAGCGCCCGGGCGCTGGTGGCACCGTCGGGCGTCTGCCCGATATGGACCTGCTTGGTCTCGAAACTCCAGTTGGCGGTCGGATCTTCAGGCAGCTCGGTCGTCATACCCGGTGAAGCTACGACCCCGCCACCTGCGAAGACGACAGTTCCACTCGCCGTGAATACAACACTGTCCGCCCGCGCGTCCGCAACGATGAACACCTCATCCCACCGCCCACCGATGAAATTCCCTCCCCCACCCGGTCCAACCTTCGACACCGTGGACAGGAGCGAACGATGGACCTCTTCACCATCATGTGCGTGCGCGACCGAACCGAGTCCGTCCGCTGGTACGAAATCTTCTTCGGCCGCCCACCCGACCGCACGGTCGGTCTCGAATCTCTCTGGCAGGTCGGCGAGAACGCCTGGATAGTCATCGACGATCGCGAGGTCCGCGCGAAACGAGTCGGCGGTGCGATGGTCACCCTCTCCGTCACCGACCTCGACGTCACCCTCGCCCGCCTGACCGCCCACGACATCCCGCACGGCCTCCTCGAGACCTACGGCAACGGCGTCCGCCACGTCGAAGTCCTGGACCCCGACGGCAACAGCCTCTCCCTCGCCGAACCACCGGCCGCCCCCAACTATGCTCGGGAATAGCGCAACCCTGAACGGATCATCACGCCCGCGGATAGTCACTCGGAAGAGGAGGACCGCATGAAGGCCGTGCAGTACCGAACAGTCGGATCAGCGCCGGAGGTCGTGACCCTGCCCGATCCGGAACCGGGCCCCGGTCAGATCCTGCTGCGGATGACCGCCGCCGGGGTCTGCCACTCCGATATCGCGATCATGAGCCTGCCCGCCGAGGCCATCCAATTCCCGCTCCCGCTGACCCTCGGCCACGAGGGCGCGGGCACCGTGGCCGCGCTCGGCGCGGGCGTCAAGGGTGTCGAGATCGGTGCGGCGATGGCGGTCTACGGCCCCTGGGGTTGCGGTGCGTGCGCCAAATGCGCTGTCGGAAAAGAGAATTACTGTCTGCGAGCCCGGGAGCTGAAGATCTTCCCACCGGGCCTCGGCGCGCCCGGCGCGATCGCCGAATACATGATCGTCGACGATATCCGGCATCTGGTGCCGCTGGGCGACCTCGATCCCGTCCGCAATGTGGCCCTGACCGATGCGGGCCTGACTCCCTATCACGCAATCAAACGCTCCCTGCCCAAGCTGGTGCCGGGCAGTACGACCGTGGTGCTCGGTGCGGGCGGCCTGGGCCATGTGGCGATCCAGCTGTTGCGCGCGATGTCCGCGACCAGGGTGATCGCCCTCGACGTCTCCGACGATAAGCTCGAACTCGCCCGGCAGGTCGGCGCGCACGAGGCGCTCCTATCGGATTCGACTGCGGTAGAACACATTCGAACCCTGACCGAAGGACGCGGCGCGGAATTGGTGCTCGATTTCGTCGGCGCGCCCGCGACCGCCGATATCGCCACCGGCGCCGCCGCGATCGAATCCGACATCACGCTGGTCGGTCTGGGCGCGGGCCGAGTCTCGGTCGGCTTCGGCTCCCTCCCCTATGAGACGACCGTGACCTCCCCGTACTGGGGCACCCGCGCCGAACTCATCGAGGTGCTCGATATAGCCCGCGCCGGTGATGTCGAAGTCCACGTCGAAACCTTCGCCATGGACGACGCCCCACTGGCATATGAGCGCCTGCACGACGGAAAGATCAACGGCCGCGCCGTTATCCTCCCCAATGGCTGACCCGCGCACGACGCATCGGAGACGCCATTCGTTGGGTCGTTGCGCGGCGCGCGCGAATCCCCGGGTGATACTGCTGCGGTGACCAGCAGCTCGGAGAACACCAGTCCCGATGATCAGGTCCCCGCGTGGGCGCGGCGGACGGCCGGGGAATCGCGGTGGCTGGCCACCGCGGCGATGGTCGGGTTCCTGGTGTTGCAGGCCGTTATGCCGGATTGGTTGCGGCTGGGAGAGTGGTGGACGGTGCCGTCCATCGGTTTCGTGCTGCTGTTGATTCTGTTCGCGGCCAGCCCGTTCCGGATCGATCGCGAGGAAGTATGGCTGCGGCGGGTGGGGCTGTGCCTGATGGGGCTGCTCGCGTTCGCCATGGTGTGGGCGGTGGTGAATCTGGTGCGCGGGTTGATCGACGGGCAGGTGAGCAATAACGCGGCCGGGCTGCTCGGTTCGGGGGTGGCGGTGTGGCTGTCGAATTTTCTGGTATTCGCGCTCTGGTATTGGGAATTGGATCGCGGCGGCCCCGCGGCCCGGGCGCACGCACGCAAGCCGTATCCGGATTTCCTGTTCGTGCAGATGCAGAATCCGGAACTGGCGGATCCCGACTGGGAGCCGCAGTTCCTGGATTACCTGTACCTGTCGTTCACCAATGCGACCGCGTTCAGCCCCACCGATGTGATGCCGATGTCGCGATGGGCGAAACTGACCATGATGGTGCAGTCCGGGATCTCACTGATCACCGTGAGCCTGGTCATCGCCCGCGCGGTGAACGTCCTGAAATAGCTAGCGGTTGATCCACATATCGAGCACCACCATGACCACGGCGATCACGACCAGGATCACCGCGAGCGACATGGACTGCCCGATGGTCATGCAGATGCCGGCCGCCAGGAACAGGCTGAGCACCGGCGCCCAGACGAAGTAGTCGGGCGCGCCCAGCGCACGCTTCTTGGTCGCCGTCCCACGGGAATTACCGGCACCGACACCTCGGTCACGCTCTACGCGACCACCATTAGCCCTGTCCACCTGCGACACAATACATTTGACCGGGCCGGTGTGGGCGGTGAGGGTCTCAGCCCCGGCGCAACAGGACACCGCGGACAAACGCGGCCTGGCCGGAGTGCTGAATATCGTCATCGACGACGCTGATGAGCCGCACGCCCAAAGTGACCGGCGGATCCCACCGGGTATCGACAATGCGCGGCAGATCGGCATCGACCAGCCCTGAGACATAGCCGATGGTCTGATCGTGCACGGCGTCGTAATACCCGAGCAGCAACTCCGCCGAGATACCGGACAATTGCGCTACATCGGCGGAATCATGACCGTAACCCGTTGCGGCGTCATCGAAGACGAGATCGAATCGCTTGGCCCACCCCTGCGCGGTCCAGACCTGCTCCAGGCCCGCCACATCGGCGATATGGTCGTCCTGTACCCGGGTGAGATGCCAGATGAGCCAGGCGATGGAATTCGCACCGGCCTCCACCTGCTCGGACAGCTGCGCATCGGTCAAGCCCGCGACCGCGCCGTGCACATTCTCCTTGACCCGGCCGAAGGCGTCGACCAGCAAATCAGCACTTGTCATGCCTGCATCCAAGCATTCCGCGCGCGGAGAAATTCCCCGATCGCGCAGGACGCGCCGCTATCGCTGCGGGCGCGCGGGCAACTCGCAACAGCCCGGGAGACAGGGCATTCCATTGCGGGTGCAGCCCAGGCTGGGCATATCGCTCAACTTGACCGGTTCGGCACCGGTGAGCCGCTCCTCGACGAGATCGACCACCATGCGAGCGAAACGCGCATCCGCACCCGCGGTTCCGGCGCGCGCGAACGCCATATCCAGTTCGGCCGCACGCTGTTTCGCCTCATTGTCGAGATCCCAGATGACCTCGAGATGATCGGAGACGAACCCGATCGGGCACACCACGACCGCCCGTACCTCTTGCGCCGCAAGAGCATCCAGGTGATCGACGATATCGGGCTCCAGCCACGGCACCTGCGGCGGTCCGGACCGGGACTGCCAGACCACGTCGTACTCACCGAAACCCGTTGCGGTGGCGGCTAGTCGAGCGGCCTCGGCGATCTGACGGCTGTACAGCCCCTGCTCCCCCGGCGGACCGGAGGCGATATCGGCCGAGACCGGAATCGAATGCGCGGTGAAGACCAGCCGGGCCTCGGCACGCCGTTCGGCGGGCAATGATTCCACGGCCGCGCGAATCCCGTCCGCCACCGATTCGATGAACAGCGGATGGTCGAAATACTGTCGCAGCTTCACCAATTCGGGCGCGTTCAGCACATCGGCGCGCGCCCGGGCGATGTCCTCGTGATACTGCAGGCAGCCGGAGTAGCCGCCCCACGCCGAGGTGGGAAACACCAGGGCGGAACGGATTCCGTCCACCCGCATCCCCTCGACGGTGTCCTCCACCATCGGATGCCAATTGCGATTGCCGAAGTACACCGGCACATCGATTCCGCGCGAAGCGAATTCGGCCTCGACCGCCTTGATGATGTCGAGATTCAAGGCATTGATCGGCGAGACCCCGCCGAAGTACAGATAGTGTTCGGCGACTTCGGCGAGGCGTTCGGGCGGTACGCCCCGGCCCCGGGTGACGTTCTCCAGGAACGGCATCACGTCTTCGGGGCGCTCGGGGCCGCCGAAGGACAGCAGCAGTAGTGCGTCCACTTCATCAGTAGCGGGTTCCCCGGCATCGATGCCGGGATTCTGCACTACCACCGCCGTAATCTCCTTCAGCTAGTTGTTGAAACCGTCAGCCGGGAACCAGGTGTTATGGCTGGCCCCGCCGTCGACATAGATGATCGATCCGGTGGTGCCCGGCAGCCAATCGGACAGCAGGGTCACCACGGACTTGGCCACCACCGTCGGGTCGTCGACATCCCAGCCGATCGGGGATGCGCCGTCCCAGTAGGTGTTCAGCATGTTCAACTGCTTGGCGTCATCGGTGGCGGTGCCCGCGATGGCCTTGGCGGCGAGGGTCTTGATCGGACCCGCGGCGACCAGGTTGGAGCGAATCCGCTTGGCCTCGCCCACCTCTCGCGCCACGTAGCGGTTCACCGACTCCAGCGCGGCCTTGGCCACACCCATCCAGTTGTAGTACGGCATGGCGGTGCGCGGATCGAAGTCCATGCCCACGATGGAGCCGCCCTCGTTCATGGCGGGGAGCACGGCGCGCGCGAGCGAGGCGTAGCTCCAGGCCGAGATCTCGAACGCCTTGGCGGCATCCGGGCCCGGACCCTCCAGGAACGGCTTGGCCTCGGGACCCATCAGGGTGCGCGGGGCGAAGGCGATGGAGTGCAGGACGCCGTCCACACCCTCGGGCGCGAGCTCGGCCAGCTTCCCGGCCAACTCGCCCAGGTTCTCCTCATTGGTGACATCGAGCGCGATGGCCGGGGGAACCTCCTTCGGCAGGCGCTTGGCGATCCGGTCGATCAGCCGCAGCCGCTCCGGAATACCGGTGATGATCACCTTGGCGCCCTGCTCCTGCGCGACCGCGGCCGCGTGGAAAGCGATGGACGAATCGGTGATGATGCCCGTGATCAGAACGGTCTTGCCTGCAAGCAATCCACTCATGGGTTAGTTGGTTCTCCTCGTTGAAAGTACTGGTGGCCTGTGCGATCGGGGTCCGGCTGAGCCGAAAGGCTCAGTGGCCCATGCCCATTCCGCCGTCGACGGGGATGATGGCCCCGGAGATGTAGGACGCGTCGTCGGAGGCCAGGAAGCTGATCGCCGCGGCGACATCCTCGGCCTGGCCGATGCGACCGGCGGGGATGAATTCCAGTGCCTTCTCCCGCATCTCGGGAGTCATGTCCTCACGGGTCATATCGGTGTCGATGAGGCCGGGCGCGACCACGTTCGCGGTGATATTGCGCTTGCCGACCTCACGGGTGATGGCGCGCGCCATACCGACCAGACCGGCCTTGGCCGCGGCGTAGTTGACCTGACCGGGCGCGCCGACCTGGCCGACGACCGAGCCCAGGAAGATGACCCGGCCCCAGCGGCCCTTGAGCATATTGCGGTTGGCGCGCTGGGCAACTCGCCACGCACCGGTGAGGTTGGCGTCGATGACCTTGGTGAAGGAGTCCTCGCTCATCCGCATGAAGAGCGTGTTGTCCACGATGCCCGCATTGGCGACGATGACCTCGACCGGACCCTGATGCGCCTCGACCTCGGCGAACGCGCGATCCACCGACTCCGCATCGGTGACATCGCATTTCACGCCGAAGAGACCTTCGGGCACACCCGAACCGCGATGCGTGACGGCGACCTTGTGACCGTCGGCGAGCAGACGCTGTGCCACCGCGAGACCGATTCCGCGGTTGCCGCCGGTCACCAGTACCGACCGGGATGTGATGTTCGACATAGAGGGAAACCTATCTGTTCGTGTTCGGGACTCGGCGCGCGGTACCGATTTACGGCAGACGCTGACGATAGAGCAGTGCGGTCACCACACCGGCGGCGGTCACCAGCAGACCGAATATCAGCCAGGGCCTGCTCGCATCACCCATCGTCATCTCGTACCCGATTTGCTGTTCCAGAGTGTCGTAGACGGCGTTCAATTCTTCCAGGCTGGAGGCGGTGTAGAAGTCACCGCCGGACAACTTGGCGATCTCGCGCAGTGAATCGTCATCAACCGGAACCCGTACCCGCTGTGAGCCTTTGCCGTCCTGATCCGGAATCTCGACGGTGCCCCACGTCGTACCGAACGAAATGGTCGACACCGGAACGCCTTTCTCCTTCGCCAGACGCGCGGCGGTGAAGCCGTGGCGGGGATTGTCGACGTCCTTGTCGTCCGGGACGGTCTGCTTACCGTCGGACATCAGCACGATGCGCGCGGGCGGCGGGGTTTCCGCGCCGCCGAGCACCGAGGCGAGCGTATCGATCGATTGCAGCGCGGTGAGAATGCCTTCACCGGTGGCGGTGCGCTCGGCCAGCTTCATATTGTCGATGGCGGCCTTGACCGCCTGCCGATTGGTGGTCGGCGACATCTGCACCGACGCGGTACCGGCGAAGGTGACCAGGCCCAGATTGATACCGGGGGTCAGACCGTCCGCGAATTCCTTGGCCGCCTTCTTGGCCACCTGAATTCGGCTCGGCGGCACATCTGTGGCCTCCATCGACAGCGAAACGTCGATCACCAGAATCACCGTCGCCCGGTTGCGCGCCACCTTCTTGGCGGCGGTCGGACCGGCGGCGGCGAAGGTGAGCAGCATCAAACCGACCAGCAGCAGCGCGATCGGAACGTGCCGGAACCAGCCCGGCCGACTCGGCGCGACCTTCTCCAGCATCTCCATATTGGAGAAACGCAGGACGTGTCTGCGCCGGCGCTGCTGCACCAGCACATACACAAGCGCCATGATCGCGACCACGGCGAGGAAACCCAGCCACCAGGTGTGGGTGAAATTCGAAAGACTCACTGTCGTGGCACCCGCCCGGCATTCGAGGCGCCGAAGGTATGGCGCCGGGTGGACACGAATCGGACCACATCGGTGATCCAATCCCGGTCGGTACGCAATTCCATCACCGGCGCACCACAACTGCGCAATGCCAGCTCCACCTGTTCGCGGTGGCGCTGCGCGGCATTGGCGTAATCGGCGCGCAGGGTGGGGGTCACACTGAATTCGCGGGTGCGGCCGGTCTCCGGATCGTGCAGCACCACATCACCGAGATCGGGCAGCTCGATATCGCGCGGATCGAGCACCTCGACCGCGAGCAGATCGTGGCGGCCGGAAATGGCGCGCAGCGAACGCTGCCAATCGATATCGCCGAGGAAATCGGAGATGACCACGGCCAGACCGCGTTTGCGCTGCGGACGGCGCAACGATTCGATCGCACCCTGTAGATCGCCGCGCACACCGTCGCGGGCGTGCGGGGTGGTGGCGATCTTGCGCAGCATGGCGGTCGCGTGCACGCGACCGCTGCGGGCCGGAATGCGAATCAGCTGTTCGCCATTGGCGATGACCGCGCCGATCCGATTACCGCCGCCACTGGTCAGATGGGTGACCGCGGCCGCGGCCGCCACCGCCAGGTCACGCTTCTCGCACAGCGCGGTGCCGAAGTCGAGACTGGCGGACAGGTCCACCACCAGCCAGGTCTCCAGTTCGCGGTCCGCGATGGTCTGGCGCACATGCGCGTGCGTGGTGCGGGCGGTGACCGACCAATCCATCTGGCGCACATCATCACCCGGCTGATACATGCGCGCATCGCCGGCGTCCGAACCCGGGCCGGGGATGAGGCCGAGGTGATCACCGTGCAGGACGCCGTCCAGGCGGCGGCGCACGGTGAGTTCGAGGGTCTTCAACGCCGCCGCCAGACGCGGATCTGTCAGCTCACCCTGCCGGAATGAGGGCGGGGCGTGTGAGGAACCACTGGGATTTGAGATCGTCACGGGCGCAACCGAATCCGGGCCTCGCCTCACTTGGGCTGGGGCTGGCCGGGAATCCCGGGCACCTGACCGTTAGGGGCCTGCGGAATCCCCTGCGGCGGCTGCGGAATGCCCTGCTGACCCTGCGGCGGCTGCGGGATCCCGGGCGCACCCTGCGGACCCATGACCGGCGGCGCGGCGGGCATCGGCGCGGGCTGCCCACCCGGGGCGACGGCCTGCGGGGCGACCTGCGGCAGGCCGACGGTCTGCAGGACGCGCTTGATCACGTCATCGGGCGAAACTTCGTCGGCCAGTGCGTCGTACGAGAGCACCAGGCGGTGCCGCAGCACATCCGGGATCACCTCGACCACATCCTGCGGGACCACGTAATCGCGACCGCGAATGAGCGCCACGGCGCGCGCGGCGGCGATGATGCCCAGGCTGGCACGCGGCGAAGCACCGTAGGAGATCCACCCGGCCACATCGTGCATGCCGAAATCGGCGGGCTTACGGGTGGCGGCGATGACCCGGACCACGTAATCCACCAGCGCGTGGTGCACGAAGGTATTGGCGGCGACCTTCTGCAGACGAACCAGCTCGTCCGGGTCCAGCACCGGCTTGGCCTCGGGCGGGGTGACGCCCATCCGGTAGATGATCTCGCGCTCCTCCTCGACGGAGGGGTAATCCACGACCACCTTGAACAGGAAGCGGTCGCGCTGCGCCTCGGGCAGCGGGTACACGCCTTCGCTCTCGATGGGGTTCTGAGTCGCCATGACCAGGAACGGGTTAGGCATCGGGTAGGTCTTGCCGCCGATGGACACGTGCCGCTCGGCCATGACCTCGAGCAGCGCCGACTGCACCTTGGCGGGCGCGCGGTTGATCTCGTCGGCGAGCACGAAGTTCGCCACGACCGGGCCGAGTTCGGTATCGAACTCCTCGCGGCCCTGCCGGTAGATGCGGGTACCGACGAGGTCGGTGGGCACCAGGTCCGGGGTGAACTGCACGCGGGAGAAGCTGCCGCCCACCACCTTTGCGAAGGTCTCCACGGCCAGGGTCTTGGCGATACCGGGCACACCCTCGAGCAGCACGTGACCGCGCGCGAGCACACCTACCAGCAGCCGTTCGACCAGCCGATCCTGACCGACGATCACCCGTTTGACTTCGTAGATCGCCTTTTCCAGGGTCTGGACATCGCGCTCGAGGGTGTTCGGCGGCGGCGCGTCCTTCACCGTACTTACCCCGCTCACACCATCAGTCGAAGTCACCAACATCCCCGCTTTCGCTTTGGTCCAGTGCGTTGCCGCACCAACTATTCCAGGTATCCGGCGCGTTCGCCGCACCCGGTTGGGTCAAATGCCGATGTCGCGGCGCGGGCGGATCGGCGCATTCGTCCGATCATCGCCCGTTCACGCCGATGACCTGGCTATTCTCTCTCGAAACTGAGAATTTCCAGGGAACTTCGATGCTCCGGGTATTCGCATTCCGCGCCGACTTCGCGCACCTGTACCCGGCGCGCCGGGCCGGGCGGCCTGGAATCGGATCGCACCTCCCACAGCGAACAGCGGGTGCTCCGTACACTCCGGCGCATGCGACTGAGTACCCGAAATCAGCTCGATGGCACTGTCATTTCGATTACCCGCGGTGAGGCGATGGCCGTTGTGCGCATTCGACTCAATGGCGGGGATGAGATCACCTCATCGATCACCCGCGATGCCGTGGATGATCTCGGTCTGGCCGACGGCACCGCGGTGAAGGTGCTGATCAAGTCGACCGAGGTCACCCTCGGAATCGAATAGGGCTCACAGGCCGGGGCGACCCTGGATCGGGAGATTGACGAAACTGGGGTCGGCCGGGTCCAGCCGAATGTGCTGGGGGCGGTAACCGGAGTCGCGAGCCGTCACCCCGATCGGCAGGGCGCGCGGGATGCTCGCGGCATAGATATCGATACGCAGCCGATGACCCGGCTGGATGACGGCGTCGGTGGCGAGCAGGCCGATATCGAGAGTGGTTGGCACGCCGGGAGTTTGCGGATCGCGCGCGGTCACGTCCAGCGGGTGGTACGCCTCGATATAGTCCCCGTTCGCGCTGCGGGAGCTGCGCTGCGGGTCCACCGCGCGCAGGGCGGCGGTGAGCTGACCGCTGGAGATGACCGTCGAGGTGCCGTCGGGGGCGACATCGTTGACCGAGACGTCCCAGAAACCGTCGGTGGCGTCCAGGAGTGTGTTCAGGTGCAGGTTCATCTGCCCGGATAGCGCGGTCGGCGATTCGGCGGCGGGGGTGGTGAAGGTGAGCGCCTCGGCTTCGGCGAAACGCGAATCCCATTCACAGCCCGAACCCAGGATCAGGGCCAGGCCCGCGGTGCCCTCGGAGGCTTGCCGTGAGCACAGGCCGCGCACACCGGGCGCGACCGTCAGCTGTGCGGCGGCGTTCGGAGGTGCGCTGCTCAGGCTGCCGTCCGCGAGTGCGTGCGGTGCGGTTCCACTGGAATCGGCGGTGAGATAACGGCGTTCGTAGTTCACTCCCCCGCGCGGGAACGTGTCGGCGGTCGTCCAGCCGCCGCCCTGCTGGAAGAGCGTGACGGGTCCGTAGCCGTCGATGCCGTTGTCGATTCCCTTGAGCCACTTGTCGAACCACGCGCGCTGCAAAGCGGGGACCGCCGGGGGTCCGGCCGGTGTGCCGAAATCGGCGGTGGCGGTGACGTGATAGCCATTGCCCATGACGAGTTGCTTCTGACCCGGCGGCAAGGGAATCGCGTTGTAGATGCGGGGCTCGCTGTAGGCGAAGATATCGTGCCAGCCGCCGATCACGAAGGTGGGCACGGTGATCTGCGTCGGATCGGATTGCCGTTCGCGATACCACTGGCTGTACCCCGCGAGATCGACCGTGGCCGGAGGCAGACTGGACAGATCCGAGACGGTCAGTGCGTCGAAGAGTTGCGGGAGCAGGGTCGCCGGATCCGACAGCCGATCCGACAGCCATTTCGCGTCGAATCGCCCCTGTAGCAACGCCTGTAGATCGGGCAGCCATTTGGTGCCGTTGACGATGCTCAGCCACATGGGCATGAATCCGATGCCGATCGCGCCGCCGGTGCCGACAATATCGCGGAACAGATCCGAGCCCGGAATGATCGGCAGGATCGCTTTGAGCGCGGGCGGGCGATGCGCGGCCGCCTGCACCGCGGTGATGCCCAGGTAGGACGCGCCGGACATGCCGATTCGCCCGTCCGAGAAGGGCTGGCGCGCAGCCCAATCGATGACCTCCAGGGTGTCGGCCTGTTCGCGCGGGCCGAGCACGTCCCATACGCCCTCGGAGAATCCGGTGCCGCGCACATCGGCGACCACCTCGACATAGCCGCTGCGCACCAATTCCGGCGTGATGCCCATCTGACCGGCCATCGCACCCTTGGATTCGGCGCTCAGATCGCTCATCAATTTGGTGTACGGGGTCATGGTGACGATGGTGGGGAACGGTGTCTCGATCGCGCGGCCCTGATCGTCCGCGGGCCGATACACATTGGCCTTCAACACGATTCCGTCGCTCATGGTGACCGGAACATCGTGGTCGACGGTCATTCCGGGATAGGTGAGCTGCTGGGAATCCGCCGCCCAGCCCGGTGCGCTCACTCCGCCGGGATCATCGGCGTGCGTGGGCGGTGCGAATGCCGCGACCACCGCGATGGATACAGCGCCGATCAGGATTCGCCAGTGCGGAGCAGCCACGTCGTACCACCAGAACTTCCAAAGTTGTTGTGCGTCACACCGTTACCTCCGGTGTGACGCGGACAACCCTGACACAGCTTTACTTCAAAGTAAAGCATTCTCACCAGGCGATACGCTGAGGCCGATGCCACCCACACAGCGCCGCCCCACCGATGACGAACTACTCGACGCCGCCTGCGCGGTCTTCGCCGAGCACGGCTATCGCGCCGCGAGCATGGATGCCATAGCGCGCCGGGCGAATTCGACCAAGCCCACGCTCTACGCGCATTTCGGCTCGAAACCGGAGCTGTTCCGGCGGCTCTTCCGGCGCGAGGCCGAGGTCATGCAGGCCACGCTGCTGCCGGTGTACGAAACCCTGCCCGGCCGTGAGCTTTCCGATATGGTCCAGGCCGCGCTCGGCGCGGGATTGCGCTACGGCGAGGAGCATCCGCACGGTGCGGCGGTGGTCGGCGCGGTCATGAACGGCGACGGACCGGATCCCGAACTCGGGCACGGCCTGCTGGATACCCTCATCGACGCCATCGCCTCCGTCGTGGAGGACACGCTGCGCCGCAATAACCGCGATCCGGGCCCGCTCGGACCGGTGCTCGCAGCGCTCATGTGGGGTTCGGCGATCGAGGCCAGCCGGGTCGCGCATCGGGTCGAGATCACCGGACCCGAACTCGTTGATTGGATCACCACGTACACGATCGGCGGACTACAGGCGACGCTGGCGCGCAGTCTCGCCGACCGACGCCGGACGATCGACGCGGCGAGCGAAAACGGTGCGGCACCAGCCTGATTCAGCTATTGCGAAGTGTCCGGAACGGCGGTGAGGAACCGTTCCAGCCGCTCGGTGAAACCCGGTGCCGCCGCGACGAAATGCCCCGCACCCGGTGCGATCAACCGCTCCGCACCCAGGGCCGCGGCGAGCCCGTCACAGATTCGCTCCAGCCCGGCCGTATGCGCACCCGAGACCACCAGCGCGGGAATGCCACTGGCGCGCAATATCTCCAGATCGATCCGAATCTCACCGGGCAGCCGCGCGTACTGCGCGCGCCGCACGGCCGCCCGCACCGGCTCGGGCAGTGGTCCGGGGCCGATCCCCGGGGAACCCGCGAGCGTGAGGAACTCGCGCAGCGAATCCGGTTCGGCGGCAAGACCATCGGTGAGCACGGCGTCACCGATACCGCGCAGCCGGACCACATCGGGATCATCGGGCGCGACGAAATACAGCGGCGGTTCGATAATCGTCAGCGACCGCACACTCGCGGGATCACGGGCCGCCGCCAACAGCGTCCCGAGCGTCCCATACGAATGCGCCACCACATGCGGGCGATGCGCCCGGAACAGCGCCGCGAGATCCTCGGCATCGACCTCGAAATCATGCCGCTCGCACACCGGCGGACTGGGCTCGAACCCCCGCCGATATACCGACAGCACCGTCCAGCGCTCCGCCAACGCCTCCAACCCCGCCCACGTGGTCCTCGGCCCCGCACCGCCGTGCACCAGCATCACCGCCGGCCCCCGGCCCACCCGCTCCACCACGAGATCATCCATGCGCCCCAGTGTCGGCCCGATAAGCCATTCCGTCGAGGACTCCCGCCGGGTTCGCGCTCACTCCCCCATCATCACCGGATACCGCACCCATCGGAAACTCGTGAATTCGATATCGCGGACATAGGCGAAATCCGACCACAGCAGCCGCCCGCCCCTGAGCGCGAGCATCGGCCGCACCCGCCGCCGAACCTGTTCGAGCTCAGCCGCATTCGCCAATCGCTTGGGGCCCACCGTGCCGTACAGCCGCACCCCGGGCGGTGTCCGGAACCGGCCCGTCAGCAGCGACCGGAACCAGAACAGCGAACCGCTGTCCACCGCCAGCAGGCACACTCGCGAACCGGCATCCACGTTGCGCGCCAACGCGTTCGTGTACTGATCGAAGTAGAACCCGCTGCGGTCATCCCGCAGAAACACCGTTCCGACCGGCGTCACATTCGGCATCCCGTCATCGTCCACCGAAGCGATCGCGAAATGCCCGGTCGTCTTCCGTCCGCGGGTGACAACCTCGCGTATCGAATCCCACTGCTCGGCGATGTCCGCCATCACTCCCCCGAAATCTCGAAATAGCTACCGGCGCAACATAGACCACGTGGCCGGTGACCGGATCACGGCCTGCGCACGCGGGATCCCGGGGTATGGCCGAGGGCTTGGCGGTACACGTCGATGAAGGCGCTGGGGGTGGACCAGCCACAGCGATGAGCGACCGTGGAGACGGGGATGTCGTCGGCGAGCAGCTGTACCGCGTGGTGCAGCCGCAGGCGAGTACGCCACTGCGGATAGGTCAGGGCGAATTCGGTGCGGAAGAGGCGGGCCAGGGTGCGTTCGCCCGCGCCGACCCGGCGGGCGAGGTCGGGCAGCGACCACGGGGTCGAGAGGTCTTCCTCGACCAGTGCGCAGGCGGCGCGAAGGCGTTCGTCACGGGCGGCGGGGAGCTGTAAATGCTGGTCGGGGCTGCGGCGGATGCGATCGAGCAGGACTCGGCGGAGGCGGGCCAGTTCGTCGGCGGGCAGGTCTTCGGGGTCCGAGCAGGTCATGATCAATTCGCGCAGCAGGGGTGACACCGTGATCACCGTGGGCGTGCCGCGATCGGGTCCGTCGGGGGCGAAGCCGACGCAGTGGAAGCTGGTGGGGCCGTGGAAATGGTGTTCGTGCCAGCAGCCCGCGGGAATCCATACGGCCCGGTCGGCGGGGGCGATCCAGCGGCCGCGATCGGTGTGCACTTCGGCCGCGCCCGAGCTGGGATAGACGATCTGGTGATCGAGATGGCGATGCCGATCGATCCGAGCGCCGCCGCGCAGATACTGCGCCGCGGTGGCCTCGGGATCGTATTGGCCGATTATCGACATACTCCGGCATTTTATCGGAAGCCCGACAGCCACCGGAATTCCTACGCTGATCCTCGACCATCGAGGAAGGGGCGGTTGTGACGAGTACGGAAATCGGCGTCGAGCAGCGGGATTCGGTGCGCTCGGCATGGAAACGCATGCGGCACTGGGTGATCGCGCACGCGGTGGACGACTTCTATCAGGGGCTGGTGCCCGCGAGCATTCCGTTCTTCGTGCTGGAACGGGAGTACAGCTATGTCGCCGCGTCCGGGTTGGCGCTCGCGGCCACGCTCGGAAGCGCTCTGCCGCAACCGCTGCTGGGCCTGATCGCCGATCGCTGGCGGCTGACCTGGATGGCACCCGCCGGACTCGGGCTCGCGGGACTCGGTGCGGGGCTCTCGGGTGTCGCGCCGAGCTATCCGATGGTGTGGCTGCTCCTACTGCTGTCCGGGCTCGGAATCGCCGCGTTCCATCCGGCCGCCGGGCGGGATGCCCGCCGGGACGCGGGTGCGAGCGCCACCGCCATGAGCCTGTTCGCCGCGGGCGGGAGTATCGGATTCTTCCTGGCCCCGGCGCTGGCCACACCCGCACTGGTCTCACTCGGCGTCGGCGCGACCGCGCTGTTCATCCCGCCCGCGGCCCTGATGGGTTTCGTGCTGTGGCGATATCAGCAGCGTCCGGATCGAAAGACGTTCGCGGCGAACACTTTCGACGGCCGCGACCGCTGGGCCCCGTTCCTGCTGCTGACCGCCGTCGAGGTGGTCCGCTCGATCATCTTCTTCGGCGTGAATACCTTCATCGCCCTGTACTGGATCAACCATCTGGGCTCGGGCCAGACCCTGGGCGGTATGGCCCTGACCGCATTCCTCACCGGTGGCGTCCTGGGCACCCTGACCGGCGGCCGCCTCGCCGACCGCGTCGGCATGCTCCGCACCATCCAATTCGGCAGCGCCGCCGCCATTCCCGCCTTCATCCTGCTCCGCATCACCCCCAGCCCGGAACTGGCCCTGCTACCCGCCATCCTGGTTGGCATCACGGTCAACATCCCCTTCGCGGTCCTGGTCAAACTCGGCCAGGACTACCTCCCCACCAAACCCGGCACCGCCTCCGGCGTCACCCTCGGCCTGGCCGTCAGCGCGGGCGGCCTCTTCGTCCCCCTCCTGGGCGCACTGGCCGACCGCCACGGCCCCGAATCCGTCCTCACCGCCCTATGTTTCATTCCCCTGCCCGCAGTGGCCCTGAGCCTATTCCTGCCCCCGCCCACCCCGGCAACGGCTCACAGCGCGAAACCCATTGCGGCGGAGGAATATTCAACTCCGATCGGGCAGCCAGAACCCCGCCGATAATCGCGCAGGTGGTGTCGATATCCCCACCCGCCCCCGCCCCCGCCCCCGCAGCCGTCCAGCAGGCTTGTTCGAAGGAATCGCCGTGACGGGCGACCACCCAGAGACAGAACGGGACGGTATCGAGGGCCGAGGTCTTGTGGCCGACCCCCAATTCCGCTGCGGCCGTTGCAGAATCGTGCAGGACACGGGCGTGCTGAATACTCTCGCGAACGGGGCCCGAAGGTGTGCGAGCGGCCACCGCCGCGAGGAGTTCATCGCCTCGCACCTCCGGCCGGGCGGAAACAATGGCTGCGGCAATGGCCACGGCGATCGCGCCGGATACCGCATCCGGATGGGTATGGGTGACCTCGGCGGAGGCGGCGGCCTCGACGTCGACCCGATCCGGATCATCGGCGAAATAGGCCCCCAACGGTGCGATCCGCATGGCCGCGCCGTTACCCCAGGAACCGCTCCCGCCCCGCGCCAACGGCGCGAGTTCCCGCCAGGGCTCACCCTTTTGGCGGATCCGGCGCAGAATTCGGCTGGTGCCGGGTCCGTAGCGGCGATAGATGTCGTAGTGCTCGGCGAAGGATTTCGCCAGCGCGTCCTGGTCGATCCGATCGTGCGCGTCCAGGATGGCGAAGATCGAGCATGCCATCTCGGTGTCATCGGTCCAGAGCCACGGGCCGGGCAGCAGTGCGCGCGAGCGCAGCGCGGGGTGGTTGATCGGGTCGTCGAAGCATGCGCCGAAGGCGTCGCCCACGGCCAGTCCGCGCAGCGACGCCAGGGCGCGTTCCCTGCGAGTGCTGATCACCTGGACAGTGTGTCAGCACTCGCAGGGTTCGCTACCGCCAGGCGGTCGCGGTCGCCGGTCCAAGCGGGAGAACGACTTTCGAGGGGAAACGGGCGGAGTGTTCGATATTGACGGTTGAGCCGAGCAGGCCCGGGATATCCAGCGGGTGCGGCATGGTGGCCGGGAAGTTACTGCTGGAGATGCGTATTCGCAGGCTGTGGCCCGCGTCCAGCTTCTGGACCGTGGGGAAGACTCGGATTTGGAATTCGGTGACCTCGCCCGGGACCAGCGGCTGGACCGAGGTGGAGGTGTTCTGGTGCACGACGGCGTAGAGGGTGCCGTCGGTGGTGCGCCAGGAACGGTCCTCGTCGACCGCGCGGCGGGTGGCGGTGAGCGCACCCTCGGTGAGCTGGCGGACGCTGCCGTCGGGGGCGACGTCCTCGACGGCGACGTCGAAGGCGGCGTCGGTGGCGGTCGAGCTGGCGAACAGGTCGGCGGTGATCGGACCCGCCAGGGTCATGGCCTGATCGAATGGCGCTGTGCTGTAGGTCAATCCGTTCTGCGGGCCGATTTCGGTCTGTGCGCACGGATCGTGCAGATTGCCCAGGGACAGCAGGTTGAGCACGAAGTCCAGGATGCCGCCGGTGGCCTTGCTGAACTCCCGGCTGCACGGATTGTTGATCAGTGAGTAGTCCCAGCGATCCGGCGTCTGATCACCGCTCGGCGGACTGTTCGACAGCCGGTTGCCGTCCAGGTAGTAGCTGGTGGGCGTGGTTTCGGTGAAGGGATAGACGCTCGTGCTGAGCGCGTTGCCGTTCGCGTCGATCACATTGAGCGGGACGCTGTTTCGATCGACGCCATTGTCGATGTCCTTGAGCCAGTGATCGAACCAGGCCGCGGTGTGCTCCTCGGTGCGGATGCGTCCCGTCGGCGCGAAACCGGTGGTGACATGCGGCCACGGACCCTGCAGGATCTGGTAGCGCGGATCGGGTTTCGCGTTCGCGGGCATCGGACCGTACGGATCGCGGCCCGCCGCCGCGTTCTGCAATGCCGAATAGAGTTTGAACGTCGCGCCCTGGAAGATATCGGCGTCACCGCCGACGGCGTACACCGCGACATCGTTGTGCACGATATTCGCGATATCGTTCGACAGCAGCCGCGGCCCGACAATCGGATTATCGGCGTTCAGCCCCGAGGTCAGCAGATTCGCGGCGATTCCGAGCACGCCCTGGCCATTGTCGCCGATCAGACCCCGCAGCCGATCGATGACAATGCCCAGGGCGCGCTGCGGTTCCACCAGCGCCGCCTCCCACAGATTCGCGTACTGCAACCACAGACCCGGCCAGATCACCACGAACAGCGAGATCAGCGGCGCCCACTGCCCGTCCCCGAGCACATCCTGGAGCAGGTCGTAATCGGTGTTCATCGCGAAAATCGCCTTCAGCGGCGAATTCTCACCGATCGTGGTGGCCGCGTGCATGGCCTCCACGCCCGGGAACGAATAGCCGAACATGCCGACCTTGCCGCTGGAATTCGGCAGCCGTGAACTCCAGTCCACCAATTCCTTGATGTCCTGGGCATTGCGATCGCTGATCGGCGACCACTGGCCGTTGGACGCCCCGGTACCGCGCACATCGGCGATGACATTGATGTATCCGCGATTGACCAGATCGACCGGTGCGCTCACCTCCTGCGATACCGAATTGATCACCCCGCCCAGATCACCCGGCACCGGCAGGTTGTACTCCTCGAACACCCCGCCGATCGCGGACACCAGCAGCCCGTTGTACGCGCCGTACGGTGTCACCGAAAGCACAACGGGGAACGGGCCTTTCGCGGGCTGCTGGGTGACCGGATCCAGCGGATAGCGGATAGAAGCGTGCAATTCGACGCCATCGCTCATCCGGACGTTCTGAGCGATGTCATACCCGGTCTGATACGGACTCGGGCTCGGCACGTACCCGGCGGGTAAACCGAATCCGGCGGGCGCGGGCAGTGCGGGCCCGACAATCGGGGCGGCCTGCGCGCGGCCGGACGGCAGCACCGCCAGCACCACGGTGACCACCAGCGTGACCGCCACCAGAATCCAACCGTCCCGGGCGGTGAACCGCCCCCTGCCCCCTCGCGCCGAGGGGACCGCGCACCATTGCGTCGTCATATGCACAACGGTTCCACGCTGGGTTTTTCCCTACTATTGGGAAATGCCTAGCGTTCCCGAGCCCGCATTGTGCAACTGCAACCCCGCCGCCTCATGATCGAAATTCCGGAGGGATTCGCGCACAGCACGATCGCGCGGGAGGGAGACGCGGGGCGGGCGTGGATCGCGACCCTGCCCCGGATGGTGGATGAGCTGATGTGGCGCTGGCACTGCGCCCCGGACGGTCCGGTGCTGCACGGCATGGTCGGGGTGGTGGTTCCGGTGCGCCATCGCGGAGCGACCGCCGCGGTGATCAAGGTCTCCTTCCCACATCCGGGCAACGCGCATGAGCCGGACGCCTATACCGCATGGGACGGGCGCGGAGCGCTGCGGCTCTTCGAACGCGATGACGAGCGGTTCGCGATGCTGTTGGAACGCGCGGAGTTTCGCACCCTCGCCACGGTGCGCGATCCGGAACAAGCCGTGCGGATCCAGGGGCGGCTCGCGCATCGACTCGCGGTCGCACCGCCCTTCCCGCTACCGCGGCTCTCGGATCAGGTGGCCCGCTGGGAGGACGAGATGCTCTCCACCGCAGCGGAATTCGATTACCCGATCCCGAGCGCCGTCCTCGATGCCGCTATAACCACCCTGCGCGAACTCGGCCCGGATCAACCCGGCCTGCTCGTGCACGGCGACCTGCACGACGGGAACATTCTGGCCTCGGAGCGGGAGCCGTGGCTCGCGATCGACCCCAAGGGCCATATCGGCGATCCGGCGCAGGACGCGCTCAATGTCATTCGCAGCCCGCGCTTCGAGTCCCTGCTGCGCGCACCGGATTTGCGGGCGGGCGTGCTCCGGCTGCTCGATATCTATTGCGCGGCAGCCGAGATCGATATCGATCGGGCCCGGCGCTGGACCCAGGCCGGTGCGGTCCGCGAGGCGCTGTGGGGGCGGCGGCACGGCGATCCGGAGTGGCTGATACAGGCCACCGACAGTCTGGCCGCGGCGCTGACCTGAAATCGGAACCGGTGCATTCCTGTCAGCGGCGTGAACTAGGCTTCGGGACACTGTGACAGCCGGTACCGGACGCATTAAACTTTTCGGCGCACCCGCCCGTACTGCGGAGATGCGCCGAAAGTCCGGATCGGCTTGGCTTCCAGTGGTTTTCCAGCGGTAGCGTAGAAACTGTGCCGGTCGATGGAGTCCGGCGGTACGGGATGTGGGTGCGAAGTGTGGGATTTCGAGGTTTCTCCCCGGCAATCGATCGGCGGATCGGTGCTGACCGAACTACAGGCGAAAGCCGAGACCGATGCGGTCGCATTGCGCATCGGCGTCGTGCTGGAGAACAACGGCGCTGTGCTGTTGCTGGAGCGCGAGGAATACGTGGCGGGCCGCCGGCCGCTGAACCTACCGGGCACAACGGTGCGCCCCGGTGAAGCACTGGCGGCCGCGGTCGCGCGGGCGGTACTCGAGGAGACCGGGCTCACGGTCACCGACATCACCGCGCACGTCGGCAGTTTCGACTATCTGGACAATGCCGGAAAGCCGGTCCGCCGCGAACATTTCGCGGTCGAAGTGGCGAATGTGGCCCCGATCCGGCTGACCAATTACGGCGGCTACCGCTGGATTCCGCTCGATGGCGAACTACCGGTCACCTCGTCGATCCACCGCATCCTCACCGCCTACGGCGAACTGCGCTGATTCATCCGGAGCCACCCCGGCCACGATCTCCCGCAGTGCGGCGATATGGCCGAGGAAGGCTTCCCGCCCCGCATCGGTCAACCGGGCGCGCACCTTGCGGCGACTGCCGTCCAGGCGGCGCTCGGTACCGATGTAGCCCGCCTCCTCGAGCGTCGCGAGCTGTTTGGACAGTGCCGAATCCGAGAGCCCCAGACGATCCTTGAGGAAGGCGAATTCCGCCCAGTCGGCCGCGGCGAGGGTCGCGACCAGCGAGAGCCGGGTGCTGGGGTGAATCAATTCGTCGAACCGCGCCTCGGTCATGCGCGCGCCCAGCGACGCAGCACCCGCAGCAGCTCCGGCCCGCCGAATCCGATGATCGCCGCGACGATCACCGCCGCCCAGATACCCGCATGCCGCGCGCCGTCGGCATTGAGCGCGAACGCCGAACCGATTGTCACGCAGACGAATCCGAACAGCATGACGATCACCACGAGGGGCGTGCGCCGCCCTGCCACATCCGCCGACACCCGCACGCCGCCGGTGCGCCGCCGCCCGTCCAGCAGTCGCGAGGCCACGAACGCGTGCCCCGCGCCGAAGACGAGCGTGGCGATCGATACCAGCCATTCCGGCCCGAGATCGCCGATCACGCCCAGCACGATCCAGCCGGCCGCCATCCCCCACCAGTACACGCGCGGCAATCCGACCTCATCGGCCACCTGACGCCGCGCTCGCTCGGCCGCCTCGAGAGCGGCGCGAGCCTGATCCGGAGCAACGTTCTCCATGACGATTCCCTACTTTCCTATCAGGAAAGTAGAGTCTCACTTTCCCAGTAGGAAAGTCAAGGGTTCGACGCGATACCGGCGCGTCGCGACGACGACCTCACTCGGCGATCGGCCAATTCAGTTCCGTACGAAGATCATTCGGATCCATCTCCGGCGACGGCTCGGTGACGTACACCTCCCAGCGCTGATCCGCGCCGGTCAGGCCCTGACTCTCGACCCACTCCACGAGCCGGGCCCACGAAGCGCCCAGCCCGTCGAAGCCACCCACGTGCACGAGCCGCGCGACCCGGCCGCCGGGCAGCGCACCCGCGAACACCGCGCCATCGGGCTCCACCTCGCCGTCGACGGCGAATCCCACCTCCACATCGATCGGATCCGCGATCGGCCCACGATAGAGGCCGAATGCGGGCCCGGCGATCCCGATCTGCTGTGCGGCGACGGTCTTGGCCAGCGCACCGAACGAGGCATCGTAGAAATCGCGCAGACCCGCCATCGGCACGGTCGCGCGGACGGCCGCCGTGACGGCGGGATCGAGGGTGACGAGTTCGGGGGCGGGTACAGCGGTCATGGTTCTCCTCCGTAAGGAATGGACGTGCTCACCACTTGCGACGGAACGGCGGAACGAAATTCATCGGTCGTGGCGGCCGCGATCGACGGCCACCGATCAACCGGGCAGTCCGATCAGGTCGGCCATGAGGTTCATCTGATGGTCGAAATAGTCCGCGACGGCATTGATCGTGCCGCCGAGCCGCCCGAAGATTTCGAAGGTGACGAGGCCGAAAAGCTGTGTCCAGCCGAGGAATACGCGATCGAGCACCTCCTCGGACAGTCCCGAACCCTGCTCGTCGATGAGGATGCGGAGATCACCGCGCACGGTATCGGGCAGGCCGGTCGCGAACACCGGCGGTGACAACCGGCCCGCGCCCTCCGCGGCGGCCGCGATCTCCGCGAGCAGCAGAACCACGGTGGCGGCGGGCACGATGGTGTCGCGCGGGGCGTCATAGCCCGGGATGGGACTGCCGTAGAGCAGGCCGTATTCGGCCGGGTTGGCGGTGGCCCACTCCCGGACCGCCGCGCAGACGGCGAGCCACCGAGCCCGATGATCATCGGCAGGCACCGCCGCACACGCGGTCGTGGCCGCCGCACCGAGCGATTCGTAGCTCTCCAGGATGAGCGCGGTGAGCAGGTCATCGCGACTCGGGAAATACCGATACAGCGCCGAGGCGACGATGCCCATATCGCGGGCGACCCCGCGCAGCGAGAGCCCCGCGCCGTCCGTGGCCAGCCGTTTGCGCGCGGCGACCTTGATTTCCTCGATCATTTCGGTGCGCACGCGGGCGCGCAGGGATGCGGCGGACATCTCCGCAGTATAGAGAACAGTCGACGAGTTCGAGAACGGTAGATGGTTGAGAGAACACTGTTCTTGACTCCGAACGCCGTGCTCGCCTACCGTTGAGCCATCCCGAGAACAGTGTTCTCGGCACAGTCTTCCCCAACCGGATCGAGCACCTCATGCCCCTGCACATCGTGATCGGAGCGGGCCCCGTCGGCACCGCCACCGCACTCCAACTCGCGACCGGCGGTGCGCGGGTTCGCCTGCTCACCCGCCACGGTTCCGGCCCCGAGCATCCGGGGATCGAACGCATCGCCGCCGATGCCACCGACCCGGCGGCGCTGGCCGCCCACTGTGCGGGCGCGATCGCCGTCTACCAGTGCGCGCAACCGCCCTATCACCGCTGGCCGCAGGAGTTTCCGGCCCTGCACCGCGCGGTGCTCACCGCCGTCGAGCGCTCCGGAGCGGTCTTGGTCACCGTCGGAAACCTCTACGGCTACGGCGAATTCGACGGACCGGTCACCGAAGTCCAGGCACTGCGGCCGAATTCGGTGAAGGGACGCGTGCGCGCCGATATGTGGACCGAGCAGCTGGCCGCGCACCAGGCGGGCCGCATTCGCACCGCCGAGGTGCGCGGCTCCGATTACCTGGGCCCGCAGGCGGTTTCGGCGGCCACCACCCTGCTGCTTCCGGCGCTACTGTCCGGCCGCCGCGCCCTGGTCCCCGCCGATCTGGACGCACCGCATACCTGGACCGCCACCGACGATGTGGCCGCGCTGCTGATCGCGGTGGCCGCGGACGACACCGCCTGGGGCAGAGCGTGGCATGTGCCCTCCGCTCCCCCGGTGTCGGTGCGCGCTCTCGCCGATCTGCTCGCGGCGGTCGCGGGCGTGGCACCGGCCAGGGTGATGCGGATGCCCGCGGCGCTGCTCTGGTCGGCGGGCCTGTTCGTTCCGGCCGCCCGCGAGATGCGGGAGCTGCGCTATCAGTTCGATCGCCCGTTCATCATGGATTCCGCTTCCGCGACAAAGCATTTCGATCTCGACGCCACCCCGCTCGAGGAGACCCTGCGCCGGACCGTCGACGCTTTCCGTGGCGACACCGCCCAGCGGGGAATGGAGCCGCGGCGATGACGAGGTCGACGTCTCCGGCCCGGACCGCGATCCCGATCGCGGCGGCCGTGCTGAGCATGAACGCCGGATTCATCGGCTTGGGCGCGGTGTTCGACTATCCGAAGGTGCTGTCCCGTCCGAGCGAGGATGTCCTGGCACTGTTCCGGGCGCACGAGACCGCCGTGGTGTCCTGGTTCTCGCTGCTGGCGTTCGGTGCGGCGTTGTTCATCCCCATCGCGATCATGATCGGCCGCCTCGACGACTCCCCGCGCATGCGCTGGGCGGTACGCGCCGGAATCGCGGCGGGCGTGGTTCAGCTGATCGGCCTGCTGCGCTGGCCACTGCTGGTGCCGACCCTGGCCGACCGCGCCACACACGCCGCCGAGAACGCCTCCGCGACACATCAATTCGAGCTGGCGAATCTGATACTCGGCTCGGCGCTGGGCGAGACCGGCGGCTACGCGTTGACCGCCGCATGGACCCTGCTCGTGGCAACGGCGCTGTCGCGCAATGGTTTCCCGCGCTGGTTCACCTATTCGGGAATCGCCGCGGCGGCCCTCATCCTGACCGGTATGGCCGCACCGTGGCGTATCCCGGGCGCACAGCAGCTCAATTTCCTCGGCTATGTGCTGTGGAGTCTCTGGATGCTGGCGCTGGCCGGGTTCACCCTGAGCGGTGTCACCCGGCGGACGCACCGCCCACCGCCGCGCCCAGCCGCTGCAACCAGAATTCGATTGTCGCGGTGAGAATGCTGCTGGATCGGCCGGGCGGGGTCAGCCCGGTCACGCCGCCCGCCGCCAGTCCGATGCCCGCAGCGAGCACACCGTGCACTCCGTCCTCCAGCAGTTGCCCGGCTTCGGCCGCGCTCTCGGGCAGATGGTCCAGGATCAGCACCCGGCCCGAATCCACCAGTCGCTCACACGCTTCGACGGCGCGGGCCTGCTGCGCCGGATCGCGCAGCACGCTGATGCCGTATTCGGCGGCCAGGATCAGGGGCGCGTTATCGTTGACCAATTCCCGATCCCACCAGGTGGCGATGGCATCCAGCCGCTGTTCCAGCGATCCGTCGGTGGCGGCGATCGAATTGGCCAGCCGCGACATTCGCGCCGTCGCCCAGCTGCGCAGCACTTCGAGGCAGAGCGCCTCCTTGCTGTCGAAATTGCTGTAGACCGCGCCGATGGTGCGACCGGCCTCGGCGGCGATCGCGGCCAGGGAGGTGGCGTGGTAGCCGTCGGCGTAGAACAGGCGTTCCGCGGCCTCGATCAGCTCTTCCCGCGTCAGTGCCTGGCTTTCGGCCCGGGTCAGCACCTTTCGAGCGGCCACACTTCCTCCGTTGTCAGTCATGGGCGGGCGGGAATACCGCGCATTCCAGGTACTGACATTATCCGGATTTGTGCAATTGGCCAACGCCACGCCGGTGGCTGTGTTCACACGCCCTTTCCGGCGCTCGCCCGCCGCGCCAGCGTGCGGCCGATCTCGGTGACCGGTTCATCGCCGTAGACCCACTCCCGGGCGATGCGATGCCAATTCCGGGTCGCGACCAACTGCCCGAGAAGTCCGAAGGTCAGGAAGTCCGCGCGCCGCGAGAACACATGCTCGGGCGGCAGCATCTGATGCCGCATACCGCTGAACTCGGCCAGGCGCGGATCCACCGCGGCCAGCAACGCCCCGGTGGCGAGATCGGGGGTGACGGTGAGTTCCTGATCGGCCAGATTCCATTCCGATGCGGCCCAGATGTATTCGAGGCACTGCACCGGATCCACCCCGGCCGCCGGATCGACGATGCCGCGCGCCAGCAGCAGCGCGTAGAGATCATCGGCGCGATGCTCCACGGCCGCCCGCGCCACCTGTCGCTCGAATTCGATATCGGCGGGGCCCATGCGGTTGTAGAGACCGAAATCGATGAATCCGACCCGTCCATCGGACGCCAGCAGCACATTGCCGGGATGCGGATCTCCGCAGAACTCACCGCGCTCGAACAGCGATCCGATATAGAAGCGATAGATCACCTCGCCGATATGGTCGCGGTCGGCGTCGGGCAAAGTTTGCATGTGCCCGAACGGTTTCGAGGTCAGGTACTCGGTGACCAGAATCCGATCCGAGCAGTGTTCGAGCACACTGTCCGGCACCACGATGTACGGGTGCCCGCGATAGTGCTCGGCCACCAGACGCTGTGTGCGCGCCTCACGGCCGTAGTCGAGTTCGGCCTCCAGGTTGCGGGTGATCTCGTCGATCAACGCGCTGCTGGACAGCGCCGGCCACATGGACTTCCAAAGCTTCACGAACAGCGCGAGATTGCGCAGATCGGACCGGACCGCCTTCTCCACCCCCGGATACTGCACCTTGATCGCGACTTCGCGACCGTCGCGCAGCACCGCCCGGTACACCTGGCCGATCGACGCCGACGCGATCGGATCCTCGTCGAAATCCCGGAAAACCCTGCTGAGCGAGCCGTATTCGTCCTCGAGCACGCCGCGCATAGTCGAGAACGGCATCACCTGGGCCTGATCGCACAGCAGCGCCAGCTTGGCGCGGAACCGCTCCCGATGCGATTCGGGCACCAGATCCAGATCGATCACCGCGAGCATCTGGCCGAGTTTCATGGCCGCGCCCTTCATATTGCCGAGCACGTCGACGAGCTGTTCGGCGCTGTCCAGGGTCGAACGGCGCGAGAGCACCTCACGGGCGTGTTCCGAACGGCCGATCATGGACAGCCGGGCGGTCGCGCCCCGCGCGGCCTGTCCGGCCGCGAGCATGCCGAGTTTGCGACCCCGGGCGACCCGGCCCTTCGGAACCCGCTTGACCATGGCATCTCCTCGAATCCTGCTGTCGGTACAGCGCTTGGCCGCGATGCTCGGCGCTCGCGGAGCGGCTGTCAATTGTGCAATTGCCCGGTGCGCGGCCGATCCGCGAACGCGAGCAGCCGCTGTACCGAGGCGGCTCGGCGCTCGGTGGTGGCGGCCTGTTCCAGGGTCGCGGTGCTCGGCAGGTCCGGTGCGCCCGCCAGCACCCGCGCGGTCTCATCGGGCAGATATCCGACGACATCGAGCAGTTCCGCGATGGCTCCGGCGTTGACAGCGAGACCGCAGATGCGCGAAACACCTTCGGCGTCTTGGGTTTCGAACAGCATCCTGCTCATCGGACGCGCGAACTCGTCATCCACCCGGGCGAGCAGCGACAGCGCCGCGACCAGTACGTCGGGCTTCCCGGACGCTCCCAGTGCGACAACTCGCGCCCGCCGCTCGGGTGACACCGTCCGCAGAATGCTGTTCAGGACCTCTGTGCGCGACACCATGGCCCCGGTGAGCACGATGGCCTCATCGTCCTGGACATGGTTTTCGAACGCCCGGATCAAATCATCGGTGGCATGTTCGACAAACCGCGCGGCGGTGAGGTAGTCCCGGCGGCGCAGCAGTTCGTCGGCGGCCGGAATCAGCAGGGCGAAAGGCAATTTCGGTGCGAAGAAGGGAATCACGCGCGGGTCGACATAGGGTGCGGCATCGGCCAGATAGCCCGGTGGCATCCTGCCCACCAACCCGGCCGCCCGGTGCTGATGATCCATTCCGATCGCGCCACCGCCGCGGCCCGCCACCTCCGGCGGAATCGCCTTGACCGCCACCGTCGCGGCGACCGCGTCCGGCACCAGCGGCGCCAGCTTGCTCACCCGGGCGAAAACCGTTGCCAGCGAATCGAACAGCGTATCGGACATGCGCTTGCGCAGTGCCTCGACCTTATCCGCGCCCAGCCGTTCCAGACCGCTCAGCGCGGCGGGTTCGACATCGAGCAGTTGCGCCAGCATCGTGATCTGGGCGCGAGTCACCAAGTCTGCCATGGCTTCTCACTTTCCGAACAGAATCGAGCGGGCCGGGATCCGCAGGAAGCGCGGCAGCACCTTCATGGCGTCGTCGATCGCGTGATCGAGACTGCGGCGTTGCGCGGTTCGCGCTTGCCGCAGCAGCCCCAGCAATTGCTCGGATTCGGCCGCCGTCAGCGCCGCCAGTACCTCATCGTCGGGTCCCCCCAAAGCCGCCCGCAACGCGGCGTGCGAATCATGCACCGCCGTACCCCCTTCCGCGATCAGCCTCGATACTTAAATAGCATCACTATTCACATAGCAGTATTATACCGATAGTGGGTGGCGTCAACCGGGAAGGTGGTGGGATCGTGGGTGGCCGAAAGGTATTGACGCGGGCCGAAAGTCAGGCGCGCACCAGGGAGAATCTCCTCGACGCCGCCGAAGAGCTGTTCTTCACCCGGGGCTATCACGCCACCTCGATTGCGACGATCGCCGCGGCGGCCGGACGCACCATCGGGGCGCTGTACAGCAATTTCGACAATAAGGAAGCGCTCTGCCTCGAGGTGATTCAGCGCGGGCTCGCCAGGGAAGTCGCCAAACTCATGCCCGCGCTCATGGCCGCACCCGAGGACGCGCACGCCCGCATGGATGTGCTAACCAGGTGGTGGGCGAGCTCCTCGGCGAACAACCCGCTGCTGGCCCTGGGTGCGGAATACCTGATCAGCATCCTGCGGGACGCACATCAGCGCGCGACCACCGCGCAAGCCATCGAACGATTCGTGGCCGCCGGGCGCGTCCTGCTGGAAGACTTTCTGCCCGAGGACATTCCGACGACCGGACCGGCGGCCGGGGCGGCGATCCGCGCCATCGCCGCCACCGGAGCGGGCCTGGCAATCGGCAGTGCCGCCGAGGTGATCACCGCCGAGGAATCCGCACAGCTGCTCGGCGATACCGTCGAACTGTGGATCCGGCGAGTGCGCGACACCCTTCAGCCGCCGGCGCGGGACTGAAGGGTTTTGCGCCTGAATCCTATTCGCGTGCCGCGCGGACGGGTTCGGGCGATGCGCCATTGGAGCTCGCGACCGAATCCGCTGCGGCAGAGTGGGTTACAGCCCGGAAGGTATAGTCCTGCCGCGGGTCGAAGCGCTCACTGTGGTCCCAGAGCGAATCCCGGAAGCCCCGGGACGGGCGCAGGATCGGGGCTTCACCCCGGTCATTGAAGAAGTAGCTACGCACGTGATGCTGCTTGAACTGCCGTTCGACCAGATACTCTTGCGCGACCTGTGTGAAGGGGCTGGTGGTCATCATTTCGTGCCACACATCGTGCGCTCGCTGTGTCACCTCGGCGACCTGTGTGCCCTGATCACGCGCGGCGGCGATGACCCGGGCCGCGTGCAGCGCCGAGCTTTCCATCATGCTCACCCACGTCACGCCGTTCCACCCGTACGGACCGTAGAGGAACCAGCGGTTCGGCAGTTTGGGGATCGTCACCCCGGCATACGCCTGCATTCCGTTGGCGCGGTAGAACTCTCCCAGATCGAACCCGTCACGGCCGGTGACCGCACCGACCGGGAACGCCTCGGGATCCGAGGCGACGTTGAATCCCGTGGCCAGCACGACCATGTCGTAGTCGCGATTCACACCGTCGGTGGTGCGGATACCGGTTTCGGTGAAGCGTTCTATCGGGGTGGTCAGCAGGGTGCCGTTTTCGCGGCTGAAGGTTTGCAGAAAGCCCCGGCCGAAGGTCGGCATATTGGCCATCAGGCCATGCTTGGGCACCAGGGCGCGACGGGCCTCGCGATCGGTCACCTGGATTTTCAGGTACAGGCTGTACGCCGCGCGCAGTACGGTCTCGAGGCCGGTAATCAGGGCCATCGCGGCCCGCTTGGGGATGCGCTCGGCCCCGACGACCAGGGCTTGGTACACATACCAATTCGCCATGTATGCCAGCGTGTGGAAGCGCGGTGATCGCATGAGCCGCTGGCCGATACGGCCGAAAGCGAAGTCCGGCTTGGGAAAACACCAGGTCGCGGTGCGCTGGTAGACATCGAGCTGGGCCACGTCCGGCGCGATCGACGGCACGATCTGCATCGAGCTGGCTCCGGTGCCGATGACCGCGACGCGTTTGCCGCGGTAATCGTAGGAGTGATCCCATCCGGCGGAGATCATCACCTTGCCGGTGTACCGCTCCACATCGGGTATGCCCGAGTTCGAACGGGGTTCGAGGAAGAATCCGGTCGCATTGAGGACGTAGCGCGCGGTCAGCGTCTCACCCCCGGTCAAATGCAGTGTCCAGAAACCGTTTTCGTCATCCCACACCTCGCGTTCCACCGAGGTGCCGAAGCGCGCGCGGTCGTACAGTCCGTGTTCGCGCGCGACGCGCTGGCAGTACTCGCGCACCTCGTCACCGGGTGCGAACACCCGAGACCACCGATTGGGGGCGAAGGTGAACTCGTACGAGGTGGACGGGACGTCGAGAGCGACGCCCGGATAGGTGTTCGCGATCCAGGTGCCGCTGAAATCGCTTCTGCGGTCCAGGATTACGAAGTCGTCGATACCCGCTCGGCGCAGCTGGCAGCCCGCGGCGATACCGCCGACACCCGCTCCGATCACCGCGGCTTCGACATCGGGCACGGCCCGTTTTCTGGTGTTAGACGCCAATGTCCTGACTTCCTGATCGACCCTCACTCGACGCCCGGCGGATCCCGAGGCGATGAGCCTGCCGCAGGGCGCTCACACCGCCCGAACAGTCGAAATAGTACAACTATCCGAATAGTCAATCAATCCGTATTTCATGGCTATCCATGTGGACGCCCGGCCAGCGCACCCGAAGCACCCTTGTGATGTCATTACTATCCAGATAATCTCGATATCCAGTGACCCGGATGGCCATCGAGGGACTCCGGGGCTTCAGAGAAGAGTTCTGCAATGTCGCAAACCTTTGCTCGCCGATGGCCGATGAGCCGGCACGCGGCGGCCCCGCCGCACACCGCGAGCGCGCTCGACCGCATCGCGCTGGCCCTGACCGAACCGGCGACCATCAAGCGGTGGTACGCGCTCGTCATCGCGATCTGCCTCGGCATGATCGCGATAACCCTGGTGCTGCTCATCCGGGTCATGCCGGAGGGTTCGGATATCGCGGGCACGGTGGAGTTCTACGACGAATACAATCCGCTGCTGCGCGGGGTCGCGGCACTGCTCGCCGGGATGTTCCTGGTCGGCGCGATCTGGTCGGGTGCGTTCATCGGCACGCTGTGGGCCGCGGATACCAGCCGCAATCGGGTCTACACCTGGTCCGCGATCTTCAGTGAAGTGCTGGTGCTCGGCCTCTTCTTCGCGGAGTCCGGAATCTTCGCGGGCACCGTGCTGCTCTCCGGGCACGCGCCCGATTCCATCGTGCACGCCCTGCATGTGACCGTGCTCGTCTCCGCGGCCATGCTCGGACCGGTGTGGATCCCGTTCGCGCTTGCGGCACTGCTCATCTCACGGCGCACGGGGCTGTTTCCGGCGTGGTTGAACAGGTTGTGCGTGGTGGTGATCGTGATCGATCTGTGCACTCTCACAGGAGTTTTCACCCTTTCCGGTCCGCTCAATGGCGAGAACGGGGTGATCGGCGCGTTCGCGGGTGTTCTCAGTCCCGTCGTATGGGTCGGCGGGGTCGTGGCCTGGGAAGTCGTGGAGTGGGCGCAATACCGCGCCGATCTGAACAGTGGAGTTGATGCGAAATGACCATGGGCACCGAACATCCGGAATATGAGGTCGCCGTTATCGGGGCCGGGCCGGGCGGTATCGCGGCCGGGGCGAAACTGCGTATGAGCGGAATCGACGATATCGTCATCCTCGAGCGTGCCGATGACGTCGGCGGCAGCTGGCATGAGAATCAATATCCGGGCATCGCCGTGGACGTGCCGTCGACCACCTACCAGTACTCCTTCGCGCGAAACCCCAACTGGTCCAGGTTCTTCGCGTACGGGCCGGAGGTGAAGCGGTACCACGCCGATATCGCGCGGCGGTACGGGCTGTACGAGAAGACCCGCTTCAATTCCGATGTGGTGCGGGAGATTTGGGACGATGCCGGGAAATTCTGGGCGCTGCATCTGCAGGACGGCTCGATCGTCACCGCGAGATTCCTGATCAGCGCGATCGGCGCGTTCGTGCGCCCCAAGGACGATGTCGGCATCCCGGGCGCGAATTCGTTCCGGGGCAAGGTCCAGCGCCCGACCTCGTGGGATTACGACTACGACATGGCGGGCAAGGCCGTCGGCATCATCGGCACCGGGGCCAGCGCGGTACAGATCGTGCCCGCCATCGCACCGGAAGTCGGCACCCTGACGATATTCCAGCGCACACCGGTCTGGTCGGTTCCCAAGCCGGACTTCGTGGTACCCAAGGCCATGAAGACGGCGCTCGCCGTCCCCGGTGTATCGGCGACCATCAACGGCGTCGCGTTCGTCGTGGTGGATCTGTTGCTGCGCATGGTCTCCCGCTCACCGATGCGCGTATTCCGGCCCGCCGCGGACAAATTCGACGCGTGGATGATCGCGGGCTACGGCTGGTACGTCCGGCGGGTGGTCAAAGATCCCGACACCGCAGCGAAGCTGAGCCCCGGCTTCGGCGTCCTGGCCAAGCGCCCGACCATGTCCACCGGATACCTCCCCGCCTACAACCGGGATAACGTCACCCTGATCACCGACCCGATCGCCGAAATCACGCCGACCGGCGTACTGACCAGAGACGGCGTACTGCACCAGCTCGACGCCCTCATCCTGGCCACCGGCTACGAGGTCTTCTCCGATCCCGAAACCTACACCCCCGGAACGATTATCGGCCGCGACGGCTTCGACCTGGCCAAGTTCTACCGAGAGGAAGGTCTCCAGGCCTATCAGAGCGTCTCGGTCCCCGGCCTCCCCAACCGCTGGACCCTGGTCGGCCCCTACTCCTGGAGCGGCACCAGCTGGCACGCCTTCGTGGAAACCACAGCCGACCACGCGGTGCGCGCGATTCGCGAAACCCGTTCGCGCGGTGCGGATGTCTGCGAGGTCCGCAAGGAGGCCGCCGACGCCTACCACCGCAGGATCTACCGGCAGGCCGAAGGCGTCCGCTACTACCTCTGCGAGCTCAACGCCCACGTCCCCACCTACTACCGAAACTCCCAGGGCGACAGCACATATATTCGCCCGGAGAGCTTCTTCGCCGCCCGCCGCCAGACCCGCGAGTTCCCCCTCGACGACTACCGTTACGAGACAGCCGATTCCGGCGCTTCCGTACCGGGTTGAGCCCGCGTGCCGAGCACCCGCGCGCGCATCTGGACCGGGGTAAGCCCGTAATACTCCCGATAGGCTTCCCGGAATCGGCGCGTGCTCGGAAAGCCTTCCTCGAAGGCGATCCGGTCCATATCGATCGGTAGCGCCACCGACAGTCGCCGATGCGCACGCTCCACACGGATCGTGCGCAACAGCGCACCCGGCGACGGATACCCGGAACTCTTCATCACCTTGTACAGCGTTCGCTCACCGATCCCCAGCATCGCGGCAATGGCCTCCGGCGTCACCCGGGGATCATGCGCGTGCGCCTCGATCAGACGGCGCGCGCGTTCGGCATCCAGCGCCCGGCGACCGGATCCGACACCCGGCGACGGATTCAGCGCACCATCGAGCAGGGTCAGCGCGCTGGTACAGGCAACGCTGAAATCCGCTGCCGTCCAACCCTCTTCCTCGACCAGCATGCGCACCTGACTCCGGAGCGCGCGCACCAGTGGACGCTGCTCATCCAGCGCGAGCGGCCCGCTCTCGGCGCGAGCCGGATCAACCGATCGCTCCGGCACCGTCAGGATCAGCGCGCTGATGGTCTCGCTGTGCGTCATCCACAGTGGCCGGCCCCAGTGGAAGAAACACACCCGTCCCGACTCGAAGATCTCCCGAGATTCCCCCTGCTCGAACATGAATCGCCCGTCGAGCGGTATCAGCAGCCGATAGCTGTTGTCCCCATCGCACCGCACATCCCGCCGCGACCGCTGGTAATCGAGCGCTCCCGAGGTGAACCGCACGACTTGAAACTGTCCGACATTCTGCGCGTACGCATCCGAATTGAACTCCCCCGCACCGAATCCCAGCCCCACCGACCCCTGCCGCCGATACAGATAGTCACTCCACGACCCCGCCGCATCGTCGGCATCGGTCGAAAACCGCTCCGACAGATACTCCGCGTCCGCCGCACCGCCGTTCTCATGCACGCGCGGCAGCATAGCGGGCGGAAAACGACCGTGACTGGGCAGGAAAACGGTAGAACCGCCGAGTCGACGGAACCTAGTGTTCGAGAGGCACTTTCGATTCCGGCCAGCGAACGATTTCTCGGCCTCCGTCCGGAGGGGAAGGCCGAGGAACGGCCGAACAGCGGTGCCCGCCCGCGATACCGCGCGCGGGCACCCTGCCCACTCCCACCCCGTCACGACCCGGCTCGAAGCATGACGATCGCCGTATCCTGGTGTAGGCCGAGGTCGCGTGATCGACGGAATGATCGTGAATGAAGCGGGGTGGTGCGGTATGACTCGCATGCGGGTATCGCGTGTCACCGGTGTGCTGGAGCGCGGCAAACAGGATCGGGAGACGGTGGCGAATGCCGTCGAATTGGCGCGGCGCCTGGGGACGGTATTGCCCGGCCTCGACCCGACTGTCGCGGGATTGCTGCGGCTGCTGGCACGACGATTGTCCGAACAACGACAGTACGAACAGGCCCTGGCCGCCGCCGAAGAGGCGGTGGCGCTCTGCCGCCGCGAAACCGCCACTCGGAGAGCTCGTTTCGATCTCCAGCTGGTCTGGGCGCTCATCGTGCGGGCGGATATCCAGGACGACCTTGGACGTGGACACCAGGCGGCGGCCGCGGGCCGTGAAGCGGTGGCGCTGTGCCGATATCGGCTCCCCGACGACCCGCGCCGCTTCGGACCCGCTCTGCTCGCCGCACTGGACATCGTCGCCAGATCCCTCAACGCGGCCGACCAGCCCCACGAGGCGCTCCCCTTCGGCGAAGAGCACGCCCGAATCCTGCGCCGCCTGGCCTCCCGTCGCCCGCAGTACAACCTCGCCCTCGCCGCGGCCCTGCACCAGCTCAGCGTGTACGCGGCGGGCACCGGAGAGAACGCGAACGCATTGCGCGCCATCGATGAATCCATCGGGATCTACGAGCGTCTCCAGGATCGAGAACCGGGTTCAGTCACAACGCAATTGGCCACGGCCACCGAGAACCGCGAGCTGTTCCTGGATCGGCTGGCGCGATCCGGGCACGTGGTTCTCGGCCCATACCCGCTCTGCGCCCACTGCGAACAGACCAACGGCGGCCTGATCGCCGTCGAACATCGCCAACTCCACGTCCGGGCCGCGGGACGTGAGTCCTGCGTCGACCACCGCCTCAGCGAGATCATCCCCGCCCTCTGGAATCGCGGTTGCGACACCAGATCCTCCTGCCAGGACGCGAACGGCGCGGCAATGGTCGTCCCCGTCGCCGGACAGGCCGAATTGGCCGTACACATCCTGTCGGACTTGGGCATTCACGCCGATTCGCTGGACGGCGAGGTGTACTTCCCGCTGCCACCCGCCCCGTGAGATCCGGGTGCTGCGGCAGTCCGGTCAGGAGATGAGGCGGACGGCGTAGGGCATGATGCCGTCTTCTCGGACCGCGGAAACCCGGACCACGTCGCCGGATTGGGGGGCTTCGATCATTTTGCCGTCGCCTATATAGAGGGCGACGTGCTGGGAGCCGCCGGGGCCCCAGAAGAGCATATCGCCGCGTTCGCGGTCGGAGACGGGGACTCGGGAGCCCATGGTGTATTGATAGCCGCTGTAGTGCGGGAGGGAGACGCCGATACCGGCGAAGGCGTAGATCATCAGGCCGGAGCAGTCGAAGCCGGTTTTGTTGTAGTCGCCGTAGCGGTCGGCGGTGCCGCCGTCGCGGATGCCGAGGGTGGCGCCGTCCTCATCGCCACCGCCCCAGGCGTATTCGACGCCGAGCTGGGCCATGGCGCGGTCGACGACGGTTTCGACGAGGTTGGCGCGGTTACCGCTGGGGCGGGTGAGGGTGTAGCGCGGCGGGGGCGGGGAGTTGCCGAGCTGGGTGTGCGGGCGGTGGCCCGATGCGGCAAGGGAGGCAAGGTCATTGGCGGTGCGGTCGGCGTTGACGCGGGCTCCGGCGGCGACGGCCGCGGCGCGGGCCGCGGCTTCGTCCTTGCGGCGCTGGTCATCCCACGCCAGGTAGGCATCGCGCTGGCCCTGCAGCCCGGCGACCTGGGAGCGCGCGGTGTCCAGTCGCTGCTGGGCCGAATCACGTTGGGACAGCAGGGTGTTGCGCTGTGCCGCCTGCTGGTCGAATTCGGATTGCGCCGCGGCGACGGCGTTCTGGGCGTCGGTCTTCTTCACCTCGGCATCGGCGGCCGCGGCATCCGCGGCCTGCTGCGCCTGCTTGGCGAGTGAGGTCTTGTTGGCCTGATCAACCTGCGCGCGCCGCAACCCCTCGACCACCTGCTGCTGAGTCTGCGAGGCGATGGTCAGCACCTGCGCGCGGGCGAGCGCGATCTCCGGACTCGGCGCGGCCATGTAATTGATCAGCGAGGTGGAACCGGGTCGCATGTAGACCTGCGCCACGTACTTGTCGAATTGCCGATGCGCGTCACCCACGTGCACTCCGGCATCGGTGAGCTCGCGCTGGCAGCCCGCGACGGCCTGTGCCGCGGTATCGGCCGCATCGCGCGCGATCTGTAAGTCGACCAGCGCCTTGTTCACGGCTTCGCGGCGCGCGGCGACGGCGTCGTCGAGCAGCTGCAGCTGTTGTTCGGCGGTGGCGACCTGATTGATCAGCGCACCCACCTCGCCGACGGTGGCGTCGACGTTCGCGCCCGCCTGGGCGATCTCACTATCGCTGGGATTGGGCGGTGGCGGCGGTGTGGCATGGCCGGTGGTCACCCCGACCGTCACCACGATCATCGCCGCCAGCAATTCCGTGGCGACTCGAACCGGGCGCATGTGTCGTTTCGCCGGTTTTCGCATCGCACCTCCCTGGTTCCCGCTCTGGCCCCGGGGAACACCTCACGAGTCTCATGGAACATTCCTCTACCACTGGAAACTCGAGACCCGCCTGACACTTCTTCCCCAACAGCGTCGTTGCGAAACCGTACGACACTTCAGCCACAGGGTGAATCAGCCACGCGGGAATGACTTGAAGGCAATTCAGACGTTGCCAGCCATTAGCCGGTTTGGGCTGGGATTACCACACGACCGGCGGCCGACCGGCCGGAAAAACCTTCCGGCCGTCAGCGACGCACCCGCGAATGAGACTGGGCCCTGGCTCGAGTCGGCCGGGCGGCACGATCGAGCACAGGGCCCAGATGAGAAGGAGGGGAAATCAGGCGACAGGGGTGCGCGGACGCTCCGGCGCGGGCACCGGCGTCTTATCCGCCCCGGCCCGCTTGACCTTCACCGCGTACAACCCGCCGATCATGGCGACCAGCGCGATCACCGCGACCAGCGTGATCACGGTCCAGGACACCGTCTCGGGCTGCTCCAGCCGATCCACGAACGCCTGCGCGGCATCGGTGGTGTGATCGGGTCCGCGATATTTGGACTTGTCCTCGGCCCATTCCAGCCGCGCCCGCGCGAAACTGTCGCTGAAGGTGCCGACCCAGTCGTCGCTGAAAACCACCACGGTGCCGTGCTGGGTCTGCCCCACCTCGGTCGCCAGATCGCGCAGATTCGCTTCGATGCCCGGGTTGCCCTGCACCACAACGATGTTCAGATCGATGCCGTGTTCGCGCGCATCGGCGGCTATGGCCGCGAGCGCATCCTGCTTGCGATCCTTGGGTGCGGCGACGTGATTGTCGGCCAAATCGAGCAGGATCGACTTCAGGTCTGTGTTGGGCGGTAGTTCCGCCTTCATAGGCGTGAAAACCGAGGCGCGCGGAACGGTCACGAACGCACAGTACTGGACTACATGTCCCATCACCGCACCGCGGCACGCCGTAAGCTGCGACTGTCCCGCTGAATGAACCTCGCACGACCGCGGCGCAGGACCCGGGTGAACGGCTCCGGGCCGCTCGGGGACCTCCCCGATGCGCTCACAGGACAAGCGTACTGTTAGGGTGAAGTACGGACGAGGCCTGCGCCTCGACGAGCCACCGGCACAGCCCCGCCGATGGCCCTCCCATTCACAGACGAGTGGAGCTGACAGTGACGAGTATTGATTCCTTCGGCGCCAAGGGCACCCTCGAGGTCGGAAGCAACTCCTACGAGATCTTCCGCCTCGCGGCCGTACCCGGCACCGAGAAGCTGCCCTACGCCCTCAAGGTTCTCGCCGAGAACCTTCTCCGCACCGAAGACGGCGCGAACATCACCGCGGACCACGTCCGCGCGCTCGCGAACTGGGACCCGTCCGCCGAGCCGGACACCGAGATCCAGTTCACCCCGGCCCGCGTGATCATGCAGGACTTCACCGGTGTGCCCTGCATCGTCGACCTCGCCACCATGCGTGAGGCCGTCACCACCCTCGGCGGCGATCCGAGCAAGGTGAACCCGCTCTCCCCCGCCGATATGGTCATCGACCACTCGGTCATCCTCGACGTGTTCGGCACCGCCGACGCCCTCGAGCGCAACGTCGACCTGGAGTACCAGCGCAACGGCGAGCGCTACCAGTTCCTGCGCTGGGGCCAGGGCGCGTTCGACGACTTCAAGGTCGTCCCGCCGGGCGTCGGCATCGTGCACCAGGTGAACATCGAATACCTGGCCCCCACGGTCATGGTCCGCAACGGCCAGGCCTACCCCGACACCTGTGTCGGCACCGACTCGCACACCACCATGGTCAACGGCCTGGGCGTGCTGGGCTGGGGCGTCGGCGGTATCGAGGCCGAGGCCGCCATGCTGGGCCAGCCGGTCTCCATGCTGATCCCGCGCGTGGTCGGCTTCAAGCTGACCGGTGAGATCAAGCCCGGCGTCACCGCCACCGACGTGGTGCTCACCGTCACCGACATGCTGCGCAAGCACGGCGTCGTCGGCAAGTTCGTGGAGTTCTACGGCAAGGGTGTGGCCGAGGTTCCGCTGGCGAACCGCGCCACCCTGGGCAACATGAGCCCCGAATTCGGTTCCACCGCAGCGATCTTCCCGATCGATGAGGAGACCATCAACTACCTGCGCCTCACCGGCCGCAGCGATGAGCAGCTCGCGCTCGTCGAGGCGTACGCCAAGGAACAGGGCCTGTGGCACGACGCCGACAAGGAGCCCGCGTACTCGGAGTACCTGGAGCTGGACCTGAGCACCGTGGTGCCGTCCATCGCCGGCCCGAAGCGCCCGCAGGACCGAATCCTGCTGTCGGACAGCAAGAACGCGTTCCGCAAGGACATCCGCACCTACACCAACGATCCGGTCCCGCACACCGCGCTGGACGAGGCGATCGAGGAGTCCTTCCCGGCCAGCGATCCGGTCGCCTCGGGCACCGCGTTCGATGACAACAGCGTCGAGTCCGCCGCCAACGGCAATGCGGGCCGTCCGTCCAAGCCGGTCAAGGTCTCCGATCCCGAGCGCGGTGACTTCGTGCTCGATCACGGTGCCGTCGTGGTCGCGGGCATCACCTCCTGCACCAACACCTCGAACCCGTCGGTCATGATCGGTGCGGCGCTGCTGGCCCGCAACGCGGTCGAGAAGGGCCTCGCGTCCAAGCCGTGGGTCAAGACCAATATGGCCCCGGGCTCGCAGGTCGTCTCGGATTACTACGAGAAGGCCGGCCTGTGGCCGTACCTGGAGAAGCTGGGCTTCTACGTCGGCGGTTACGGCTGCACCACCTGCATCGGCAACACCGGACCGCTGCCGGAGCAGATCTCGGCCGCGATCAACGACAACGACCTCTCGGTCACCGCGGTGCTCTCGGGCAACCGTAACTTCGAGGGTCGTATCTCCCCCGACGTGAAGATGAACTACCTGGCCTCCCCGCCGCTGGTCATCGCGTACGCGCTGGCGGGCACCATGGACTTCGACTTCGAGGTCGACGCCCTGGGTCAGGACTCCGACGGCAACGACGTCTTCCTGAAGGACATCTGGCCGTCCCCGCAGGAGATCGACGACACCATCAAGTCGGCGATCAGCCGGGACATGTTCACCAGCTCCTACGCCACCGTCTTCGACGGCGATCAGCGCTGGCAGGGCCTGAACACCCCCGAGGGCGACACCTTCGCGTGGGACGAGAACTCGACCTACGTCCGCAAGGCGCCGTACTTCGAGGGCATGTCGATGGATCCGAGCCCGGTCACCGATATCAAGGGCGCTCGTGTGCTCGCGCTGCTCGGCGATTCGGTCACCACCGACCACATCTCCCCCGCCGGTCCGATCAAGCCGGGCACCCCGGCCGCGCAGTACCTGGACTCGCACGGTGTGGCGCGCAAGGACTACAACTCGCTGGGTTCGCGTCGTGGCAACCACGAGGTGATGATTCGCGGCACCTTCGCGAACATCCGTCTGCGCAACCAGCTGCTGGACGACGTCTCGGGCGGTTACACCCGTGACTTCACCCAGGAAGGCGGCCCGCAGGCCTTCATCTACGACGCCTCGCAGAACTACCAGGCCGCGGGCATCCCGCTGGTCGTGCTGGGCGGCAAGGAGTATGGCTCGGGTTCCTCGCGTGACTGGGCCGCCAAGGGCACCAGCCTGCTGGGCGTCAAGGCCGTCATCACCGAATCGTTCGAGCGCATCCACCGCTCCAACCTGATCGGCATGGGCGTTGTGCCGCTGCAGTTCCCGGTCGGCGAGTCCGCCGCGTCGCTGGGCCTGGACGGCACCGAAACCTTCGATATCGAGGGGATCACCAAGCTGAACGAGGGTGTGACTCCGAAGACCATGAAGGTGACCGCCACCAAGACCGACGGCACCAAGGTCGAGTTCGACGCTGTCGTGCGCATCGATACCCCCGGTGAGGCGGATTACTACCGCAACGGTGGCATCCTGCAGTTCGTGCTGCGGAACATGATCCGCGGCTAGTTCGGCTCCACACGACTCGGCTGGGAAGGGCTGTTTCACGGCCGAGTCGTGGTGGCGGGCAACGGTTTTCCGTGATCCCGCCGCGCGGTCCGCAAGGGCCGCTTCGCTCGTCGCTAGTGCGGGATTCCGCACCGGTCGTTCATGATCGGTGTGGAGATCCCGCACATCCCGTTTCGGAGGAGTCCATGCCCAAGGTCAGTGACGACCACCTCGCCGCCCGCCGCAGCCAGATTCTGGACGGAGCACGCAGCTGTTTCGCCGAATACGGTTACGAGGGCGCGACCGTGCGTCGGCTGGAAGAGGCGACCGGTCTGTCCCGGGGCGCGATCTTCCATCACTTCCGCGATAAGGACGCACTGTTCCTGGCCCTGGCCCAGGAGGACGCCGGTCGCATGGCCGAGGTGGCCGCGAACCAGGGTCTGATCCAGGTGATGCGCGATATGCTCGCGCGCCCCGAGGATTTCGATTGGCTCGGAACGCGTTTGGAGATCGCGCGCCGCCTGCGCAACGATCCCGAATTCCGCGCCAACTGGGAGGAACGCTCGGTCGAGCTGACCGCCGCGACGGTCGCGCGCCTGGAGCGCCGCAAAGCCGAAGGCGCACTGCGCGACGACGTCCCCACCACGGTCCTGCTCGGCTACCTGGACCTCGTACTGGACGGCCTGATCGCCCGCATCGCCTCCGGCCACGCCAACGACAACCTCTCGGCCGTCCTGGATGTCGTGGAAGCCTCTGTGCGCCGCAAGAATTGACGCCCTAGTCGCCGCGCTCCAGATCCGCCAGCAACAGTCTGGTGATTCGATCCAGATCCTTGCGATCCTTGGCGGAGAGCACCGACAGGATGCGGGTCTCATTGTCCACGTGTTCGGTGATGACCAGATCGATGAGTTCGAGGCCGCGATCGGTAAGCGCCACCCGGATCGCGCGGCGATCGCCCGCGTCCGCGATGCGGCGCACCAGTCCCGCCTGTTCGAGGCGGTCCAGGCGGCCGGTCATCCCGGCGCGCGAGAGCATCAGCGTATCGGCGAGCACCGAGGGGTTGAGCTCATAGGGCTCCCCCGAACGGCGTAGTGCCGCAACCACATCGAACTCGCCGCGCTGTAGGCCGTGTGCGGCGAAGACCTCTTCGATCTGCCGCCCGGCCACGATGGAGAGCCTGCCGAGCCTGCCGATTATGGCCATGGCCTCCAGGTTCAGGTCGGGTCGTTCGCGATGCCACTGCGCGGTGATGGTGTCGACCGCATCGGATTTCGTCTCACCCATGGACAGCATCTTATTCGCTCCTATATAGTTCGATAGCGAACTATAACCCATCGAATAATTCGGAGCTTGCCATGAACACCACCTCCCGCCCCGTCGCCATCCGCCAGCCGCACGAGGCCGAGACCCTGGGCACCGACAGCGTCACCATGCGATTGATGCTGGACGCGAACGACACCGGCGGTTCGGTCAGCACCCTCGAGGTCACCATGAAGCAGGGCGCAGACGGTGCGGCCCCGCACTTCCACACACTGTCCGATGAGCTGTTCTACGTCGCCGACGGCGAACTGCAGGTGCTCGCGGGCGATCGCATCGTCACCGTCGCGGCGGGCGGCTCCATCGTGGTGCCCAAGCTCATGCCGCACGCCTTCGGCGCGACGCCGGACAGTTCGGCCCGCATCGCGATCGCGCTCATGCCGGGCGTGCAGCGTTTCGAGTACTTCCGCACCCTGGATCGGATTGCCAAGGGCGAATCCGGTTTCGAGGAACTGGCGAAAGCGCAGGAGGAGTTCGACAACCATTTCGTGGACGCCCCGCAGTGGTGGGCCGAGCGCAATGCCAACCGCCGCTGAACGTTGCGCGGCCGAACATTGAACGCATACCGGTCGGCCGCCCGCGCTCCCGCCCGACCAATTGCACAGCGGCGCGCCAACCTGCGGCAATACACCCGCGGCGATATCGGCCGCGGGTAGCCCGGCAATCGCCGGATTGTGCCGCAGACCACTGAATTTCCGGAATGCGCGACCGAATGCCCGGGTTGTTCGGTTCATGGCTTTCTCCGTACCGGTCACCGTTCGCGGCTATGAACTCGATATCAACGGCCACCTCAATCAGGCCGTGTACCTGCAGTACGCCGAGCACGCGCGCTGGGAGATGTTGCGGGCGGCCGGGACGCCGGGCGAGAAGCTGGTCGCCGCCGGGATCGGACCGGTGGTGCTGGAGAACAACATCAAGTACTTCCGGGAACTGCATCTCGGTGATGAAGTGACCGTGAGCTGCGAATTCGAATGGCAGGGCGGCAAGGTTTTCACCATGCGCCAGCTGATCCGCAAGCTGGACGGAACGGTGTCCGCGGAGATCACGGTGATTGCCGGGATTATGGATCTGAAGGCTCGCAAGCTCGTTTCCGATCCGGGTGCCGCACTGCGAGGACTCGCCGAATCGCCCGGGACACTTGGACTCTGATTCGCGCTCGGGGTAGCGAAAAAGTCTCAGGCTGAGCGGTTTCCGACGCCTCGGTAGGGTTTGCCGGAGCGTTGGAAATATTTCGTTGCGAACCGTTTCAGCGGCGTCGCGGGATATGATTCAGATCAAGCTCGGCCCCGCAGCAAATCCCGAGCAGATCGGAGTTAAGCATGACCGGCGCCCTCCATCACCTCGCGTCAGCGCATATCGACGCTACCGCGCCACCGCTATCTGGCTATCTCGTAGCATCCACCGAGCGGTACATCAGTGTGCGCGTCTCCGACGGCACCTGGACCTTCCGCAGGGCAGATGTTCTGGACCTCACCGCAAGGGAAGTTGTGGCGCCGCAAGGAATCTGCGAGGGCAGCCCGGTTTTCGTGCGAGTACGCAACGGCACCACAGCGGATTTCACGCAGCGGCGCCGCGTCGAACTCACCGAGCGCCCGCCCACCATTCCGGCCGATTACTCCCCCGCGCGCGGTGACGAGGAACTACAGGCGCTCACCGAAGCCTGGGCCCGCGGCCTGGAACTCACCGCTCATCCCGGCGTCGGCGGCGCCACCATGACCTGCTGCCAAACCCGATCGCTGCACGGCAGTGATGACGGCATAGCCGCCGACAGTCTCGACTGACGGGGCCCAGATGCCCGCCCGCACAACGGGTTCGGTACTCGTAGTCACCGAAGCCGACGACCTTCACGGCGATGCGCTCGCCGCCACCCTGCGGAAGCACCACGCGCTCAGTCCGATTCGGCTCGATATGCGCGACTTCCCCCGGGAGAACGGTACTTTCCGGGTGAGCCGGGACGGCACCTCGCGCAGCCTCTCCCATGTGCTCGGACTCGACGCGGTCTCCGCGGTCTGGTGGCGACGACCGCATCCGTGCGCGGTGCCCGGCAGTCTGCGCAGTGATGACGACGCCTACCGGCAGGCCGAATGCGACGGCTTCCTACAGGGTCTGCTCTGGTCCATGCCCGCGCTGTGGGTGAACGATCCGGGGGCCGATCGGACCGCGAATCGTAAACTGGTGCAATTGGAAACGGCCTACCGCGCCGGTTTCGCGGTGCCGGAGACGCTCATCACCAATGATCCCGACGAGGCGCGCTCGTTCATCGATTCGCGGCCCGGGCCGGTGGTGTTCAAGCGCACCGGCACCGGCCGCGGCGCGTTCACCGAGACCCGTTTGGTGACCCCGGCGGATACCGATCTGCTGCGCGGAATCCGCGACTCCCCCACCATTTTCCAGGACTACATCCACGCCGAATGCGATCTGCGGATCGTCTGGGTGGACGGTATCGAGTGGGTGGTGCGGATCGATTCGCAATCCGGTGTGGGACGGGTGGATTCGCGCCTGGACACCTCGGTGGCCTTCACCGCGGACCGCTTGCCCGCCTCGGTGAGCAAATCGCTGACCACACTGATGGGCGCGCTCGGATTGGCTTTCGGCGTGCTGGATCTGCGCGTGGGCCGGGACGGCGAGTTCTGGTTCCTGGAGGTGAACCCGCAGGGCCAGTTCGCCTATCTCGAGATAAAGACCGGTCTGCCGATCTTCGAGAGCCTGGCCAATCTGCTGGTGCTCGGCGACGGAACCGTCACCGACTAGCGGCCGCGTGCGTCGCGACCGCGGCCATGCCGGATCCACCGGTGTCCGCGATATCGGTGAGCGGCCGTACCACCTCGCCGGTGGCCGCACGATATCGCAAGTGGTCGAACGGTTTTCACCGCCGACCCACTTCCGACCCGGTGTCGATTACTTGCTGCCGGCCTTCGCCGCCGCCTTCCGGCGGTTCGCACCACCGCGGCTGCGGAGTTGCACATGCGACTCCACCAGCACATTGTGGATGAAACCGTACGAGCGGCCGGTCTCCCGGGCCAGGGAGCGAATGCTGGCCCCCGCTTCGTACTGTTTCTTGAGCTGGGTTTGCAGGCGGTCTCGCGACTTTCCCGTCACGCGTGTGCCTTTACCCAATACGGCTTTACCCTGTGCGGGCCTGTCACTCATGACTTCCTCCGAGTCGCCGTGGGCGCCTCATTCCAGGTTAGAGACTCGGACGGCTGTGATCAATGAATCATTGTGATCGGAGTCACCTCAGGTCTCGGCGATCGGATCGGGCAGTACCCATCGATCGGCGGCGCGCGGACGGAGATAGCCGAGGTAGTAGGCGAATCCGAGCACCAGCGTGACCCCGGCGACGACCAGTTGCGAGGCCGAATCGCGACCCAAACTATAAGCGGCATAAACCATCACGCCGATGACGAGCAGCGGCGGCAGCGGCCACAGCGGCATCCGATAGGTGCCCGTGGCCCTTTCGCGGCGCACCCGCAGCGCCGCCAGCGCGACGAAGAAGTAGACCACGATCAATCCCGCGCCGGTCGCGGTGATCAACCAGTTCAAAGGCAGTGTGGCGGCGGCGATCGCGGCGATGGCTCCGGTGACGAGCGTGGCGGCGACCGGTGTCTGCCAGCGCGGGTGCACACCGCTCAGGGCGCGGTCGATGGGATCGGGCCAGCTGCGGTCGCGGGCGGAGGCGAAGACCAGGCGCGCGATCTGCAGGATGATGGCGATGACCGCGTTCACGATGGCGATCGCGATGGCGACGCTCACCAGGGTGTTGATCACCGAACCGCCGCGCGCGGTCAGGAAATAGTTCAGTGGGGCCGCGCTGGTGAGCAATTCGTCCATCGACGGCGCGCCCAGCACGACGGCCGCGAGCGGCACGATCTCGATCACGACGGTCGCGGCCAGGCACACCATGATGACCCGCCCGATGGTCCGGGAGGCGTTCTTGGTCTCCTCGGCGTAGTAGACCGCGGCCCCGTAGCCGTTGAATGCGAACAGCGCCACGGGAATCAGCGGCACCAGCGCGCTCGCCCCGACGTGTTCGAGCCCGTTCATTCCGGCGGTCGTCGCCCGAAACCATTCGGAGGGACCACGTTCCACATTCGCGAAGCCGAGGAACACCAGGACCGTGATGGCCGCGACCTCGATGGCCAGGAACACCCCGGTGACCCAGGCATTGGTCTTGATATTGAGCACCGCGACGCCGGTCGTCACCACGATCACCCCGACGCCGACCCATTTGCCGCTCAATTGTGAAAAGGCCACGCCCAGATAGTCTCCGGTGCCCAGCGCGATCACCGCGATGATCAGCACGCCGTTGACCAGCGTCAGCAGGAACAGCGCGAATCCCATGGGCCGTCCCAATAGCCGTGCCGCCCAGGTGTATTCACCACCGGTGATCGGATAGCGCGCCGCCAGTTCGGCATAGCACAGGCCGACGAAGACCGAGACGATCGCGGCGATGCCCAGGGTGAGCACCGATGCGCCGCCGACCGCCAGCAGGATCGCCGGAATGATGATGAACACGCTGGAGGCCGGTGTCACCGCGGACAGGGTGATGAGGATGTTCTCGCCCATGCCCAGGGCACGCGAGAGTTGCTGACGGTAGCTGGTGGTGGTTTCGTCGGCATCGCGACCGGCGGGAACGGGAGTGGTCATGACCGGACCTTTCTTTGACTTACAATCAAAGAATGAGCTGGAGTCGCTGGCAATACCTGGTTTTCGACGTAACAATCACTTAACTGGCTGTCAATGAATACAGCGGGAGGGCAGTTATGGCACGACGGAAGGATCAGGAGCGGGCGCGCCGCACGATTCTGGACGCGGCCCTGGCCACGGTCGTGGACCGCGGTGTCGGCAAGGTCCGGATTCGCGATGTCGCCGAGTTCGCGGGGGTGTCCCCGGGCACGGTGCACTACTACTTCGAGGATCTGGAGAACCTGCTGCGCACGGTGCATCACGAGGCCAGTGACCGGTTCTTCACCGCTCGCCTGGAGATGGTCACCCAGATCGCCGATGCCCGCCGCAAGATGGGCGCGCTGATCTGGGCCGGACTTCCGGCCTCCGATGCCGACACGCTGGTGGTCGCGCTGTACCGGCTGGAGGGGTACACCAATCTCGCGCCGCAGCACGGGGATCTGATCACCTCGCTGTTCGACAAGCAGGTCGCGGTCTATCTGAACGCGCTGGAAGTCGGTGTGGCGCAGGGCCATTTCCTGATCGACGCGCCGGTGCTGGACGTGGCCGCGAATCTGGTGGCGCTCGAGGACGCGTACGGCCTGCACATCGTGAGCGGCAATCGCACCATGACCAAGAACCGCGCCGCCCAGCTGATCTGCTCGTACGCCCGCACCGCCACCTGCTGTCCCGAGATAGTCACACCGCCGAAGGAGCTGTAAATGTCCGATACCCAAGCGTTTTCACCCGATGGACGGCCGCGGGCGCGGGCATTGGGCATCGAGCCGGGCGGTCGCCCCGGGCCGTGGAACGCCATCACCGATGTGCCGGGGGTCGAAGTCGGCTATCGCACGCTGATTTCCGGAGACGGGCCGCTGCGGCGCGGTCAGGGCCCGGTGCGCACGGGGGTGACCGCGATCCTCCCGCGCGGGCGCGCCGGTGTCGGCAGGCCGTGCGCGGCGGGCCGGTACGTGCTCAACGGCAATGGCGAAATGACCGGCACCGCATGGATAGACGAGGTGGGTGAGCTGACCATGCCCATCACCATCTCCAATACCCATGCCATCGGGCCGTGCCACAGCGGGACCATCGAATGGATCAATCGAACGCATCCGGAATGGGCGCGGCAGTGGCTGCTACCCGTGTGCGCGGAGACCTGGGATGGGTACCTCAATGACATCAATGGCGGGCATATCACGCCGGAGATCGTCATCGAGGCCCTCGATGCCGCAGAATCCGGTCCGCTTCAAGAGGGTTCGGTCGGCGGCGGTACGGGCATGAACTGCTACGCCTTCAAGGGCGGCAGCGGTACCGCCTCGCGGCTGGTCGATTTCGGTGCGGAGACCTATACGGTCGGGGTCTTCCTGCAGGCGAATTTCGGTTCGCGCCAAGAACTCACGATCGCGGGGCGGCGCATCGGCGATCGGATCGGCACGGGCAATCCGCAGGAGACCACGGCGTGGGGCACCGCACCGGACAGTTCCCCGGCCGCCCCCGGCGGTGCGGGCTCGGTCATCGTCATCGTGGCAACCGACGCGCCTTTGCACGCGCTGCAATGCACGGCGATGGCGCGTCGAGTGCCATTCGGCTTGGCGCGCACCGGAACCACCGGCAGTCTGTTCTCCGGTGATCTGTTCCTGGCGTTCTCGACCGCCGATGACCGGCCGTCGGAAACCGGTTTCCCCGTGGGGGATCCGAGCGCCGACGAGATGATCACCACGACCCGGCTGCCGTGGAATCGCATGGACCGCTTTTATGCGGCGGTTGTCGACGCGGTCGAGGAGGCGGTGCTGAACGCGCTCATCGTGAACTCGGATATGACGGGGCGCGACGGACACTTCTCCCCCGCGCTCCCGCATGACCAGCTGAAAACGCTGCTGGCCGAGGCACACTGACTCAGGCGAGCTGGATGAGCTCCAGGTAATCCTGCGACCAGTGATCCTCCGTGCCGTCGGGCAGCATGATGACCCGCTCCGGGTTGAGCGCCTCGGCCGCGCCCGGATCGTGGGTGACCAGGACGACCGCGCCCGCATAGCTGCGCAGCGCGTCCAGGACCTGCTCGCGCGAGATCGGGTCGAGGTTATTGGTCGGCTCGTCCAGCAGCAGTACGTTCGCGGCCGAGGACACCAGTCCGGCCAGCGCCAGACGGGTCTTCTCACCGCCGGACAGCGTGCCCGCGGGCTGGTCCAGCTGCGGTCCGGAGAACATGAACGCGCCGAGCAGTCCGCGCAGATCCTGTTCGCCCGCGTCGGGTGCGGCGTGCCGGATGTTCTCCCACACGCTGGCGTTGTCGTCGAGGGTGTCGTGCTCCTGGGCGAAATAGCCGACCTTGAGCCCGTGGCCCGGCACCAGCGTGCCCGCGGTGGGCTGTTCGGCCCCGGCGAGCAGGCGCAGCAGCGTGGTCTTACCCGCACCGTTCAGACCCAGGATCACCACGCGGCTACCGCGGTCGATGGCCAGGTCCACACCCGCGAAGATCTCCAGCGAGCCGTACATCTTGGTCAGGTTCTCCGCCATGAGCGGGGTCTTACCGCAGGTCGCCGGGTTCGGGAACTTGATGCGGGCGACCCGGTCGGCCACGCGCAACTCATCGACCTCGGAGAGCATGCGTTCGGCGCGCTTGATCATCTGATGTGCGGCAGCGGCTTTGGTGGCCTTGGCGCCGAGTTTGGCGGCCTGCTGCTTGAGCGCGCTGGCCTTCTTCTCGGCGTTGGCGCGTTCGCGGCGGCGGCGCTGTTCATCGGTGGCGCGGGCGTCGAGGTATTTCTTCCAGCCCATGTTGTAGATATCGGCCTCACCGCGCACGGCGTCGAGGAACCACACCTTGTTGACCACGTCACCGAGCAGTTCGACATCGTGGGAGATGACGATGAGCCCGCCCTCGTGGTTCTGCAGGAATCCGCGCAGCCAGGTGATGGAGTCGGCGTCGAGGTGGTTGGTGGGCTCGTCCAGCAGCAGTGTGGTGTCGGATTTGCCGCCGCTGCCGTCCGAGGCGGCGAAAAGGATGCGCGCCAATTCGATTCGACGCCGCTGACCACCGGACAGCGTGCGCAGCGGCTGGGCGAGCACCCGATCCGGCAACCCCAGGCTGCTACAGATCCGCGCCGCCTCACTCTCGGCCACATATCCGCCCAGCGCCGAGAACCGGTCCTCGAGCTGCCCGTACTTGCGAACGGCCTTATCCCGGGCGGCGTCATCGGCCACCTCGGCCATGATGGTCTGCTGCTTCTCCATATCGCGGATCAGCGTGTCCAGCCCCCGCGCCGACAGCACCCGATCGCGCCCGAGCACATCCAGATTGCCCTCACGCGGATCCTGCGGCAGATAGCCCAAATCGCCCGAACGAATCACCTTGCCCGCGTAAGGTTCTCCCTCACCGGCAAGAATGCGCAACGTAGTGGTCTTCCCGGCGCCGTTCCTGCCGACCAGCCCGATTCGATCACCGGCCTGCACCCGCAGCGCCGGCCCGGGCGCCGTCAACAGGGTGCGGACTCCGGCCCGGACCTCCAGGTCGGTCGCGGTGATCACAGACGGTCTCCTCGTGCGGTGGTGTGCTGACAGATAACTGATCGATTGTGCGCCCTCCGGACACACAAGAACCACCAATTTTAGCTGTCCACCTCGGAACCCCACGGTCAGGGGCACCCGGCCGGTGCGAGCGGTTCGGATCACAGTGATGGCAACCGTGGTGGATGCCGCCAGGTTCGATGAGCATCGAACGTATGGGCAGCGAAAGTGAAGTCCGGAAGAGCCTGTTCGCGCTGGGGATCGAGCTCGACGGCGAGGGTTACCACCCGGGTGCGTGGCGACGCGCCGACCATGAGCCGGAGCGGTTACTCGGTCCACAGGTATTGCGAGCGCGGGTGGCCGCGGCGGAAAACGCTGGGTTCACCTTCGCGAGCTTCGACGATTCGATCACACCGTCCGCGACAGCGATCGGTGGACGGATCGATGCGGTGACTCGCGCCGGGTTCGTCGCGGCCGGAACCAGCACGCTCGGGCTGGTACCGGTGGTGGCGGCTACCTATGCCGAGCCGTTCCATATCTCCTCGCAGTTGGCGAGCTTGGATTACGCGTCGCGAGGACGTGCGGGGTGGCTGGCCGCCGATGATCCGGGTTCGGCGCGCACCTGGGGTGCCGCGCCGCGCGTAGGCGATGACGAGATACGCCGTGAGCGGGTGAATTCCATCGAGGTGGCGCGGCGGCTCTGGGATTCGTGGGAGGACGACGCGGTTGTCCGGGATTACGCGGCGGGGAAGTTCCTGAACCGGGATCGGTTGCATCACATCGATTTCATCGGGGAGACGTTCTCGGTGAAGGGACCGTCGATCGTGCCGCGGCCGCCGCAGGGACAGGTGGTCGTATTCGGTTACGACACAGCGGGATCCGGTCTCGATGTGGCGCTGGTGAGCGGTGTGACGGTGGCGGAGACACTGACAGCGGTGCGGCTCGCACGCGAGGCCGGTGTGCCGCGGGTGCTGGTCGATCTCACCGTCGCTCTGGATATCCCCGGTGCGAGCGCAAGCGAGCGACTCGCCGAACTCGACGCTGATACCGTCGCGGATCACGCCGCGCGACTGCACTTTTCGGGCAGCACCGCCGATCTCATCGCGCTGTTGACCGAGCTGTCCGCGCACGCCGACGGCGTGCGTCTGCACCTCGCGGTGATCGATGAGGACCTGCCCGCCCTCGCGCACTACGTCCTGCCCGCCCTGCTGCGCGCGGGTATCGCGCATCGCCCGGTGCCCGGTTCGACCCTGCGCGCGAACCTGCGACTCCCCCGTCCCGCCAACCGTTACGCGAAGGAGCTCACCCGATGAGCGAGGTCCGTTTCCCCGATGCCCGAGTGCATTTCGGTGTCTTCTTCCAGGGCGTCAATCACCACACCATCTGGTCCCATCCCAGCAGTGGTTCGCAGATCGATTTCGAAACCTTCCGCCGCGTCGCGACCACCGCCGAACGCGGACTGTTCGACGCCTTCTTCCTAGGCGAGGGATTGCGGCTGCGGGAACAGGACGGGCAACTCCTGGACACCGATATCGCGGGCCGCCCCGATGCCATCACCCAGCTTGCGGCGCTGGCGGGCATCACCGACCGCATCGGCCTGGTTGCCACCCAGAACACCACCTACAACGAGCCCGCCGACCTGGCACGGCGACTATCCGGACTCGATGTGATCTCCGGCGGCCGCGCCGGGTGGAACGTCGTCACCACCGATAACGCGTGGACCGGCGAAAACTTCAGGCGCGGTGGGTTTCTGGACCATGCGCACCGCTACGACCGTGCCGCCGAGTTCCTGGGCACCGCTCGCGAGATCTGGGATTCCTGGTCCGACAACGCCATTGCGTCCTCGCGCCGCGACTCATCTTGGCTGACACCGGGTTCGGTGCGCACCGTCGAACGCGAGACCGAGCATTTCCGGGTGTCCATCACCCCGACCCTGCCGCGCAGCGCGCAGGGCCACCCGGTGATCTTCCAGGCTGGAGTCTCACCGCAGGGCCGCGATTTCGCGGCCGCGCACGCCGAAGTCATCTTCTCCCCCTTCGGAACCAATTTCGATCCCGCCCTCGAATTCGCCGACGATATTCGCGCGCGACTGGTGGCGGCCGGTCGCCCGGCCGATGACATCCGCATCCTGCCCGGCACCCAAATCGTGCTGGCCGAGCGGGAATCCGAGGTCGAGGAGAAGAAGCGCTGGGTGCTCGAACAGCAGATCACCGGTGCTACCGCGCTCTCGCTAGCGGGTCAGGTCTGGGGCCGCGATCTCTCGCACCTGGATCCGGACGGGCCGCTGCCCGCCGAGGACGCCGAGCAGTCGGTGATCTCGGGCACCCGCGGCACGCAGCGTGACGGACAGGACCGCGGCGCGCTCGTCGCGCAGTGGCGCGCGCTCGCCGAATCCCGCAATCTCACGCTGCGCCAGGTGGCCATCGAAACCACCGCGCGATTCGGCTTCGCCGGTACTCCCGGACAGGTTGCCGACGAATTGACCCGCTGGGTCCGGCACGGCGCCAGCGATGGTTTCAATATCACCCCGTATCTGGTGCCGACCGGCCTGGACGACATCGTGAACCTGCTCGTTCCGGAATTGCAGGAACGCGGTTCGTACCCGGCCGCGTATGAGGGCACGACCCTCCGCGAACATCTCGGATTGCGACCGCCGCTCACCCGACGTTGACGGATCTGCCCCGCGAATCTCTCGCGGGGCAGACTCTTTTCGCAGTTCAAAGCCCACTCCGTCGCACTGTTCGGCCGCGTAACTGGACCTTTACGGCAACTACTTGTCGCGTAACCTGCCCCTGGGCACAGTACGACTATGTCCTCCAGCGAACAGCGCCCCAGCCGAACCGGTGCACCCGATACCGCACTGGAACGCACCCTGTTCGGCGCGCAGGTGCGGGAGTGCCTACCGGCCTCCTCCCAGCTGATTGCCCGGCGGTTGCACGATCTGCTCCGTGCCGCCCTGCGCGACGGCGCTTTCGCCTCCGGCAGGCTGCCGAGCGAAGCCGAATTGATGGCTCAGTACCAAGCCTCGCGTGATGTGGTCCGCGAGGCGCTCGACCTGCTGCGCAATGCCGGATTGATCGAGCGGCGGCGCGGTGTGGGCACCGTGCCGGTCCGCGCGGAATACCTTGTCGCGGGCGCACTTCCGCCCGAGGGCCGTTCGCTCGAGGAGCATCTGGCGCTGGGCCGGATATCCCCGCGCCTGCTGCATTGGGCGTGGGTTCCGGCGACCCGGGTGATCGCCGACCATCTGGATGGCATCTCGGTCGGCGATGACTGCCTGTGCATCGAATACGTGCTGCTGCTCGATCAGCGGCCGATCGGCCTGTTCACCAACTATCTGCGCGCACCCGAAGCCGCGCGGGTCGACCTGACCGTCTTTCGCGAGGATTTCTATTCCCTGCTGCACGCGGGCGGTATCGACTTCACCGCCTTCGATGTCGGCCTGCAAGCCGCGCGCGCCGACGATTACGCGGCAGCGCTGCTGCACGTGCTGCCCGGTGAGCCCGTACTGCTGCTGGAGCAGACCATTCGCAATCACGACGGTCAGGCGATCGACTACGCGCTGGGCACCTGTCGCAGCGAAATTCAGCTCCGAATCGGGGCCATCCCCCGCATCGATCTGACCGGCACCCTCCCCCGATAACAGTGAGGTATTGATGACTACGACTGTCCCCGTGGCGTTTTCGACGGTCACCAGCGCGGCCGCCGCACTGCGCCGCCGTGAGGTGAGCGCGGTCGAATTGGTCGACACCGCCCTGGCCGCCGCCGACGCGGATCCCGATCTCGGCGTCTTCCTGGCTCGATTCGACGACCGCGCGCGTGCGCGGGCCGAACAGGTCGACGCCAAGCTCGCGGCGGGCGAACCGCTGGCCCCGCTCGACGGAATTCCCCTGGGCGTCAAGGATATTCTCGCGCACGCACACGCTCCCACCACCGCGCAGAGCCTCGTACTGGCCCCGGAATGGGGTACCACCACCGGCGATTGCGCCGTCGTGTCCCGGCTCGAACAGGCCGGGGCCATAGTCACCGGTAAGACCACCACCATGGAATTCGCGATCGGCGCACCCGATCCGGAGAAGCCCTTCCCGATTCCGCGCAATGCCTGGGATAGGACCCGCTGGGCGGGCGGTTCCAGCTCGGGTTCCGGCAGCGGGGTGGCGGCGGGGATGTTCCTGGGCGCGATCGGCACCGATACCGCGGGCAGCATTCGAATTCCCGCCGCCTTCAATGGAATCACCGGGCTGAAGCCAACTTTCGGCCGAGTGCCCAAATCCGGAGTGGTGCCGCTCGGATACACCCTCGACCATGTCGGGCCGATGGCGCGCAGCGCCGCGGACTGCGCCGTGCTGCTATCGGTGATCGCCGGATACGAACCGGGCGACCCGTACAGCTCCCCCGCCGCACTCGACGACTATCCCGCCGCCCTGACCGGTGATCTGCACGGAATCACCATCGGCGTAGACGATTTGGACCGCTACGCCACCGGCGGCATCGACCCGGCGCAACCCGCGCTCTTCGCCGACGCGATCACCGCGCTACGCGAGGCCGGAGCGACCGTCGTGCCCGTGGAGATCCCGATGTACCCGGAGGTCACCGCGATCGATGTGCTGGTCATGCTTGCCGAGGCGCATACCTATCATCGCCGGGACCTGCGCAGCCGATGGACCGACTACGGTCGCGGCACCCGCGTGATCCTCGCCGCGGGTGACGCCGTCAGCGGTGCGGATTACATTCAGGCGCAACGGGTTCGACGCATCGCACAGCAGCGGATGGCCGAACTGTTCACCCGCGTCGATCTGGTCCTGACCCCGACCGGTCACCTCGGCGCACCGGCCTTGGACGCCATCGATCAGCTGCGGCCCCTCGATGTGCTCTCCTCCCTGCACACGCCGTATTGGAACCCCCTCGGCAACCCGACACTCGCCGTCCCGATAGGCATGTCGAGCGAACACACGCCCCTGTCCGCATCCCTGAGCGGCAGGCCGTTCGCCGAAGCGACCGTGCTGCGCGCGGGCGATGCCTATCAGCGACTGACCGACCATCACCTGCGCACCCCCGCCACCACGGAAGGCCACCGATGACCAACCCCGAAACCTGTTCCGCCGCTTCGGAAGAGAACGCCGCGGTCGCCGCCCTCGGCGAGCACCTGCGCGCGATGGCGGCCATGCTCCACAATGTCGACGACAGCCGCTACTCCAACCCCAGCGGCGGATACGTGCTCAGCTGACCGGTACGGGCCGGGCCGGGCCGCCGGGCCGCTCGGCAACGGGAAGGGCTGGACCCCGGAAGGTGCGGCGGTACGCCGACGGGGTGGTGGCGAGGGCACGCCAGAACTGTTCACGCATCGTGACCGCACTGCCGAAGCCACAGAGATCTGCGATGCGGTCTATGGGATGGTCACCGGTTTCGAGTAGGCGCTGGGCCATGGCTATGCGCTGTGTGGCCACCCATGCGGCCACTCCGGTGCCCACGGTCTCGCGGAACCGGCGGGTGAATGTCCGGCGGCTCATATTCGCACGCGCGGCCAGGCGATCGACGGACAGATCCTCATCGAGATGCGCTATCGCCCAGTGCAGCGTGCTCGTCAGTGGATGTCCGGAACCCGTTGCGGGCAAAGGATGTTCGATGAACTGCGCTTGCCCGCCCTCGCGATGCGGCGGCGCGACCAGCCGCCGTGCGACACGATTGGCCAGTTCCGCGCCGTGCTGGCGGCGCAGCAGATGCAGGCAGGTATCGATCGCGGCCGTGGTTCCGGCCGAGGTGACGATATCGCCGTCATCGACATACAGCGATTCGCGATCCAGCAGCACATCCGGGAACCGGCGGGCGAAGACATCGGCCCATTTCCAGTGGGTGGCGGCCGGTCGGTTCGCCAGCAGTCCGGTATCGGCGACAACGAACGCGCCCAGGCATAACCCCACCACGCGGGCACCATTGTCGTGCGCGGTGCGGATCGCGTCGATGATCGCGGGCGGGGCGGGCAGATCCGGATCGGGCCAACTGGGCACGATCACCATCGACGCGCCCGCCACCTCGTCCAGCCCGTGCCCGGTGCTGACGGTGAATCCGGCGGTGGTGACGATCGGCGCGGCATCGGGCGTGCACACCCGGATCTCGCACGGCGGCAATTCGGGCGAGGGCTGTTCCTCACCGAACACCAGGCACGGCACCGATAGATGAAACGGATTGATCCGGTCGAAGGCCACGACGGCGATCACATCCACTGCTGAACTCCCACACTCCGCTGGCCCGAATCCGTTGATTGTAGGCACGCGAGCCACTGTCGAGCCGAGGCCGGCCGCGAGATCGTGGACGCGATCCGATAGCCAGTGGAAAGAGATTCTCGATGACATCGCTCGCCCCGAAGCCCGCTCACCGCATCGCCCGCGTCGCCCTGCCCGCACTGGCGGTGGCGATCGCGGCAACCGCCTGCGAGAGCGGTTCCGCGGCCCAACCGCCCACAACCACCCCGCCCCCGGCGGCTAGCGGCCCCGCCATCTCGTTCCCCGCGGCCGACCTGTCCTGGACCGAACTCCCCGGCAGCGGTGGTGTCCGATACGCCAATGTGCGGGGCGACCTCGCGGGCCACGGTCCCTACGAAGCCTTCGTGAAATTCCCCGCCGGAAAGGACAATCCGCGCCACACCCACACCAGTGACCTGCCGACCGTTGTCCTCAGCGGCACCTTCTACGCCATCTTCGACGGCAAACGCATCGACTACCCCGCCGGTTCCTTCTACACCCTGACCGCCGACATCCCTCACCTGAGCGGCTGCGCCCCCGGCGCGGAATGCCTGCTGTTCCAATACCAAACCGACCACTTCGACCTCGTTCCCACCGCGGGTCAGTAACCATGGGGGCCGTTCCGGCGGAGGGGCAGCGATACCGCATCCACGGGTGACACGCGGTGAGGCCGGATCGACACGCCGACAGCGGGTGCCGGGGCGATGGGCGGACTACGGTCGAGGCATGGGAATCGAACGTTCGAGCGTTGTCTCAGCACCGCTGGCCGAGGTGTTCGATTGGTTCGGGCGGCCGGGGGCGTTCAGTCGGTTGTCGCCGCCGTGGCAGCCGATGACGCTGATCACGGAGGCGGATTCGCTGGCTGATGGGCGAGCCGTGCTGGGGTTGCCGGGTGGGCTGCGATGGGTGGCGGCGCATGATCCGGCGGCCTACGATCCGCCGCATCGGTTCGCGGATCAGGTGGCGGTGGACGGGGTGGCGTCGATTCCGGCGGGAATCGCGGTGCGGTGGCGGCATATTCATGAGTTCGAGGCCGTGGATGCGGGGCATACGCGCGTTATCGATCGGGTCGAGACGCCGGTTCCCGCCGCGGCGTTGAATGCCACGTTCGATTATCGGTATCGGCAGCTCGCCGATGATCTGGCCGCGCATCAGCTGGCGGCGGGCCGGGGGCTGAAGGCATCCACGATCGCGATCACCGGGGCGTCGGGGCTGGTCGGTTCGGCGCTGTCGGCGTTCCTGAGCACCGGCGGACATACGGTCATCCGGCTGGTGCGGCATGAGCCGCGCAATTCCGCTGAGCGGCAATGGGATCCGGCGGCTCCGGCGGCGCAGCTGTTCGACGGGGTCGATGCGGTGATTCATCTCGCGGGGGAATCGATCGCGGGGCGGTTCACCGAGCGGCATCGGCGCGCGATCGCGGACAGCCGGATCGAGCCGACTCGACTGCTCGCGCGGGCGGTCGGTGAGGCTGGGGTGGGAACCTTCGTCTGCGCTTCGGCCATCGGCATCTACGGCTATGACCGCGGGGATGAGGTCCTGACCGAGGCCAGCGCCCGGGGTGACGGGTTCCTCGCCGATGTCGTCGAGGCGTGGGAGGACGCCACCGAGCCTGCGTCCGCCGCCGGAACCCGGGTCGTGCGGGTACGCACCGGCATCGTGCAGTCACCGCGCGGCGGCACACTGCGGCTCATGCGCCCGCTGTTCACCACCGGGTTGGGTGGGCGAATCGGTGATGGCGCACAGTGGCTTTCGTGGATCGGCATCGATGATCTCGTCGACGTGTATCACCGTGCGCTCTGGGACGAAACACTGTCGGGACCCGTCAACGCGGTGGCCCCGAATCCGGCGCGCAATCGCGAGTACACCGCCACGCTTGCCCATGTGCTGCACCGCCCCGCGATTCTGCCGGTGCCGGGATTCGGCCCCGCACTGCTGCTCGGCAAGCAGGGTGCGCAGGAACTCGCCAATGCCAGCCAGCGGGTGACCCCGGCCCGGCTCACGGCCGCCGAACATCGTTTCCGCACACCGGATCTCGAAAAGACCCTGCGGCATCTACTCGGGCGATAATCCTGCAACCTGTTCCAGGTTGAGCGTCACCATCGCCCGATCGCTCTTCGATTCGAAGAACATTCCGCACATATTTTGTCACACAAGCCAATTCGTCTCCGCCGAGTTGTTCTTCCGCACCGCGAACCTATGATCGGGTAGGCGATCGCCTACCCCCGCGGAGGAACAGCAAATGTGTGGAATCAGCGGAATCGTCGACTTCGCCGGTGCGGTTGATCCCCGGCCCATCGAGGCGATGAACGCGATCATGCGGCATCGCGGACCCGATCGGACCGCGGTGTGGTCGGATCGGAACGCGGCGTTCGGGTTCGCGCGGCTCGCGATTGTCGATGTGGCGCACGGGGATCAGCCGGTGCGCAGCGAGGACGGCACCGTACTGGCGGTGTGCAATGGCGAGATCTACAACCATCGCGAGCTGCGGCGGTCGCTGGCGGCGCGGGGGCATCGCTTCCACAGCGGCAGCGATGCCGAGGTCATACCGCACCTGTACGAGGAATACGGCGATCGGTTCGTCGAACATCTCGACGGCGATTTCGGAATCGCACTGTGGGACACGGGAAAACAGCGACTGCTGCTGACCCGGGACCGGGTCGGGGTGAAACCGCTGTTCTACCACCGCCGCGGCAGCGCAATCGTTTTCGCCTCGGAGATCAAGGGCATCTTCGCTTCCGGACGCTGCCCGATCGAGGTAGATCCGCAGGGCATGGCCGACTGCCTGTTCTACGGGCACACCATCGCGCCGCACACCTTCTGGCGGGAGGTGAACGATCTCCAGCCGGGCACGATCACCACCATCGATGCCACCGGAGTCCGATCACGGCGTTATTTCACGGTATTCGAGCGCCCGGATCCCGATAAGCCACTGCTCACGGGTCGTGCCGCCATCGAGGCGTTCAATGAGCGCTTCACCGCCGCCGTGGCCAAACGAATTCCCGAGGAGGTGCGCGGTGGCGTCGCCCTGAGCGGTGGTCTGGATTCGTCCGCGATCGCCGCGGTGGCGGCCCGCCGCTGCGATTCCCCGCTCCCGACCCTGAGTCTCGCGCTCCCGGGCGAGATACACGATGAGACCTCGATGTCCCGCCTGGTCGCGGAATCGCTGGGCGTGCGCAATGACGAAGCCGCGATGACCGGGGCCCGCGCGTGCGAGCTGCTGCCGAAGAGTATGTGGCACTTCGAATCCCCGTTCTGGTACGGCGGGGTGGCGACGCCGTTCCTGGAGCTGACAGGGATGGCGCGCGAGCACGGCTGGACGGTCGCCATGAGCGGTGACGGCTCCGATGAACTCCTGGCCGGATACGACTTCTACCGGCTCATGAAGGTCAGCGCGAAGCTCGAATCGCTGAAACTGGGTGCGTTGCAGCCGATGCTGTGGCAGCAGGCCACCAAGTGGATCGGCGCGCCGAGCGGTATCGACCGCCATATCACGAGCGTGGCAACGCGATTCGGCGAGTACACCGACCGCTTCGGACAGGTGCCGCCGTGGATCTATCTGTGGAGTGCCCTGGGTGACGCCATCGCACCGGCCAGCACCGGACGACTTCCCGAACCCTCGGCGCTACCGGCCCCGCCCGCGCACACCACCCTGCATCGGCAGCTGCATTTCGAATTCCACACCCGTCTGCCGCACTGGGTGCTGCCCATCTCGGATCGGCTCGGTATGGCCAATGGCATCGAGGTGCGGGTGCCGTTCCTGGATCGCGATGTCATCGATATCTGCGCCGAGATCCATCCGAATATGCTGGTGCACTTGGGCACCGAGAAATACGTGCTCAAACGCGCGGTCGCCGATGTGCTGCCGAAGCCGATCGTGCGCCGCCGCAAGAAACCGTTCATGACGCCGATCAGCGCCTGGTATCTGAGCGGCCCCGGAGCGGAGCTGGCCGGGGATCATCTGTCGCAGTCGGCGGTTCAGCGCTACGGACTGTTCGATCCCGTTGCCACCGAACGGATCTGGCGCACCGCGGTGGACAGGTCCGGCACCTGGGAGGGCGCGGCCGCCGAATGGGCCAGCATGGCGGTGCTGTGCACGCATCTGGTACTGGATCAATTCACCACGGCCGGAATCGAATCGGCCGCCGCGACCGCGTGGACCGGCACCGGAGCCACGGCATGACCATCACCGGCACACCCGTCACCGCTCGCCGCGCCGCCGAATGGCATGAACTCGCGCTGCACGCCTGCGCACAGCCGGGCCTGGCCGTACTGCTCACCGCCGCGCCGCTGGCCCGCCCGCTGCGCAAGGTGCCCGGTCTCGGCTGGGTGGTTACCGAACCCCGGCTGGCACGTGAGATCCACTCCGACAGTGACAATTTCAGCATCGTGCACGATGGCGCGTCCGGGCACTGGTGGTCGCAGATGCTCGGCGATTTCGTGCTCGAACACTTCGAGGGGGTCGATCACACCGCGTTCCGCGCGCGGGTCAACGATCTGTTCACCCGCGCGCGATCCGAGGCGATGGTGGAACGCGCGGTCGGCCCGATGCTGACGCGGCTGCGGACCGATCTCGCCGCCGGGCGCACCGTCGATATCGCGGCCTTCTCCCGGGTGTTCACCGGACGGATCATGACCGATCTGGTGGGCTTGCCCGCGCTACCCGATGACGCGGCGTACGAGGAGCTGTTCCGGGCGGTCACCGAACTCGCCGATCTCGGTAAGGGCAATTGGGCGACCACCGTCGTACCCGCCCGCAATGCCCGCAAGGGAAGGGCCATCGCCGCCCGAATCGGCGCGGCCGTCGCCGATGTCTACGACACGGCCCCGCCGGATACGGTGATCGGCAGATGCCGCGCACTCGGCTTCGACGCCGGCGAAACCCGTGGCACCGCGGTACTTCTCATCGTCGCGGGCACCGCCACGCTGGCGAGCACGATGGGCCGCCTGGTGGCCCTGCTGCACGACACCGGTGAGCACGAACGGCTGTGCGCCGATCCCACCGCGCTACCGGCAGCGATTCGCGAGGGTCTGCGGGTCACCAGTTCCATGCCGGTCGTCGGCCGCGGCGTGGTGGGCGAGGTGGAACTGGCGGGCCGGGTGCTGCGCCCGGGCGATCGGGTCAAGATCATGACCTGGACCATCGCCAACGCGCCCGGCCGTTTCGATCCGAACCTGGGTCATATCAACGAGATTCGTCAGCTGTGGTTCGGCGGCGGTAAACACCTGTGCCCGGGCGCGGCCCTGAGCCAGGTCGAACTGACGCGTTTCCTGGAGACGCTGCTGGCCGCCGGTCGCCCCTGGTCGATCATCAGGCGGCGGTACCGGATCAATACCTTCGTTCCGATGTACCAGCGGCTCGATATCGAATTGGCGGCCGATACCGGCGGGTGAGCCGATCAAGCCATGATCACGGGTTGTATTCCGGGCGCGGCGATATCGTCCGGGCTGTCGAGTATGAAGCGGCGGCAGCCCGAGCAGCGTGCCGCGCCGGATTCCGGTGCGACGGTGTGGTGCAGTACGGCCCGGGTCGCCCGGATGTCGAGATCCGCACCGGACACGGTCGCGATGCCATCGAGGATGAGCGCATGACCATCCGGGGTGGCGGGCGGCCAGAGGATCGTAATCGCCGGGCTCGCAGCGATATTGCGCCGCGTCGTCGGCCCGATACCGGGCAGGTGCACGCGATTCGCGTCGAGAATCGTCTGCTGCGGAGTGGTGTGCGGGCCGTCGTGCGGCCCGATGGTGATCAGGAAGGCGAGCCGGTATCGGCCGATGGCTTCGACCAGTTCGGACGGGAGCGCCTGGGTGCTCATCGACCCAGGCTAGTAGACAATCCGGACACGCAGGCCCGCATTGGGACAACAATCCGCATCTACGGCATATCGCTCGTCGATCGGTACGTGAGTGCGGTCGCAGGGTCGCTATTTCTCCGCGTCCGAGGATCAGTCGTCCAACTTCAGGCCCAGTGTCGACCAGGCTCACTCCTCGCGGGGAATGACCTGCCACCTGCTGTTTTCCTCACCTTCGGCGCTCACGGCCGCATTTCTGCGACGCGCCGCGGTGGTGAGTGCCGTGCCGATGAGCAGGCAGATCACCGTGATCACGGCGGCGGCCAATCCGATGGCGTTCGCACCGGCCAATCCGGCCAGCAGTGTCGCGCAGGCGGTGAGCACACCCACGCCCAGTAGTGCGTAGCCGATCCGATTGCCGTTGTCCCCCAGCCTTTCCGCTGCCACCGGGGTCTCGCGGGAGATGTCCGGTGCGTCGTCCAGCGGCGGGAACTCCACCGCTCCTTCACTTGTCATATCGCATCCTCATGTTCAACCGGGATGTCCGGGTGCCCTTTTCAGCAGGATGACCAGCCGGGGCCGGATCAAACGGGAGGACGGCGAGGTATCACGGTTTGATAACGCCCGAGGTGGGGTAACCCATGGATATGACCTTGAAGCGATAGATCGGCCGGTGACGAGCGCACCGATCCCGACCGGCGGAAGGAAAGCAATGGAGTTCGACGAGATGGTGTTACCGGTGTCGGGGCTGTGCGTGCAGTGGCGGCCGGCCGATGAGCATTTCCGAATTCGCCCGTCCCACAACGATTCCGAGGGTGAGGCGGCTCCGCCGTGGCGAACGTGGCTGGGGCACAACGATATGGCGGTCGGCGCGGCGGGTCCCATCCCCGAGGAGCCGGAAGCGATGTGGTGGGCGGTCTGGGGCGAGTACACCGGGGCGGATGTCCAGGTCACCCTGGATGATCAGACCCGGCCGGAGGTCATGGTGTTCGGCAATCTGTGGATCACCGAATGGCGCGGCCCCGAACAGGAGGCGACGGTGGTGACCGCCGATCGGCAGGCGGAAATCCATTTCGCGCATCCGATTTCGCTCCAGGAGCGCACGCAGCGTATGCGGCACAACCGGTTACGCGGTCCCAGCCATATCGAGACCCCGGCCGGATTCCACGAGATGGCGCTTCGCCCGGACCGCCGGAACTCCCGGCTGCGTTCGCGCTGACCGGGACTCGAATCAGCGAAGTATCAGACAATTCCGGCGTGTTCGGTGCGGACGGAATGTCGGTGCGTGCGTCGCGCGGTCCATACGAGGCTTTGCCCTTACCCTGCCCTGGTGATGTCATCGAGCGTGTCCCGGTCGATCACTCTTGGCGATGGCACGGTGGGCTTCGCCGAATACGGCGATCCATCGGGCGTTCCGCTGCTGTACTGCCCCGGCGTCCCCGGATCACATGTGGAGGCGGAGGCTTTCGATCAGGCGGCGGCCGCCGCCGGTATCCGCGTGGTGGCGGTGGACAGACCCGGTATGGGCGATTCCAGCCCGGCCGCCGCCCAGCCGGTGGTGGACTGGCCCGATACCGCCGTCCAACTCGCCGATCACCTCGACTGGGATCAGTTCGCGGTCATCGGCGTATCGGGCGGCGGCCCCTACGCCCTCGCCTGCGCCTACCGCCTGCCCGAACGCGTCGCCGGTATCGCGGTGGTCTCCGCTCCCGCCCCCTTCGACAAACACCCGGACGGCGATCTGGACGCCGCGGCTCGTAAGCGCCGTCGGAGTCTTGCCATGCTGCAACGCTTTCCCTTCCTCACCGGCCCCGCCGCCGCCCAATTGGAGAAGGCCGTCCGCAAGCGCGGCGGCATAGACACCCTGATCTCGCAAATGGCCCAGGTGGATCAGGCCCGCGTGGCCGCCGATCCCGAACTCGCGGCCAAGATGGCCGCCAACCTCGCCGAGGCGTTCCGCCAGGGCCCACGCGGTTTCGCCACGGACCTGCGCTCGCTGTTCGGCAAACCCTGGGGTTTCGATCTCACCGATATCACCGCCCCCGTACAGATCTGGCACGGCGACGCCGACCTGAACCTCCCCTGTTCGGAGAGCCGTCGCCTCGCCACCCTGCTCCCCCACACCGACCTGCACCTGATCCCGGGCGCGGGTCACCTGCTCTTCATCGACTACGCCGCGGAGATCCTGGATTCCCTCTGCCTGCGCTGACTCATGTCAGCGGGAGGGCGGTGGTGCGCAGGGTCCACGCCGGGGCGCGGTGATGCAGGGTGGTGGCGGTGAGGGGTGCAATGTCTATGCGCCAGAAGGATTGTGCGGGTGCTTGCAGAGCGCACAGGACCGCGGCGCGCACCAGTGCGGGATGGGTGATGGCCGTGATGTGCTCGCCGCGACCGGCGAGGGTGTTCAGCCAGGCCCGGGTGCGGTCGATGAGATCGGTGATCGATTCGCCGCCGTGCGCACGGAATTCGGGGTCGGTGAGCCAGGGCATCAGCTGCTCGGGCGGGAGGGTGTCCATGGTGCGGCCGGACCAGTCGCCGTGGTCGAGATCGCGCAGGGCCGGGTCGGGGGTGCCGATGAGGCCGAGGCCCGATGCGGTGTCCCGGGTTCGGGTTTCGGGGGCGTGGTAGGTCACGGTGCGGTCGGCGCCGGGGACGGCGCCGACCTTTCCGATCATGCGTTCACCGAGTGCGTTGAGCGGTTCGTCGAGGGGGAAAGCGGCGTTCTGCGTGGCATCGGTGATCGCGTGTGTGATCAGCGTGAGCCGGGTGACCGCGCTCATGCCGTCGCGGGGGTGCTGGGTTCGGTGGCCCGTTCACCGAGCAGGCGCGGGGCCAGCCACGCGAAGCCGATGCCGATGACCGCCCACATGATGAGTTGTGCGGCAAAGGAATACAGCCGGAAGTGATACAGGTCGTCGGCCGGGAACCCCGGATAGACGATCTTGCCGGACGGATCGGTGAGGGGCTGTGGCGTCTCGGTGTCGAAGTCGCCGAAGGAACTGTTCGCCGACAGATGTCCAAGCGGCGGCAGTATGAGCATGACCACCGCCATGACCACCACGAAGGAGGCTGCGGCGGCGATCGTCGCGGTCCAATTGCCCAGTCGCGCAGCGAGTTTGCGGCCGAGCCAGATCGCCGCGATCAGCGCCACCCCGGTGATCACGATCATCGCCAGGTAGAGCGCCGTGCGTTCCTTGATGGTGTCCGGATGCCCGATCGAGGGCGGATTGGCCGGATACTTCAGGAACGGAACCGCGTACAGCGTCAGGAACATTCCGCCCGCGACGAGCAGTGCGAGATTGCGCGGGGTGATGTTCCCGGCCCGGCGCAGCGCCAGGTAGTAGACCACCGCGAACAGCGCGCCCAGTGCCAGGCCGAAGACGACCATGCCGAAACCGATTCCGACATTGGCCTGTTCGGTGCGAGTGAACAATTCGGTATCGGCCATATCGCCCATGGGATGTCCGGCGGCCTTGTCCAGGGCCATTTGGGCGTCATCGCGCCCGGTTTCGTAATCGATGGCGCGGCCGATGATGGGTTCGGCCAGAATGCGCGCGAACGCGAACGCCAGCAGTCCGCCGAGTCCGCCCAGCAGGACGCCTCGGCCGATGATTCGCTTTTCCATTGTGTGTGCTCGATTCCCGTTGCTAGTGGCAGGGGAATCCGAGGAAATGCCGGCCGTCGTGGACGAACTCGTGCACGTGCATATCGCTGCCGAAGATCGATACCGCGCCCTGGTCGATCCCGATGAAGTAGATCGCGAGCAGTGCCAGGATGGCGGTGCCGGTCAGCCATAGCGCGGTGGTGGGCAGGGCCAGGGATCCGGTTCCGAGACCGGAACGCGGGACGTATGAGGTTGCCACGATGACTCCTCGAGTTCGTGGGGATTGTGCGCGTCCCCGTCGGTGAATTGAACGCGATGCGAGGGTCTGACTCGCCCCCCGCCGGATGGCGGGAGTTCACAGTGGCGCGACCGTTCCGGAGTTGCACCGGATTCCTCGAGGCATCGTTCCTCAACGATACGAAACCGCGTGCGCGCAGGTCAAACGCGGAACCGCACCGTGAAATGGCTATTGCCGAGCTATCGATACCTGTGAATTTCCTGGTAACGCTCAGGCGGATCCGAGTGCGTCACCGAGGATCTTGTTCAGATCGACCGGCGTTCCCGGTTCGTAGACGGTCGCGCCCTTTTTGGTGATCACCACGATCTTGCCGTCCCGAATCCGGCAATCCATCTCTGTCAGCACGGTTTTGGCGCGCACATCGTAAACGGTTCGGCAGTGCGTCTTTTCGCGAATCCAGAAGCCGAGCCGGGCCAGCACGGACAGCTCGACCAGGGTGGCGGAGATGAGATATTCCAGCGCCTGCAGATCGATCATGCCGCGCTCGCGGGTGACGCTGACCTCCTCGATCCCGGACTTCTCCAGCCATTGGCCGAGTTCTTCAGCTATGTCGCGGTCACCCGCGCGCACTTCGACATTGAATACTTGTTCCGCTGTCATAACGGGCTCCGGCCGGTCGGCGATGATAGAGAATTATTCCGTGATCGAGGCCGGATCGGAAGCCGATTCGCCCGGCTGTCAGCCCGAACTCCTGCGTGCGCGGGCGGCCCGGCTGATCTCCGATCGCGGCTGGGCCTGGCCGCCCGCCACGCCGCTGTCCGAGCGGGAATTGGCGCGAGAATGCGCACTGCTCGGTGTTCCGCCGGGAGTGGGTCAGCTGGCGAATCACGCGCAATTCGGTGTGCCGGAGGCCCTGGAACTGCTCGTTTCCACATTTCTGACCGAAATCGCGCGGCGGCGACCGGAGTTGGCGCGAACGCTGCGGGATTGCGTGGTGGTCGAGACCGGTCGCAGTGGCCGGGCGCATGGCACGAGTACCCCGTATCGGGGTGAGGGGGTGGTCGTCTTGCTCGACGGCGCGATGCTGCTCATGTTCGCCGATATGGTCCGGCACGCGATGACCCTGATCGGTCAAGCACCGGGACGGGTTTTCGTGGATCCCCCCGAATCGGGCACGGTGCGCGCGGCGGCCCGGCTGATCTGGGCGTTCCGGCAACCAGCACGAGGATTCGAGCATTCGGATCTGCCACCGGCGGGTGACGGCTGGTACAGCGGCGCAGCGGCTTTCGGCAAGCTGCTGTGGTTCGGCGAGCGCTTTCTGATCGGACACGAGTTGGCGCACGCGCTGTTCCGCCTGGAACGCCTGACGGCGACACCGGGCATCATCGCCCTGATCGATCGCGATTTCCCGGACCTCCCCGCGCAGGTGCGCGAGGACTGGGCCGAGGAATTGAGCGCGGATCGGTTCGCCCGGAATCTCGTCACCGCCGGGGTCTCGCAAGTCGCACGCCCGGTGGCGTTCACCGCCTGCGCGGTCGCGACGGCCTACCTGGGCATTCTGGAGCGATCGACCGCGATACCGTCGAACGTGCCACTGCCGATCGCGCCCGCGGCGATCCGGGAACATCGGCACTGCTTCAGAACTCATCCCCCTGCCGAGTTACGACTCGAACTCCTGATCAAGGCCCGGGGTTCCGGGGCCGATGCCGGAATGACCGAGTTGTATCTCGCGGCCATGCATGCCCTGCGAGACGCGCTACACCAGGCATCGAATGGAAAGTGCATAGTGCCAATCGATTTCGATGCCTGGTGTGCGAATCCGCGCGGCCCCGCCGGGTGGTTGTGCGAGGCGCACGGCGACCGGCGTCAGTACTGACTACTGGCTGGGCTGCGGCACGTTGACATTGCAGTCGTCGATCTTGGGGTTCACGCCCATGTAATTGAGCGGCCCGGCCAGGATCGTCACCGCGATCGTCGAGGTGCCTGCGCAGTTGGTCGGCGCGTCGTCGAAGTAGTGCCGCTGTCCGGCGGCGACGGCGCCGATGACCAGCCACACCAGCACCAGGAAGGTGCCGATACCGGCCAGGCCGCTGCGGCCGCGGACCATCGGGCGATCGTTCGGATAGCTTCTCATTGTCCAACTCCAGGGTGAATCATGTAGTGCCGGTTCATCTTTCGAATCGGTCAATTCCTACGTGCTGCGCTAGTTGCCGCAATACCCGCTCGCCGCGACCTCAATCCCCCGTATCGCGGCGGTTTTTCCCGCTGTTTGAGCGCGGAGCGGACGGCTATAACCCGACCATGACTTCACTGTGGTTGAAAAACGCTGATGCGCCGGCGCGGTTGCGGCTGACGCCCGGATCGCGTTTCGATACCGTCGTGATCGGCGCGGGCATCACGGGTTTGGCGACCGCGCTGCTGCTCGCGGAAAGCGGTGCGGACGTGGCGGTGGTCGAGGCCCGCCGGATCGGCGATTCCACCAGTGGTGCGTCGACCGGAAAGCTCAGTCTGTTGCAGGGCACCCGCGCCCAGCGCATTCGCCGCCGCCACGGCGATCGCGCACTGCTCGACTATCTCGAGGCCAATCGTGAAGCGCAGCAATGGCTGATCCGATTCTGCGAGGAGCATTCCCTGCCGGTGCAACGGGAATCGGCGGTGACCTACGCGCAGACCTTCGCCGAAAAGAAGGCGGTGCGAAGGGAATTCGACGCCCTGCGGATGGCGGGCCTGCCCGTGACCGATCTCGCGCTGGATATGCCGTTTCCGGCCCAGGACGCGATAGCGCTGGCGGATCAGGCCCAATTGGATCCGGCCGCCCTGTTGGAGGCGCTGGCCCTCGAGATCGAGGCGCACACCACGTCGATCTTCGAATCGACCCTGGTGCACGATGTGCGCGAGGGCAGCGGCGATGATCTGATCGTGGAGACCGAGCACGGCGAGCTCACCGCCCGGACGGTGGTGATCGCCACCGGCACACCGATTCTCGATCGCGGCGGCTATTTCGCCCGGCTGATCGCGCAGCGCTCGTATCTCACCGCGTTCCGCGTGGCCGAGCCGATTCCACGGCATATGTTCCTCAGCGCGGGCAGTCCCACCCGGTCGTTGCGCTATGCGCCGACGCCGGAAGGCGATGTGCTGCTCGTCGGCGGTCACGGCCATACGGTGGGCCGCGTCCGCTCGCCGCGGCATCACGCGGAGGAGTTGATCGAATGGACTCGGCGCTGGTTCCCCGATGCCGAGCCGCTGCACAGCTGGTCCGCACAGGACTATCTTCCGATCGACGAACTCCCCTATGTCGGCCCGCTGCTACCGGGCCGGAATCGGATCCTGGTCGCCACCGGATATGCCAAGTGGGGCTTGACGAATGGCGTCGCGGCCGCGCTCGCGTTGACGGGACGCATTACCGGTAAGCCACCGGCCTGGGCGGGCACGCTCGCGAGCTGGCGGCCCTCGGAATTGCGCTCACTCCCGACCGCCGTTGCCGCCAATGCCGGTGTGGCCCAGCAACTTCTGACGGGCTGGCGGCATGCGCTCGGCTCGGGCCGGGACGGTATTCCCGCCGAGGGACAGGGCCGGGTGGAACGCCACGGCGTCATCCCCACCGCCGTCTCCACGGTGGACGGCGTCACGACCGAGATCTCTGCGGTGTGCCCGCACCTGGGTGGCATCCTGTGCTGGAACGATGCCGCGCTGTCCTGGGATTGCCCGCTGCACGGCTCGCGCTTCGCACCGGACGGGACCCTGCTCGACGGCCCCGCCTCGCACCCGTTGCGCCCGCTGGCTCCGCCGCTGGACGCCGCGAACCGGTTGCCCGGCCCGCGGCTCTAGCCGACTACTTCTTGGGCAGCAGAATCCCGGTCAGATCGGCGTTCTTGATCGGGGTATCCGGATTGGCCTGCGCCTTGCACATGAGCCCGATGGCGGTGATCGCCCCGTCGATCGAGTCCGGGCTGGGCGTGGCGCTGATCTCGGTGTCCTTCTCCAGGTACTTGCGCACCGTGACGTGTTGCTTATCCGAATCCTGGGCGACGAATTCACTGCACGGGGTGTCGCCGCCCTTGTTCACCGCTTCTTTCGCCTGGTCACAGCCGGTGATCAGCAGGCCGGTCAGCAGCAGCGCCGCCAGGGGCGCGGTCGCGGTCGCGGCGCGCATCGGTCGGAATCGCATGGGTCCTCCATCGTCGGATGTTCGGTGGCGTTCATGCTGAGGAATTCAGCGACATTGCTACCGGGGCAATATCCGCTGGACCGGCGGATAAACGGTGTTCCGGTATCAGCGCAGGTCCGGGTGACGCGGGTGGGGCGACAGCACCGTAGACCAGGTGTTTCGGCGAGTCGCGGCGGCGCGCCGAAGACCGACCGGGTGTGCCAACTCGCAGACCCGCAGTGCCAGCGGCTTTCCCCGGTTCGACGGGCGCGGTTATGTCGGTGAGACTCATTGTGACCGGCGGTGATTCGTACTTCCGGTTTGCTCCGGGCATGGCGCGGCGCACCGAAGCGCGCACTGTGCAGGGAAGGCACTTCGTGTCGCCGTGGCCCACGCAGACGGCTCCGGCGATGTGAACGCCTATCCGGCGGTGCCCATCGGGGCGTCGGCTCCAAGGTGCTGGTGTCCGGAGCAAGAGACGGCCCGGAAGCCCCCTCGGCTTCCGGGCCGTTGTCCACTGCGCGGGATCGGTGCCCGGCATCGGCGCAGGTGCTCGAAACGCGATACGCGAAAGATCTTGGCGGTGGCAGACTTACGCGGCATGACCGCTGCTTCGCCGGAAATCGCCACCATCATCTGCGGAGATCGGGTGCGCACCCAGCCCGATGCCCTGGCCCGAGCCGGACGGCTCGGAGCGGCGCTGGTGGCCGTCGGGATCGGGCGCGGTGACAAATGTGTGGTGATGGCACGTAATGACATCGAGTTCCTCGAGGTCTCGGTCGGTATCGCGGCGACCGGCGGGAATCCGCTGCCGATCAATACCCGGTGGACCGCGGGTGAGGTCGCCCATGTGCTCGCCGACGCCGAGGTCCGGTTGATCTTCGCCCATACCGAATTCATTCCGGTGGTGGAGGCGGCGCGCGAACTGGCGGGCACCGCGGCGCGCATCGTGGAAATCGCGATGCCCGCCGAACTGCTGGCCGCCGGTGGCTGGGATGCGGGGCTCGCGCGGCCGACCGGACGCCATGAGCTGCTGGAGGATTGGATCGCCGGGCAGCCCGAGCCGGTAGGCCATATCGAGGGCGCGATCTCGGATTCGATGGGCGTCATCTACACCTCCGGCACCACCGGTAGGCCCAAAGGTGTTGCACGGGAGTCGATGACGCCGCATCAGCTGCTGAGTATCGCGGGCGCGACCGCACAGCGCATGGGCCTGGCCCCGGGTGTCCCGATGCTGGTCGCCGGTCCGCTCTATCACACCTCACCCAATGCCATTGCCGTGCTGGGCCTTCGAATGGGCGCGAAGATCGTGCTCATGCCCAGATGGGACGCACGCGACTTCCTGCGGCTGGTCGATCACCATCGCATTCGGCAGGTCAAGATCGTGCCGACCATGGTGTCGCGCATACTGAGCGTGCCCGCCGAGGAGCGCGCACACTACGATCTGTCGAGCCTGACCCATGTGATTCATTCCGCCGCACCGTGTCCGCCCGCACTCAAGCGCGCGGCCATCGAACTGTTCGGGGATGCGCTGTGGGAGTTCTACGGGTGCAGTGAGGCGGGCACGATCACCTGGATCGATGCGACCGAATGGATGGCGCATCCCGGCAGTGTCGGCCGGGCCGTGGACGGGTCCGCCGTCCTGATCGGTGATGAGCGGGGAAATCCGCTGCCCGCCAAGGAGATCGGCCGGGTGTGGGTGCGCGGCGCGGACTATTGGCCCCGCTTCGAGTACCTCAATCAGGGCGCACCGCAATCCCCGGTGCCGGACATGCTGTGGGTCGGCGATCTCGGCTACCTCGACGAGGACGGCTATCTGTACCTGACCGGGCGCGATGCCGAGGTGGTGATCCGCGGCGGGGTGAACATCTACCCCGCCGAGATCGAGAGCGCCCTCGCCGCGCTGGACGGCGTCGAGGATGTGGCGGTCTTCGGGGTGCCCGATTCCGGCGATCTGGGTGAGCAGGTGGCCGCGCACATCCTGCCGCGCCCCGGTGTGACGCTCACCGAAGCCCTTGTGCGCGAATCCCTGTCCGGGCAGCTCGCCGCCTACAAGCTGCCCGCCCACATCGAGATCGTCGATTCGCTGCCCCGGGACGACAGCGGCAAGGTCTACAAGCGACTGCTCCGGGACGGCTGGGTATCAGCGAATGGTGCCCGCGCCGGGGATGAGCGGCAGGTCCAGGGCGGTCACCCAACCGGGCGGTAGCGCGTTGACCGCCGGTACCGCGTTCAGTGCGCGCATACCGGTGGACAAGCATCCGGCGACCGCCGGGGCGCGGCCGGAGCCGTCGGTGAACCGGAACGAGGTTTCCTGCGAGATCGACGGGGAGCCGAGGATATCCACGCGGTAGACGTCATCGCGGGTGCCCGCGGGCCAGTCGGGGGCGGCGTCCAGGCCGATGCGGTTGACATGCTCCAGGGTGATCACCTCGCGGCCCTTGTAGATGCCGTTGATGGTGAATCGGATCGCCGCGACGGTGCCCGCCTTGATGGTGCCCTTGGCGCAGGGGCGATCCTCCGGGGTCACCCACTTCTCCCACGTGGTGGTGATGTCGTCGAGTTCGATTCCGGCGGCGGTGGCGATCATGGGCACGGTGGGGCCCCACGCCATGATCAGCAGGTCCGGATGTTCCAGCAGCGCGGTGAATTCCGGCGGATGGCCGATACCCATCTCGAATTCGTAGTCGCCCTCGTAGTCGGTGTAATCCAGCAGTTCCGAGGCGCGCACGGACTCCACCTCACCGCACAGGCCCATGAGGGTGAGCGGGAACAGGTCGTTGGCGAAGCCGGGATCGATGCCGGTGGTGAAGCAGGACGCCCCGCCCGCCGCGCAGGCTTCGGTGATGGGATCGCGCCAGACATCGGGCAGCTGTTTGATATTCGGGTACACCCACGGGGTCATGGCGGTGGAGCAGACGTCGATGCCCGCGCGCAGGAACGCGGTGATGACCCGGATGTTCTCATCGGCGAACTGGGCGGTGGGGCCGTAGTGCACCAGTGCGTCGGGGCGCAGCGCGATCAGCTCGTCGACCGAATTCGTGGCCAGGACACCGGTTTTCGGCTGGCCACAGAGGTCTCCGGCATCCTTGCCGACCTTGTCGGGGTTGCTCACGCCGACGCCGACCAGTTCGAACAGGGGATGGCGCAGGATCTCGGTGAGCACCATGGAGCCGACGACTCCGGTGCCCCACAGCACGATTCGCTTGGTCACGGGTTTCTCCTGTGCTCATCGGTGGAATTCGCCGCAGTCGACGGTCAGCATCTGGCCGGTGACCGCGCTGGCGAGGTCGCTGGCCAGGAAGAGTGCGGCGCGTGCGACTTCTTCGGGTCCGGCGAGCCGTTTGAGATCGGTGGGCTCGGCCTTCTGCCGGTAGATCTCCTCGTGCGTGGTGTTCGCCTGGCTCGCCAGCCAGTCGAAGTAGGCCTTGTTGATGTCCTCGTAGACGTAGGACGGGGCGACGCTGTTCACGCGGATGCCGCGCGGGCCGAGTTCGGTGGCCAGTGACGAAGCCAGGTGTGCCAGTGCGCCTTTGGAGAGTTTGTAGCCGGAGAACTCGGGCTGCGAGCTGTAGGCCACGCATGAGTTCAGCATGATGACCGAGCCACGGGAGGCCGAGAGCGCGTCGGCGAACAACGTCGAAAGTCGCAGCGGGGCGAAGACATTGGTCTCGTTGGCGACCCGCAACGCCTCCAGTTCGATCTCGGTGATCGGGTTCATCGGCGGGATGGCGAACGCGTTGTTGATCAGGCAGTCGACCCGGCCGAATTTGGCGAGCGCGCGCTCCACCAGCGAGCGGCGCTGGTCCTCATCGGTGATATCGGTCGGTGCGACCAGGGCGGTGCCGCCCAGGGCGCGCACTTCTTCGGCGAGCTTCTCCAGGCGCTTCTCGGTGCGGCTGACCAGCACCAGATTCGCGCCCATCCGGGCCGCCTCGATGGTCAGCGAATGACCGAGTCCGGGACCGATGCCCGAAATGACGATGACTTTGTCCTGCAGGAGCGGTACCGCCCGATAGGTATCGGCGATTTCCGGGGCAGCAGACACGATAACTCCTCGAGCCGCAGCAGTTACAGAGTGTAACGACTTTGTTGTGACAGACTGTAACGACTCCCGACCGCACTGACAAGGACGGATTTCGTGACCGAACGCCACCGCCTGGGCCCGCACCGCGACCCCGCGGTGGATGCCGCCGTCCTGGACGCGGCCCGCGAGCTGCTCATCGAACGCGGTTATGCCGCAACGTCAATCGATGCCATCGCGGCGCGCGCGGGCGTGAGCCGCCCGTCGATCTACCGGCGCTGGCCGACGAAAGCGCACCTCATCGCCAAGGCCGTCTTCCCCGATGTCGGCTCCGATCAGGTCGCCCCCGACCTCATCTCGGAGATCCGCAAGATCATCCGAGGCACCATCCAGCTCTTCGGCTCCGCCGAGACCCGGGCCGCCATGCCCGGCCTTATGTCCGAGATGCGCCAAGACCCCGGCCTCTACGAAAACCTCGCCACCCGCCTGGACACCCCCACCCGCGCCGAATTGGCCGACTACCTCCCCGCCGACCCCGACTCCCCCCGCCCGGGCCTGGACCCCAACACGGTCCTGGACACCATCGCCGGCGCGGCACTCTTCGCCATGTGCATCCGCGATATAGCCGACCTCGACACCTTCGCCGACTCCCTCGAGGATCTACTCCTCTACGGCATCATGGGAGCCCGCCCCACCGAATAACACTGCGGTAGAAGCGAACTCCCATTCCCCGACGATGCCTAAGGCCGATCGAACCTACCGCCCCGCACGGCATCATTGAACGTGTCCCATTCGGCCGGGCCGAATATCAGCACCGGCCCGCCCTCCCCCAACTTCGAATCCCGCACCCCGACCGAGCCCCCACTCAGGTGCGCGGCCTCGACACAGTCCTGATTCGGACCGCTTCGGCTGCTCTTGAACCAATCCGCGTTGGGCAAATCGGCGCTCACTCGTACTCCTCTGCGATGCTCAGAACCAGTTGTCTGGTCTCCTGCTCGCTCAGCGCCGTAGCGCGAAGAGTTTTGCAGGCGGCCCGGTACTGGTCCATCTCTTCTGGCTTGTCCAGGTACAGCGCACCCGTGAAGCCCTCCACATAGACCAAGGCGGGCTCGGTCAGTCGAGTGCCCGTATACACGGGGAACTCCATCAGTGTGAACGTACCAACGATCAGCGGCAACGGCGTTGCGATACCCATGGGCACCAACCGAATTGACGCCGTTGGAAGCTTGGACACGGTCGCGATGTGTCGCAGCTGCTCCGCCATGACCGCCGGGCCGCCAACCGCCCACCGCAGCGCCGACTCACAGATGTACATCGTTACGCTGAAATCAGCCGGATCTTCGGTCAGTCGTTGTTGTCGCCTGGCCGAAATCTCAATGCGCTGTTCAACTTCCACCGTCGGCATCCCGGGGATCGCGGCCCAGATCACCGCGCGACGATAGCTCGGCGTCTGAAGCAGTCCGGGAAGCAGATTCGGATGAAGCGTGGTGAGCTTGCACGCCGCTTCTTCCATCCCGAGGTAGAGATCGAAGTAATTCGGCACCGCCGATCCGTAGTTGTGCCACCACCCCGGGCTCTTCGTCTCGGCCACCAGACCGAGTAGTGCGGCGCGCGTGTCCTCGTCAGCGTCGTATAACTGGCAGAGCGCACCGACATCCAGCTCTCGAATCTTCGGACCGGGCTGTCCGGTCTCGATGCGCCAAAGTGTCTGTGCCGAAACATCGATGAGCTTGTACGCCTGAACCGCCGGAACCCCGGACTGCTCGCGCAGTTGCTTCAAGGTACGGCCGATCAGGCGGCGCGGAACGGTGGAACCGGCTGCCATCTCTTAGCCTCTCTATCGGTCTTATGCAATTTTGGAATGATTCTCCCAACAACTTTGGAAGGCGGAGATCTTTTCGCCGATTTTCCACCCTGGATCATTCCAAGCGCTCGCGTGCCGGCGTAGACCTGTAATCACCCCGGCGGACAGGAGATCCCAAGTCCCCGACCCGATTCCCCGCTACAGGAGGTAAAGGTCATGTACATCAGTCACGAGCCGCCCGACTACCCGATCATGAATCTGACTGTCGCACAGCGCGGCCAACTCGCCCACCAGCACTGCGACCCCGAAACCTGCTCCGCCAAAGCCTATTTCGACAAGGTCGCACTCCGCCTCAGCCGAGAACTCCGCACGGTCAGAAGCTCCCACGGCACCGGCGATATCCGAGGTACCTGGAATATCTGGACGAGCCGCTCCTTCTGACAGCCAGACCGAGGGGTCCCGCCTCGAACACACCGACCGGAACTGATTCGGGCCGAACTGATTGGAGCGGAGTGCCGTACGGTCCAGGCGTGGGCGATTTCTACCAGTACTACTACGCGCTCGGCGAATCTGATGAGAGTGCGATCGCGCGGGTGCGGGAGACAGTGCGACTCTTCATGAGTTGCCGCGAGACCTGGAATCCGGATCCGGTCGGCGTGGTAATCGCCGCCGGAGCACCGGTGCTCCAGTCCGAACTGGATGCCCTGATGGACTGGGGAATCGCCCATATGGACACGGCACACGATGATCAGGACCAGCGGAACTCCCCGCGAGCATCGGGAATCCTGCCGATGCTCGGATTCGACTGGGGCCATTCGGGATCCCACATGAGCTTGCCGCGGTGTCTGGACTGCGGGATTGATGTCCACCTCGACAGCGACCAGTGCGAGAGTTGGCTGGACGACGGCACCGAACCGACCATCACCTGTGACGGGTGCGGCCGAACCGCACTCGCCGGGGACTTCTCGCTGTACACGACGATGATCTTCAGAACGAATTGCGGTGTGATGCTCGGGAATTGGCCGAGCGTCGAACACTTCGGACCAGACGTTCACCGGCAAGCGCTCGACCTGATCGGCCATCGCCCGTCCTACACGATCCGCAAATCCTGACCGGCCGTGCTGCGACACGGTCGACATGACGCAGGGCCGACGACCACTACCAGTATTGGTGGCGCGTCCCGTCGGTGTCGGTGATGAAGATCATCGCATCGGCGCTGGTCAGGTCTGCGGGGCCGAATGGGATGTGGCCCGGGAGAAACGGTTTGGCGGATTGCGCCGCCGGGGGCAGGGCGGTGAGGAGAGGCGGGACGGGGAATAGGGCACGGCGGGTGGTCGCCTCGGCAAGCAGGTGGTGCAGGGTGCCGGGGTCGGCGGTGGGGTTGGCGTCGGTTGCCACGAAGAGGTAGCGGTCGCCGAGGGTCAGTGCCGTCAAAGCGCCTGCGCTCCCCCAGGTCGGGGCATCGGCACCGGATTGCGGGTGGGGCCGGGCGCGTTGCAGGTGGGCGTTGTGCGCGAAGACCAGGCTGGGCCCGCGGTGGCGTTCCCGAGCCAGGATGGTGAGGAGATTGTCAGCCATCATTTCGGTGCGGTGGCTGGCCAGGGTGCCGATGCGATCGGTCGCGGGGGTTGCCATCGCGGAGTGATAGCGCAGTAGCGCCAATCCCGTTCGCGCCCGGGCGAAGGCGCGGTCGTAACCGCCGGGGTCGGCGGGACGCAAGGTCGGTCCGGCCCGGTGCAGGACGCTGACCAGGTCATCAGCGATGAGGCGCAGGGCATGGGCTTGCGCCGAGCCGCCGATGGAGGCGGCCGCGTCGTACATGGCGGCTTGATTGGTCCAGTCGGCATCCGCACCGCAGAGTGCGTCGGTATCGGGGAGCGATTCGGGCCGGAATGCGGACGGCAGATAGTCGATGGCATCGGTGAGGAACTGCCGGGGGCTCGGTGCGCCGGAGTACTCCGTCGGGGCGTCGAAGCCGTAGAAGTGAATCCGATCCCGGGCTGCACGGTCCTCGTTCGCGGCGCGAAGCCATTCGAGAAGTTCGCGATTACCCGGTATCGCGCCGAATCCGTGACTGAATCCGGTGCTCAGCACGGTGTCGAGATCGGTGTCCGCCCCATTCACGTAGTCGTCGACCACGGCGGCGGCGAAGTAATCGGTCTCGAGAATGATTGAGCGGTAACCCCGTTCGACGAGATGGGCGAGGATGTCGTTGCGCAGCACCGGGAATGCCTCGATCCCGTGCGTCGGTTCGCCCAGGGCGAGCAATGCCGGTGGTTCGGTTCGTCCGGCGAGCAATTCATCGAGCGCGCGACCCAGGCTTGCCAGGTCATCGAGTTGGCGGCCGATCGCACGCAGTGCGGTGGACATGGAGCACCCCTTTCCGAAGGAACTCCCCTCGACGATATCGTTGAAGAATCCTTTGAAGCTTTTCCGCCTCCAACGACCACATACTGTCGAAAAGCCTCAATCGGAGGTAAATCTGCGCCCCATCGATCTCGCCCGCGAACACGGATTGTCCACCCAGGCGATCCGCAACTACGACGATGCCGGAGTGCTCCCGCCTTCCGCACGCACCGAGACCGGGTACCGCCGCTACACCCCGCTGCACGCGCAAGCCCTGCGCACCTTCCTCGCATTGCGCGCAGGCCACGGTCATCAGCGGGCCATGGCGATCATGCGTGCGTGCAATCGCGATGACAGCGAGTCCGCCTTCCGCCTGATCGACGCCTCACACATCGCGCTGCGGACGGAGCGAGATACTCGCTCCGATGTCGCGAAAACCCTTGGTAGCCTGTCGAGTACGCCACCGACCCCGATTCCCGGCCCGCCATTGACGGTGGGTGAACTCGCACACCGAATCGAGGTGCATCCCGCCACGCTGCGCGCCTGGGAGGAGCGGGGAATTCTGCGACCGGAGCGCGATCGGACCACGGGCTACCGCCGCTACGGTCCGGAATGCGTGCGGGATGCCGATATCGCGCGGCAACTACGGCGCGGCGACTACCCGCTCGATCGGGTCGCGACATTCCTGGACGCGCTGCGCGAGGCGGGCGGCGCGGACGCGCTACGCACCTTCCTCGACGCCTGGCAGGATCGGCTTCAGGCCCGCAGCCGCGCTCTCCTGTGCGGCGCTGCCCAACTCGACGCCTACCTCACCATGCTCGATCAGGCATAGCGCCTGTCAGTGCGGATCCGCGATCAAATGCAGATACGCGGTATCCAGCGGTATATCGACCGCGTACCAGGCCGCGGGTCTCTCGTCATCGCGCGGGCACCATGCGGTAGCGATGCACAGCCGCGCCACCTCCAGGCCGCCCAACCCGGGCAAATGCCAGGCGATGCGCGCCGGATCCTCGTATCGCACACCGTATTCGGACATACTGTCATCTCCGTCGGCGGGCAGCAGATCCACCCAATCCGAGGGCATCAGCCGCCCATCCGCCGCTTGCATACCGAGCAGTTCGGAATCCGGACCGCCGATCGACACCATGAAATGCTCGTTCTCGACACTCACCGCCGCAAGGCATTCGCCCGAATCCCGGCCACCGTACGCCCCGGCGGGCAAATCGCTCAACTCCGCCGACACCACCAGACCCGGCACCCCGGACGGCGCCTGCACCTGCCAGATCGCTGCCCAGATCGGCACCGCCGCACCACCGTCCCAAGGCTGCACATCGATGCTCCCGATCAGCAGATCCACGGTCGCCCCGCGATGTTGCCAGCGATGCAGATGTGAGCCATTGGCCAAGCGCCACAGCGCATCCGGTGCTGCGGGTAGCGCATCCGGACCGAGCCGCACGCCGAACCTGACGGCGCCGAGGGGTGTGTCGATCACGGCTGGGTGCCGGTCCGCCTGGTCCAGGTGCTCGGTGGGAAGCATGCGCCCATCATCCAGGTTGGCTATCTCGGCGAGCCAGCCGGGCACACCACGGGCGGTGATACCGGTTGATGGCATAGTCCCGGTCATGCTCACGATGGCAATGAACGATCGGGCCCGCGAACTGTTCGATCTCCGGACCGGATTCGCGGTGCTGGACCCCGCCGACGGTTTGGCCGCCGGACTACGCGACTGGGCGGACCGCGGCCTGGAAGTCCGGGATGAGGTGCTCTCCTGGAAGCCGGTGCCGTTCAACGCCGCGGACGCGCCCGCGGATTTCGGCGATCTCACCGGATGGGAATGCGCGCATACCGTGCTGCATCTCGATGATTTTGTCCCGGTGACGGTTTCGCAGGAGGGCGGGGAGCCGCTGATCGGGCCGGACGATCAGCGCGAACTGCTCCGGCAGGGCATCGTGCTGGCGCGCGAGATCGGCCGCCTGGCGGGCGAACTGGCTGTGCCGCAATCGATCCGGTGTGTGATCTCGGCCAATGACACCAATGGCACGTTCCGTTTCCACCGCATCCGGTCCGGGGAGTCCTGGCACGATGCCGACCTCGACAAATACGAGACCGACCATGTGGTGGTGATGGACTTCGGCGTGTGAATCGGCGGGCCTCCCGCCCGCCGGTGCGATACGCGTGCCTCGGTAGAATTCGATCTTGATTCGACTAGCGTCTGCTGCGTTGTGCGCTCCATTCCACCAACCAGGGCGGAGGCCACCGACAATGACCGTTTCCATCGGTACGCGATCCAGAGAGAGCATGTTCGACCAGGTCGAGACCGCGGTCCGCGACATCGCCGCCGGGCGGGCGGTAATCGTGGTCGACAATGAGAATCGCGAGAACGAAGGCGATCTGATCATGTCCGCCGAACTCGCGACGGGTGCGGCGCTCGGCTTCTTCATTCGCTATACCGGCGGGGTGATCTGCGCGCCCATGCCCGCCGAGCGGGCGGACCTGCTGGGGCTGCCGCCCATGGTCGCGGCGAACGAGGATCTGAACCAGACCGCGTTCACGGTCACCGTGGACGCGGTGGCGGGCGTGGTTTCGGGTATCAGCGCGCAGGATCGCGCGACGACGCTGCGCACACTGGCGAATCCGACGACCCGGACCGGGGATCTACAGCGACCGGGGCATGTGTTCCCGTTGCGCGCGCACCCGCGGGGCCTGGCCGGGCGGCAGGGCCATACCGAGGCCGGGGTCGAGCTGATGCGGCTGGCGGGGGTGGCTCCGGTGGCGGTGATCAGCGAGGTCTGCCATGACGACGGTTCGGTGATGCGGTTGGACGCATTGCGCGCGTTCGCCGATACCCATGGGCTGACACTGATTTCGATCGATCAGCTCGGTGCCGGGTGCGCGGGAGCCGGGGACCTTCCGGGATGAGCGTGCCCATCGACGCGGTGCTGTTCGATCTGGACGGCACACTGGTGGCGACCATGGAACCGTGGGATCGGTGCTGGTTCGATTTCGCGGCCCGGCACGGGCACGCCTGGACCGATACCGACCGGCGGCGCACCCACGGCCACGGCGACTGGGCGGATCACCTCGCCGAGGTCTGCGGAATCGATTCCGCGGCACGGGTTATCGAGGAATGCACCGATCTGATGGTCGAACAGGTGCGGGCCGGGCGTATCGAATTGCTGCCCGGGGTGAGGGAATTGGTGCGGACCGCGACGAATGCCGCGGCGACCGGCGTGGTGTCGGCATCACCGCATCGGTTCGTGCACGCCACCCTCGAACACTTCGGGCTGCACCGCCGGTGGGATCTCACCCTGACCCGCGAGGATCTGACCGAGACCAAACCCGACCCGGCCCCGTATCTGCATGCCGCGGCCCGGCTCGGCGTGCTCCCGAAACACTGTGTGGCGGTCGAGGATTCGGCAGCGGGTATTCGCTCCGCCGCAACGGCGGGCCTGCGCGTACTGGCCATTCCGAGCTGGGCGGATCACTCGCCCGCACCCGAAGCCGCTCTCGCGGAATACCTGGCCCCCGACGCCTTCCGGGCCGACGAGTGGCTGCGCACCGCACTCGAGCCGACCATCGCCGGCATGTACGAGGTCAGCGCCGCCAATAGTTCATGATTTTCTGAATACAGATTCTGATGTACAGTCGCGGTGTGGACACCTCGCTGCACCGCGACGCCCTGGCCCGCTTCGGCCATGCCCTGTCGGACCCGACCCGCACGCAGATCCTGATGAGCCTGCGGCACACCCCGGGATACCCGTCCGAGCTGGCCGAGGAGATCGGCGTCTCACGCCAGATCCTCTCGAATCACCTTGCCTGCCTGCGTGGTTGCGGTCTGGTGGTGGCGGTGCCGGAGGGCCGTCGCTCCCGCTACGAACTGGCCGATCCGAGAATCGGGCGCGCCCTGGACGATCTGACCGGCCTGGTCCTGGCCGTGGATCCGGCCTGCTGCCCCGACTCCGGCACCGAGGGCTGCTGCTGATGTCCCAGTCCCTCGGCATGCCCGCGCGCCCCCTCGGCCCATCCCCCCGGCGACGCGCACAACTGGCAACCCGAATCCGCTGGTTGGTAGCCGCCACCATCACCTACAACATCATCGAAGCGATCATCGCCCTCACCGAAGGCACCCGAGCCTCCTCCACCGCCCTCATCGGCTTCGGCCTCGACTCGGTCATTGAGGTCTCCTCCGCCGCCGCCATCGCCTGGCAGTTCGCCACCCCCGACCACGAGCGCCGCGAGAAAACCGCCCTCCGCATCATCGCCTTCTCCTTCTTCGCCCTCGCCGCCTACGTCACCACCGACTCCCTCCGCGCCCTGCTGGGCGTTCACGAAGCCGCCCCCTCCCCCATCGGAATCACCCTGGCCGCACTGAGTTTGGCCATCATGCCGATCCTGTCCCGGTCCCAACGCCGAGCAGGCCGAGAACTAGGCTCCGCCTCAGCCGTAGCCGACTCCAAACAAACCCTCCTCTGCACCTACCTCTCCGCAATCCTCCTAATCGGCCTACTCCTCAACACCCTCCTAGGCTGGTCCTGGGCCGACCCCCTAGCCGCCCTGACAATCGCCGCCATAGCCATCAAAGAAGGCATCAACGCCTGGCAAGGCGAAACCTGCTGCCCCACAACGCCGCACCGCGACGCGGGCAGCACACCCGCCGACCACGATTGCTCCTGCTGCTGATTCACCAGCCGAATCCTCTTCGACGACAACGGCATTGCTCGGGTACCGTCACCGGATGGGGAGTCAATGTCTGATCTGCGATAAGCATCGGGGTGTCGGTCCGCTGGTCGGCCCGGTCATATATGCGAGCGAACTGGTCATGGTGACGCATCGCCCGCTGTCGGAGGGAGCACCGATGCCGGGATACCTGTTTGTCGAAACTGTCAGGCACGCCGCTACTTTGGCCGACCTGACCGATGACGAGGCCGCCGAAGCCGGATGGGCCGCCCGCCGGGCGGCGCTAGCGTTGCGCCTGGAGTTGGACCCCGAGTACGTCTTCTCAGCGGTGACCGGCCGAAGCGTGGCGCATTTCCATCAGCACGTATTCGTGCGACCGCAAGGAGCTCCGAACACGCTGCACTGGTTCGATATCGACTCCTGGGCCGAGGGCCCGCGAATCGGCGAGAACGCGCTGACCGAGCTATGCGGACACCTCGCACGCCATTTCGCGGTTGATTGATCCCAGTCCGGCACGTCGATGACGATGCCGGGCGGGTCGAACCGGGGCTTCGGTGGCTACTGCGGCGCTGGGGTGGGTTCGCGGTGGCGGAGGGTGATGAGGGCGTTGCGGGAGGGGCTCAGGCCGGTGTGGTAGCGGCGGGCGGGTTCGATGGGGCCGGGGATGGGGTCGATGCGGCGCTTTTCGATGATGGCGCGGAAGAGGATTCGGGCTTCCACGGTGGCGAATTGTGCGCCGAGGCAGCGGTGCGGGCCGGCGCCGAAGGTCAGCCAGGTGTGGCCGTCGGGGCGTTTGTCGAGGAAGCGTTCGGGGCGGAAGGAGAGGGGGTCGGGGTAGATGTGTTCGGATTCGTGGATGAGCAGGATGGGGATGATGACGATGGTGCCCTCGGGAATGGCGACGCCGTTGACCACGGTGTCGCGCAGGGCGATTCGGCCGGTGAACGGTGATACCGGGCGCAGCCGCATGGTTTCCGCTACGACCGCGTCCAGATAGGCGTCCAGGCGCGCCTCGTCACCGGAGTCGACGGCGGCGTCGAGTTCGGCCATGGCGTCCGGATGCGCGGCCAGCATGGTGGCGATCCAGCCGAGGGTGATGGCGGTGGTCTCGTACGCGCCCAATAGGATTCCGCGCAGATTGCGGGACAGCGCGACATCATCGTGCTGATCGAGATCGGTGCCGACGTAGCGCGCCAGCACATCCCGGCGATCGGTGCCGTCCTCGTTATTGGCACGGCGCGCGGCGATCTCCTCGATGATCACCTCGTCGACCTTGGCCTGCGCGCGCATGAGCGGCCGATACGGCGGGGTGTAGCCACCGAGCAGCGGGGTGATCAGCGTGACCGCGAGGAACCCGCGACTCTCGATCTCCCCGAACCACGCGCTCACCGCATCCTTGAGCCGCCCGCTGCGCTCGGGCGCCACATCACCGAACACCACACTCAGCAGCACCCCGATAGCCAGATCATAACCAGCCTTGAGGAATTCGATCGGTTCGTCGACCGGCCACTTGGGCAGCTCGCGCTCGACGACCTCGATCATCAATTCCTCATAGGATTTGAGCGCCTTGTTCTGGAACGGCGGCGAGAACAGTTTGCGCTCACGACGATGATCGTCACCCTCCAGGAAGATCAGCGTCTCCTTGCCGAACACCAGATCGTGACTCGACAGCCGCGCCATCAACTGACCGACCGAGAAATCCTCGTGATTGGTGAACACCTCACGGACATCGGCCATGTCATGGGTGATGAACATGGTCGGGAACCCCGGCGGCGAAGCGACGAAACGCTTCCCGAATTCCAATAGCGGGGAGCTATGAGCACCGGGGCGAATCAAGCCCCCCAACTGCCCGAGACGGCGGTTGCGTAGGCGGGGAAGTTGGCGCAGCGTTATCGGGGTCTGTGACACGCAGCCATCTTCACCGCTGATCCGGCGTCTGGCAATCATGAAATCCTTGCCGTACCAACGAGTGTCGCGCCTGCCCTGCCCCTACTTTTCGGGGCGCGGATTGATCTCGCCGAGGTCCGGTGCGGACGTGTAAAGATGGCTAGGGTTGGCGCACACGGGTCGCAACGCGCCGCCGCGCCCTCTTCGCGCGCATCAGTACACAGCACGACCGAATAATGAGATTTACCAGGTAGAGAAGGTATTTCGTGCTCAACACTTTTACTGAAACACTGTTCGCTCAGATTGCGAGCCGACCGGACGAACTGGTCTACCGGTTCCTGGACAGTGCTGAGGTCGAAGGTGTCGTCCGCGAAATGACCTACGCGGAGCTGGGCATACGCGCCAGAGCGATAGGCGCGGCCCTACAGGATTCGAGACCGCGGCGCGCACTGCTGCTCTACCCCGCCGGACAGGAATTCGCCGAGGCGTTCTTCGGCTGCCTCGCCGCCGGCGTCGCGGCCGTCCCCGCACCGCTGCCCGAATGGGATAACCGCTCCCTGCGCCGGCTGCGGCGCATGGTCACGCACGCCGAAGTCGAGGTGGTGCTGGCCCCGGCACGGGTGGCCGCGGATTCGGCCGCGCTGTGCGCGGAGATTCCCGAACTCGCGGGCCTGCGCTGGCTGGCCACCGATGAGATCCCCGGTGAGCACGCGAATGATTGGCGCGAGCCCGAACTCGGCCCCGATTCGATCGCGTTCATCCAGTACACCTCCGGTTCGACCAGCGCCCCGCGCGGTGTGCTGATCACCCATGAGAACCTGCTGCACAATCAGGGCGCGATCGCCGACGGCCTCGGCCACCCCCGCGATTTCGCGCAATCCTGGGACGGCGCGCTGTTCGCGAGCTGGCTGCCCATGTACCACGACATGGGCCTGATCGCACCGCTGCTGCATACGGTCTACCTGGGCGCGAACTCGGTGCTCATGTCCCCCATGCACTTCCTGCAGCGCCCCGAGCGCTGGCTGCGCGCCATCTCCGACTACCGCGCCCACACCAGCGGCGGCCCGAACTTCGCCTACGAGCTGTGCGTGCGCCGCATCGCCGCCGACCAGATCGATGACCTGGATCTGAGCACTTGGCGGGTGGCGTTCAATGGTTCGGAACCGGTGCGCGCGGCCACCATTCGCCGCTTCGCCGACACCTTCGCGCGCGCCGGATTCCGCGCCGGAACCCAGCATCCGGTCTACGGCCTGGCCGAGGCCACGCTGATCGTGACCGGTCCGTCCATCGGCGTGCCGCCGACCTTCCACGAGGTGAAGGACGCACTGGGCGATCGCGCCCGCGGTGCGGAACTTGTCGGGGTCGGCCGAGCGGTCGGCGGTATGTCGCTCGCGATCGTCGATCCGGAGACCGGCACCGAGCGTTCCGACGGGACCGAGGGCGAGATCTGGGTCGCCGGAAAGAGCGTCGCCGCGGGCTATTTCCGCGATGACCAGGCCACCGCCGACGTCTTCGGCGCGCGCCTGCCCGGCGATGAACGCCGCTATCTGCGCACCGGCGACCTGGGATTCGTTTCCGGCGGCGAGCTTTTCGTGACCGGCCGCAGTAAAGACCTCTTGATCATCGACGGCCGCAATCACTATCCGCAGGACATCGAATCGACGGTGGAGGCCGCGCACAGCGGTGTTCGCGCGGGCTGTGTCGCCGCGTTCTCGGTGGAACTCGGTTCCGGCGGTGAACAACCCGTCGTGGTGGCCGAGGTGCGCACCGAGGAACCCGATGAGCTGGCCTCCATCGAGGCCGCCGTGCGCGGTGCGGTCTCGACCGAACACGGCCTCACCCTGGCCACCCTCATGCTGATTCGGCCGGGCACCATCTTCAAGACCAGTAGCGGCAAGATCCAGCGGCAGGCGTGCCGGGCGGCGTACGGCTCCGGTGAACTGCTCGAATTGACCGCCGGGCCACTGCGTTCCCCCGAGGACGAGCTCTTCGATTTCGAGGAATCGGAGGTCGCGGCTATCGCCGAGGCCACCACCGGACCGTCCACCGAGGCCGTGCGCGCATGGCTGGTGAAGACCATCGCGCAGCAGGCCGCACTCGATCCCGAGCGCATCGACATCCATCAGCCGATCGTCGAATTCGGTTTGGGCTCAGCGGATCTGGTCGAGCTGGTGATCGATCTCTCGGATTTCTACGGCGAATTCCTCGATACCAATCTGTTCTTCGACAATCCCACCATCGACGGCGTGGCCCGCGCGCTCTCCCCTGTCGCCGAGACGGTTCCGGAGACGGTCGCGCCCGAGGTCACGGCCACCGCGGAAACCACCGACGCGGACGGCGAGGGCATCGACGAGGACGCCATCGCCATCATCTCCATGTCCTGCCGGTTCCCCGGTGCCGCCGATTCACCCGAGGCGCTGTGGCGCTTGCTGGACGGTAACGGCGACGCCCTCGGTGAAGTCCCCGAGGGCCGCTGGGATATCGAGGATCTCTACGATCCGGACACCACCGCGAGCGGTAAGGCGTACACCTTCCGCGGCGGCTACGTGGAGGGGCTGGATCGATTCGACGCCGCCTTCTTCGGCATCGGCCCGCGTGAGGCCGCGGTCATGGACCCGCAGCAGCGCATGATGCTGCAACTGGCCTGGGAGGCGATCGAGCGGTCCGGACGCGATCCGCGCACCCTGCACGGCAGCGCAACCGGCGTCTACCTCGGTGTGTACGCGACCGGATACCTCGCCGATCCCGCGCCCGAACAGCTCAATGGTCAAGTCGGAACCGGACTTTCGCCGAGTGTCGCCTCCGGGCGTATCTCCTACACGCTCGGGTTGCACGGTCCGGCGGTCACCCTCGATACCGCCTGCTCATCCTCGATCGTGGCTATGCATTCGGCCATGGCGGCCTTGCGTGCGGGCGAATGCGATCTCGCGCTGGCGGGCGGCACCACACTGCTGATGTCGCCGATCGCGCATATCGAGCTGTGCAAGCTCGGAGTGCTGTCCCCCACCGGTAAATGCGCCCCGTTCTCCGCCGAAGCCGACGGCACGGTGTGGGCCGAGGGTGCGGGCTTGGTGCTGTTGAAACGACTCGACGATGCCCGTCGCGACGGTGATCGGGTACTGGCCGTCATCCGAGGTTCGGCGGTGAATCAGGACGGGCGCAGTCAGGGCTTGAGCGCCCCGAATGGCGCGGCACAGGAACAGGTCCTGCGTTCGGCGCTGCGAGTTTCGGGGTTGAGCCCGCACGATATCGACTATGTCGAGGCGCACGGCACCGGCACCGCGCTGGGCGATCCCATCGAGGCGCGCGCCCTGGCCCGGGTATTCGGACCGGGCCGCGATCCGGAACGCCCGCTGGGTATCGGTTCACTCAAATCCAATGTGGGACACACCCAGGCCGCCGCGGGCGTCGCGAGCGTCATCAAACTCGTTCTCGCCCTGCAACATGAGCGTATTCCCGCCACCCTGAACGCGAAAACGTCATCACCGCATGTGGATTGGGAACGCAGCGGCGTCGCGGTGGCGGGCGAGGAGCTGCCGTGGCGGCGCGGCGAGCGCGTCCGACGCGCGGGGGTCAGCGCCTTCGGGCTCAGCGGCACCAATGCGCATCTCATTCTCGAAGAGGCTCCCGCAGTACCGGTCCCGGCTGCCGAGGCCGCGACCGCCGATCAGCGAGTCGCACTGCTGCCGATCTCGGCGCGCAGCGAGGCATCCCTGCACGGTCAGGCACAGCGCCTGCTGGATCTGGTGAGCGCCGATCCGACCCTGGAACCGGCACCGGTCGCCCGCTCACTCGCATTGCGCCGCACCAGGTTCGAGCGCCGCTCCGTGGTGGTGGCCGCCGATCGCGAGCAGATGATCGACGCACTGCGCGCCCTGGTCGACGGTAGCGAATCGCCCGATGCCGTGACCGGCAACGGCGCGGTGCTCACCAATGCCAAGACCGCGTTCATCTTCCCCGGTCAAGGCACCCAGTGGGTCGGTATGGCGCGCGATATGCTGCTCGCCTCCGAGGAGTTCCGCACCGAATTCGAGCGCTGTGACAAGGCTTTCAGCGCGCTGCTCGGCTGGTCGCCACAGGAGCGGCTGGCCACCATGACGGTCGAGGATCTCTGGGACCATCCACTCATCCAGCCGCTGCTGTTCATGATCATGGCCGGACTCGCCGCCACCTGGCGCGCGGCGGGCGTGACGCCGGACGCGGTGATCGGTCACAGCCAGGGCGAGGTCGCGGCGGCCTACTGCGCCGGTGTCCTCGAATTGGGCGATGCCGCAAGGATTGTCGTCACCCGCAGCCGCCTGATCCAGGATATCGAGGAGCCGGGCGCGATGGCCGTGGTCGGCCTGCCCGAGGCCGAGGTCATTCCGCGACTCGCGAAATTCAGCGACCGGGTGTCGATCGCGGCGGTCAATGTCCGGCGCTCGACCTTCGTCACCGGACAGCAGGCCGCGGTCGAGGAATTCCTGGCCGAACTGACCGAGGCCGGGATCTACAACAAACTGCGCGCCGCCGGGCCGAGCCTGGGCGGGCACAGTCCCATGTACGAGCCACTGCGCGAACCGCTGGCCGCCGCACTCGCCGGTATGACGGCGGAAGCCCCTGTCACACAGTGGTATTCGACTGTCACGGGCGAGCCGATCACCGAATCGGTCGAGCCCGGCTATTGGTTCCGCAATGCCCGCCAGACGGTGCGATTCGCCGACACCGTGGAGCGCATGATCGGCGACGGCTTCCGCTATTTCGTCGAACTCGGCGCGCACCCGATGCTCACCGCCGCCGTGAAATCCCTCTCCGATGAGCTCTCCCGCGAGGTCATCGCCGTGGGCTCGCTGCTGCGCGATCAGGACGGGCCGACCGCGCTGGCCCGGGCCCAGGCCGAATTGCACGTCGCCGGACACGAACTCGACTGGACCAGCCTGCTGCCCGATGCCGCGCGGGTGGATCTGCCCACCTACGCCTTCGACGAACGCAGCTTCTGGACCGAACGGCTCAACCGCGATTCCACCGCCCTGGGCCTCGGCGATATCGAGCACCCCATTCTGGGTGCGGTTGTGCCGCAACCGGATTCCGGCGGCATCATCCTCACCGGCCGGGTATCGCGGCGTCTGCAACCCTGGGTGACCGACCACGCGGGCCCGAACGCGGTGCTCATGCCCGGCGCGGCGCTGATCGAACTGGCCATCCGGGCCGGTGATGAGGTGGACAGCCCGGTGGTGCGCGAATTGCTGCTGCGCGCACCGCTGCTCGTCCCCGAACGCGGCGCGCTGCGCGTCCAGGCGGTGGTCGGCGGACTCGACGCGCAGGACTGCCGCACCGTTCGCATCTACGCCCGCGACGAACAAGACCCCGACGCGCAGTGGACGCTGCACGCCGACGGTCTGCTGGCGAAGGAATCGGCTCTCGCGCCTGCGCACTCCGATTCACCGCTGCGGACATCGGGTTACGCCGACGCATGGGTGGCACCGGATCCCGCGACGCCGGGACAGGCGCACTCCGATACCGCGACCTGGCCACCGCAGGGCGCGGAACGCATCGATGTGGCGGAGTTGTACACCGCACTGCACGCTCGCGGTCACCAGTACGGCCCTTATTTCCAGGGCATGCGCGCCGCCTGGCGACGCGCCGATGAGATCTTCGCTGAGATCGAACTCCCGGAATCCGCTCACGGTGATGCCACGCGATTCGGCATCCACCCGGCCCTGCTCGACGCCGCCCTGCACGCCACCGCGCTCTACGCCGACGACGGCACGCACGCCCTGCTGCCCTTCGCCTGGACCGATGTCACGCTCTGGGCCTCCGGCGCGACCGCATTGCGCGTGCGCCTCACCCGCTCGGGCGCGGAGACCGTCTCGATGTCGGCGACCGACCGCACCGGCAACCCGGTCGTCTCGGTGGGTTCACTGCTGCTGCGCCCGGTCGCGGCGACCCAGTGGGATGCCGCCTCCCTGGCTCCCGCCTACCGCCGCCTATTCCGGTTGAACTGGACCGAGCGCACGCTCGGCACCGGGAACCGCGCACTAACGGTCGCCGAATGGCATTCCCCCGACCTCACCACGGCCGGATCGGAATCCACCTCGGCGGCGAGCGGAAGTGGAACGGTGGCGACTTCGACGGCCACCAACGGTGTCCACGCGCCCGCGCAGGACACGGCTCGGCCCACGTGGCGCTCAGCCTCCGCCGAGAACGCGGATGCGGTCATTCTTCTTGTGCCCAAGGGCAATTCGCCCGAGCAGGTGCATACCGTCACCCAGGATCTGCTGGCGACGCTGCAAACCATTATCGGCGACCCCCGATTCGAGCGGGCGACGCTGGTCGTCCGCACGCGCGGCGCGGTTGCCCCGATCACGCGGGGCGATAACGCGAGTCCGGATCCGGCGGGCGCTGTTGCGTGGGGTCTGGTGCGATCGGCACAGTCCGAGAATCCGGGACGGATCGTGCTGATCGATTCCGAGGATTCGGAACTCGATATCGCCGCGCTGCTCGCGACCGAGGAGCCGCAGCTGGCCGTGCGGGGCGGCGTGGCCTTCGTGCCGCGACTGGCTCGTCTGCCGGAGAACGCGACTCGAATGCTGGAGGGCCGGGTCGGTCTCGGAGAGGGCGCGGTGCTGGTCACCGGCGCGCCGGGTGGGCTCGGCTCGGCACTGGCCCGGCATTTGGCCGAGGCATACGGGGTGCGGGATCTGGTGCTGGTCAGCCGACGGGGCATCGATGGCCCCGGCGGACACCAATTGCGGGCGGATCTCGAAAACCGCGGTGTGCGAGTGCGATTCGCACAGTGCGATATCACCGACCGCAATGCGCTGGCGGTCCTGCTCGACGGGTTGCCGTTGGCCGGTGTCGTGCACGCGGCGACCGTGCTCGATGACAGCACGCTGGGTTCGCTCACCCCGGCACAGCTCGATACCGTGCTGCGCCCGAAAGTCGATGCGGCACATCATCTGCACGAATTGACCGCCGACCGCGACCTGTCGATCTTCGTGCTGTTCTCCGCCGCGGGCGGCCTGTTCGGCACACCCGGACAGGCCAATTACGCCGCCGCGAACGCCTATCTCGACGCGCTGGCGCTGTACCGCCGGTCCATCGGACTGCCCGCGCAATCGCTGGCCTGGGGCGCCTGGGAGGTCAACCAGACCGAGTACATGGCGCGCGCCGATCTGCAACGCTTCGAACGAGCAGGGGTTCGCGCGTTCTCGACCGCCGACGGTATGGCGTGCTTCGACGCCGCACTCCGGTCCGGTGATCCGATGCTGGTCCCGCTGCTGCTCGATACCGAGGTGCTGCGCCGCGAACCGGGCGTCCCGCGCCTGCTGCACGGACTGGTGCGCCGCACCGTGCGCCGGGCCGTCGCCGATCGATCCGCCGAGGACGTGGTGGCGGAATCCCTTTTCGCCGAACGACTTCGGACCGTTCCACGCGCCGAGGCCGTGACCCTGGCCATCGCCGCCATCTCCGAATGGACCGGGCAGGTGCTCGGCCACGCGGGAACCGCACAGGTATCGGCGGAGGCGAATTTCCAGAGCCTGGGCCTGGATTCGCTGATGGCGATCGAATTGCGCAACAAGGTGCGCGAGCACACCGGCGTCTCAGTGCCTCTCGGCACCATTCTGGCCGAACAGAACCTCACCGATCTCGCCGGATTCCTGGTGGATGAACTACTGCGGCAATCGGATTCGACCGCCGACGCCGTCGCCGCCGATGTCCCCGATATCGAGGTCCTGCCGGTGAGCCGCGATATGATGCGGCTGCTGCGCACCGAACAGCTCGGCATTCCCAGCGCCGCGCAGACCGGCGGCGTCGCCGTACGCATCCCCATTCCGATCACGCGCGCACAGCTGGAGCAGGCGATCACGCGGCTGGCGCATCGACACGCCGCGCTGCGCACGACCATTCGGCGCAGTGAGGAGCACGGCCGTCAGCTCGAGATCCATCGCGAGCCCGGTGCGCTCACCAGCTGGCTCGATCTCGACCACCTGGACGATGCCGTGGTGCGGGAGCGCTTCCGGGAACTCATGGCGCGACCGTTCGATCTGGAGACCGGGCCGCTCTGGCGATTCGAGCTCCTGAACAGCGAATCCGATTCACCCGTACTGCTTTTCGGCGCGCATCACAGCATGAGCGATGTGCAGTCGATGCTGCTGGTCGCGGGTGAGATCGCCGCCGAATTGTCCGGTGAACCGCTCATCGACACCGTCACCAATCGCGATATGCATCAGCTGCTCACCGCGCAGCCGGGCAAACGCGAGGGCGACGAGATCGCCGCGGCCCGCTGGCGTGAACTCTTCGCCGGTGCCCGCCGCCTGGAATTGACTCTGGCACAACCGCGTCCGGCGCAGCGCAGCTATGGCGCGGGATCACTCGCCCTCGATATGCCCGCCGGACTGCACGATCGGGTCGCGGATCGCGCCCGCGATCTGGGCGTCACCCCGGCCGCGATCTTCCTGGGTTCGCTCAGTGTGCTGCTGGCGCGACGCCAGGGCGCGGACCGCTTCGCGCTCGCGGTGCCGGTGGACACCCGCATGCACGCCGACGCGACCGATGCCGTCGGGTATTTCGGTCTGCCGGTGCCGTTCCCGGCCGCCGTCGACGCCGGGGACTCCGTCAGCGATGTGCTCGAACGCACCGGTGAACGCCTGCGCAGTCTGCTCGCCCCCGGTGCGGGTTTCGCCGATGTGCTGGCCGCGCTCGCGGCCGAGGGACTGCATCGCGATAACGCGCCGATGATCGAGGTGTACTTCAACTATCTGCGCGCCAACTCCGCCGTGGCGGCGGCCGAGGTGGTGCCGGTGAGCACCGGATATTCCGACCTGGATCTGATGGTGGCGGTGCTGCCCGATACCGGGCAGGTGTGGTTCACCTACAACAGCGACATCATCGACGCTGACAGCTGCACCGACTTCGGCACGGAGTATCTGGCGACCGTGGCGGCGGCCATCGCCGATCCGGGTGCACCCGCCCGGCCCGAACTCGCTGACGCCCAAGGGGTTTCCGGAGTTCGCGCGGCGGTCGGAGCGACCTTCGCGCTCGGCAGGCTGCCCGAACTGCTGACCGCGGCCTCGGCCGACAGCTCCGCGATCACGGTCGCCGAAGCCCCGTACCACCATGTGCTGTCGAGCCTGCGCGATCCGTCGGGCGTATTCGCGCAGACGTCCATGGCATTGAGCATCGTGCTGTTGCGGGCGGCGGATCTGGAACGGTTCGGCGGACTGTCCGATGAGCTGCTGACCGAACTCGCCACCGAATATCCGGCGGCCATCAAGGAATTGGCCGAGCGGAACCGCAAGCCGGTGATCGTGGGCATGCTGCCGTCGGCGGTAGCGGAGGAACGGCTGCTGACCTGGGAGCGACTCGTCACCGAAAACCTGCGGGAGGTGCCGGGTGTCGCGGCGCTCGAACCGGGTGACTGGACTCGAAACCATCAGGTGGACAACCCCTTCGACGATCGCACCGAGATCCTGGCGCATCTGCCCTTCACCCCGGAGTTCCAGGCCGCGGTCGCGCTCACCCTGGTGGCGACCGTGGGAGCGGTCATCGAACCAGCACCGAAGGTGATCGCCGTCGACGGTGATGACACCCTGTGGAGTGGAACAGCGGGCGAAATCGGCTCCGCCGCCGTCGGTTTCGACGTGCCGCGACTGGCGTTGGCGCGCAGGCTGGCCCAGTGGCGTGCGGCGGGAACGCTGCTGGTGCTGGTCACCAACAATGACGCCGATATCGTCGACGCCATTCTCGATCGGCCCGAAAGTCCCTTGCGACGTGAGGATTTCGCGGACATCTCCACCGGCTGGGAAGCGAAGCCGGAACGGCTGGAACAGGTCGCGCATACGCTCGGGCTGAGCCTGGACACCTTCTGCTACCTCGACGACAATCCGGTCGAAGTGGCGCGCATGCGCACCGAACTCCCCGAGGTGCTGTCGGTGACCTGCCCGCCCGCCGCCGAGCTGGAATCCTTCCTCACCCGGCTGTGGCCCATGACCCCGATCGCCGCGACGGCGGAAGACCGGATGCGAGCCGACTTCTACCGCCAGGACGGTGAACGCGACCGTGCCCGCGCCACAGCCGAATTCGCGGACTTCCTGGAGCAGCTCGAACTCGAGGTCGACATCGAACCGTTGACCGACGCCACCCTCGAACGCGCACAGCAGCTGGTTCGCCGCACCACCCAGTTCACCCTCGCCACCGTCACCCCGGCCGATCTCGACCGCTGGCGCGCCGAAGGCGAAGTCTGGACCGCCACCGCCCGGGACCGCTTCGGCGACTACGGCCTCATCTCCCTGCTGGCCGTGCGCACCGACGGCGACGCCCTGGTCATCACCGGCTGGCAACTCAGCTGCCGCGCCCTAGGCCGCGGCGTCGAGGAACGCCTGCTCACCTGGGCCGCCGACCGAGCCGAGGCCCTGGGCCACAACACCATCCGGATATCGTTCGAGCGCACCGCCCGCAATGAACCCGCCCGCCGCCTCGCCGCCCGCCTGCTGGGCGTCCCCGACGACGGTCAGGGCTACGACGTCTCGGTGACCCCGGATCGCCTGCGCCACTTCCGATCCTGGGACGCACACCCGAACACCGAGGAGCTGACCAGTGACCGCACCTGACGAACGCCCCCCGGTCCGCAACGAATCCGTCGACCGCCGCACCCGCGCCGAAACCCTCGAACGCGGCACGGGCGCACTGGACATCGCCGCCCTCCTGGCCCGCACCGGAGGCAACGGGCGAGCGAGCGAGCCCGGTGGCACCGTAGACGCGCCACGCGAGCCTCCCGCACCACACAGCGGAACGGGTGTCCTGTCGTCCACCGACCACACAAAGCGGTTCGATGTGCGGAAGGCCCCGGGAGACGTCAACCGGTCATCACCACTCGGGATCGCTGCGGACGGCCCTGGCCCGCGGGCGTGGAACGCCGACGCCCTGGCCGAGGCGATCACCGCGTTGGCGAATCGGTTCACCGCCGACCCCATCGACGCGGACACCGATTTCTTCGACGCGGGCGGCACCTCCCTCGCTGCGGTCGAACTGCTCGCGGCGCTCGCGCGTGAACTCGATATCCACCCGGACCTGGACACGGTCTTCTTCGACGCTCGCCCGCGCAGGCTCGCACTCCGCTGGCTCGCCGACCACCCCGAGGCCGTCCAGCGGCCGCCGGACAACCTGAGCCCGGAGCACTCCTCGCCCAAGGGCGGTGGCCCTGTCGAGGACCTCGATCGGAGTTCGGGCGGTCCAACCGGCGGCCTCCCGCAGAGTTCGGCTACGGCCGACCAGCCGGGACGGATCTCCGCGCGTCCCAACGGCGATGATCCGGGCGCGACCGCTACCGAGCCGGGCCTCGGCGGCGTGGGCCTCGGTGAAACGAGCGCGCTGGATTCGACCACATCTGTGGCACGTGATCCCGTTGAAGGCTTCATCGACACGGATGATTTGGCGCTGTTGTTCGCGGATCTCGCGGGGGCGGATCGGCTGCCGATCGTGGCGGAGGTGGAGCGGGTCGCGCCGCGGCGGGTTCTGTTGACCGGGGCTACCGGGTTTCTCGGGAGTCATGTGCTGCTGGATTTGTTGCGGCACAGTCAGGCGCACGTGGTGTGTGTGGTGCGGGCCGATGATGATCAGGCGGCTGCGCGGCGGCTCGAGGATGCGGTGCGGCGGTATGCGTTGCCGTGGTCGCGGGAGGTGTTGCGGAGGGTGATACCGCTGGCGGCGGATCTGCGGCTGCCTCGGCTCGGGTTGACCGATGAGCGGTGGGAAGCACTTGCGGCCGAGGTTGATTCGGTCGTCAATGTGGGTGCGGCGGTGGACTTCCTGCGCGGGTATCCGTCGCTGCGGCGGAGCAATGTGCTCGGGCCGCTGACATTGGCGGAGTTGGCCTGTACGGGACGACCTAAGCCACTGCATCACATCTCGTCGATGGCGGTGTTCAACGGGTCCGAGGCGGAGACGCTCAGCGAGGACGCGGCGACCGCCAATGTCGCGAAGCTGCCGATCGGCTATGACCGGTCCAAGTGGGCCGCCGAAGCGCTGCTGCGACGCGCGAGTGAGCACGGGCTCGTCGTGACGATCATGCGGCCGGGTGGGATCGGGAGCCATCCCGAGACCGGTGCGCACAATCCGCGCGATCTGAACGCGGGAATCACCGCCGCACTCATGCGGTTTCGCACCGTGCCGGGTTTCCGGTACCTCAACTCCGCCCCGGTGGATTGGGTCAGCCGGGTGACCGCGGAGATCGTAGGCACCCCGAGCGCGTGGGGGCACACCTATCACCTGACCGGCGCACCCACCTCGCTGGAAAAGATCGTCGCCGAAACCACACTGGGCGGCTTGGGGATTCGCGTTCAGCACTGGGAACAGTGGTGCGAGGACGTAGTCCGCGAGATCCGGGACGGGCCGGTACCCGAACTGGAATCGCTCGCACAGGTCCTGCAAAGCCCCGCCGCCAGAAGGCAATTGGCCTCCATGGTGACCGCACCACCCGCCACGGCCGCGCGCACCGACGCCTTCGTCGCGGCACACGGCCTACCCGCGCCGGTCGTCTCCGGCCCGGCGCAGCGCGGCAAGATGCTCGCCACCATGGCGGGAATAGGGCCGCGCCCGGGCGATGCACCCTACTTGCGCTTCCACGAGACACTCACCGGCACAATCGGACTCACCGGCTCTACTGCGGACATCCCGTGCGATCTGCGGTTGGCTCTGTCCGTCGCGAGCAGTGCACAGGTGTTCTCCGCCCGCACGCTCGATGTCAGCGGCGAATTGATGTGCGCCGCACTGCATGACGAGCCGCTCACGGTCGAGGGCACGGCCATCGTCCGCCCGCACGACGGCACCCCGCTGCCCGGTGAGACCCGGCATCCGATCATGCATTACCAACTCACCCTGCGGGATTCGTCCGGCGGCACATGGTGGCTGGAGGGGTACAAGTTCGCCGCCGCCCGGCGCAGACTGGTGCGCCAGCTCGGCACCCAGCTGATCGAGATCGGCCGCACCGGCGAACCGGCGTCGTTCACCGGCGAGGTGGCCGTCCCCATGCACACCTACCTGCCCGATCAGATCGACGGCATCCAGATTGATCCACGCCTGCCCGAACGCCAGCAGCGGCTGGCGAAGATGTTGTGGCTCAGCTGGTTCGGCGGTCAACTCGGCAAGAGTCTGCTCGAACCGGTCCTGCGCGTGGGTACCGATCTGCTGGATCTGCGCCGCGCCATGCGTAAGGAGCACCGCCGGTGACAGATTCACGAGCCGAACTCACTGCCGCCGAGGTGATCTCATTCCGCACCGACGATGGCATCGACCTGCGCCTGCGCCGCGTCGGCCCGTCCGACGGTCCGGCGGTGCTGCTGGTGCACGGGCACGGCGTCTCCTCGGAGATGTTCGCGCTGCCCGAGATCCGCAATATCACCGATGTGCTCGCCGACGCGGGTTATCAATCCTGGCTGTTGGATTGGCGCGGCAGCTGCCGCCTGCCCTATAACGAATCCGGCCGTCCGTACACCTTCGATGACGTCGCGCTCTACGACCTGCCCGCGGCGGTAGCGGAGGTCCGCGCACATATCGGCGACCGTCCGCTGTTCGTGGTCGCGCACTGCATCGGCGCGTTGGCGCTATCGCTCAGCCTCACCGGCGGCCTGCTGCCCGGTCTGGCGGGCGTGGTCGCGCAGGGCGTCTTCCTGACCCCGAAGGTCAGCACCGCCGCCCGCATGCGCGTCCTGCTGGGCAGCGAACTGCTGGGTTCGCGTGTCACCCACCTGGACTCGGACTTCCGCAAGGTCGGGCTGTGGTCCAAGCGCACCCTGCTCTACGCCGCCCTGTCCCGCAAGGGCGACTGCCCGGACCCCACCTGCCGTATGGTGCAGCACGGCTGGGGTATGGGCGCGAAACTCTTCGAACACGATCACCTGCACGCCCGCACCCACGATCGCCTGGCCGAATTGTTCGGCGCGGTACCGCTTTCGGTGCTGCCGCATCTGCGGCAGATGGAATTGGCGCACGCCGTGGTCCGCTGGAATGTCGACGATGAGCGCTATCACGCGCTCCCGGAGAACGCCCTGGACCAGGCCGGTCGCATCGACTGCCCAGTGCTGCTGCTGTCGGGCAGCCGCAATGAAGCCTGGCTGGACTCCAACCGGCTGTGCCACGAGGTGCTCTCGGCCCGCAATCCGGGGGTCGACGTGCGCTACACCGAGATTCCGTCCTACGGACACCTGGACACCTTCATCGGCCGCGGCGCGGCCCTGGACGTGTTCGGGCATATCGTCGATTTCCTCGATGAGACCTCCGCCCAGATCACGAACGAAAGTCGAGAGTATGCGAATCGCATTGTTGACGGCGGGAACCCGGGGCGACCATCAGCCGTATCTGGCCCTGGCCGATGAATTGCGTTCGCGCGGCCACCATGTCGAGATAACCGCGACCGAGAACTACGCGGATGTGGTGCGGCGCTCGGGTTTCGAACCGCATGTCATCCCGTTCAACTCGGCGGAGCTGCTGGAATCGCCCGCCGCCAAACGCGGGCTGTCCTCGGGCAATCCGCTGCCGTTCCTGCAGATCATGCTCGACACCGTCAAGATCATGGCGGGCGAGCGCGGCGCGCAGATGCACGAAGTGCTCAGCGGCGCTGTCGAATCCGCCGATGTGATCGTCTCCTGCGCCTCGACGCTGCCGTGGGCGATGGAACGGCGGGAGAAGACCGGCCAGACCGTGGTCGGCGGCCTGCCGTATCCGCTGGAGCGCACCGCGGAGTTCCCGTCCTCGTTCACGGTCAAGAAGATGATCTCGTCACGGCGGCTGCGGCTGGCCAGCTACTCCGCCTTCGAACTCGCCTACGGCGTGGCCTACCGCAAGATGGACCGGCGCGTGCGGCAGTTGATGGGGTTGCAGGGCAAACCGCAGAATCCGTTCCGCCGCATGCGGGCCGAGGGAATTCCGCTGGTGCACATGGTGAGTCCGGTGCTGCTCCCGAAACCCGCCGACTGGCCGGATCGTTCGATCGTCGTGGGCGCGCCCACCCTGCCCGCGCATATGCGCGACGCCTGGGGTGAAGCGGTGGTGTCCCCCGAACTCGACGAGTGGCTCGGCGAGGGTGAGCCGCCGATCTACTTCTGCCTCACCGGAATGCCGATCCTGGACCCGGCGGGCTCCTGCGATCTCATCGCCGATGTCTGCCGCAGGCTGGGTGCTCGCGCGCTCATCACCGTCAAGGGCGAGGGCTACCCGCGAGGTATCGGCTACGACCGGAATCTGTTCGTACTGGACTCCTTCGACTACGACCGGGTGCTGCCGCGCTGCCGCGCCGTCGTGCATCACGGCGGCAGCGGCAATACCCACGATGTACTGCGCGCCGGACTGCCCGCGGTGGTGATCGGCGTGCACAGCGACCAATTCTTCTACGGCTGGCGGATTTCCGCGCTCGGCATCGGGGCGGACTTCCCGTACCCGTCGCTCACCGCGGATCGCCTGTACGACGCCCTGGTCCGCACGCTCACACCCGAGGCGCGCGACCGCGCCGCCGAACTCGGGAAGCGGGTGTCCGCCGAGAACGGCATCGCCGCGACCGCCGACGCGGTGGAGAAGCTCGCCGCCAACGCCCCGGCCTGAATCATGGCCGACACCATGCATATCGCGCTCTTCACCGATTTCCACCCCGCCACCCTGGGCGGGGTGCAGACGGCGATGCGGTCGCTGTGCGACGGATTGCGGGAGCGGGGCCACCGGGTGACCGTATTCTGCGCTCCCGCACCGGAATCCGCGCCGGTCGACACCGATACCGTGGTGCTGTCGGCGATTCCGGCGAAGATGGCCACCGGTCTGCCCGTGGTGCTGCCCACCCGCGCCAACCGGCGGCTGATCGACGCCGAGTTCGCCGCGCGCGGCCCGGTCGATGTCGTGCACACCCTCACCGCGTACGGCTGCGCCATCGCGGGCATCCGCGCCGCGCGCAGGCATGGCGTGCCCGTGGTGCAGACCATGCAGAGCCGCGATGACACGATGATCGAAAAGTATTCGCCGTCACCGTATTTCGCCGCCCTGACGATGCGGCTGCTGCACGGCTGGTTCGTACCGCTTCGCCACCAGCCCGCGCATCCGGGCGATACCCGCACCACCCGGCTGGCCTGGCGGCCCATGATCGCCCAGGCACAGGCCGCCGATCGGGTGACCGTGCCGACCGAACATTTCGCCCGGCGACTGGCCGCGCGCGGCGTCGATCGGCCGATTCACGTGGTGTCCAATGGAATCGATGACGCACTGCTGGATCGAGTCCGTGCGGAACCCGTCGAGGCCGCTGTCGCCGGAGCGCCTTTGCGCGTCCTGTGGTGCGGCCGATTCTCGCCGGAGAAGCGTCCCTTGGAAGCCATCGAGGTGATCCGCGCGGTCCCCGGCTGCACCCTGGACGTCTACGGCGGCGGGCCACTCGCCGAGCGGGTACGGCTCGCAGTGGATGCCTCGAACCTGGGTGATCGCGTCCACCTGCACGGCGAAGTCGATCAGGCCACCTGTCTCGCGGCCATGCGCACCCACGATCTGCTGCTGCTGACCTCGGACTGCGACACCCAGGGCATGGTGCTGCTCGAGGCGGTCGCCACCGGCCTGCCGATCGTCTACTGCGATCCCGAGCTTTCCGAGACGATTCCGGCCGGCGGCGGCATCCGCACGACCGACGGCACCGTCGATTCCTTCGCACACGCCGTGCGGGCCGTCGCCGATGACCGCGCCCAGCTCACGCGGCTGCGCACCGCGCTCGCACCCCATGCCGATGAGCCCCGCCAGTCCCGGCACATCGCCGGCATCCTGTCGGTCTATCGCGCCACGCGAGCGGAATCCACCGAGGCGGAAACCTCGGGAAAGCCGTCGTGACCGCCAATCTCACTGGCCTACTGCGCCTTCCGGCAACGCTGACCGTATGCTGCGTCTCGGAGCGGTCGAGAGCACCGATGCGCTCGCGGATTTTGTGATAGGGGAACGTCGATGCCACCGGATTACCATCGGCCGGATGACCTGTGGAATCAGGCCACCGAGGTACTGCCGATCGTAGACGGCTACGAGCCGCCCGAGGCCGCGCCGGCGGCGAGCTCGGGCAAGCGATCACCGGCGAGCCGATACACCATCATCGGACTCTCCGCGGTGCTGGCCGCACTGCTGCTCATCACGGCGGGACTGTTCGCCGCCAAGCATTTCCGGCCGAATACCGAGACCGCGACCGCGGCGACGACCCAGCGCACCACGCCCGCGCCGACCACTTCGGCGGCGGGCCCGGCGACACCGCCCGCGGCGGGTGCTCCGCTGGCGTCGGTGGTCGCCTGGGTGCAGGCGGGTAAGACGGTCGACGTCACCAACTATCACACCGCGACCACCAGCGACGGGACCATCAACAATCTGGGCTCGGCCGTGGCGTTCGTGAGCCCGACCAAGAAGATTCAGTGCATGACCCAGAAACAGGCCACCACGGTCGATCAGGGCGGGCTGTCCTGCATGGTGGCGCTGGACAATCCGCCTTCGCGGCCGACGTCACGCAATTTCGGCAACTGGGTCGGCGGCTGGGTCGACTATCCGGGCGAGCGCGTGGGCGTCGGCGCGGTCAAGGGTGATCCGGGACAGTTCCTGCTCGGCGATGGTCCGGCCCTGGCGTACGGCAGCCGAATCACCTTCGACGACTTCGACTGCCGCATGGATCAGACCGGACTGTTCTGCGTGAACAAATCCGCCGAATCCGCACTCCAGCTCAGCTCCTCAGGTGCGGTGCCGTTCGGCTGCCTCGGCGCGGCCACCGCGCAGAACTACGGCATCGAATACTCCTGCGGCGGTGCGGCTCCAACCACGACAACTACCACGACCACCAAGAGCAATGGTCCGGTCGCGCTCGGCGAGAGCTGCGATACGGCCGGGCAACAGGCCAAGGCCGCCAGCGGCGCGATGCTGACCTGCGACGCCGCCGGTGACAGCGGTTTGCGCTGGCTCAACGAGAACAAGCCGGTCTCCGGATCCTCGTGCTCCGCGGGCGAAGCCGGAACATTCGGCTACACCGCCAACGGCAAGCTGCTGATGTGCTCCAGCGTCACCTCGGGGCGGGTCTACGCCTGGGGCGACCCCGGAACCCTGGTGGACGGACAGCATCAGTCCGGGGAGAGCTGCGCCGGTTCGCAGGAGGGGAAGGTCGCCAAATCGGCCACCGGGACCGGGTTGTTCTGTATGCCGGTCAATGGTTCGCCGGGTAAGTGGGCTTGGCGCGCACCGTCATAGCGATGTGACGGCGCACGGACGGTGCGGCGCGCCACCGCGGGTGCGGCGTCACGGTCCTGTGTCGCGGGGCGCGGCACGATCTCCGGTTCCACCGATCTGTCAGCGCCCACCGCTAATCTGCGGACATGGTCAAACCCGAATCGGCTCTGCGCCGCCTGATGCGTGATACCGGAAAGCTGCTGCAGCCGTATGGATTCGACGGTGCGGAGCCCACGTGGACACGGGTCGTGGATGCGGGCGTGGCGACGGTCGGGCGCACCCGAACCTTCCGGACCTTCACCGGCGGCGAGCAAATCCTGCGATTCGGGCTGACCATGAGCGCCACCCCCGCGCCCTGGTGGGAGTTCTGCAACTGGCGCAATACCCGACTAAGCCGCCCACCCATACCCTTCGAAGCGGCCACCGGGCCCGGCCTGATCCCCGACGGCCTGCCCGCCCATCTCACCGAGATGTGGTCCATGAACCTGCCCGCCGAGGCACAGGGGCACATCGACCCGGCCGATATCGACACCATTCGCGCCGAACTCCCCCGCCGCGTGCACGCCTACGCCCGCCGCGCACTGCGCCTGCTCGAACCCGACGCGTACCTCGACGAACTACTGGCCCAACCGGATCCGCAACTCGGCACCTGGGAAGCCATCGCGGTTCTGCTCGCCGACAACGGCTCCGGCCCGGAGCTCGACAACGCGCTCGAGCGCCTGCGGCTGTGCTGCCACGATCAGGAGGCGTCGGACTACGCGGCCGACGTCATCGCCTACGTCCAATCCCGGGCGGCGCTGGTGTGAGAAGTCCCTCCGATCCGCGATCCGATCGGCGGGGCTGAATACGCTTGTCCCGGAAGGGGATGCATATGAGCGAGGCGACACCGAAAGCGCTGCTGTTCGACGTTCAGGGGACGGTGACGGACTTCTTCACCACGATCCTGACCGAGGTCCGGCAGCTCTGCGCGGCGCGTGGGGTGGATATCGATGGTCCGCGATTCGTAAACGATTGGCGCAAAGCCTATTCCGATCGAATCGCGCGATCCGATCCGGCGAGCGACTGGCAGCCGGTGCACGAGGTCTACCGCACTGCTCTGGACGAGCTGCTCATCACCTATGACGCGACGGTGTTCGACGACGCCGAACGCGAACAACTCACCTCGGCCTGGCAGCGCCTCATCCCCTGGCCGGACACGGTTCCGGGACTGGCGGCCCTGCGCGAGCGCTACACCATCGCCGCGCTGTCCAACGCCGATGTCGCCGCGGTCGTGCGAATCTCCAAGCGCGCCAACCTCCCCTGGGACGCCATCTTCACCGCCGAAATGTCGGGCGCGTTCAAACCCGCGCCCGGCACATACCTGATGGCAGCACGCTACCTCGGCCTCGACCCGGCCGACATCATGATGGTGGCCAGCCACAAGTACGACATTCGAGCCGCCGCCGAGCTGGGATTCCGCACCGCGTTCATCGCCCGGCCGCTCGAATTCGGACCCGGCGAACGCCCGGACGTCACCTACGAGGACACCTTCGATATCAACGCCGCCAGCCTCCTGGAACTGGCAGCCATCCTCGACCCTCGGCCACCGCAACCGGCGAATTCCTTCGCGGTCAACCGCTTCGACCACATCGTCATCAACTGCCGCGATGTCGAAGCCACCGCCGCCTGGTACGCGGCGGTCCTCGGTATGACCATCACCAAATTCGGCCCCAGCGGCCGCACCGCCCTCAGCTTCGGCAATCAGAAGATCAACCTGCGCCCCATCGGGGCACTCGAGATCGACCCGGCCTGGACGACAGCCACGACCGAAGCCGCTGGGTCCGAAGATCTTTGCTTCATTACCGGCGGTTCCCCGCAGGCTGTGGCCGCGCACCTCACCGCCTCGGGGGTCGAAATCATCAACGGGCCGGTGACCAAGGAAGGTGCTCTCGGCAAAATGACATCGCACTACTGCTACGACCCCGACGGGAATCTCGTAGAGATCGCCGTATACGAGTAGGGCAGGAATTGAATTTGAAGATCTCGATATTCTGAATAGCTTTGTATCACAATAGAATTAAGCTTTCGGAAGGCTTCTTGCGGGAGTAGAATAGGGGTATGAATTCAGGGGAGAACATCGCAATCACGGAGAGTGCAAGCGCACTGTCCGCTGCGATCGAGTCCCTTGTTTCTCAGCCGCTTATTCCCGTGTCGGACAACGACATTGTCGAATTGATGCAGCAGATCGAGGCCGCCACCCGCAAACTCGACGCGCTCAAGCTCGATTTGGTGGTGCAGACCTGCTCGCGGTCGCTGCCCAAGCGCGCAGGCGCGGGCAGCGTCGCACTGTTCCTGCAAGACACACTGCGGATTTCGCACGGGGACGCGCTGAACCGGTGGCACTGCGCCGAGCAGGCCGCGATCTGGCCGCGCGTGGGAGACAACAACGAAATCTCCGTACCTGCGCCGGTGCTGCCCAATACCGCGCTGGCGCAAGAGGAAGGCGCGATCGGTCTCGATCATGTGCGCGTGATCCGGCAGGTCATGGACCGGCTGCCGAGCAAGGTATCTGTCGAAGACCGCGCCCTCGCCGAGGAGCACCTCGCCCGGCACGCACGGGCGTTGAACCCGAACCAACTGCCCAAGATCGGTGACCGGATCCTGGGGCATCTCGACCCCGATGGCACCCTGACCGATGATGCAGACCGTGCACGTATGCGCAGCATGCGGTTGAGCCCGCAGGGTTTCGACCTGATGTCCACCATGACCGTGGTGTTGACCCCCGAAGCCCGCGCGGCGATGGACGCTGTGCTGGCCAAGCTCGCCCGGCCCGGCCTGTGCAACCCGGCCGATCCCGAAAGCCCGTTCGTGGTGGATGACAAGCTCGATCCGGAGGTCGTGAAGGCTGCGGCCGCACGCGATATGCGCACCACGGTGCAGCGTCAGCACGATGCGTTGTTCGCGCTCCTGCACCCCGACTTCAACCCCGCACACCTGGGCTCGCACCGGGGCCTGCCGGTGACCACGATCCTGACCATGTCCATCGCCGATGTGGAGCGCGCCGCCGGTGTGGCCACCACGGCTACCGGTGGGACGGTGCCGGTCGCGGTCGCGTTGGAAATGGCTGCGCGCAAGAGCAAGACGTTCTCCGTCGTCACCGACGCCAACGCGATGCCCTTGCACATCGGGGAAGCCCGCCTGGCGAACCCGGCACAGCGGATGGCGTTGATCGCTACCGAGCGTGGCTGTACTCGCCCGGGCTGCACCGCACCCGCTAGCATGGCCGCCGTGCACCACGTGACCGAGTACGTCAAAGGCGGCCCGACGGACATCGAGAACCTCACGCTGGCTTGCGATCACTGCCACGCCCTGGTGAACGACACCCCGACCGGGTGGACCACCATAAAGCTCGGCGCGGATTCGGCCTTTGCGGGCCGCACCGCCTGGATCGCACCAGCGCACATCGACCCGACCCGGACACCGAAGGTGAACCACCTTCACCACCCGGACGAGTTGATGGCCACCGCCCCGCCCGCGCCACCACTGCCTGCTCGCCCCTCTCGGGCGTGTGCGTCGAACCGGATGCGCCAAGCGCGACCGTGGGTATTGCCTCGCCCGGCTTGCCCAGCCCGGCAATAGGTTCCACCCCACCTGCATTCACCGTCAGGAACCCTCCTGCCGGTCCTACAGGCATGTCCGCATCGAACTTCGGGGTGCGGATGTCCGGTTCCAGCCCTCCCGCACTCCGGACAAAGAAGCAGTGCTGGTTACTTCGCCTGCCGTACCCGACTTGCTCTCCCGCAACCCAGGCACGCACCTCACGCACCCGACGTGGTGACTGGCTGTGGTCACCTTCCAGGACCTAAGAACCAAGCCGCCCAAATGTTTTGGTTCTTTTTGTTTTGTTCTTTCTTGTCCGGGCGTCTTTTTCTTTTGTTCTTTTAGCTCTTAGTTCTTCTAGTCTTTTGTCTTTCCAAGCAGGTGTCCGATCAGTGCGGTGCCAGGCGCAACTCGGCCCCCTGCCCCGGGCAGGTAATCGACAGTCTCGGTTGTCAACCGCTCCCCACATTGTTCGCATGCCACAACGGCATTGGTGACGTGCCCGCAGTCCTGATGGTGCACACGCAAAGGCGCACCATCGAAACCGGATTCCCACCGATCACCCCACGCCATCAAAGCCAGTAGCGCCGGAACGAGATCCTGCCCCTTCTCCGTGAGCCGGTACTCGAACCGGTCCGGATTCCGCTCATACAGATGCCGTTCCAGCACTTCCGCATTGACCAACCGCTGCAGTCGATCGCTCAGCACGTTGGTGGCGACTCCCAGATCTCGCTGGAGCTCATCGAACCGGTGCAGACCGACAGCGATATCCCGCACCACCAGCAGCGCCCACGGATCGCCGACGATCGCGGCCGAGCGCGCGATCGAGCAGGCGATCCGACTGAAGTCCGTCCTAGCCATGACAGTCCCTTGTTATAAGCAAGTCAGCAGGTTAGCTTGAGTATATGTACCACGCTATCGTGCGAACCCTGGTCCGGAGAACATGGCGCCGTGCAGGCGCGGGCGACTTCGACGCGGCAGTGGCGATGGCCGCGCCCGATATTCGATTCCGCTTCCTCGGCGATACCGCGCTCGGCGCGGACCTGCGCGGCCGTGATGCCTTCCGGAACTGGTTCGACACCTTCGAACAGCATCTGCCGGGCGTCCGCCTCGAACTCGTGGACGTCGTCGCGAACGGCTGGCCCTGGAAAACCACCGTCGCCGCCCAACTCAACGTCACCGGCACGCTCGCCGACGGAACCCCCTACCGCAACACCGCAATCCAATGGCTCACCCTGCGCTGGGGCCGCCTCACCGACGATCTGGTCCTGGAAGACACCCTCGCCCTCGACGCCGCACTGCGCCGCCAGCACGCACTTCCGGCATGATTCCCTCGGATGGTCCCGGAACCTTCCCGGCAACAACGACGTTGACGGGATGCGGAGCGGATCTCCGAGGAATAATCCGGTAGGGCCGGTGGCCGGCCACCGTAGAGATCGTTAGGAGAAATCGGTATGGGTGTCAGTCTGACCAAGGGTGGCAATGTTTCGCTTACCAAGGCGGCTCCGAACCTGACGGCCGTCGCCGTCGGTCTGGGCTGGGACCTGCGAACCACCACGGGAACCGATTTCGACCTGGACGCCAGCGCCATCGCCCTGGGCCCGGAGAAGAAGGTCGTCTCCAACGGCCACTTCGTCTTCTTCAACAACCTGAAGTCGCCGGAAGGCACCATCGAGCACACCGGCGACAACAAGACCGGTGAGGGCGAAGGCGACGACGAGGTCATCAACGTCGACCTCGCCAACACCCCGGCCACCATCGACAGCATCGTCTTCCCGGTGTCGATCTACGAAGCCGACACCCGCTCACAGAGTTTCGGCCAGGTCCGCAACGCCTACATCCGCGTCGTCGACCGCTCCAACGGCACCGAGCTCGCCCGCTACGACCTGTCCGAGGACGCCTCCACCGAGACCGCCATGGTCTTCGGCGAGCTGTACCGCAATGGCGCCGAATGGAAGTTCCGCGCCACCGGTCAGGGCTACACCTCCGGTCTGGCCGGCATCGCGCAGGACTTCGGCGTCACCATCTGAGTGCGGTAGCGGTTGGCCTGACAGCCCCGGACTGCTAGGCCGGGGCGGGCGCGGAAGCGCCCGCCCACACCGCCGCGGCCAGTCGCCGATGCGACTCGAGCCGCGCGGTGCGGTCGAAAGTGCTGGTGTGCACCAGGATTTCGTCCGCTCCGGTATGCGCGATCAGACGTTCCAACTCCGGAATCACCACTGATTCGGGGCCGTGAATGTGCCCGCGCAGCGAGTCCTCGAAGATTCCGCGCTGGCGATCGGTCATCGGTTCACGCTCGATTCTGTCCGGTGAGATCAACGCCGGAAACTCACCACGCGTACGGGAGTACGCCGCCGACCATGCCTCGGGCAGCAGCAAACGGTGCGCCTCTTCGACGGTGTCCGCGATGACCACCGAGGTGGAGACGATCACGTACGGCGCGCTCCCCCATTCGGTCACCCGAAAAGCCTTGCGATAGTTGTCGATTGCCTCGACCATCGCGTCTTCACCGGCGACGGCGGCGATGACCAGCGGCAGGCCGAACTCCGCCGCTCGCTGTGCACCCGATCCGGTTGCCAGCAGATACGCCGGAACCCGCAAGCCTTCGGCGGGCCAGGCGTGCACGCCATTTCGCCCGCGCGCCAAATACTCCAGCACCTCGGTCAATTGCGCGTCGAAGTCCTCGGCGTCATCCTTGCCGTGCCCGAGCGCCCGCCGCACGCCGTCGGTGAATCCCACGGATCGCCCGAGTCCCATATCGATTCGGCCCGGAAACAATGCCTCCAGCGTTCCGAATTGCTCAGCGACGATCAGCGGTTGATGATTGGGCAGCATGACGCCGCCGGTTCCCACTCGAATGCGATCGGTGACCGCGGCGATCGCGGCCGCGAGCACGGTGGGCGCGGAACCCGCGACACCCGGCACGCTGTGATGCTCGGACACCCAGAATCGGTGATAGCCCCACTCCTCGGCGAGCCTGCCGAATTCGACGGTCTCGCGCAACGCCTCGGGATGCGATTGCCCGTCCCGGACGCGCGAACGGTCCAGGATCGAGAAGCGGGTGGTCTGTGCGGAGCTCATAGCCATGGCAACGCATTCGGCCCGGGTTGATTCCGGCCCGGTAATGCGGCTCACTCGTGCACATGCACAAATTCGGCGATGCATGATCGGCATGACGCCGATTGCGCGCGGGGTGGCGGTGGTGTGAGCTGGATCGCATGCACCGGAGTGTCTGAGCCGGTGGTGTGGAAACAATGGAGTTTTGGAGGCTCGGGTGAACAGGGCTCGAATGCGGCGGCTGCTGGTGTTGGCTACGTCGGCTTGTTTGGTGACGGCGGGTGCGGGCGCGGCGGGCGCCGAACCGGATTTCCCGCCGACGTTCCCGCCGAATCAGAATCAACTGCCGCAATTGCCCACGGAGCCACAGATTTACGATCTGCTGCCGATTCCGTCCCCGGATCAGGACCCCTGGTACAACGACCCGGAGAACATCGCCGACTATCAGCCCGGCGAGATCGTGCGCTCGCGCGAAGTGCAGACCCGCCTGCTCGGCCTGCCGGTTCCGGTGTACACCAAACAGCTGCTGTTCCGCTCGGAGGATGTGCACGGCAATCCGATCGTCACCGCGTCGACCGTTATCGTCCCGGGCATTCCGTGGCAGGGCAGCGCGCGGCCGGTGGTGTCCTTCCAGGAGGCCATCGACTCCACCGATTCGGCGTGCAACCCCTCGCACACCCTGCAGACCGGCACCATGAAGGAATCCACCCTCGTGGTGTATTGGCTGGCACAGGGATTCGCGATCAACGTCCCGGACTTCGATGGCAAGTTCAATACGTTCAACACCTATGCCGAGGGCAAGATGGTGCTGGACAGCTTGCGCGCCATGAAGAATGACACCTCGCTGGGTCTCACCGATTCCGGGATCGCGCTGTACGGATACTCCGGCGGCGGTTCGGGTTCCATTCGCGCGGCCGAATTGCGGGCCAGCTACGCACCGGATGTGCGGCTGCTCGGCACTTCCATCGGCGGTACCCCCGGCAACCTGGTGGCCGAGGCGGACTACGCCACCCGCAATCAGCCCGGTCTGACCGGCACCAGTAATTTCACCATGTGGCTCGGATTCGCCTCGCTGTCGCGGGAGTACCCGGATGTGTTCAAGCCCGAGGAATTCCTGACGCCCGAAGGGCAGGGGCTGCTCGCCGATATGCAGCACCGCTGCTATGCGACCATCGCGTTGCAGGGCGTGTATCGCCCGATCAGCGACTATTTCCAGCCGGGTAAATCGCTCAATACCTCGCCGGAGGTCTTGCAGGTGCTCAGCGATAACAGCCTCGGCAAGCACATCCCGGACACCCCGATTCTGTGGTGGCACGGTGTCTGGGATGAGCTGATTCCGCCGTCGGTGGTCATCCCGACCGTGCAGTCCTACTGGGATCAGGGCGCGGACGTGCGGTTCTATACCGTTCCGGTGCCCGAGCACATCACCAACGCGGTCACCGGCTGGCTGCCCGCGGTCGCCTGGACCAGTGCGGTGCTGCGCGGATTGTCGCCCGGGCCGAAGTTCATGGCCGCGTTCCAGCCGCTCCCGGCCGGTTTCCCGGGCAGCTGAGGTAGCCGGGCTATCTGTAACATCCTGTATCGCATACAGTGTCCGAGACACTGTATGCGCTCGGGCACAAGGAGGTGGCATGGGCGACACATTGGAGCTGCTGCGGGAGCGCGCTACCGCGCTGGCAACCGCGGTCAGCGGTGCTACGCAGCCGTATGACGAACTTCCGCATTCCTTTCGAGACGCGGATTTCGTCCCCGGCGCCACCCTGAACCTCGAACTGTTCTTCCGATATCTGATCGAGGACATCGAGCCCTCGGTCGCCGATACCCAGCCGCTCATCGATCGGGCGCTCACGCTGGTGCACGACGGCATGTCCCTCGATGAGGTACTGGCCAATTACCGGGTGGGCGCGGCCTTCTTCTGGGCGCAACTGATGCCGCTGCTCGATGTGCGGGAGTACGGCGTCGTCCCGCAGGTCGGGCTACGCCTGACCGAATATCTGGGCCTGATCATGGGCCGCATCGCAGGCGCGCTGGTCGAGGACGCACGCCAGCCGCGCTGGGATCTGCTCGAACGCCAGCGCGAGATCGCGGACGCACTGCTGACCGGGCGCGAACCCGCGGGATGGGCCGTCGATCCCGAATCACCGCCCGCCCCGGCGTTTCTCGTGGCCGTGATCCGCCTCGGTGAACCCGCACCCGGCACGCTCACCCGGCTGCGCAGTCGCCTGGCGACATTGCCGGGCACCCTGCTGCACCGGGACAGCGGCGGCTGGACGGCACTGGTGCCCATGCGCGAGAGCGCCGGTGATCCGGTGAGCGGGCTCATTCATACACTCGCACTGCGTGATTCCGATCCGCACCCGCAGTTCTGGATCGGTGTCGCCCCGGCCTCGACCCATACCGCCATCCCGGCGGCTTATGCCGAGGCCACCGCGGTGGCCGAGGTCGCGTGCAGTCTGCAATTGCCCGAGGTGGTCTGCCGTCGCGAGCATATGATGTTCGAATACGCCATCGCCACAACGGGTTCCACCCGGCACGCGCTGGCGGCGCTGCTCGATCCGCTCGATGATCAGCCCATGCTGGGGCAGACCCTCGATGCCTTCATCGACAATCAGTTCAATCACAATGCGGTGGCTCGCGCGCTGTTCATCCACCGCAATACCGTCACCTATCGGCTGAGCCGGATCGCCGATCTCACCGGTTACGATCCGCTGCATCCCACCGGGATCTCGACCCTGATGGCGGCGCGCACGGCTCGGCGGCTGGAGTCGAAGTCGTTCCGGCTCTGAGAGAGTCGACTAGCGCTCGGCGAATTGACGTACCGCACACGAGATTTCGGCCAGGGAATCACGCAGGGCGCGGTCCGGATCGCCGGGCGCGGTAACCGCACGCCATCCGATGTAGCCATCGGGACGGATCAGCGACGCGCCTTGTGCCGAGATGCCGTACGCGGTCTGGAATGCCTCGGGCACAACCGGTTCCACATCCTCGCCGATATGTACGAAGGTGACGTCGATACCGAGTTCGGTGGCCATTCCGGCTGCCGCCGACGCCCAACGCGCATCCGCGCTCAGCAGCACCCAGCCCCGCTGAAACAGTTCGAGAATCGAGAACTCGGAACCGTTGGCGCGCACCGGAATATGCGGGGCACGCGTCCCCGGCTGTCCGGCCCACTGCTCGGGCCGCTGGGCACGCGGCAATTCCGGACCCGCGCCGAGTATCGCGGCCGAGCGGTACAGCTGCCCCAGCTCCATCGCGTCATCGTCGATGATCTCCGCCGTCGCGGCTCCGGTCTCCAAGTGCGCCTTGTAATCCGCACGCGCGAAGATCTGCTCGTGCCGCAGCCAGGCGATGGGCCGACGCTCGGCGTCATAGGTGTCCAGTAGCTCCGGCCCCGACTCCCCCGCCAGTACCGCCGCGAGCTTCCACGCGAGATTGTGCACGTCCTCGATACCGGTGTTCGCGCCGTAGCCCCCACGGTTGGGCGGCAATTGGTGCGCGGCATCCCCGGCCAGGAAGACCCGGCCGTCCGCGAATCGGTCGGCGATGAGCGCGGCCAGCTCCCAGCGACCGGTGGTGATCAGCTCGATATCGATATCGTCCCGCCCGATGGCCTTGCGAAGCAGCGCACGCTGCGCGTTCTCGTCCCGCTCGATGTCGTCGGCGATCATGAAGACCCAGCGGCCGTCGTTGTAGGTGGTCAGGAAGCCGGTGAGATCCGGCTGCTCGATTTCGAATTGGTTCACCCCGTGCACCAGGTACTCGTCCAGCGGTGCGCGGAACAGGATGCTGCGTTGTTCGGAGAGCAGACCGCGACCCGTGCGATCGATGCCGAGCGCCTTGCGAACCGGGCTGCGCACACCGTCGGCGGCCACCACATACTGTGCGCGGAGCCGATATTCGTGCCCGTCGGTGCGTCGACGCAGGGTTGCCGTCACCCCGGAGTCGTCCTGCGCGAACTCGACGAGTTCGGTGCTCATGCGGATATCCGCGCCGAGTTCGATCGCCTTGTCCCGCAGGATCGGTTCGAGCGCGTCCTGCGCCAGAGCGGTGGCCCGCATGGGCGAATAGTCGATCTCCGGGCGCGAAGCGGCTCCGGCGGGCGACCACGGGTACTCCTCGAACCACTCTCCGGCCAGGCTCTCCACGCGCGCCCGGCGCGGTTTGCCGCCGTGGACGGGCGGCAGCTCCACACCCGCCGCATGAAACAGCTCCATCGTGCGGGTCGTGTATCCGATGGCCCGGGGATGCGCTGAGCTGCCCGGATGCTTCTCGACCAGCACGGTCGGCACACCTCGGCGGCGCAGGAAAACAGCGGCGGACAGCCCGACCAGGCCACCACCCACGATCAGTACGGGCGTTGTCTCCAGCTTCTCTTCTGTCATGCTTCCAGAAAAACACAACTCAGTTAAAACAGCAACTGAGTTAATTAATTATGTGAGTTAACAGACCTGATACGATGGGCCGATGACCACGCCGACCATGGGACGCCGCGAACGCAAGAACGCCCAGACCCGTCAAGCGCTGGCCGATGCGGCACTGCGACTGTTCCTCGAACGCGGGTACGACGCGGTGAGCGTGAAGGAGATCGCCGACGCGGTGGACATCTCGGTGCCGACGGTGTTCAAACACGTCCCCGACGGCAAGGAGGCGCTCATGTTCGACGACGGCGTCGAACGCCGCGAGCGCCTGCTGGCCGCGGTGCATGACCGCCCCGCCGGTCAGTCGGTGATGGCGGCGCTGCGCGAGTTCATCTCCAGCCGTGGACCTTTCGCCGCCGATCAGTCCCCGGACTTCCGGCGGCGCACCGAGCTGATCATGAACACCCCGGCCCTGCGCGACTACTCCCGCAAGCTCTGGATTCGCTGCGAAGAGCCCCTGGCCGAGGCCATCGCCGCCGAAATCGGCCGTCCCGCAGGCGATATCACCGCGCGCGCCACCGCGCGCTATGTACTGGAGATCCCGCAGTTCGTCGGCGGCGAACCCGATGCGGTCACTGCCATGCACGCGGTGTTCGATCTGCTGGAGTTCGGCCTGCCGACGGCCACCGGGGTGCGACCCGGTGGTGTCGAACTCGGTGATCTACTGCCGGACGCTATCGACTCCGCGCACAAGGCGTAACCACTGTCCGAGTGATCAGAACCGCGGCCGCCACAGCGATTTCCAGGACAGCGGTCCCGGTCGCCGCACGCAGCATGGGCATTTCCGTGTGATGCATCGCCGTACCCATCGGCATCGTGTGCAGGACGATCATGCCCGCGCTCATGGCGGCCGTGAGCGCCCATGCCCGTATGGTCGGCCGGGTCCACAGGTGCCAGGCACACACCAGGCACGCCAGGATCATCAGATTCAGCAGTACGACGCCGGGAGCGGCCACCGAGCCGTGACCGGAGGAACCGGCGGCGTGCAGTCCCGCCGATCCCACCGCCAGGACCGCGCCGCAGCGGCCCGCGATTCGAGCGCGATCACTCGGGGGGAGCGAATACCGCTGCGGCGCATGCTGATCGACGGTCACCGCGGCTCCGGATGGCAGCAGTGCGATTGCGTCGACGCGGGCACGCCCAGCACCGGATTGCGGTCGAAGAATCCGTACGGCTTCAGCGTGAAACCCACGTAGTCGACCGGCATCACGGGCCAGTCCTCCAGCCTCGGGAAATGGGTGAGGCCGAAGGTGTGCCACAGCACGATGTCCTCGCCGTCGATACCGCGATCGGCGGCCATATAGGCGGGCAGGCCGTCCCCGCCCGCGTTCTGATTCACCAGATCGCCTGCGGGATAGCGTTCTTCGGGCGAGTACCGGGATACCCACAGCTGGCGGGTGGTGAAGGCGGCGCGGGCGGCGATGGAGGAAGACGGGTCCGCAAGCAAGGTCGGGGTCTGCTGCGGGTGCAGCACGTAGCCCGTCGGCTTGCCCATGCGATTGGTCTGCTCGGTGCTGACCACATGCCACACCCGACCGCTGGCGGCATCGGCATCACGCACGCCCTCCGACTCACTCGCCAGTCGAGTCGTCTTGGCGGTGAACGCGTTTCCGTACGGGTTGTCCGGCCCGACGGGCACCCGGCTCACCTCCACCTCGTCCACCGCGTTGGCGGTCCCGTCGACCGTCATGTCCAGCCGAACGCTGAACAGATGCTGGTGGTAAGGCAGACCCAGCCCGGGGGCGACCTCGCTCTGATACGGCGAACCCTCGGGCGGGTAGGCGGCGCTGAACGCGATGCCGGTGAGTTTGGCCTCGCATTCGATGGTGCCGTCCAGGTAGAGGTACCAGTAGAACCCGTAGTCGTAATTGCCGACGGTGGTGAAGAAGCTGATCACCAGCCGCCGCTGTCGCCGCACCTCGCTGACGCCGGTGAACAGGTCGGTGTGCTTCCAGAGCGTGCCGTAATCCTCCTCGTGCAGGCAGATGGCGTTCTCGATGGTGCGGGGCATGCCGAGTTCATCGGCGAGGGTGGCGTCGAAGTAGTGGATCTCGCCCAGGCAGTCACAGCCCAGCCGCAGTGAATTGGTGAAGCGGCCGAACAGGTATTCGCCGGTGTCGAAGTAGTTCTGCCAGAACCGGTTCGGTGACGGATCGGCGTAGGGCACCACCATTTCGGCGATCGAGGCGCGGTAGAGCACCGGGCGATCGCGATCGCGATCGCCGTCGCGGAAGCTCAACTGCCGCAGGATGAGTCCCTCGCGGGCATCGAATCCGATGCGCAGCCGCCAGTTCGCCCATTCGATGCTGTCACCGTCGACGGTGAAACTCGGTCCCTGCGGCTGGGTGATCTCGATAGGCTTGAGGCCCTCGTAGCCCGGCAGCGCCAATTCGGGATCCTGGAAATTGCCGTGCTCCTCGGGCACCGGCAGAATGCGGTCGTCGATCAGATCGACCAGTTCGCGGGTGATGATGTCGACGTAGGCGCACAGCCCGTCCACCGGATGCGCCCACGGGTGATCCTCGGGATGGTCCTGCCGGAAGGCGAAGACGCGAATAATGCGGCGGCCCTGCTCATTCGGGATGTCGTAGTGCCCGGCCGACAGCGGTACGCACACCGTCATGGCCGAATCGACGCCACGAGCGCGCAGTGCCGCGCACCAACGGTCGTTCCCTGCGAGCACCACGCCGACCTCGGCGAATTCCTCCTCCAGAATCGGCACCTGACCGCGTGCGCCGTCTATCGCTGTGTCGGAATGGATTTCGCCACGGGTGAGCGATACCAGGACGTCCCGGGACGCGCCGGTCGCGATATCCAGCAGCAGCGCCCGGGCCAGGCGTTCGGGTGCGGGCGCGGTACCGAGTTGATGGGCCAGTACCTCGGCCTTGTCCGGCTCGTTCAGTCCGACGTAGACGAAACGTCCGGTGGGACCGACCTTGCCTGCCGCGGTGAGGATTTCACGCACGGCACCGATCTCGTCGGCGGACAGGCTCTCCAGCACTCGTAACCCGGAATCGGTTGATGCCGCGAGTGATTCGACAGTGGACATATGACAACTCCTGATGAGAAGGGAAATAGGAGAACGAGCCGGGGTCACGCGGCGATGGCATCGGTCATGCCGTCGTACACACCGCGATTGCCGCGCCGCAGCGCGTACGCCTGTGCGATGCCCGCCAGCGGGCAGGCGAAGGTGATCAGCAGCAATACCGTCGACAGGGTGGCCGATCCGCCGATCAGCGTGCGGAAATTGAGCACGATGAGCCCGGCCGCCACAGTCAGGCCGACCACACCCAGGGCGGGCGCAATTCGCGTGTGCCACAACCGAGTATCCGCCCGGGTGCGCGCGAAATACACCAGTACCGCGGCACAGGTGAGCGCCATCAGCAGCGCCACCCCGAGGCTCGCCACACCCGAGAACCAGGTGAATACCTCGAGTTCGGGATCGAGCCCGCACAGCGCGAACACCGCGATCAGCGTCGCCGCCGTCACCGTCTGCACCGCCGAGGACAGGTACGGCGAGGAGTGCCGCCCGTGCACCCGGGCCAACGCGCCCGGCAGCACATTCGTCGCGCCCATAGAATGCTGATAGCGCGCGATCACATTGTGGAAGGACAGCACGCAGGCGAACAGGCTGGTAAGCAACAGGACATTGATGGCGACCGCGCCGACGGTCCCCAGGTACTCCTGTGCCGTGCGCACGATCAGCCCGCCCGGATCCTGGGCCGCCTCATCGAGCACCCGATCCGGTCCCCACGCCATGACCAGCGCCCAGGTGCCGAAGGTGTAGAACAGTCCGATCGAGATGACCGCACCGTAGGTGGCGCGCGGAATGGTGCGGGCCGGATCGCGCGCCTCATCCCGGAAGATGGCGGTCGCCTCGAATCCGATGAATCCGGCGAGCGCCATCATGAGTCCCAGTCCGGGCGAGCCGGACAGCGCCAGATGCGGGGTGAACGGCTGCGCCGACAAGCCCTCGGCTCCCCCGCGCGCCACGACCACCAGACCGAGCAGCAGCACGATGCCCACCTCGGCGATCAGCAGGGGCCCCAGCACTTTCGAGCTGAATTCGATATGGCGATAGCCGAGCGTTCCGACCACGGCCACCACGGTGAGCGCGTAGGCGTACCACGGCAGGTCCGGTCCCCCGATATCGAGCACGGACCTGCGCAGTGCCGCGCCCAGGAACCCGTACACCGCGACCTGCACCGTCGTATACGTCAGCAGCGCAAGGTAGGCCGCGCCCAATCCGAGCGGCCGCCCCAGGCCGTAGCCGATATAGGTGAAGAACGCCCCGGCTTTGGGCACATGCCTGCTCATGGCGCTGAGGCCGACCGAGAACAGCAGCAGCACAACGGCGGACACGACGAACATGGCCGGGAAACCCGCGCCATTGCCGATCAGCATGGCGATCGGCGCACTGCCGCCGATCACGGTGAGCGGGGCCGCCGCGGCCACCACCATGAAGATGATGGCGCCGGGCCCGAGTGAGCCGCGTAACCCGCCGGGTGACGCGGAGGTCCCTCGGCCGGGACTGGATATGGATGTCATGGGTGCACCTCGCAGAGCGAAAACCTGGAACTCCCAACACTGTTGGCGCATCCCTTTGCCGGACCATGACCCGGCGGTAACGGTCACGGCAGCCGCTTTTGAGACCCTCCGCCCGCGCGCTGTCTCGTTCGGCAACACCGAGCGCTGACATCACGGCAACATTCGCGACACATTGCCTTCGTACGTTCCGGGCGTATGAGCTCACGCGGCAGCGCACTAGATCAGGCCATCGCCGATCCCCCGCCGGTCTCCGGGGTGCGCGACACCTCGCCCATGTCCGGATTGCACCGGCGCAGCCTGGGGTTTCCGGATCTACTGGCGCAATCGGTTTCGGCAGTCGCGCCGTGCGCGGCGGCGGCCACCGTGCCCGCCATGCTGGTGACCGCCAGCGGTGACGGGGCGCTGTGGGCGGCGGTGCTCGGTATCGGTATGACGCTGCCGGTCGCGGCGGCGATCAATCAGTTCACCAAGCGCATGACCACGGCGGGCTCGCTGTACACGTTCACCGCCAAGGGTCTCGGCCCAACGGCGGCGTTCCTGTGCGGGGTCGGCATGATCCTCGGCTACGCCTTCATCGCCATGTACTCACTGGCGAATATCGGTCTGCAGGTATCGAATCTGCTGGGCGCGCAGGGCGTGCTGATCCCGATCCTGTGCGTACTGTGCTGCGGCCTGATGTGCGCGACGGTGATGTTGCGCGGAGTGCGAGTCTCGGCGCGTTTGAGTCTGCTGGTGGAGTCCGTCGCGGTGGCGGTGCTGGCCGGATTGGTGATCGTGCTGTTCCTTGGTCAGGGGCATCGGCCGATCGCCCGGGAGCTGCTCGCGCCACCGCATCTGTCGTTCGCCGGGCTGGTCACCGGTGCGGTCATCGCCATTACCGCGTTCGTCGGATTCGAGAGCGCGGCTTCGCTGTCGGTGGAGGCGCGCCGCCCGTTCGCCGCGGTGCCGCGGGTGCTGATCTGGTCGCCGATCGCGGCGGGGGTGCTGGTGGTGGCGGCCACCTCGGTGCAGACCACCGGGTTTCGCGCGGCGGGGGTGGCGCTGGATCAGGATTCCGCACCGGTGCATCAGCTTTCGTCGTACTACGGGGTCGGGTGGATCTCGCCGATTCTCGATTGCGGTGTGGCCGCATCGTTTTTCGCGTGTGCGCTGGCCTCGGCGACGGCGCTGGTCCGGGTGCTGCTGAGCATGGGCATCGACGGGGTGCTGCCGCGGTCGGTGAGCCGCACCCATCCGGTGCATCGCACCCCGCATATCGCGATCGGAGTGTCGATGCCGGTGGTGACCGTGGTGCCCGCACTGCTGCTCGCCGCCGGAATCACGAACCGGCAGGCGGTGGGGATTCTGCTGGTGGTGTCGGCGGGCGGATATGTGCTGGCCTACACGCTGGTGTGCGCGGCGGTGCCGTTCTTCCTGCGGCGCATCGGTGAGTTCATGGTGGGTCCGGTGCTGGTGGCGACCGTGGCCGCGCTGGCGCTGGCCGGCTGCCTGGTGGTCTTCCTGGGTACCGAATGGCAGGGTCCGCGCGCGGCCGGGGTGGTGCTGTTCCTGCTCGGAGTCGCGGTCGGGCTCATGGTGTTCCGCCGTGCCCGGCGACGCGGCGCACTCCTGGTGGGCACCCATGACATTCCGATCGGCGCGGATGTGCTGGGCGGTTCCGCACGCGAGGAGCGAGACGCGGCGTGAGCGCTTCGGACGGTATCGGCGGCCGCCAGCCCAAGGCGGTCCTGAGCGCCCTGGTGGTGCTCGAGGAGGTCGCCGCCTGCGGTCCGGGTGTGACCGCGCGCGAGATCAGCCGCAATCTGGGTATGCCGCGCGCCACCGCGTACCGGCTGCTGAATCTGCTGGTGCAGCAGGAGTATCTGGTGCGCACACCGGATCTGAGCGGATTCGCGCTCGGCAGCAAGGTGACCGAACTGGCCGGAATGGCGACGCCCGCACCGCTTCCCGGTGCGGCACTGGAGGCGCTCGCGCGATTGCGCGATCACACCCGCGGCGGTGTGCATCTGGCCGGATATCACCGCACCGGCACCGAACGACCCCGGGTCCGCATTCTCGACGCAGATCCGGAGTATCCGATCGAGCACGAACACGTGATCACCGGCGATCTCACCGCATCCGCCATCGGGCGGCTCGCGCTGGCCGAGAACGACGCCCTCGCCCGGGCTCGCGGATACGCCTTGCAGGTGAATGAATTGCGTTCCGGGGCAGGGTGTCTGACGCTCCCGATCCGCAATCGGCGCGGAGTGCTGGTCGCCGGGCTCACGCTCTCGACCAGTTCGGCACGGCTCCGCGATGTGGATGAAGCGGTCGGGCTGCTCAGTCCCGGCCGGGATCTGCTCGAAGCCGCCTTCGGCGACCGGTAGCCCTGCTCAGCGTCGCGATGCACTCGATTGCCGTTGCACCCCACTGGTTTTCAGCACGTCGATGACCATCGAGGTTTCCACCGAGTCCACGTGCGCGACCCATTCGGCCGAGGTGAGCAGCTGATAGAGGCTGAGCTTGTCCGGTACCGCCACATCGGCGACGATCTGGTGATCGCCCATGATCACCGCCGCATATCGCACGTACGGTGACTTCAACAGCAGCTGCCCCACCAATTCCACCGTGCCCGGCTGCGTCCGGATCCACAGCAGCGCCTCCACGCCCAGACCGAGCGCGGCCGGGGCCACCACCGCCCGAATGTGCACGGCCCCGGTACGCCGCAGCGCCTCCACTCGGCGGCGCGCGGTCGGCTCGGAAACGCCTGCGATACGAGCGATTTCGTCATAGGTGCGGCGACCGTCCTCGGCCAGTGCGCGCAGCATGAGCCGTTCCTCGCGGCCGAGCCGCTGCCCGCCCACCCCGGTCGGCTCGGGCGTGATCGGCGGTTGCTCGGTCAGCGCCTCGACCTCGGCCGCGGTGAGCAGCGCGGGCCGCCATTCGTGCACGGTGCGGAAATACCGCAGCACCGGCAGGGTATTGCTCTCCACCAGTCCCGCGATCCCCGGCAGTTCCTGCAACACCAGATCCGCGACCTGCTCGGGCAGACAGATGATTTCGGCGACGCAGTCCACCGAACCGGTCAGCACATAGCTGAAGATCGCGTCCGGGCGATGTGCGAGCGTGCGCCCGCACACCCCCGCCGTACCCGGTGCGCATCGAATGCGGACCAGGACCGAATCCCCGCGTGGCGCGAGCGCGGTCACCGTCACCGCCCCGCTCTCCAAGAGTCGATTGCCGTGCCGGGCCACGGTGCGCTCGGGTTCGCCCAGTACCGCCGCGATGCGACTCCAGGCCGCGCGGCCGTCGATCTGTAGCGCCCCAACGATTCTGCGGTCCAATTCGTCCAGCATCGGCCAAGTATGTGGCGGTATCCGTCGATCAGCCAGCCGACCTTGTCCGAAATCTCGCTGACCGGGCACGGTGATACGCATGCGAATTCGGCACATGCTGTCGGCCCTGGCTCTCATCTGCGCGGCGGGTCTCGGAACAGCCGCCCCCGCCCCCGCTGATACGGGCTCCGGCTCCGACCCGACGATCGTGACCATCGATACCGGACAGATTCGGGGCACCACCACTGATACCGATCGGTCCTACCTCGGAATCCCCTACGCCGCGCCACCGATCGGCCCGCTGCGCTGGCAGCCGCCGCAACCCGCGCTCCCGTGGCCGGGCGTGCGGGAGGCGACCGGTCCGGGCAATGCCTGCCCGCAGTCTGCGGGCGCGCTCGGCGGAACCGATGTGACCACCGAGGATTGCCTGAACCTCAATGTCTGGACGCCTCGGCGCGCGGCGCGCGGGCTGCCGGTCATGGTGTTCATCCACGGCGGCTCGATGGTGTCCGGTTCCGGACGGGACTATGCGGCGCATCGGATGGTGGCACGCGGCGATGTCGTGGTGGTCACCGTCAACTATCGGCTCGGTGTGCTGGGCGGGCTGTCCATGGCAGCGGACTCCGGAGCCGAAATCACCGGGAACTACGGCATTCTCGATCAGCAGGCCGCGCTGCGCTGGGTGCGGCGCAATATCGCGGCCTTCGGCGGTGATCCGGGATCGGTCACCATCGACGGACAGTCCGCCGGGGCGGTATCGGTGTGCTCACAGCTCGGATCGCCACTGGCGGCCGGACTGTTCCAGCGCGCGATCGTGCAGAGCGCACCGTGTGCCGGTGACGGTTTCGGTGCGTGGCCGACCCGGGCGCAGGCCGATGTGAAGGGACAGACCTACGCCGCGGCGGTCGGCTGCGCGGATCCGCGCACCGCGGGAATCTGCCTGCGCGCCAAGCCCGTCGGCGAGCTGATCGCGGCACAGGCTCCGTACCAATGGTTTCCCGATATCGACGGCCGGGTGCTGACCGAACCGCTGCGGGATGCGCTGGGGTCCGGGCGTTTCAACAGGGTGCCCGTGCTGATCACCGACGCCAAGGATGAGGAACGCCTGATGGTGCTGTTCCAGTACGGGCTCGGCACCACACTCACCGCCGATGCCTATCCGCAGGCCGTGCGCGATTTCTTCGGCGCGGACAAGGCCAATCAGGTGATCGAGCGCTATCCATTGCGGGACTACGCCCAACCGGTGCTGGCCTACGCCGCCGCGCGCAGCGATTTCGACTACATCTGCGGCGTACCGACCACGGCCGGACTACTGGCCCAGCATGTTCCGACCTATGCCGCCGAATTCGCCGACGACACCGCGCCCGCGCTGCCGGGCATTCCACCGGCCAGCTTCCCGCTCGGCGCGGCACATGCTTTCGACCTGCCCTACCTGTATGAAACCAACGGCGTCACACCGGCGTTCACCGATGCCCAGCGGCGGCTGTCGGAACAGATGATCGACTACTGGACCGCGTTCGCCCGCACCGGCGATCCCGATGGCGCGGGCCGTCCGGCCGCGCCGCGCTTCGATGCCGCATCGGGACGAATGCTCCGGTTCGCACCGGACGGGCCCCGCGACTACACCCGGTTCGCCGCGGATCACCACTGCGGGTTCTGGAATTCCTTCATCACCTGGTGACCCTCGAAATACACACGGAGCAGCCATGAATCGAGCACTTCTGTCCCTATCCCCCGTCGTACCCGCGGTGGCGCTGCTGTCTGCGATTTGGTTGCCGTTCGTCAACACCCCGCACCTGTGGTTCGGCCTGCCCGCACTGTTCGTCTGGCTCTCGGCGTGGGTGCTGCTGATCACCCCGGCGCTGCTGCTGGCCGAGCGCGGCCGCAACGGAGGGCGGGACCGATGATTCTCACCATCGCACTGATCGGTATGGCGGTGATCGCCGCACTCGGCATCCGCGGGCGGCGCAGCAGCCGCGATCTATCCGAATGGACTGTCGGCGGCAGGAATTTCGGCAAGGGCGCGACGTGGTTCCTCCAGGCCGGAGAGGGTTTCACCACGTTCACCTTCCTCGGGGTGGCGAACCGGACCTTCGTCGGCGGCGCGACCGCGACCTACGCCATCCCGTACATTCCGCTGTCCTATATCGGCGTGTATTTTCTCGGGCCGCGACTGTGGCGGCTCGCCAAGGCGCGCGAATACCTCACGCAGGCCGACTATTTCGCGGATCGCTATCGCAGTCCGCTGTTCGGCAAGCTGGTCGCGCTGATCGGGGTGATCTTCCTGCTGCCGTATCTGCAATTGCAGATCACCGGGCTGGGCACCATCGTGCAATTGGTCACCGGCAGTAGAAGTTCGGGCCATTGGAGCATGGTGATCGCGACCGCGCTGATGGTGGCGTTCGTACTGTGGTCGGGTATTCGCGGCATCGCCAATACGGCCTATCTGAAGGACGCCCTCATGATCGGCGCGATGATCGTGCTGGTGATCGCGATTCCGGCGCATTTCGCCGGTGGTATCGGGGATGTCTTCCGCGAAATCCAGCACAGCGCACCGCAATTGCTCACAGTGCCGCACAATGACGGTCCGGCGGGATCGAACTGGTGGATCAGCGGTGTGCTCATCTCCGCGATCGGCAGCGCGTTCTTCACCCTGCCGCACCTGTGGCCGCCGCTGCTGGCCTCGCGCGACGAACAGGTGATCCGCAGCAATAACACCTGGCTGCCGCTGTATCAGGTGGTGATCATTCTGCCGATCATCATCGGCTTCACCGGGGTGCTGGCCGCGCTGCACGGCTTCCGGGTGCCGCCGGGCGGGGTGCTGCTGTGGCTGACCGGCGAGGCGCTGCCGGATTGGCTGGTCGGGGTGATCGCGGTGGCGGCCGCGGCGGCGGCCATGGTGCCCGCGGCCGCGATCAGCCTGGGCATCTCCTCGCTGGTGGCGCGCAATCTGATTCCGCTGCGCGGTGCGCGGGCGACGCTGGCGCTCAATCACGGCACGGTGATCGTGGTCGCGTGCCTGACCCTGCTGCTGGCGATACAGCGACCGAGTGCGCTGGCCGATCTGCTGCTGCTGACCTTCAGTGGATTGGCGCAGACCGCACCGGCTTTCCTTGCCGCGCTGGGTGATCGGCGGCTGCTGGGAAAGTATCCCGCCATGGCCGGACTGCTGTCCGGCATCGGCGTGGTGGCCTGGGTGGAGATCGGAAAGCACTATGCCGCGGTGCACAACATCAATTCCGGAATCATCGGATTGGCGGTGAACCTCGCGGTATGTCTGGTGGCCCAATGTATTTGGATGCTGCTGCGCACGAGCCGCACCGGGGAGCCGATCGCGGAATCCGATGCCCTGACCGCCGAACTCTAGGAGACACCGATGGATTCGGATATCTGCTTCGCCACCGCGCGGGAACAGGCCCGGCTGCTGCGCACCCGCGCGATATCGGCCGTCGAGCTCACCCGGGCCCACCTGGAGCGGATCGAGGCGACCAACCCGCGGGTCAACGCGATCGTCACCCTGGTCGCCGACCGGGCGCTGGATCAGGCCCGCGCCGCCGATGCCAGGATGGCCGCCAAGGCTCCGGTGGGACCGCTGCACGGTATTCCCATGGCGCACAAGGACACCCACGATACCGCCGGAATACGCACGACCTCGGGCAGTGTCCTGCTGGCCGAGAACGTGCCCGTCCGTGACGAATTGGTGATCGAGCGTATCCGGGCCGCCGGGGCGATCACGCTGGGCAAGACCAATGTGCCCGAATTCGCCGCGGGTTCGCACACGTTCAACGAACTGTTCGGCGCCACCCGTAATCCCTATGACCTCGGAAAGTCCGCGGGCGGCAGCAGTGGCGGCGCGGCGGCGGCACTGGCCTGCGGTATGCACGCGCTCGCCGATGGCAGCGATATGGGTGGCTCACTGCGCAATCCGGCATCGTTCTGCAATGTCGTGGGATTCCGGCCCTCCCCCGGCCGGGTGCCGTCCTGGCCGACGCAGGCCCCCTGGTCGACGCTGGCGGTCCAGGGGCCGATGGCGCGCACGGTCGGCGATATCGCACTGCTGCTCTCGGTACTCGCCGGACCCGATTCCCGCAGTCCCATCGCGATTTCCGAGCGCGGTTCGGTCTTCACCGGTGAACTGGACCGGGATATGCGCGGTCTCCGGGTGGCCTGGGCACCCGATCTGGGCGGGGCGGTACCCGTGGACCCGGCGGTGCGCGCGGCCCTGGAGCCCACGGTGGCGACGTTCGCCGAACTGGGCGCGGATGTCACGCTCGACTGTCCGAATCTGACTGGGGCGGAAGAGGTCTTCCGCACCCTGCGGGCCTGGCAGTTCGCCCTCGCTCTGGGTCCGCTGCTAACACAACGGGATCGAATCAAGAAGTCACTGGTGTGGAATATCGAAGCCGGACTCGCCCTGAGCGGGACCGATATCGCCGCCGCGGAGCTCCGGCACGCCGAGCTCTTCCATCGGATGCGCGAATTCTTCGACCGCTACGACGTACTGCTGGCCGCGGTCAGCCAGGTGCCGCCGTTCGATATCGAGCTGGAGTATCCGGCCGAGATCGCGGGCGAACCCATGCACACCTACCTGGATTGGATGCGCTCGGCGTACTTCATCAGCGCCACCGGCTGCCCGGCGCTGTCGGTGCCGGGCGGTTTCACGGCCACCGGGCTACCGGTGGGCGTGCAGATCATCGGACCGCATCGCGCCGACCGGCGCGTGCTGGAGGTCGGTCACGCTTTCGAACAGGCCACCGGTTTCGGGAAGATCCGTCCCACCATCGGCCGTTGAACCAAGGGTAGGAAGGTCTCGAAATGGCGGGAATTTCCCTCTCGGACATGACAATCCGCGCCGGGGACGTCAAGATGGTCGATGGCCCAGGCCAGAAACGACAATGTTGTCAGACAGTTCCAGCGCTTCGGCTTCGCGGCGCGGACAGGAGAGCCCCGTGGCAATGACGCCGCAGACCTCGGAATCCGTTACGTCCGTGATCGTCGAATCGACCCGGCCCGCCCGGATCGGCACCCGCATCGCACATCCGGTATTGCGCACGACGCTGCAACAGTTCCTGCGTGCCGGAGCGTGGGTCGCCGATTTCGGGCCGGGGCCCGCCGAACTGATCTTCCGGGCCACCCGGTTGTCCGAAGCGCCCGCCCGCATGCTGGGCGCACCGCGCGGGACCCATCGGCATCCGGTGTTCTTCGAACGGTTCGATGCCGAATGGCTCTGGACCGCACCGGTTTCCGACCCGCGCGTCGACCGGGACGCGGCCATCCTGTACTTCCACGGCGGCGCGTTCATCGCGGGCGGACTGAACAGCTACCGCAGGCATACCGCGCGGCTGGGCAGCGAAAGCGCGCTGCCGGTGTTCACCGTGGACTATCGCCAGCTGCCGGACGCACATCCGAACGACAGCCTCGATGACGCGCTGACCGCCTATCAGTACCTGCTGGACGAGGGCTTCGCGCCCGAGAAGATCATCGCGGCGGGCGACTCCGCCGGTGGCGGGCTGGCACTGCGGATGGTGCTCACCGCCCGCGATCTGGGCCTGCCGCTGCCCGCGGGCATCTCGGTCACCTCACCGTGGGCCGATTTCGACTCCACCGCCCGCATGGCGCACCCCAATGCCAATACCGATGCGGTGTTGCCCGCGGCGGGTCCGGCCATGGTGGTGCGCCGCGGTATCGCCATCGACGGCGTACTCGATCCCAGCTGGTCGGTGGTCAATCACGATTTCACCGGGTTGCCGCCCATCCTGTTGCAGGTCGGCTCGCGCGAAATGCTGCTCTCCGACGCCCTCGAAGTCGCGCGTCGCTGCGAGGAGGCGAATGTCCCGATGACCTTGCAGATCCGGGCCAGCGCCCCGCACACCCTGATTCACCTGGGTGCGGAACTGCTCGCCGACGGCCGCGACGCCGCCCGCGACGCGGCCGGATTCCACCGTGCGATGATCGAACAGGCGAGTACGGGACGCAGCGCGGCCTGAGCCCTCGCCACCCTCGACCGCTATCGCCAGGGAGGCCCGAATGTCCCAGCCCGCCAATGCTTCCCAGGCTTCCCAGCCCGCCGTCCTGATCACCGGGGCGGCGGCGGGCATCGGCCGCGCCATCGCGGCCAAATTCGCGGGACAGGGCTGGACGGTCGGCATGTACGACATCGATGCCGAGGCCGTGGCGCGCACCGCCAAGGAGATCGGCGGGACCACGGTCACGGGGGCATTCGACGTGACCGATCCGGCGGGGTGGGAGCAGGCGCTCGCGGACTTCACAGCTGCCACCGGCCGGCTGGATCTGCTGGTCAACAATGCGGGCATCCTGCACTCCGGCCCGTTCGGGGATATCTCCCTGGAGCGTCAGCACCGTCTGGTCGATGTGAATATCAAGGGCGTGCTGAACGGCTGCCATACCGCGCTGCCGTATCTGCGCCGCACACCCGGCAGCCAGGTCATCAATCTGGCCTCGGCCTCGGCGCTGTACGGCCAGCCCGGTCTGGCGGTCTACGGGGCGACCAAGGCGGCGGTCCGCAGTCTCACCGAGGCGCTCGATCTGGAATGGCGGCACTACGGCATCGCCGTGCGGGATCTGCTGCCGCTGTTCGTGGCCACCGACATGATGACCGAGGTGACCCGGGGCTCGAAATCCTCGGCCACGCTGGGCGTGCGCCTTACCGCCGATGATGTGGCGAACAGTGTGTGGCACACCGCGACTCACCGCCGAGCGGTGCGCGGTTCACACGTGCTGGTCGGTTTGCAAACCAAAATCACCGCCGCCGCCACCCAGCTCTCCCCCGCCTGGCTCAACCGGACCGTCGTCGGCTGGATCAGCAAGGCCGATTCGCTGTAGCTACGCGGGCCGACGCTGCTTGCGCGACAACGGGATCGGCATCCCGCGCAACACGCCCGCGGCGCGCCGCAGCATCCGAGACACCGGCACCGTGAAGATGCCCGCCAAACGCGTGTACGGCCAAATCGCGATGAGCGTGATGACGATCAGCCCGCGCGCCTGATAGATCACCGGCGCATGCTGCATGACCTCGGGATTCGGATGCAGCGTGACCAGCGAACGGCACCAGGTGTACAGCGTCTCGGCCGTGCGATAGCGATCATCGGTGGAGTACGGATCGAAGGTGACCAGCACCGAGGACAGCAGCGCGGCCACCAGCACCGGCAGCGTCATGCGATCGATCGGGGTGACGTGCGGACGGGATTCGGCGGTGATGAGCGGCGGGATCAGGATCAGGCCCGCGCCGATCACCGCCAGCGGTATCGCAATGCATTGCGCCAGCGTCAGAATCACGTCGACGGTGCCGTGCGAGCGCGAATGCGGCCCGGAGACAACGACTTCGGCGATCCGCACCGTGAACAGCACCGGCACGCCGGTCCGGAAGGCGAGGCTGCCGAAGCGTTGCGGCCGATCGATATGCGGGCCGTAGAGGTAGCTCAGGAACCGATCGCGACGGAAGCGCCAGATGTGTCCCCCGACACAACACAGCACGGCGGCGACAGGCAGGAAGACCCACAACAGATACATCATGGTTAGACTTCCTCGTCCGATCGATCGTGCTGTTGCGCACCACTGTTGCACGTGCATCCGCGCTGCGAAAGAGGCGAATTCTGCGAATTCCCGGCGCAATTCCGGGACGCTACGCGTCGGCCGCCCGGCGCGCAGCTGTTTGACACATCGGCGATCCACGGGCAGCATGGTCGAGTCAGCACCTCGCTAGGCGAGGCTCCTGTTCGAACACAGGCCACTGATCCGACGACGTCGAGAGACGCCCAGGGTTAGGACAGATCGCTCCGGATTAAGGGGCTATCCAAAGTGGCTTCCCCAGCCGGGGATACGTCGTTCAGTGCCGAAGCTCTGACGAGAGGGGTGCTCGCCATATCGTTCGGATTGGCGGATTCTCCCTCTGTGTCGCGTGGTTCGCACCGCGCGGTCTGACGTGATCGACGCCCGCGTGCGTCCCGGCGGCAAGGAGGTGAGGAGTGAAGTGAGTTCCGGCGATAGTCCGTATCCGAGTACGGATACACCATTCACGTTCATACCCGCCTGCCGCGGTTATTCAGTCATGCGCTGAATCAGGTTGCGGCAGCGGACTTTTCCTCCAAGGAGGCTGTCATGACCTTTATCGCTTTCCAGCGCCCGATGTCGGTACTGTCGGTGCTCGGCGAATCCGCCCAGCGCATCAGGGAGCGCCACACCCTGACCCCGCAGGAGCGGCACAATATGTCGCTGTCGCGGGATCGGGTGGCGGTGCACACCGCATCGCTCGGTGGGCACCCGTTCCACCACTGACCTGCCGAATCGAGCTACGAAACCACGAATTCCATTGAGGTGCCGGTGAATCCGGCGGTCTGGCCGGCGGCGTCCTTACTGTCGCCGAAATACCGGATCCGATATTTCCCGATCCTGGTCCCGGCCGGGATCGTCCAGCGGACCTGGATCAGCGAGGCCGCCGGATTGTCATCGGGTCGCCGCCAATGCAATTCGGTGCACCAGTCGTTATCGTCGAATACCCGCTCCCAGCCGTCCCCGGTCGAGCGCTGCACCTCGAAATAGGTGCCGCCCAAACGGAAGTCGTTGTTCGGGTGCGCGCCCGCGAATTCCACCGACACCAGATCTCCGGCGGTGTTGTTCGCGGGCGGCTGGGTCAGCACATCACCGAAGGCGCGGCCGGCGACCGGGACGTCGGCCGGGACCGGGGCCAGCAGATTGGGTTGCAGGCCGAAATTCCAGTCCAGCGGCGCGGGTCCGCGGCCGATATCGGTGCGCGCGGCCACCGCGCGGGCGAGCCGATCGAATTCCTGCATATAGGCCGACAATGTCCAACGGCCGTACAGGGTTTCACCGCCCTCGTACTGCTGGGAGACGTACTCCTCGGGCGTGGTCACATAGCCGCAGTAGCCGTTGGCGTACCCCTGCATCAGCACGTTCTCCAGCGGCACCCCGAGGGCGCGCGCGACCACCCGGCGCACCCGCAGGCCGGAGACGATGGTGAATTCCGCTGGGCCCGAAGCCAATACCAGATCACCGATGCGCATGATCTGGATCGCCACCACCTGCGGCACCCACGGGCGCGGCGGCAGGATGCCGAGCGGGACGATGGCGAGCTTGGGGGCCTGCACATCGCGCATCCACTCTTCGATGGGCGCGTCGACGCCGCCGAGCGCGGCCACCATCGGATTGGTATCGCCCTCGTGCAGGAACGGGATCTGGGTGTTGTAGTTGTCCTCGGAACTGGTGGCGACCGCGGCCGCGCCCATCATGGCGGGTGCGGTGCGGGCGGCCTTACCGTCCGGGGTGTACGAGCCGTCGATGAAGGTGTCGGCCATATTCACATAGCGGATGACCGAATCGACACCGCCGGTGGACATGGCGCGCGCGGCGGCGAAAGCCGTTCGCCCGGCCTGATATTGGCGTTCACCGATCATGGCGCAGTTGGCGCGATTGTCCTCGGTCGGCCCGGCCGGATGCCACGGGCGGGTCCACAGGTTGGGGGTCATATCGCCCGGATTGGTCTGCGGGAACGCGGCGATGAAACCCGGCTGCCCGTCCAGATACCGCGCGCCCATCTCATCGTGCTCCCAGCGGTAGCTGGCATAGCCCTTGTTGTCGACCGAGATGAGCGTGTTGTGATCGGTGAGCGAGGTGCCGTGCGTGGCGAACCAGGTGATCGCGCCGACGTCCCTGCCGCCCTGCTTCAGTCGCAGCACGGTGACGGCCGGATCGATGGCATCCGGGAATTCGGCCTTGTCATCGGCCGGATTGAGGTCGAAGGCCACCCGGGAGCGATTGGCGCTGGCATCGTGCAGCTCACCGTGGCCGATCATGATGGTGCCCGGGGCCAGGCGCTCGTGCGCGTTCGCGATGGCGGTGACGATGCCGTTCACCTCGGCGTCGTATGAGTTCTGCTGGAACCCTTGCGCGGCAAGGGAATACGCGTACTCGCGAGCGGTGCCGCCGCAGGAATTGTGATTGTGCGTGGCATTGAGATTCACATTGCGCTCGGTGTACAGATCACCGAATCGCTTGGCCAGCTCCACCATCACGGCCAGGTGCACCGACTGGAACAGACAGGCGTTATCGGTGTTCACGAACGCCACCCGATCACCGGTCACCTGATCGACGATGATGTACGCACGCGCCCAGCAGCGCATGAGCAGACCGGTGGTGACCTGATCCAGTTCGGAGTAGCCCATCATGCCCTGGCCCGCGGGCGCACCGGTCATATCGGCCATACCGCAACCGACGAGATAGTCCGCGCCGCCGCCCGGTTCGGCCGCGGCCGTACCCGCGCCGAGGAAGCCGGTCGCGCCCAGCGCGGCGGCGGAAGCGGCCGCGCCTGCCAGCGCGGATCGCCGGGACACTCTCATCGAATACTCCTTACGTATGTCGGTCACGGACCGGTCCACTGACTCGCGTACGCGCGCAGCGCGATCTTGGCCTGGCGCAGCAGATCCGGATCGCCGTCCGGATCGGAACGGAAGGCTTCCTGCATCACCGCATCTCCCATCAGGTGTGCGGTGCGGCAGGCGGTATCCAGATCGGCGGTGTCCGCGGCGACGCCCTGCGCGATCATGATCTCGCGGAGCGTAACCGCCATTCGGCGTTTATGCTCGCGGTCCGCCGCGCGCGCCGCCTCGGTGAGGTGCCGGCCGAACCAGAGTGCGCGGAATCCGGGCTCACTGCGATACAGGTGCGCGAAGGCATCGATCAGCACATCGGTGGGGTCCGGCCAGGGTGCGGCGCGGGCGAGTTCCAGCAGTGCGGCCATGCGGGATTCGATCATGGCGAGATAGGACCCGGCGAGCGCCTCGATAATGGCGTCGCGATCGGGGAGGTACTGGTAGAGCGAACCGACCGAAATGCGCGCCTCGGCCGCCACTCTGATCATGGTCAGCGATTCGACGCCTTCGGTCCCGAGTAGTCGATCCGAGACCTCGAGCACCCGGGCCAGGCGTTGCCGACTGCGGGCCTGGCGCGGCACGCGGCGCAGCAGGGCGTCGGGCAGCTCCAGCGAGGCGGACATTTCGGCTCCGAAGTTAATGTGAATCGAATTCAGGTTTGGGTAGGGTAGCCGCCATGAGCAGTCCCGCGCCAGCCGAAAGCGCCCGTGTCGCAGCCGCTTCCCGGCGTTTGGCCGAGGAGGGGCTGCTGATCGGCACCGCCGGAAATGTGAGTATGCGCCATGGCGATCTTGTCTCGGTCACCCCCACCGGTGCGGTGCTCGGCGACATCGACGCGGCCGATATCACCGTGGTCGATCTGGACGGTGGAATCGTGGCGGGAAAATACGCGCCGACCTCGGAACTCGGTCTGCACCTTGATATCTACCGCGCCTATCCGGCGCGCGCGATCGTGCATACGCACGCGCCGAAATCGACGGCCGTCGGCTGCGTGCTCGATGAGCTGCCGGTGCTGCACTATCAGCAGCTGGTGCTCGGCGGTGCGACACCGGTCGTGCCCTTCCATCCCTTCGGCACCCCGGAACTCGCGTCCGCGGTGCGAGAAGCCCTGCGGGGCAAGCAGTGCGCGCTGATGGCCAATCACGGCGCGGTGGCGCTCGGCGCGGATCTCGATCAGGCCGTCGAGTACGCGCTGCTGCTGGAGTGGGCGTGCACCCTCTACCTCGATGCCCGGACCATCGGAACGCCGCGCCCGCTGACGGCCGAACAGCAGGCCGCCGTCATCGAAGTCGCCTGGCGCACCGGATACGGCACCCGCAAACCGCTCGACGGCCGGCTCGATAGGGATAACAGATGAAGGTCATCACACTGGGCGCGCACGTCCTGGATATTCTGGTCCGACCGGTCGACGGGATTCCGGAAGGTCAGCAGACCGCGCTGGTGCAGGACATTCGCATCACCGCCGCGGGCACGGCCGCCGGAACCGCGCTGACGCTGGCCAAGCTCGGGGCGCGGGTCCGCACCGCAGGAGCCGTCGGCACCGATTCGACCGGGGATTTCCTTGTCTCCCTGCTGAATACGGCGGGAATCGATACCGCGCTCATCGTCCGCAAGTCGGAGCAGCCCACCTCGGCCTCGGTACTGCCCATCCGCCCCAATGGCGAACGCCCGAGCCTGCACCTGCTCGGCGCGAATCCCTTCTACACCCTCGACGATGTCGACTGGGATGCGCTGGCGGCCACCGACTTCCTGCACCTGGGCGGTCCCGAACTGCTCGGCGCACCCAATGCGGCGCGAATCCTGCGGCACGCCAAGGACAATGGCGCCACCACCTCAGCCGATCTCATCGCGCCCGGAGCACTGGGCAGCCTCGACGCCATCGCCGCCGCGCTCCCCCACGTCGACTACTTCCTGCCCAATGATGAACAGGCGCTCGGCTTCACCGGCGCGACAACGCTTTCCGCCGCCTGCGAGATCCTGCACGACGCGGGGGCGCACACCTTGGCGATTACCCAAGGCGCGGCCGGAGCCCTCCTCTCCACCCCCGAGGGCACGCACACCGTCCCGGCCTTCGCCGTGGACGTGGTCGACACCACCGGCTGCGGCGACGCCTTCTCGGCGGGCTTCCTGCGCGGGCTGGCCCTCGGCCGCGAGCCCGCCGCCGCGGCCATCCTCGGCAACGCGGTCGCGGCGCTGGTCGCACAGGGTCTGGGCAGCGATCACGGCGAATTCACACTGGCAACCGCAGACGCTTTCGCCGCGCAAACCCCGACCGTCACAACCCGATAGCCGGACCGGAATCCATTTCGGTCTGCCCCTGTTCCGCACGTGTGGATCCCGGCCGAAAGCATGCCGGGATGACGAGGGCTGGTGCACGGGGAAGGCGGGGTCGCACGGTTCGGACATGACTAATAGGCTGGCGCGGTGATTTCCGGGCGGACAGTGGTCGACGGGCGCTTCGAATTGCTCGAACCGCTCGGCAGTGGCGGTATGGGGACGGTGTGGCGGGCCTATGATCTGGCGCTGCATCGGGAGGTGGCGCTCAAGGAGGTGCGGGCGGCCGATCCGGACAAGGCCAGTTCGCCGGGGGTGCAGCGGGAGCGGGTGCTGCGCGAGGCGCGGGCACTGGCGCGGATCGGGCATCCGAATGTGGTTGCCATCCACCATATTGTCGATACGCCCGGTGAAGAGCATCCGTGGATCGTCATGGAGCTCGTGCGCGGGCGCAGCCTGGCCGATCAACTCGATCTGGGTCCGATGCCGCCGGATCGGGCCGCGCAGATCGGGCGCGGAATTCTCGCGGCACTGCGGGCCGCGCACGCGGTGGGGGTACTGCATCGCGATATCAAGCCCGCGAATGTGCTCATGCGCGAGGACGGTTCGCCGGTGCTCACCGATTTCGGCATCGCCGCGATCAACGGGCTGGAAGGGCTGACCTCCACCGGCAGCGTGGTCGGATCACTGGATTACGTGGCACCGGAACGACTGGGCGGGCAGGAGGGGCATCCGGCCTCGGATCTGTGGTCGCTCGGGCTATTGCTCTACGTCTGCGTCGAGGGCTATCACCCGATGCGCCGGGAGACCTCGGTCGCCACCCTGGCGGCGGTCATGCGCGGTGAGGTCCCGCCGCCGCGCCGCGCGGGCGCACTCACCCCCGCGCTCCAGGCGGTGCTGGTACCGCAGCCCGATCAGCGGCCCACCTCAGAACAGGTGGATTGGCTGCTGTCCCAGGCGATTACGGCTCCGAACACACCGATGCCGATGCCCGGGCCGCATCAGATGTCCGCACCGCAGCAACTATCCGTGCCGCACCATATGCCCGGGGTGTCGAGCCCGCATCACCCGCTGGCCACCTCCGGCCAGACCACCTATTCGGGACCCGTACAGCCGCTGGCGTACGGCGGACATCCGAGTCAGCCGAGTTATCCGGGGTATGCCGCAGCGCCGGTCTACACGGCACCGACCGCCTCCTCCCCCGGCATCGCGACGGATACCGCCCCCCGATCGCAGCGGCACTGGATCCTCGCCGGAGCCGCGGGTGCGGTCGTGATCGCGCTGATAGTCGTTGCGGCGGTGGCACTTCGGCCCAGCGGATCCGGTAGTGACCCGAATCCGCAGGCGCTGCCGAGCGTGCCCGGCGGCACCAGCATCGTGCGCGGCACGAACGCGGTCCCGCCGATCACGCAAACCAAGGCGAGTACAGGCACCGTCGACCTGCTGACCCCGATCGCGGTCCGCCAGGCCATCGCCTCCCTCGAACAGGCAACGGGCGGACAGCTTTTCACCGAAACCACCATCTACCCGGAGTTCATCAACACCGGAGCTCCGGTCAAGGATCGGCCGACCGTCTACGACGAGTACACCTATCGCAATGGCACGACCACCAGATCCGGTCCGGGCGGCCAACTCTCCGGTCATCCGACCGTGGCGCTGGGCGGTATCAACTGGGATATTCTCCCGGCGCTGCTGAGCACCGCCCAGGACAAGCTCGCCGTCCCGAACCCCAAGAACCACTACATCATCATTGATCCGGCCTGGACGTTCAACGACAACAAGCCGACCCTGCTGGTGTACTACTCGGACGAGTACAACGGCGGCGGCTATGTCGCGGCCAATGTCGACGGCAGCATCGTGAGCGTCTACAACAGCAAGTAACGCACGCCGCGGTTACGGCATCACCCCGCGCGGCACCACGCGGATGAACGTGATCGAACTGTCCGGCGCGACAGCGGATTCGGGATCCTGGCAGCCGACGGTGACCTCGTCACCGGCCGGCGCGGAGAAGGTCTGCTGTGTCACCCAGGAGGTTTCGCGCACCTGCTCGCGGTACACCCCGTCGGGCCTGCGCAGTTCGAGCACGGTCCCATTGCGATCGGTGGCGGTGCAGCGCAGCGCGGTCGCGGTGGCGGGATTCCAGCTCTCCGGGACCTTGATATCCATGACCGCGTCGGCGGGGATCGGCACCGTCTTGGTCTGCCCGATCAGTACGCGGACGCCGCCGCCGCGTTCGGCGTCATCGTCGGCGAGCGGGTCGGCCGTGGGGGTGCCGGTGGCAGAGGTGGTGGTCGTGGTCGATCCGCTCGCCTCGGTCTTGCCGGAATCGCTGCTCGAACAGCCTGCGACGGCGGCGGTGGCGATCAGCAGGGGCACTGCGGTCCAGACAAGCTTCATGGTCGTCATCCTCTCGTTCGCGGGTCCCCGACAATTTCGTGTAACCGAAAGTATCAGTTAGCTGAATAATTGCCAGTGACCTGCACCATAACGTGAGGACTACCGCAGCAGATTGACAATCTGACGATACGCGGTGCGAGTCGGCGGAGCGAGCTTCGACCAGCTCACCGCGCCGCCGGTAGCCAGATGCGCGTCATACGGGATCTCGGTGACCGCGCGGACATACTTTCCGAGGTACTGCCGGATATGTTTGGCATAACCGGGACCATCGGTCGGATTCTGTCGCGTCACCACGATGACCGCCTCGGCCAGGTGATACTCGCTGTAATTGTCATCCAGCCAGATCAGCGCGGGACGCAACCGGTTCACCGCGTCCGAACGCGCGGCCAGGGTGATCACCAGCGCGATGCGCGAATCCGCGAGCAGCGGCGCGACCATGCGATTGGTCACCGGTGACCCGCCGTCGTACACGGGCAGACAACCCGCATCACACAGACTCCGATGCACCGAGGCATAGCTCTCCCTGCGGGGCAGCGCTTCGGGACCGCGCGGCAGAATGCCGACGCTGGAGGTGTTCTCACCGCAGCTGTCCAGCACCGCCGAGGCCAGCCCGCGGTGGCTCATATTCAGCCAGGACTGCACCGTGCCCGCGGCATCGATTGCGTCGCAACCCCTTCGGGCCAGATCGCCGCCGGTGGCGGTGGCGTCCACCACGATCGGCGAATGCTCGCGATAGTTATAGGAGGCGGCGGTGGCCACCCCGAGCGCGGTGGTGGTGGTCCCCGCGCCGCCGGAACTGCCCAGCACCAGTACAGGCGGCAGATCGGCCCAGAGCAGGAACCCATTGGAGCTGCGCAGGCGCACCACATCGGTGGGGGCGCCGGGCGGGGCCGGGCGCAGCAGTACGGACAGATCGGTGGGGGTGTTGGAGAGCGCGGCGGGGTGATCGGGAAAGCTCAGGGACACTCGAGATTCCTTTGTTCGAGCGGCATCTGTTCGAGCGGTATCGATGAAGTTCTTCGGTTACTGCGCGCATACCCCCTTGCCGCTGCCCAAAAGAGTTGCAGAACAACTCCTTTCAGAGTGGAACGATAGTACATCGATCGAGGTGCCGGGACGATTCGGGGAGGATCTCCGCACCGGCAACCACGCGGCGCGAGCACCGCCGGTAGCAGACCACTCCGGCCGTTATATGCGGGCTACTGTCGCGCAAAAAGGCTGTGGGAGAACGCGGAAAACCCGCGCCGTGTCGAATGACATGGCGTTGTTCACGCTTTCGTGGGGTGTATTGCGGAATACCTTCGAATTAAGTTGTAACCCATTGGATTCGAACTGGACAACCGTATCCTTGTCGCGGGGACGGCTACGGAAGGAACACACCATGTCGCTGATACCCGGCGCCAGTGCAATCGGGCGCGGATTCAACATCCTCGGCACATACAGCACCCGATCGCTGATGCCACAGCAAATCGTGAATCTCGGCCCCGACGCCCGGAACTGGGAATACCCGCCGAGTGGCATCACCTACCAGGTGCCGGAGAACGCCACTCCGATCGAGTACACCAATACGATGGGCTCGTCCTACGTATACAACACGGTCTCGCAGTTCCAGTCGCACTTCTCGCAGAAGGCCGAAGTCCAGGCCTCGTACGGTGCGTTCAGCGCGCAGTTCAATGCCGCTTACAGTAAGACCGTAAATACCGACCAGTCATATTATTACGGCATTTACGAAGCCGATTTCACCGCCTGGGAACTCAATCTCAACCATACGTCCACCCAATGGCTGAGTGCGGACTTCCGCGATGATCCCGACATCAAGAACCTGCCGAGCACCTTCAACTCCGCCAATCAAGAGCAATTCTTCGCCGTATTCCGCAAGTGGGGAACCCATTTCGTGGGACAGGTGGTGGTCGGCGGCAGCCTGGACTACTACGAGGCGGTGCAGACCATGTACACCTCCAACCAGTCGCAGGTCAGCGCCAATATCGAGCTCGAGTACAAGGCCGTGTTCACCTCCAGCAAGGCCGAATCCCATACGCAGTGGGAAGAACTCACCAAGACCTGGTCGGACAGCCGGCTAGTCACGGTGAACGCGACCGGCGGCGACGCCTCCGCACTCAACGCACTCACACCCGGCTATGGCGATTCCAAGGTGGGAGTGTTCGACGCGTGGTCCGCGGCGCTGATGAAGAACCCGTCGGTCATCGATTTCAATCTGCGCCCGCTGAACATGCTGTTCTCCGGCAATCAGGCGACCGCGGTGGCCCAGGCGCTGGAGGCCTATACCAATGGCGCGATTCTGACCTATGCCGCAACCGATTACACCCCGCATCGCGCACCGGGCGGCGGCAATGTCAGCACCAGCTGGGGCATCATCACCAATGGCCGAGTCGCGACTCCGGTACCGGAAGTGGATCCGCCGGCCCCGACGGTCATTGCTCCCGGAGAGGTGGCGCCGGTCGGCGGTTATCAGCTGGCACTATATGACTCGACAACCTTCGAACCGCTCATGGTGCATCTGTATTACCAGACGTACCAGCCCAATTCACTCACTCCGGATCCAGCCATCTACAAGGCCATGATGAAGGATCTGAATGGGGTGAAGAGCACCGGCTACATCGCCGCGGTGACCGGCTTCGGCATCGATCTGCTGAACTATCCCTCGCAGGATTTCCAGCATTGGCTGTTGAGCATCGGCGCGACCATGCAGGGGTGGAAGAAATTCGTCGGCTATCCGGATAAGGGCGGCTCGGCCTGCTACACGGTGGTCGGCAGGCAGGGTTCGGCACCCGGTTTGGCACTGGAAATCCTACAGGCCGTCTACTCACCCAACACCTGGTTGGCAGAGCCGTACTACTTCAATATGAATGCCTCGGTCGTCGGCCTGACCTATGCGCGCTCGGCTACCGCCGCAACCAAGAACCACGCGATCGGTTCGGTGGCGAAGTCACTCGAGCCCGAACAGCCCCATAAGCCACAGCAGCCCACAAAGCCGCACAAGCCCGAGGATCACGGTTCGCATCACCACAAGTAGGTAAACGGCGCACCAATTCTCGATGCCCTCCCGCACACGAATGCGGGAGGGCATCGATCACGCCTCAGAGAATGGCGATCGGCGCGACCGGAGCGCCGGTGCCGCCGACGAACGGTTCCGGTGTGGCCGAGAGCAGGAATTCATAGCGCTGCTCCTCGGCGCAGACCCGGGACAGTTCCTCCAGATTCCAGTTCTGGCCCTGCAGCATGCCCATCTCCACCAGATGCAGCGCGTGCACCGGCAGCCATAGATTCTCGATCTCGGGCGGGAAGATCTCGAAGGTCAGCGTGTCATTGGCCACGGCCGCGACATCGCGGGCATGAAACCATTCCGGGCAGCGCACCGACAGCCCCGGTGACGGAACGCCGTAACCGTGCCGGTCACCGGCCAGAAAGAGCCGGATCTGACCGGTGCGCACCAGCACCAGATCACCCGCGCGCACCCGCACCCGGCCGTATTCCTCGGCCAGTTCGAGGTCCTCGGGGGTGACCGCGTGGTCCGCGGGCAGGCGTTCGAGCCCCAGCGCGCCGGCCACATCCAGCAGCACGCCGCGCGAGACGATATGGCGCACCTTGTCTATGGCGCTGTACGTCGCGCCGCCGTGCGCGGTGATGCTGTCGGCGGGGCGGTTGTTGTAGATGCGCCCGTTGTACGACACGTGCGGTAAAGCGTCCCAATGGGTCCCGGCCTGCAATGCCATGGTGACCACGTCATCGCTGGTGGCAACGGTGTCGGGACCGAACATCTCCCAGTTGATCGCGATCATGCTGTGCAGCGGGTTGACTCGGCCCCGGATCATGCCGGTCTGAATGCCCTGCTGGCTCAGCGGTACCGCCAGGGCGACGCGCCGCCCGCTGCGTACCGTGGCCGCGGCGGCGCGCACCACATTGTCGGTGATGAGGTTGAGCGTGCCGATCTGATCGTCGGAACCCCAACGGCCCCAATTGTTCACGCGTTTGGCGAGGGCGAGGAATTCGGGTGGGAAAGCCATACCGGGGTAACTTACCCACCGCACTCCGGCGATCCGCACACACCAGACAATCCACACGCCTAGTACCGTGGACCATTGGTCACCGTGGAGTTCGCCCGCTGGTAACCCTCGTGTGAAACAACAGACGCACAAGCGCTGGGCAGTTCTATGAGAGGTGGGCACGACGCCATGCAGCAGTCCCCGGTCGATACGGCGATGGGCGCCAGCCCGTTGCTGCGGGCCACATTGGCGCCACCTGTGCGGACGCTGGTCGAGTTGCTGGCCGCCACCGCGGCCGAGTTCCCCGAGGCCGCCGCCATCGACGACGGCGAGGCGATTCTCAGCTATTCGGAGTTGCTGACCGAGATCGATCACGAGGTCGGCCGCCTGGCCGCGGCGGGTGTGCGCGCCGGTGATCGCGTGGGCGTGCGCATGCCGTCCGGCACCCGGGCGCTCTACATCACCATTCTCGCGGTGCTGCACGCCGGTGCGGCATACGTCCCGGTGGACGCCGACGATCCGGACGAACGCGCGCGGCTGGTCTTCGGCGAGGCGAAGGTGAGCGCCATCGTCACCGGCGACGGCATCGAAAGCACCGGCGCGACAACGGAATCGGCGGAGGAATCGGCGACGCCGGGGTCGACCGCGCATCCCACCCCGGACGATGACGCCTGGATCATCTTCACCTCCGGCTCGACCGGAACCCCCAAAGGCGTTGCGGTGACCCATCGCAACGCCGCCGCCTTCGTCGACGCCGAGGCCCGGTTGTTCCTGCAGGGCGAGCCCATCGCCCCGGGTGATCGGGTGCTGGCCGGGCTCTCGGTCGCCTTCGACGCCTCCTGCGAGGAGATGTGGCTGGCGTGGCGGCACGGGGCCTGCCTGGTGCCCGCACCGCGCGCGCTGGTGCGGACCGGTGCGGATCTGGGTCCGTGGCTGGTGCGCCGGGAGATCAGCATCGTCTCCACCGTGCCGACGCTGGCCGCCACCTGGCCCGCCGAAGCGCTGGATTCGGTGCGCCTGCTCATCTTCGGCGGTGAGGCGGTGCCGCCGGAATTGGCCGAGCGGCTCGCGGGCACGGCCGATCGTGAGGTGTGGAACACCTACGGCCCCACCGAGGCGACCGTGGTGGCGTGTGCGGCCCTGCTGAACGGCGACTGGCCGGTGCGCATCGGCCTGCCGCTGGACGGCTGGGATCTGACCGTCATCGACGCCGCCGGAAATCCGGTGGCCGAGGGCGAATCCGGTGAGCTGGTCATCGGCGGCGTCGGCCTGGCCCGCTATCTGGACCCGGCCAAGGATGCCGAGAAGTACGCACCGCTGGAGTCGGTCGGCTGGGAACGCGCCTATCGCAGTGGCGATCTGGTGCGCAATGACAGTGCCGGACTGGTGTTCCTGGGCCGCGCCGACGATCAGATCAAACTGGGCGGGCGGCGCATCGAACTCGGTGAGATCGATAACGCGCTGCAGCATCTGCCCGGTGTGACCGGCGGTGCGGCCGCGATTCGAACCACCAAGGCGGGCAATAAGATTCTGGTCGGATATCTGACCGGACCGGGCGCGGACTACGACGTCAAGGCCGCGCGCGCCATTCTCGCCGAACAGCTGCCCGCGCCACTGGTGCCCCGGCTCGCGGTGGTGGCGGATATGCCCACCCGCACGTCGGGCAAGGTCGATCGCGATGCGCTGCCCTGGCCGCTGCCCAAGGTGACCGAGGTCGATCCGGGACTCACCCCGACCGAACAATGGGTTGCGGGACTGTGGGATTCGATCCTCGGCGCGGAGGTCACCGATCCCAATGCCGACTTCTTCGATCTCGGCGGCGGTTCGCTCGCGGCCGCACAGCTGGTGACCGGACTGCGCGAACGGCATCCGCAGATCACCGTCGCCGATCTCTACGATCAGCCCCGGCTCGGCGCGCTGGCCGCGATGCTGGACGCCCGGGCTCCGGTCGCGGCGGTGCAGGACCGGGTGGTCGCACCGGTGCCGCTGCCCGCGCAGCTGTTCCAGGTGCTGGCCACCATCCCGCTCACCACGCTGACCGGATTGCAGTGGCTGACCTGGCTGGCCATCGTCGGCAATATCGCGTCCTGGAACGGGTCGCTGCCGTGGCTGCCGCACCTGTCATGGTGGTGGGCGCTGATCGCCTTCCTGCTGTTCATCTCGCCGCCCGGCCGAATGGCACTGTGCGTGGCCGGTTCCCGGCTGCTGCTGAGCAATGTGCAGCCGGGTGACTATCCGCGCGGCGGACTCGTACATCTGCGGCTGTGGACGGCCGTGCGGCTGTCCGAGGCCAGCGGTGCCGAGAATCTGTCCGGCGCACCGTGGATGGTGCCGTTCGCGCGCGCCCTGGGCTCGCGCATCGGCAAGGGCGTCGATCTGCACACCCTGCCGCCGGTCACCGGCATGCTCGAACTCGGTGACGGATGCAGTGTGGAACCCGAGGTCGATCTGTCGGGGTACTGGATCGACGGCGATACGGTGCATATCGGCCCGATCACCATCGGGCCGGGCGCCGTGGTCGGCGCGCGCTCGATTCTGCTGCCCGGCACCAGGATCGGCCGCAATGCCGAGATCGCACCGGGTTCGGCGGTCTCCGGACGGGTCAAGGCCGAACAGGCCTGGGCCGGATCACCGGCGGTGAAAGTCGGTAAGGCACAGCACGGCTGGCCCGACAACACGCCCGCGCGGGCGTCGCACTGGGTCGCCGTCTTCGGTATCACCTCGATGGCGCTGGCGGCGGTGCCGATCCTGGCGCTGGGCACCGGTGGCGCGTTCATCGCCTGGTGGATTCGCGATACCGCCACGCTCACAGCGGGACTCGGGCGCGCGTTCGCCATCCTGCCGGTCGCGGCGCTGCTGTGCCTGGGCGTGTACGCCGCGGTGACGATCATCGCGGTGCGACTGTTCAGCATCGGCCTCACCGCCGGATACCACCCGGTGCGCAGCCGGGTGGGCTGGCAGGCGTGGTCCACCGAACGACTGCTCGATTCCGCGCGCACCTTCCTTTTCCCGCTCTACGCAAGCCTTTTGACCCCGGTGTGGCTGCGGCTGCTCGGCGCGAAGGTCGGCAAGCACGTGGAAGCCTCGACGGTGCTGTTGCTGCCCAAGTTCACCACGGTCGCCGACGGCGCGTTCCTGGCCGATGACACCATGATCGCCAGCTACGAACTCGGCGGCGGCTGGCTGCATATCGGTGAGGCCAAGGTCGGCAAGCGCGCCTTCCTCGGCAATTCCGGAATGACCGCGCCGGGCCGCCGGGTGCCCAAGAACGGACTCGTCGCGGTGCTCTCGGCCGCGCCGTCCAAGGCCAAGGCCGGTTCCTCGTGGCTGGGCAGTCCGCCGGTACGCCTGCGTCGCACCGCCGGAACCTCCGATACCGCACGCACTTTCGATCCGTCCTGGCGGCTGCGGGTGGCGCGCGGCATCGTCGAGACCTGCCGCCTGATCCCGGTGCTGGTGACCTTCGCCATCGGCCTGGGCGTGCTGTTCACCCTGGCCTGGCTCGCCCAGCAGATCGGGCATCTGGGCACCGCGCTGCTGAGCGGGCTGGTGCTGCTGGCCGCCGGTGCGGTGGCGGGTGTTGTCTCGGTCATCGCCAAATGGTTGCTGGTCGGGCGGATCGGCACCGAGGAGCATCCGCTGTGGAGCTCGTTCGTATGGCGCAATGAAGTCGCGGACACATTCGTGGAACATGTTGCCGCACCGTGGTTCGCGCGCGCCGCAACGGGTACGCCGGTACTGAATCTGTGGCTGCGCGGACTCGGCGCGAAGATCGGGCGCGGGGTATGGTGCGAGTCCTATTGGCTTCCGGAGGCTGACCTGGTGACTCTCGGTGATGGTGCGACCGTCGAGCGCGGCTGTGTGGTGCAGACCCATCTGTTCCACGATCGAATCATGGCCATGGACACCGTAACCCTGGGCGCGGGAGCCACTTTGGGTCCGCACTGTGTGGCGCTGCCCGCGTCCGGCATCGGGGCGGGCGCGACCGTCGGCCCCGCATCGCTGGTGATGCGCGGTGACACCGTGCCGCCGTCCACGAGATGGTGGGGCAACCCCATCGCGCCGTGGCCGCACACCGGAGCGGCCGAGTGATGCCCGGCAAGTTCGCCGATGAGCCCATCGATGATTACCTGCCGCAGAACGGTAATCGCGGTTACCGGGTGTCCAGGTATGAGCTGGAGCTGGTCTACAAGGTAGCCAGCAACCGGCTCAGCGGGCGCGCGGAGATCACCGCGGTCACCACCGAGGTGCGCGAGCGGTTCGCACTGGACCTGTCGCAGGCGCTGGCCGTGTCGAAGGTGTTCGTCAATGGCACCCGGGCCGTGAAATACGCGCACCAGCAAGGCAAATTGGTGATCACGCCCGCGCAGCGGATTCCCGCCGGGGGTGTGCTGGCGCTGGTGATCCAGTACACCGGCGTGCCCAAACCGGTGCGCGGGCCGTGGGGTGAGGTCGGCTGGGAGGAGCTCACCGAGGGCGCGCTGGTGGCCAGTCAGCCCAATGGCGCGGCGTCCTGGTACCCGTGTGACGATCATCCGAGTTCCAAAGCGTCCTACCGGATTTCGATCACCACCGACACCCCGTACTACGCCCTGGCCAATGGCACCCTGATGCGCAAGCAGACCAAGGCCAGCCAGACCACCTGGGTGTACGAGCAGACCGAGCCGATGGCCACCTATCTGGCCACCATTCAGATCGGGCCGTATCGCAAACATCGGCTGGAGGCCCCGCGCGGCGCGGTCCCCATGCAGGCGGTGCTGCCGGTCCGGCTGCGCGCCGCCTTCGATCATGATTTCGCGCGGCAGCCGCATATGATGGAGGTCTTCACCGACCGGTTCGGCCCGTACCCGTTCGACGGGTACACCGTCGTCATCACCGATGACGAACTGGAGATCCCGATCGAGGCACAGGGCATCTCGATCTTCGGCGCGAACCACTGCGACGGCCACCGCGGCTCGGAACGCCTTGTCGCGCACGAACTCGCCCACCAGTGGTTCGGCAACAGCCTCACCCTGCGCCAATGGCGCGATATCTGGCTGCACGAGGGTTTCGCCTGCTACGCCGAATGGATCTGGTCCGAGGCGTCGGGCGGGCAGAGCGCGGACCAGCTGGCCCGCTCGGCCCACCATATGCTCTCGCGGCATCCGCAGGACATCCTGATCGGCGATCCGGGCCCCACCCGCATGTTCGACGATCGGGTCTACAAGCGCGGGGCCCTCGCCCTGCACGCGCTGCGCCTGCACCTTGGCGATCCGAAGTTCTTCAACCTGCTGCGCGAGTGGACCACCCGCTATCGGCACTCATCGGTCACCACCGACGAATTCACCGATCTGGCAGGCCATTACAGCTCGACCCCGCTGCGACCGCTGTGGGACGGCTGGCTCTACAGCCTGCCCCTCCCCCATCTGCCGCCGCCCCGGGTACTGAGCGCGTAACCCCGCGTCTACGCGCTCAGAGCCCTCCGGGTTGTGGAAAGCGCCGCCGCTCAGTCCTTTTCGGTGGGGTCGATGCGGCGGCGGGCCAGCTGGGTGATGCCGTTGTAGCCGTAGCTCTCACCGTCGAGTTCGTAGAGGGCCACGTAGGCCGCGCCGGGCAGTGCGCCCAGGCGGGTGTTCAACGCGTCGTAGGCGTGATCGATGAAGGCGGCCTTCTCCTGGGATGTGTTGGTGCCCGCGGTGATACTGACCTCGAGGTGAGCGCCGGTGACTCCGGTGAGCCTGCTCGCGCCCACGAACCAGCGGTCGGCCGGGACCAGGTTCAGGTGCACGACGGTGACCTCGGGCTCCTTGAGGAGATCCTTCTCCAGCAGGGCGGTGATATCGGCGGCGAGCGCCGCCTGGGTGTCCGGTGCGAGTTCCGGATCGGCAATGGTGATGCGCACGAACGGCATTGGTACGACTCCTGCTCCAAGGGGTGGGCCTTCGAATCTAGAACGATTCGACGGCCTCCCCCGGGCGCAGAACACGCCAGGATGCGGTCCCGGTGCGCCAACCGGCCGAATCGCTCAGCGGCGCTGATAGGCCAGGCTCTGTGCGGCGACCAGATCGACCAGATCCTGCTGTGCGAGATTGGTATCGAGCAGATGGGTACCCCAGGTCTGATCCGGGACCGCGGGCAGCAGTCCCGCGCCGGGGCCTTCGACCAGTAGGACGTGCGGTCCGTCTCCGGTGGTGCACCGCGCGTGCAGGGTATCGAATTCACGGCCCGCGACCACCGCGTGTATTGGGGCATCGGCATTGTCCCGCAAGGACGCCGGGTTCGTGCAGAGCACCTCGTAGCCGGGGCCGTAGGGCAGGGTGCCGCGCACCTCGGAGACGTCCGGGGTCGCGGGTGAGCGGCCGAAGCGGGTGTTCGCCGGGGGCGTGCGCGTGAAGGAGGAGTAGGCGATGACGCAGCCGGTTTGCGCCACCTCGGTGCACGCCGGAACGGTCGGGAAGTCTCCGCCCGTCGTCGAGCCCTTGGCGACCAGGACGTCACCACCGATCAGCAGGGCCGAAACCAATTGCGCCCGCACCGGTTTCCCGTCGATCTCATTGCGAATCAGGGAGCGCAGCATGCGAGTGCCCTGCGAATGGCCGATGAGCACGACACCGCGGCCGCCATTGTGGTTGGCCAGGTAGTCGTTCCACGCGTTCACCACATCCTGGTACGCGAGATCCCGTGCGGCGGCGACGCCTTCGGCGGGCGGGTTGAACAGCGCTTTGAGCGTCACCTGGCGGTACACCGGAGCCCACACATTGCAGTCGGCATCGAAGGGTCCGGCCTGCATGCCCGCGACCGTCCGCAACTCCGCCGAGGTGGCGAAGTCCGCGTTCGTCGACTGTTCGAGCGAGGCGGTCGGATAGACGTAGAAGCAGTCGATCGGTGCGCCCGAGCGGCCGCCGCACGGATCGCCCGACTGCCCGGGACGGCACAGCCAGGTGGTGCCGGAGTCGGCCGCGGCGGGCGGGGCGGCGACCAGGAACGCCGAGACGAGGGTGAGGATCGCACCGCTCAGGACGGACGCTACGGCGGGGATGCGCATTTCAACACCAAACCCCTTGCCGCCCTTGTTGGCAAGTACCGCCGATTGATACATAATCACCGTTATGCCAAAACAGGTCGATGTGGTGGAACAGCGCCGGACCATCGCCGCCGCGGCGGTCGCGGTGATCGGAACCGCCGGGATCGACGGGACGCGATTACGCGATGTGGCCGCCGCCGCGAATGTCACCACGGGCGCGGTCACGCACTATTTCGACGGTAAGGACGCGGTGCTGGAGGCCGCGCTCGAAGAGGTCGTGCGGCGGGTGCTCGAACGACCCGAGACCGACTCCCCCGCCGATGTCCGGGCCTGTATCGACATCTCCGCGAGCTATCTGCCCCTGACCGCCGAGAGCCTCGGCGAATGGCGGGTGTGGCTGGCCTTCTGGGCACGGGCCATGACCGATGAGCGATTGCGCGCGGTGCATCGGCGGTACTACACCGCGATCGTCGAGCGCATCGCAGACCGGGTCTCGACGCTGCGGACGACGCCGCCGACTCGCGCGGAGGCGATCGCCTGTGCGGACGCGGTGCTCGCGGCCGTCGACGGCGTCGGGTGCCGGACCGTGCTGGAGCCCGAGGTCTGGCCCGCCGAGCGTCAGCGACAAGCGCTTTCGATGCTGCTTCTACCCATGCTCACCGCGTTCGCGGCAGGAAATCAGGAGTTCTGAGATGGCCCAGCAGGATATGTCCGCCGATGATGCGCTGGCGGACTTCACCATTCGTGAGATCACCCTCGAAAACGTCAGCAAGCGGGTCTATCTCGCGGGAACCGGCCCGGCGGTAATCGTGATGACCGAGATGCCGGGCATCAGCCCGCATGTGGCGCGCTTCGCGCGCTGGGTGCGCGATGCCGGATTCACGGTGTACATGCCGTCGCTGTTCGGCCGGGACGGTGTGGTCGCGAGCGCGGACGAGGGCATGCGGGTCTTCCGCAAGGCCTGTGTCAGTGCGGAATTCCGCGCTTTCGCCGCCGGCGAATCCAGTCCGGTCACCGTCTGGTTGCGCGCGCTGGCGCGGTTGGCGCATGCGGAGTCCGGCGGTCCGGGCGTCGGTGCGATCGGTATGTGCTTCACCGGGAACTTCGCGCTCACCATGATGCTGGAGCCGTCCGTACTCGCGCCGGTGCTGTCCCAGCCCACGCTGCCGCTGAACGATCCGGCCGGATTGGAGATCGCGCCCGATGAGCTCGTGGCGGTGCGGGATCGGCTCGAACGCGATGACCTCACCGTGCTGGCGTATCGCTTCGCGGGCGATAAGTTCTGCCGCGCACAGCGTTTCGCGGCCTATCAGGACGCGCTGGGCGATCGGTTCGTCGGGCGGGTGCTACCCGACGAAGCCGCGAATACCGATACGGCCCCGTTCTTTTCGGTGCACGTCGACAGTCCGCACAGCGTTGTCACCGCCCACCTGATCGATGAGGCCGGACAGCCCACCATCGCCGCCCGCGATGAGATTCTCGCCTTCTTCAGGCAGCGACTCACCGTGGGCGCGGCAATGCGGCCCGGACGGGCCTAGTTGGCGACCGGTTCGCGAGCGGCCATGGTCCGCCCGGTGAGCTCCACCGAGTGGACGCGGTCTTCGATCTTCGTGGCGTGGTGGGCGAGGATGAGTTCGTCAGCGCCGATTCCGGCGGCGAAATCCTCCAGTCCGGCAACGACTTCGGCGGGCGTGCCCGCGAACGTGTAGGTGGTCATCTTGGCCAGATGTGAACCATTGGGCGTGCTCAGGAACAGATCGATCTCCTCATCGGAGAACTCCTGTGCGGCCGCACCGCGCTGGAGCATGCCGCGCGCCCGCGCGCGGTAGGCGATCTGCTTCTGCTCCTGGGCCTGCTCGTGATCGTCGGCGGCGAAGACGTTCGCCGCCGCCATCACATACGGTTCGGCGAGCTGCTCGGACGGCTTGAAACCCTCCCGGTACGCCTCGACGGCCTGGTACAGCGCGTCCGGCGCGAAATGCGAGGCGAAGGCGTAGGGCAGGCCCAGATGCGCGGCCAATTGCGCACCGAACAGCGAGGAGCCCAGAATGTACAGCGGCACAATGCCTTCCGCGCGCGGTACGGCATTGATGCCCGGAATGCGCGAATTGCCGGAGAGGTACCCCTGCAACTCCAGCACATCCTGCGGGAAGGTATCGGCGGAGGATGGATTGCGGCGCAGCGCCCGCATGGTGGCCTGATCACTGCCGGGCGCGCGGCCCAAACCGAGGTCGATGCGCCCCGGGAACAGCGATTCCAGGGTCCCGAATTGCTCGGCGATCACCAGCGGCGAATGATTCGGCAGCATGATCCCGCCCGCACCGAGCCGAATGCTCTCGGTCTGGGTGGCCACATGCCCGATCAGCACGCTGGTCGCACTCGACGCGATGGACTTCATATTGTGGTGCTCGGCGTACCAGACCCGGCGATGTCCACTGCGTTCCGCGGCCTGGGCCAGCTGCACGCTGTTGCCGAAACTGTCACGCGCGGTCTGACCGGGCGCGATAACCGCCAGGTCGAGGAGGGACAGTGCGACGGGCATCGGGGCCGCCTTTCTGATTCGGAAATATCGGCAGCGCGACGCAAAGTCCGCGCGCATACCTTTCCTTCAATTCATCTCTACCCGAAGTTATGCCCACCGGTGAGTGCCGGTCCGCTCACACCCGTCGGCACCGATGCCCGACACGCGCATTCCCGCCGGTTACGGCCCACCGGTTCGCCCAGGTGAGACCCTTGCCGCTGTGACCGACTCGCTGATGATGGCCGCGATAGAGAGCTTCTCCCAGACGGTGAATTCGCACGCCGCCGAAGCCGCCGGGCGACCGCTACCCCGGGTGCGGTGGATGTGGGATTGCTGCGCGCACTTCACCGACACCGATCCGGAATTCTGCGGCACCATCGACCCCGATATCCCCGCCATCGAGGCCAGCGCCCAGCTGCAGCAGTGGGCCATCGCGTTGAATATGGTCGAGTCGACCACCGACCGGGAAGCCGCCGAAGGCCGCCGCTCGTTCTCCGGCCACCTCGCCAATGTCCGCCTGCGGCTCACCGCCGCCGTCGAATCCCTCACCCCCACAACCGAAACCCAGCCGCTGCTGATCATGTCCTGATCGAAGAAGAGCTAGGCGAGAATGGCGAGGGTCAGGGCCGCGAGCAGCGAGAGGCCGAACGCGGCCGCGACGGCACACGCCAGGGAGAAGATCAGGCGGGGGCGCAGTGCCTGGGCGATGAAGTAGCCCGCGAGGCCGCCGAGTGCGGCCAGCACGAACCCCTCGCCCATCACCAGGTAGTAGACCGAGGCCGCGGCCGCGTTCAGCGCGTCGGCGAGTCCGGTGGCCTTGTCGCCGAACGGAATCGGGAAGCGGTAGGCGATGCCGATGATGGCCGCCGAGAGCGGTGCCGTGAGGATCGCGGCGATCAGCCCCCAGGCGGCGACGGTCCAGGGCACCAGTCCGCTGGTCCCGTCCGTTTCGATGCGCATATGTCCGCCTCCCGATTCCACGTAGCTGAATCGTAGAGTCACCGCGATCGATGTTCGCCCAGGACCGTCGCCGCGAGCACCGCCGGGCGGGTCGTGCACGACGATCCGCCCCGCTCAGCGCCGACGCGCTCGAATCAGGGCGCGGGCCAGTCGTTCTCGGTGTCCGCGACCTTGTTGACGTAGTTGGTCAGGGTTTGCAGCGCCACCAGGGCGATGATCTCCAGGATCTGTTCCTCGGTCCAGCCCGCGGCCAGCGCGGCGCTCGGATCCGCCTTACCCCGGCTCTCGGTGAGATCGCGGGCGAAGGCCACCGCGGCGGCCTCTTTGGCGTCGGCGGAGGTGCCCGCCTTCGCGGCTTCGATTTCCGCGGCGCTGAGCTTGGCGACGCGGCTGCCCGTGAAGGTGTGCGCGGCAACGCAATACCCGCAGTCATTGGCCGCGCCGACCGCGAGGGCGATGCGTTCGGAGGTGGGGGCGGGAAGCGCGCCGCGCTTCAGCGCCCCGGCCAGACCCAGGTAGCCCTCCAGTACGGCGGGCGAATTGGCCATCACCTTGGTCATATTGGGCACCCGGCCCATGCGCTTGCGCACTTCATCCAGTAGCGGGGCTGCTTCGACGGGCTTGATCATGACGGGCCTTTCCGGTGGAACCGATATGCGCGTCACCGAATCTAGGAGCGATGCGCGCGGTCACCGGGGTACGGGAGACGCCACGGTGCGGACAGTCGACGCCAGCGCGTCCAGGCGGAAGTAATGGATCGGCGGCCGTACCCGTGCCGGGCATGGCCGCCGCGATATTCGGCTACTTCGGTTGCTGGACAGTTACTATCAGTATTAATCGACCGTTCAATGACTAGGTCGAGCGGTCGTCCGGACTCGGATAGGAGAAGATCCCATGCTCGGTCTCGGAATTCTGGGTTGGATCATTATCGGTGGTCTTGCCGGGTGGATTGCCAGTAAGTTGATGAAAACCGATGCTCAGCAGGGCATCATGCTCAATATTGTCGTCGGCGTTATCGGCGGTTTGCTGGGCGGATTCCTGCTGAAGTTGCTCGGGGTCGATGTGCACGGCGGTGGATTGTGGTTCAGCTTCTTCACCTGCCTGGGCGGCGCGGTTATTCTGCTATTCCTCGTGAGCCGTTTCGCGGGACGCTGATCGAATTGCCCGGGCGCGCGCGGTGATGCTCGATGCGCACCACCGCCGCGCCCGTGGCCAGGCATAACGCACTGGTGACCAGGCCGATCAGAGACCAGTTGTCGAAGCCGGAGTCGGCGGCGGTCAGGGTGGATCCGAGGCCGAGAATTCCGAAAAGCAGCAGCGCCAGGCCCGGACCATTGACGGTATCGAGGATGGATTCTCCGGTGCGCATCCCGGCGGTGTTCGAATAGCTCGCTTGGTGACTCATCGAGGGGTTCTCCTTCGGCTGGTCGATTCCCCAACCTCTCCGGAGTGCCCGACCGCGCTCGCGCCAAACGGATCAATGTGCGCCGGTCAGCGCGTCGTCAGCGTGTCGGCGCCGTGTCGCCGCGGGACAGCCAGGCGAGAAGATCGGATTCGACTTCCTCGCGATTGATTTCATTCAGAATTTCATGCCGGGCGCCCGGATAAATCCGATAGGTGAGATCGGTCAGACCCGCCGCGCGATACCGTTCGACGAGCAGATCGCTCAGCCGCAGACCGGCGTTGAGCGGATCGCGATCGCCGACCATGACGTACACGGGCAGATCGGTCGGTACGGTTGTCGGCTCCGAAAGCCGTTGCGCCGCAACCTCGGCCAGCGCGCCCATATTGGCCGGATCGATCTCGAACCCGCACCAGGGATGCGCGATATAGGCGTCGACCTGCGCCTCATCGCGACTGAGCCAATCCGCGGTGGTCCGCACGGGCTGGAACTCGGCGTTGAACAGCTCCAGCAGATCACCGCCCGTCGCGGCGATGACCTCGAAGAGTCCGTCGACCGCTGTGCTGCCGCACAACACCACATCGTCGACCAGGGCGGAGTGGTCCAGAATGTACTGCTGCACGGCGAAGGACCCGAGACTGTGCCCGAACAGCACGAGGGGCACCCCGGCGTGCCGTTCACGCAGCAATCCGGTGAGCGTGACCAGGTCGTTCACCAGCAGATTCCACCCGTCCGCGCCGAGGTCGCCGGGTGCGCCCGCCATGCTGTGCCCGTGCCCGCGGTGATCATTGGCGTAGACCGCGTACCCGTGCTCGGTGAGCCGTTCGGCGAGGTGGCCGTAGCGCGCGGCGTACTCCCCCATACCGTGCGCGATCTGCACGATGCCGACCGGCGATCCGGTCGGCAACCATTCGCGCACATGGATTTTCACGCCGTCGCTGCTGGTGAAGGTGAACACGGTCGGCTCCTCGCAATCGTCAGGTCGCGGACGATCCTCGCAGTGCGCGGCCGCCGAGCCCATGGGTGCGCCGACAACATCGCCGCCGACCTCTTGTTCCGGCGGACAATCGCACCGGCGGTACGCTGGGCGAATGCCCGGAGAAGCGCCGCTCGAGATAATCAGGACGGTGCCGCCCGCGGCGATTGTCGAGGTCGCCGACGCACTGCTGGAGCGCATCGATGATCTCGGGTTGGCGCTGGCCCACCGATTCCAGCTCGAGCTGGAGTCCTACCGCAATGCCGCGCAGGTGCCGTTCGATTCCATTCGCATCTCCTGCACCCGCAATCTGACGCTGATGATCCGGCACTTCACCTCCACCATCCCGGTGGATCCGGAACCGCCGAAGGAGACCGGCCGCCTGCGGGCACAGCAGGGTGTGCCGCTGGCGGAAACCCTGCACGCCTTCCGCATCGGCTTCGAATTCCTCTGGTCCGAACTGGTTTCCGAGGCGCGCCGGCATCCGGGCGTCACCGATGCCATGCTGGTGGCCGTCGCCGCCGAGGTGTGGGCGCTGTCGGGTGAATACGCGGTGGCGGTGGCGACGGCCTATCGCGAGATGTCCTCCGAGCTACTGTTCCAGCGTGAGCATGAGCGCTCGGTGCTGGTCGAGGCCCTGTTCACCGGGGTGATCGCGGATCCCGCCACGCTCGGCGAGACGACCCGCATTCTCGGCCTCCCCGCCACGGGCAGATATCTGGTCGCCGCCGCCGATGTCCCCGCCACGGGCCGGGAAGCTTTGCCCGGCATCGAATCCGCGCTCCGGGTCCTCGGGGTCACCTCGGCCTGGCGGCTGCTGCCCGATCAGCAGATCGGGGTGTTGGCGGTACCCGCGGAGCAGGAGAACGCGGTGCTCAAAGCGGTGCGCAAACACCGCAGCCGGGTGGGCATCAGCCCGCCCTACGAATCGCTGCCCGAGACTCCGCAGGCCCTGCATTTCGCCCGCCTCGCCCTGGCCGGATTGCGCGGACACGCCTCCGGCGTAGCGCGTTTCGACGACAATCCGCCGGCCATGTTGATCGCCGCCGCTCCCGTCGAGGCCGCGCGCATGGTGCGGGTGGAATTGGGCGCGATCCTGGCGCTGCCGTACGAGGAACGCCATCGGCTGCTGGAAACCCTCGAAACCTGGTATGCCGCACACGGATCGGCCGCCGAAACCGGTCGTCGCCTATTCCTGCACGCCAATACGGTCCGCTATCGGCTGCGCCGGATCGAGGAGCTCACCGGGCGCACCCTCACCGACCCCGCCGATATCACCGCACTCGGTCTCGCACTGCGCGCGCACGCCCTGCTCCCCGAAACTACAGCGGGTAGTTGACCTCAACCGCGGTTGAGGCTCGAGACTGGAGCGATGACCGATACCGAAGTCACCTCCATCGATTTCTTCGACCCCGGCACCGCCCTCGACGCGCTGATCGGCGACTGGCGCGATCTCGGCGAATATCTCAGCACCACACCGGGTTTCCGCGCCGCGCGTCTGCATCGGGCACTGGAACCGGACACCCGCTTCACCGTCACGGACTACACGCTGTGGGACAGCGCCGAAACGGCGGCGGGCGCGCTCGACCATCCTCGGCGCGAAGCGTGGCTCGACCGGCTCGGCGACGGAATCCACCGCGGCACTGCCGTTTACCGCACCGTCCATGACATCGGCCCGGCGACCGAGCGCGAATTCGACGGTCCGGGCGTCACTTTCATGAACGTCTTCGAGATCGCACCGGACGCGGCGGACGCTTTCGCCGTCGGCTGGGATACGCGGGCCCGGTTCATGAGCACCGCACCGGGTTTCCGGCATGCGCGACTGCATCGCGCCCTCGACGCGACCGCCACCTTCCAATTGGTCAATATCGCGCACTGGGACACCGTCGCGCAGTGGCGCGATGCCCTGGACCGGCCGACCATGGTCGCGGCCAGGGCGCAGGCCCGCACCGTCGCGACCGCTAATCCCGCCGTTTACGAGCTCATCGCCGAGATCCTGGGTCCGGCTGCCTGACTACTCCGAGGCTTCGAGCAGTCGTTTGGGGTGCATACCGTCGACCTGGCCGATGAAGGGCGGATGGATGCTGTAGCCGAGCATGCGGCGGATGTCCTCGTCCACGGTTCGGGCGATGTGGTGCGGGGTGGACAGGGTGAACGCCTCCTGGGGCCGCAACCAGGGCTCGCAGTACTGCGCGGTGACGGCCATGCGCGGTGCGGTGGAGCGGTTCGGGCCGCCGCCGTGCCAGAGCGTGCCGAGGAAGAAGACGCAGGATCCGGCGGACATGACCACCGGCCGCCGTTCCGAATCCGGTTGCGGGAGTTGCGAACCCCACTCCTGACTGCCGGGCACGATCTCGGTCGCGCCATTGCTGTCGGTGAATTCGTCGATGGCCCAGATGGTGGCGGCGCTCAGGGCTTTGCGGGGGCGCGGCAGCGGATAGAAGCCGTCATCGGTGTGCAGCATCTGGGCGGCTTCGCCGGGCAGGATATTGATGACCTGGAGCATGGACAGCAGATAGTTCGGCATCAGCAGGCGATCGAGCAGGGCGAGCACCCGCGGATGCGCCGCCAGCCGATCACAGCTGCGGGTCTTGTTCAGCACGCTGTAGATGCGCTGGGTGGCGTGGCCTTCGAAGTTATTGCGGCCCTTGAGGTTCAGCAGCGAGTCGACATCGTCGTGAATGGCTTTCAATTCATCGTCGGTGAGCAGATCCGGCAGGATCACGTACCCATCGCGCAGTACCGCGACCAGATCGGCCTCCACCACGGCCGGATCGACAGTGCTCCCGCTGCTTTCCGTCCGGCGGTACTTGCCGGCCAGGTCACCGGCCAGATCGGTGACGGATGAGACTTCGGCGCTCACTGCGTACCTCCGTTTAACATAACTGAGTTCTGTTATGCTTCGGAGCATGGCACGGGCTCCCCTGGGACGTCAACAACTTCTCGATGCCGCCCGCGCGGAGCTGGTGGCCGCCAATGGCGTGGTCGATCTGAACGCGCTCAAACGGCGCTCCGGATTGAGCACCGGGGCGCTCTACCACCACTTCGGCTCCAAAGCCGTTCTGCTGGTGGCGATCTACGAGGAATTCCACGCCGGACTGGTGGCCGCCATCGCCGATGACACCATTGCCGATGAACACGGCTGGGGTCCGCGCGAACGCGCCCGCACCCGCAATTTCGTGGCCTACCACTTCGCCGATCCGCTGGCCGAACTGCTGCTCGGCCGAATCAGCACCGAACCCGAGGTCGCCGAGGTGGAGGCCGCCACGCTGGCACGCATCATCGAATCGGCGGGCCGCAATATCCGCTCGGGTCAGGAATCGGGCGAACTGGACCCGAGCATCGATCCGGAACTGGCCGGGGCCTGCGTTATGGGCGCACTGCGGCACGGTATCGCCGAACAGCTGCGCCGCCACCCCCGGCCCGCGGTCGAGGACGCCACCGAGGCGCTGTGGCGCTTCATCGCCGCGGCGGTCGGGGTCGAGGCCGTCGCGTCCGCGATCAGTCCAGCGTCCACACCAGCGCCATAGTGAACGGATGACCGCGCAGCTCGGCCCATTTGGGTTTGCGCGCCAGCCACGCGTCATCCACCACCGCCTCGGCGACCTCGGTCAATCGCCATCCGGCGGCCACGCCCGCGGTCACGTGCTCGCCGAACATGTGCAGATGTGTGCTGATGGCAAGGGGCGCACCGGATTCGGGCGTGTAGTGGGTGGGCATACCGGTCACCATCATGAATTGCGGGTGGTAGGCGACCAGGACGAAGGTCGCGCCGGGAGCCGCGAGTCTGCGCGCCTCGCGATAGAAGGGCTCCAACTCCGGCAGGTGCTCGTCGATCAGCGATGAGATCACCAGATCGTATGCGCCGCCGGGTAATCCGGTCGCACGCACATCGCCCAGTGTGAGCGTGGTGTGCGCACCGCGTTCCCGCGCGCGGTCCAGCATTCCCGCACTGAGGTCGATGCCGTCGATATGGGTGACGCCCCGCGCGCGCAACCAGCCGCCGGTGCGCCCGGTCCCGCAGCCCAGATCCACCGCTCGCCCGCTCCAGCGCACCCGCACCCGATCCAGCAGCGCCAGATCCATCTCATCCATGACGGTGCGGTCGTAGGTCGGCGCCCAGCCGTCGTAGCCGTCGGCCACCCCGACGGTCGGATAGTTGCGGCGGTCGAAGTCGGCGAAGGTCGGCATGGCGGCAGTATTCCGTGTCGAATGGGTCTCGAGCCAAGTAATTTTCGGCCAGCCGCGTCGAAACCCGATGAACCGCAGCGATAGCGCCTAACCTGGGGTTTGTTTCAACTCGACCAAAACGGGAATGGCTGCTTTGCCCAACTGTCCTCGGCAGTCATACGCGCAGAACGCAGGAGCAACCCAGCGTGAGCAGGAAAGCGAACACCCCGCAACTCGATCTCGACGATACGACCCAGAAGACCCTCAGCGGCGCGGACGCCTGTTGGCCCGAACCGAGTCCGCTGGCGTCATGGTGGGAAGAAGTGATGTTCGACGGCGCGGACGCCGGCAGCCGCCGGCGCGATATCGCCTGAAGCCAAACGCACGAACCTGATTCGATCACGGCCCGCTCCGGATCAACGGCGGGCCGTGGGCTCGCACGGCCGAACGTGAATGCGGCACAACCGAACTTGTCGGTGGGCGGGCCTACGCTCGATGGGCAGATTCGCATTTGCCCAGCAGCGTAAAGAGTTGATCTTCATGACTGTATTTGCCGTTTATGGGGCCACCGGCCATACCGGTCGCCTGGTTTCCGCCGAACTACTCGCCCGGGGCGCCGATGTCATTGTCTCCGGGCGGGATTCGGGCGCGCTCAACGCGCTCGAAGCAACCCGTGCTATGCCCGCCGCGGTGGATGATCCCGTCGCACTGCGCGCACTGGCCGAGGCCGCCGACGTGCTCATTCACTGCGCCGGGCCCTTCGCCGACACCGGCTTGCCGCTCGCCACGGCCGCGGTCGAGGGCGGCTGTCACTATGTCGATCACGCGGTCGAGGTGCACCACGTCAAGCGTTTGTTCGACGATTTTCCCGATCGCGCGCAGCGCGCCGGGGTCACCCTGCTGCCGAGCGTGAGTTTCTACGGCGGACTGGGTGATCTGCTCGCGGGTGCGGTGGCGCGGGATATTCCGGATATCGACCGCATCACCGTGGCGTACGCGGTGAGCAATTGGATGATGACGCACGGTGCGGTGGAAACCGCGCGGCTGCTTTTCGCGGATACCGACCGGATCGGATTTTTCGACGGACAACAGCAGTACGGATTCGTGGAGCCGCGCAGCGCGATCTTCGCCTTCCCGCCTCCGGTCGGCCCGCGGCCGATGATCGCCCCGGTGCCCTTCCCGGAGGCGGTCACCATTCCCCGGCACACCCGCACCCGGGCGGTGGAGGCGCAACTCACCGCCGCCACCTTCGCCGAGGAGCAGGCGTTCGCCAGCGAACAGGTGGCACCCGAAGCCCGCGCCGACAGCGAATTCACCATCACCGCACAGGTACTGGCCGGACCCGGATCGGCCGCCGGGAATCTCCGGGGCCACAATCTCTGGCGCGCCGCGGCGCTGGCATCGGTGGAGGCGGCGGTCCGGCTCGCCGGGGGCGCGGCCAAGGCCGGAGTGTCCAGTCCCGCCGAGGCTTTCGACGCGACCGAATTCCTCACCGCCCTCGCGACGAGCGGGGCATTCACCCTCGACCTGCCCGGGAAGGCGTGAACACCATGACAACGGAACCGATTCTCGTCACCGGCGCGGCCGGGGGCACCCAGGGCGGCACCGGCCGCCGGGTCGCCGAATCCCTGCTGCACGCGGGATTGCCGGTGCGCGCCTTCGTCCATCACGATGACGCCCGCGCCGCCGAATTGAAGGATCTCGGGGCCGAGATCGCACTGGGCGATCTCCGGGAGATCGCCACGGTGCTACCCGCCACCGAGGGTGTGCGGCGCGCGTATTTCACCTATCCGGTGACCGCCGGAATGCTGGACGCCACCGCCGTTTTCGCGGCGGCCGCCCGCGAGTCCGCGATGGAGCGCGTGGTCGCGGTATCCCAGCTCGGTTCCGCGCATAACGCGGGCACGCCGCATATGCGCAGGCACTGGGTCGCCGAACAGGTCCTCGATCGCGCCGAGATCGGCGCGGTGCACCTGCGGGCGGCGGTGTTCTTCGAGAACCTGCGCGTCGCCATCGGCGACAGCGGTGTGCTCGCGCTACCCCTCGGATCCCCGGATACTGTGCTGCCCTTGATCGCGGCCGAGGATGTCGCGGGTGTCGGCAGCGGTGTGCTGCGCACCGGCGAATCCGTCGACCCCGTGCTGTGGCTGGCGGGCGAGGTCATGACCGTCGGCGAGGCCGCCGAAATCCTCGGCGTCCCCTACGAACACGTCGATGCCGACGAATGGTCCGGAACCGCGCTGACGCGCTACCGCGATCCGGTCGCGGTGGAGCATCTCACCCACCTCTGGACCATGTTCGCCGCCATCGGCTCCGGTCATGAACTCTTCCGAGTCACCGAAACCATCGAGCGGTACACCGGCAGACCACCGATCACGCTGCGCGAGTACCTATCCCGCGAATAATCGCGAGTAGCCGACTCGCGAAAGCGCGGTCAGGCCGCCTGCTGATCGTTGCCCGTCCCGGCCCCGGGATCGTCGTACATGGCACGGTGCATCGCGCACCGATGCGCCGGTCCCGGGCGGCAGAAGGCCGGGTCCAGCCGCTGTACGAAGGTGAGGTTGTCACGCCGCCAGCAATCCACACACACCGGCTCGTTCATGGCGTCCTCCTAGGTCTCGTGCGCGAGAGGCCCCATTGCCTCGTCACGAAAGGCCACAGTGCAGTAGTTCCCCGGCACGTACGCACTCACGCGTGACGTGTCCATCCGCTCACCGCGAAGCGGCCGAATCGTTATCCCGCAACCTGATTCAGGTCATGTCAACCTGTTCACTGATTGTGCGGGACCGGAGCCGAAACCGCTTCTCCAACAGCGAATCAGCCCACGGCGGCCCGTTGGATCAGCTCCGCCGCACCCGGTCCGGTGAGCGCGTGCACGCGCGCGGATCTGCCGGTGGCGAGCAGTAGCAGATCGGCGGTGGAGCCCTCGACGAGCGCACCGCTGCCCGCGGACCAGCCGGAATCGGTGGCGAGGAGATGGAAACCGGACAGTCGTTGTTCGGAGCGGAACAGCCAGCCGGTGGACCACACCCGTTCGATCGCGAGTCGCGCTGCGGCCGTTGGCATTTCCACCGTGCGGCCGAGCGGGATGGCGATGTCCTGGATGTGCACGAGCACATCCATCAGACGATCCGCCGGGGTGGTTCCGGGCGCGGTGGTGCGCATCGGAATCGCGGCGCGCAACTGCGCCACCAATTCCGGTGCGCCGACACGGTCGGCGTGCCGGATGCCGGTATCGCGGGCCAGCCGGGTGATGCTGCCGCGCGCGCGAATCAGATTGATCAGCAGCACCCAGAATTCCGGATTGCTGGAGAGCACCACGTGCGCGACCACATCGCGCACGCGCCAGTCCGCGCACAGCGAGGGATGATCCCAATCCGGTGCGGAGAGTGATTCGAGCAGTTCCACCAGGGTGACGCGCTGGGCGGCGACGGCCCGCCAGATTTCGTCGTCGGTCATGGACATCGTTGAGTTCCTTTCGGTTCGGCGTCGGTACCGTAGGAACTCCACCCGGGTGGAGGTTCAAGACATCGTGACCCACGACACACAGCGCGGCCTGGTGAGCATCGGTGAGCTGGCGGAGCTGACCGGGGTTCCGGTGCGCACCATTCGCTTCTACTGCGATAACGAGGTGCTCGACTTCGCGCGCAGTTCGGGCGGTCACCGCATGTTCGACGGCGCGCACGCCGCCGATCGACTGCTGCTGGTGCGCAGACTGCGCGCACTGGGCATGGGATTGACCATGATTCGCGCCGTGCTCACCGGTGAGCGCTCACTGGCCGAGGCGGTGGCCGCCGAACGCGCGGCGGTCGATATCGAACTCGACGCGCTCAGCTGGAGGCGAGCGAGTCTGCGCGCCATCGAGGACGCGAATCCGGCGCAGCGCGCGGCGCGACTCGAATTGCTCACCGCGGTACAGGACGGAGCCGCCGCACATGACACGCTGGTCGCGTTCTGGCGACGGGTGCTCGGTCCGGTACCCGCGGAGATGTTCGAGGGCTTCCTGGAGATGAATGTGCCCGACCGGCTGCGGGATCCGACACCGGAGCAGGTGCTCGGCTACGCCGAACTGGTCAGGCTGGTCACCGATCAGCAATTCAGGATCGTTGTGGCACAGCAGCTCTGGCGCTCGGATCGCTATACGCTGTGCGATCGCGCCGGTTTGATCGCCGGGGCCGGAGAAGCCTGCGGTATGGCCGAGACCCTGATCGACTCGGGTGTCGAACCCACCGCCGGGGCGGCCCTCGACCGCTATGTCGCCGCGCACGCCGCCGCGCGAAATATCCGGGACACACCGGAATTCCGGATCAAGCTCAGCCACGGACGCTATGACGCCGATCCGCGCGCACAACGCTATTGGCAGCGCACCGCCGAGATCATGGGCACCACGACCACGGCCGGTGCGGGCCAGCGCTGGCTGTTCCAGGCGCTGGACCGCACGGTGCGCCGATCGACGAGCGACCGCATGCCGCTCGCCTAGAGCACGATGTCACCGCGAATCGGTCAGGCAGCGTCACCGCGAATCGGTCAGGCGGCGGCCGCGATTCGAAGCTGTGCGACCACGACTTCGGGCTCGGCGACGTCGACGACCAGCCGGGTGAAATCAGCGCCCGACAGCTCGATGCGCACACCCTGCCCGGTGAAATGCGTATCCCAGAACTCCTTGCGCCCCTTACCCCGGAAAGTGCCGGCCGCGATCACGCCCGGGAAGAAGGTGCCCGGCGCCCGGACCCACGGCGGCCGCAGATCCACCTCGGCCTTGCGCACATCGGTGACCTGCGATAGATCGAACGTCAGATGCTCGCGCAGGGCCAGTACCCGATGCGCTCCGGTCACGTGCACCGTCACGGTCGTCCCCGTGATCTCCAGTTCGACCATCCCGCACCTCCACGCTCGTCGTTCACTGTCCTGCCCTCCACAGTGCCGCGCGGTTCTGGTCATAGCCTGAGCTTCTCCTACGAGTTCTCTCAGGTTCGGTCACACGCGCGGGTCCGCTGTGAAACGGACGACCCCCGTTAACGTGGCAGGGTGATGACAGGAGGCAGACTTCGGTGGGCGGCGCTATTCGGCTCGATCGCACTTGCCACGGGATGTGCGCACGGGCTGGCCGACGGTGCTGATCCGCAGCGGGCCACCGATATCCGGAGCACCACTCCGCAGGTGCGGGTGTGGGCGCGGACCATCACGCTGACCACGGCCGACGGCGGCGGCTGGGCGAGTATCGCGGACGCACGGCCCGGGGACGCGGTCTGGCTCGATCGCGGTAGAGGCGATGAGCCGACCGGCAACGAGAATCTGGGCGGTACAACGGTTTCCGCGCCCGATACCGCCGCCACCACACAGTTCTACCGGTACGACCGAAATCGGCTGCGCGCCTGCGGAAAAGCCGGTGACCGGCCGGAAGTGCGCTGTACGCGCTGGATCGCGGCCGGGGACGCGCCGCCCGATCAGCGCATGCGCGCGGTGGAGCGACTACTCGATCGCTACCAACACGACACCGGACTGTGGGAGCGCGATGGCAGCATCTGGCAGAGCGCGAACGCGCTCACCACCCTCATCGGGTACATGCGCCGCACCGGGGATCGTCAGTACCTCGACTATCTCGACGAGACCTACCGGCACGGCGAGATCGCGCGCACCGGACTGCCCAGGACGACCGGATACAACGATGACGAACTGTGGTGGGCGCTGGCGTGGATCGACGCCTACGACCTGACCGGTGAATACCGCTACCTCACCGCCGCGCGGACCATCGTGGACGGGCTCGAGGATCAGCGGGCGTCCTTCTGCGACGGCGGATTGGCGTGGGCCCGCACCGGAGTGGATCCGCAGGCGCGGCCGTGGGAGCAGGTCAACTCGATCACCAACGCGCTGTACCTCACCGCGAGCGCGAGACTGGCGACCCGGGTCGGCAAGCCCGATCTCGCGCGGTATCGCGACCGCGCCACCGATACCTGGGACTGGTTCACCTCCCGGGCGGGCCGCGCGCTGCTGGATCCCTCGGGGGCGGTCAACGATCATCTGGATCGCTACGGCGATAGCTGCGTACTGGTCGACGAGCACACGCGCTGGACCTACGGGCAGGGTCAGCTGATCGCCGGACTGGTTGCGCTGTATCGGGTTTCGGGAAATACGCAGCTACTCGCCCCGGCCGATGCGATCGCGGCGGCGGCCACCCGTGCGGACTCGGTGTTCCTGCGCGACGGTGTGCTGATCGAGCCGAATGCCGCCAACTGCCCCGGACCCGAATGCGCTGACGCGGAAACCTATAAGGGCGTATTCGTGCGCAGCTACCGAGAACTGCTGGATACCGGTCTGTCCCGGGTCGCGACGGCGGATTTCCTGACCCGCCAGGCCGATTCACTGCGCGCGACCGGCGATGAATACGGCTTCCGGTGGCAGGGTGAGCCGCAGCCCGACGACCGCCCGGATTTCGCGACCCAGGCGGCGGCCCTGGACGCACTCGACGCGTCCTCAGGCAAACCTCCGGCATAGCCCGATTCGCCGCGCCCACTCCCCTAACGCAGTGAACATATTGGCGCGCAGCGGCTTTCGATCAACCGCCGACGTCGACACGGCACCCTCGCGCGCGGGAGACTGCTAGGCGATGCCCAGGCATCACCGGACTGTCGAGGAGAGCACGATGGACGCACAGCCAATTGTCCTGGACCCCATGGGATCCGATATTCAGGGCGAATCCGCCCGCATTCGTGAACACGGACCGATCACGCTGGTCGAACTGCCCGGCGGCGTGCGCGCCTGGTCGGTCACCGATGCCACGGTGCTCAAGGAGCTGCTCACCGATCCGCGCGTCTCCAAGGACGCGCGCCAGCACTGGACCGCCTATATGAACGGTGAGATCACCGCCGAATGGCCACTGCTGCCGTGGGTTTCGGTCGACAATATGTTCACCGCCTACGGCACCGATCATCGCCGGCTGCGCAAGCTGGTCGCACCCGCCTTCACCCATCGCCGCACCACCGCGCTGCGACCGCGCATCGAGGCGATCACCGCGGAACTGCTGGACGGGCTGGCGCTCACCCCATCCGGCGCGACCGTCGATCTGCGCGAGGGCTACTGCTATCCGGTGCCGATCCAGGTGATCAGCGAACTCATGGGCGTGCCCGAGGACCGCAATCCGGCCCTGCGCAAATGCGTGGACGGCTTCTTCGACGGCTCACTCGGGCCGGAAGAGGGCCTGGCCAACTACCTCGAGATGTACGGCCTGATGACCGAGATCGTGGCACTGCGCCGCCGATCCCCGGGCGAGGACATCACCAGCGCGCTCATCGCCGCCCGCGATGAGGACGACGGCTCCGAACTCTCGGAGAAGGAACTGGTGGACACCCTGCTGCTGATCATCAACGCGGGCCACGAGACCACCGTGAACCTGCTGGACCAGGCGATTGTCGCGCTGCTGACCCGGCCGCAGGTGCGGGCCGACCTGGCCGAGAACCGGATCACCTGGGCCGATCTGGTGGAGGAGACGCTGCGCTATGAAGCGCCGGTGGCCCATCTTCCGCTGCGCTATGCCGTCGAGGATATCGAGATCGGCGATCATCGCATTCCCAAGGGCGAGGCCATTCTCGCCTCCTACGCGGGCGCGAACCGGGATCCGAAGGTGCACGGCCCCAACGCATCCGAGTTCGATCCGACGCGCGGCAGCAAGGATCAGCATCTCGCGTTCGGCTACGGTGTGCACCACTGCCTCGGCGCGCCGCTGGCCCGGCTGGAGGCGACCATCGCCCTGCCCGCACTGTTCGCCCGATTCCCGGATCTCGCACTCGCCGCGGACCCGGCCACCCTGCCCCGGGTAGGCAGTTTCATCTCCAACGGACATGCCGAACTCCCCGTGCGTCTGACCCTCTGACAAGATCGAACCGAGGACCGGACCACGACACGACGGGTGTCGGTGATCACGCACCGCGCGATTTCCGGCATCCGACCGGCGGTCCCACCGCGCACCGGCATCGATCGTAGAACAATTTCGATGCATCACGAGATGTCTTTGTTACATATTTGTCCTAGCTTCGAGGTGACCACGAATCAGCTGGAAGGGCAGAGATGCTGCACACAGATATCCCCACCCGCCACGAAATCGAAGCACTGATCAACGCGTCCGCGCCCTGGTCCGTGTCGATCTACACCCCCACCGAGGCCGATACCCCGACCCCGGAGGAGAACCGGATCGCGTTCACCAATCAGACCCGCGACGCACTGGACCGCATCGATGACCGCAAGGCCCGGACCGCGCTGGAGCAGGAACTCGACGATCTCATCGACGATGAGGACTTCTGGCGCTTCCAGTCTCGCACCCTGGTCGTGCACGCCACCCCGGACCGTATGCGGACCTTCCGGGTACCCAATCGCCTCGACGCGGGCGTGACGGTCGGCGACCGATTCTTCATCAAACCGCTGCTGCGCGCAGTCACCTTCCCGCAGTCCGCGTTCGTACTCGCCCTCGCCGAGGGTTCGGTGCGGCTGGTGCAGATCACCCCCGATCGACCCGCCGCGGATGTGCGCGTCAGCGATATGCCCACCAGCGCAGCGGATTACGCGCGCAAGGCTTCGCTGAGCGGGCGCGCGCCCAAGGGCCGCATCCAGGGCACCGAGGGCCGTAAGGTCCGGGTGCGCCAGTACGCCCGCGCGGTGGATGCCGAACTGCGGCCCATACTTTCGGGCAGCGATCTGCCGCTCATCCTGGCCGCCGCCGAACCGATCGAGGGGCTGTTCCGCTCGGTCAACAGCTATGACGGACTGCTGGACGAGACCATCACCGGCAATCCCGAACATCTCACCGACGAACAGCTCGCCGCCCGGGCGCGGGAGATCCTGGACCGGCATTACGAACACGAATTGGCCGATCTGCGTGCGCTTTTCGAGCAGCGGCGCGCCGAGGGGCGCGGTGCGACCGATCTCGCGGATATCGCCCGCGCCGCCACCTTCGGCACCGTCGACACGCTCATGGTCGATATCGACGCGACCGTGCACGGTTCGATCGCCGAGGATGACGGAACCCTCACCCTGGCAACGGCTTCCGATATCGAGGCACCCGGCGTGCTCGATGAGATCGCCCGGCGCGTACTGCTGTCCGGTGGCCGCGTGCTGGCCGTGCGCGCCGCCGACCTGCCGGAATCGACACCGGCTGCGGCGATTCTGCGCTACGCCCCGTAACGCCGATTCCGCCCTGCTCCGACCACAGTCAGACAGTTCCAGGAAGGACGCGCACCCATGTCCGACAATGTCGCCGATGCCATGTGGAAGATGCTCGAATCCGCCGGGGTCCGAAGGTGTTACGGGATCGTGGGCGATGCCCTCAACCCGGTCATCGATGCCATGCGCCGCAATGGGCAGATCGATTTCGTCCATGTCCGGCATGAGGAGTACGGGGTGTTCGCCGCCGTCGCCGAGGCGCGATTGACCGGGCGGCCGGTGGCGGTGTGCGGTACGGCGGGACCGGGCGTGACACATCTGATCAACGGGCTGCTGGACGCGCGCAAGGAGGCCGCGCCGGTCATCGCCATCGCGGGCGATACCGAAACCGCCATGTGGGACAGCAGTACGGTCGAGGAGCTGAATCCGTACAAGTTCTTCGAGACCGCATCGCGGTACACCGGGCGGATCGCCGATCCGGCGCAGCTGCCGCATGTGGTGGGCAGTGCGGTCACCATCGCGCTGGCCGAGCGGGGACCGACGGTCATCTCGCTGCCCGGTGATGTGGCGGTGCGCAAGGCCCCGAAGATCACACTGCCCCTGGCACTTCCGGCCACGACGCCGGGACCGGCCGGGAGCCAAGACCTTTCGGCCATGGCCGAGCTGATCAATTCGGGCGGCACCGTGGCCATCTTCGGTGGCGACGGCTGCGAGTTCGCGACCGCGGAGGTCCGCGAACTCGCCGAAAAGCTGCGCGCGCCGGTGGGTTACTCGCTCAAGGGCAAGCAGTGGCTGGAGTACGACAATCCCAATGCCGTCGGCATGACCGGGCTGCTCGGCTACGGCGGATGCTGGGAAGCGGTCAATAAATGCGATGTGCTGCTCATGCTCGGCACGGACTTCCCGTATCCCAACTTCCTGCCGCATGACAAGGTCAAGGTGATCCAGGTCGATCGCAACGCCCGCCATCTGGGGCGGCGAATTCCCTTGGAGCTGGCGGTGATCGGCGATGTCAAGGCGACCGTCGCGGCCTTGCTACCCATGGTGACCGAGAAGTCCGAGGATCGCTTCCTGAAGAAATGCGTGAAGCTGACCGTGAATTCGCGGGAACGGCTGCGGCATTACATCACCAAGGGCCCGGAGCTGTCCCCGATCCGGCCGGAGTACCTGGCGTCGATCCTGGACGAGGAAGCCGCGGACGACGCGCTGTTCTTCGCCGATACCGGCACCGCTGTCATGTGGGCCTCCCAGCACATCAGCTACGGACCGCAGCGGCGGCTGTTCGGCTCGTTCTCCTGGGCGTCCATGGCCAATGCCTCGCCCAATGCCTTCGGCGCACAACTCGCCTATCCCGGACGCCAGACCATCGCGCTGTGCGGGGACGGCGGATTCACCATGCTGGGACTCGGCGATCTGCTCACCGAGGTGCAGCGGCAGACACCGGTGGTGCACGTCATCCTGAACAACAGCATGCTCGATTTCGTCAATATCGAACAGCAGGAAGCCGGGTTGATCCCCTACGGCACCGACTTCCAGAACCCGGATTTCAGTAAGGTCGCCGAGGCCATGGGGGCCAATGGAATTCGGGTCGAGGACCCCGGCGATCTGCGCACCGCGGTGCGAAATGCCCTGCGGCACACCGGCGGGCCGACCGTGCTCGATGTGGTCGTGGACAAGTACGCTCTCGCCCTGCCCGAGCACGTGCCCATGGACGCGGCCACCGGTTTCACGCTCAGCATGGCCAAACAGGCGCTGAGCGGTGATTTCGAGAGCGTGCGCCGCACCGCCACGCACAACATCCGGCTGCTGTAGCGGTCAGCGTGTGATCACTGGGCGTGGTGGCCGACCGCGTCCAGGTGCTTCAGCGCCTGGGCGTAGGAATCGAGCAGAGAGGTCTCGGCGTACGGAAGTCCGCGCTCGGCACAGAAATCCATCACGATCGGCCGGGCGTAGCGCAGGCTGGGCCGGGGCATGGACGGGAACAGGTGATGCTCGATCTGATAGTTCAACCCGCCCATGGCCGTATCGGTGAGCGCGCTCGGCCGCACATTGCGGGAGGACAGCACCTGGCGGCGCAGGAAGTCCGGATCCTCGCCCTCCTCGAAGACCTCCATGCCCTTGTGGTTCGGCGCGAAGGTGCAGCCCATATAGAAGCCGAACAGGCCCTGCTGAACCGCGATGAACACCAGCGCCTTGACCGGTGACAGCACCAGGAAGACGGTCGCCAGATATCCGGCCGCGTGTGCTGCGAGCAGTGCGCCCTCCCAGAAGCGGTGCCGCAGCGGCCATTTCACCACCGCGCGGACGCTGGAGAAGTGCAGGCTGCCCGCCTCCAGCAGCAGCAGCGGGAAGAACAGCCACGCCTGATACCGGAAGATGAACCGCCGCCAGCCTTTTCCGGTCGCGGCGCGCTCCCCGGAATGCGCCAGGATGCCCGACACATCGGGATCGGCGCCCTCGGTATTGGGGTGCGCGTGATGTCGGTTGTGGTTGCTGGTCCACCAGCCGATGCTCAATCCGATCGCGAGATTGCCCGCGATGACCCCGTAGATGTAGTTGGCGCGGCGGGTGCCGAAGATCTGCCGATGTCCGGCATCGTGCCCGAGAAACGCGATCTGGGAGAACACCGCGGCCAGTACCGGCGCGGGGGCCAGCGCCCACCACGAATCGCCGATCGCCACGAGCGCCGCCCACCCGCCGAAGTACACCGCCGCGGTGATCGCACTGCGCACCCCGTACGCGCGCACGCGCCGATCCAGCAGACCCGCCTGCCGCACCCGGCGCAGCAGTACCGCGTACTCGCTGCCGCGAATGGGCGCGGTATCGCGCGCCATAGGCAGCCGCGTCTGGACAATCGACGCAGACCTGGGCTGCGTCATCTCAATCACCACGGGCTCTGCACATCCTGCTGTCGCTGTTGATCGGCGAGCACCCCTTTGGTGTTCGCCGCCGCACCGGATTTCGACGTCGGCACATGGCCGCTCACCTGCCTAGCCAACAGCATGCCGCGCCGCGACCACCATCGGATGAACATCTGTGCCGAGCGGTGACACATCTGCATGACGATTCGCCCTGCCGTCGTCCGCACATAATGCACCACGCGGCGTGCCCGCGAAAATCGCGACCCTGCCGGACAATGAGGCGGTTCGGTGACCACTTTCCCGGTTGGATCGGAGCTGCCGTTATGCACGATGATCGTCGGTTGATCGAGGCGCGCCTGGGACGGGTGCTCGGTGAGCGGATCGTTCCGGCCATCTATCCGGAATCGGTGCCGTTGCGGGCCTCGATCTGGGTCGCGCCGGGGGAACCCGTGGACGTGGCCGAGGGGCTGGCGGCACCGCGGACACCCGTCGAATCGGGTGCGCGCTGGGGTGCGCCCTGGGGGACGAGCTGGCTGACCGTCGAGGGCACGGTGCCCCCGGAGTGGGCGGGGCGGACCGTCGAGGCGCTCATCGATCTGGGCTTCGATCAGAACATGACCGGATTCCAATGTGAGGGACTGGTTTACCGGGCGGACGGGACGCCGGTGAAAGGGCTGCATCCGCGAAATCAGTGGGTGCGCATAGGATCCCCGGTCACCGGCGGTGAGCAGGTGTTGCTGCATGTGGAGGCGGCGTCGAATCCGATCATTCCGTTCTTCGGGCCGACCGCGCTCGGGGACAAGCTGACCGCCGGTGGTGATCCGCAATATCGGCTGGGGCGAATGGATCTCGCGGTCTTCGACGAAGAGGTCTGGCAGCTGGTGCAGGATCTCGAGGTGCTCGGCGAACTGATGCACGAGATGCCGGAGGATCCGGCGCGCCGCTACGACATCGTGCGAGCCATCGAACGGGCGCTGGACGCGATCGATCTGCGCGATGTGAACGGCACCGCGACGGCCGCGCGGGCCTGCCTGACCGAGGTGCTGGCGCAACCGGCCATCGGCTCCGCGCATACGATTTCGGCGGTCGGGCACGCGCATATCGATACCGCCTGGCTGTGGCCGCTGCGCGAGACGGTGCGCAAGGTCGCGCGCACCACCGCGAATATGACCGCGCTGCTGGCGGATTCGCCGGAGTTCATCTTCACCATGTCGCAGGCCGCGCAGTACGACTTCATCAAACAGTATCGGCCCGAGGTGTACGCGAAGGTCAAGCAGGCGGTGGCCGAGGGCAGATTCGTTCCGGCGGGCGGGATGTGGGTCGAATCGGATACGAATATGCCGGGGTCGGAGGCGATGGCGCGGCAGTTCGTGTACGGCAAACGGTTCTTCCTCGACGAATTCGGGGTCGAGAACCAGGAGGCGTGGTTGCCGGACACCTTCGGATTCGCGGCGGGACTGCCGCAGATCATCAAGGCGGCGGGATCCAAATGGCTGCTGACACAGAAGATTTCCTGGAGTCAGATCAATCAGTTCCCGCACCATACGTTCCTGTGGGAGGGGATAGACGGCAGCCGGATCTTCACCCACTTCCCGCCCGTGGACACCTACAACTGCTCCATGCAAGGGCGCGAGATCGCGCACGCGGCACGGAATTTCAAGGAGAAGGGGCGCGCGTCGATATCGCTCGCGCCGACCGGCTGGGGTGACGGCGGCGGCGGAACGACCCGCGAGATGGTGGCCAAGGCGGCGCGCATGAAGGACCTCGAAGGGTCACCGAGGGTGCGGTGGGACACCCCCGCCGACTTCTTCACCCGGGCCGAGGCCGACTACGCGAACCCGCCGGTGTGGGTGGGCGAGCTGTACCTGGAGCTGCATCGCGCGACCCTGACCAGTCAGGCCCGCACCAAACAGGGCAATCGGCGCAGTGAACATCTACTGCGCGAGGCGGAGCTCTGGGCGGCCACCGCGGCCGTGCGCGGCGGCTTCGAGTACCCGAGCGCGGATCTGGACCGGATCTGGAAGACGGTGCTGCTGCATCAGTTTCACGACATCCTGCCCGGATCGGCGATCGCCTGGGTGTACCGGGAGGCGGCGCAGACCTATGCGGCGGTGGCCACGGAACTGGTCTCGATCATCGATCGGGCGCAGCGCGCGCTCGGCGGTGATGCGCTGGGCCCGAACGTCTTCAACTCCACCCCGCACACCTGGCGATCGATTCCGGCCGGTGCGGCGGGTCCGGCCGAGGCCACTCCCCCGTGCTCGGTGACCGCTCGAACCGAAGGCGGATTCGTGCTCGACAATGGGCTGCTGCGAGTGGAGGTGGACGCACGCGGACTCGTGGTGTCGGCATTCGACCTCGAGCGGCGGCGGGAGGCATTGCCGCCCGGTGCGACCGCGAATCTGCTGCAAGTGCATCCGGATCTGCCGAATTCATGGGACGCCTGGGATGTCGATCTCTTCTACCGGAACCGGGTCACCGATCTCGTCGACGCGGATTCGGTGACGGCGGAGCCGGATTCGACGTCGGGCGCCGCGGTGCGGGTGACCCGCTCGTTCGGAACCTCCACGGTCGAACAGACCCTGACCCTGCGCGCGGGTGAACGCGCCCTCGATATCGACACCGGCGTCGACTGGCATGAGACCGAGAAATTCCTGAAACTCGCGTTCCCCCTCGATATTCACGCCGATCGCTATGCCTCGGAAACCCAGTTCGGGCATATGTTCCGGCCGACGCATACCAATACCAGCTGGGAGTACGCCAAGTTCGAGGCGTGCAACCATCGCTTCGTGCACGTGGCAGAACCGGGGTGGGGTGTGGCGGTGGTCAATGATTCGACCTACGGGCACGATGTCACCCGCACCGTCCGGGATGACGGCGGAACGACCACGACGCTGCGGGTTTCGCTCCTGCGCGCACCGCGCTTCCCCGATCCCGAGACCGATCACGGTGCGCACCGGTTCCGGCACGCGCTGATCGTCGGCGCGTCCATCGGCGATGCGGTGCGCGAGGGATACCGGATCAACCTCACCGCGCCGCGCACCGGTTTCGCCTCGGCTGTCGCACCGCTGTTCCGCATCGACAATCCCGCCGTGGTGACAAGCGCGGTCAAACTCGCGGACGATGGGAGCGGGGATGTGATCGTGCGGGTGTACGAGGCGCATGGCGACCGCACGCAAGCCCTGGTATCGCCCGGTTTCGATTACACCGGGGTCGAGTTCTGCGATCTGCTGGAGCGGCCGCTGGCCGGGGAATCCTCAGAGACCTCTCATGACGACGGAATTCGCTTGCGGCTGCGGCCATTTCAACTACTCACCCTCCGCTTCACCCGTCCCGGCGCGTCGCCCACGCATAAATGATCCGACATGCGGGGTTACGATCCGAGCCGCTCCACAGCTTCGACGAAAGGCCCGGCCCGGTGATTCGACTCCGCCGCGCGGTACCCGGTGCGATCATCGCCCTGGTCGCCGCATCCCTCTGCGCGGGTCCGCAGGCGGCCGCCGATCAACCGGCGGCCGATCCGGGCTGTGCCTGGCAGGCGGAGCTGTCACCGCGCACGGTCGCCCAGGTGAACTTCGCGTATCCCGATACCGGCGCGTGGTACTGGATCCTGCCGTACCAGGTGCGGCCGGGTATGACGATCACCGCGACCGGGCAGTACCCGGACTCCCGGTATATCTCGTTCAATACCTACGACGCGAGATTCAGCAGTTTCAGCAATGGCGGGGTGTCCTCGGCACTGCCCGACTACCTGATCGCCCCCGACGCCGGATCGGTCAATCCGTGGCAGCGGCCGGGCGGCGGCGGCACCTACACGGTAACGATCGGTTCGGATCGCACCGCGGCGAACGCGCTTCCGCTCGCGCCCGAGGGCGAGTCGGCGGGCGTGGGATTCCTGATCTATCGCGAGTACCTGCCCTCCGGCGGGGCGTCGTCGGTGCGGCTGCCGCAGATTCGCATCACCGATGACACGGGCTCCCGGACGCTCGGGGGCTGTGTGGGCGGTGGTTCGCCGCTACTGGCATCGGCGCTGTCCGCACTCGGCGCCACCGCGGCGAATCTGCCTCCGGCCACCGCCGACAATCTCGAATTCCGCCGGGTCAGCGGTGCGGGGGCGTTTCCGAACGCGGACAACGCCTATCTGGTCGCCACGCTCACCCCGCCCGGTGACGACAAGGTGGTCGTGGTGCGGGGTAAAGCTCCGGTCGCACCGGCGGGTACCGGGCCGACGGTGTGGCCGCCCGGTGCGAGCGCCGATGTCCGCTATTTCTCGCTGTGCGCGAACCTGAGCACGCTGCCCGGACCGGTGGTGCTCAATCCCGCCGCCGACGGTTCCACCGACAATGGCTGCCGATCGGATCGGGAGACCCTGCTCGACGCCGACCGCGACTACACCTATGTGCTGGGCACCGAGGCGCAGCGGGCACGGATCGAGGCGATACCGGGTGCGACCTTCGTACCGCTGTCATCGGCGCACCCCACCACCCAGGAAGCGATTCTGCTGCGGAATATGCTGCCCGCCAGCGATTTCCGGCAGGGGGTGCAGAGCGTACCGGTCAATGGCACCCCGGCGCAGGCCGCTGAAATCATGGGCCCCTACTACCCGCGCGCCACGGTGTGCTCGCTCGCGGCCGTGCTCGATCGCACCTGCTGAGACTCCGTCCGCGCCGATGCCCACCGCATCACCGAACAAGTGCTAGGTTTCGGCGGTTGTCTTGTAGCGGATGGAGATTCGGTGGGGCTGGGTAGCTTTTGGCGGCGCGAACCGCAGCAGCGGACGGCGGGGAGCGAGATCACCCCGGAGATCGCCGGCGAGCTGTGGGATTCGTATACCGAATCACTGGCGTGGCGGCTGTTCACCCTGCCGCTCGGGGGTCGAATCCTGCTGTCGCCCGGGCACGGTCGCAACGCCCGATTCACCCGCGACGGCGGCGGACTGGAATGGGCGCTCTTCGCGCCCGGACAGGACAATCTGCCCAGCAGGCGACTGCCGTGGCCCGCGCTGTTCGAGGACTACCGATCCTTCACCGCCATGACGGCGCTGGCGTTCCGCGATATCTTCGGCGCGGAACTGCCCTTCGAGCTCACCGCGCAGGCGTGGATCGAGGATTCCGGCGAGCAACTCGATACGCGCGGAATCGGTTTCGGGGAGTTCGCCGACGAACCGCCGGGCCGGGACGCCGATGACGCGCTCGATCTCATGGACTGGGTGCGCCAGCTCGCCGAGGCGGATCGAGAGGTCCGCACCCACGATCACACCATCGCCATGGTCTGCGGCGTCGACGTGCTGAAACAGCAGGGGGTCGAACTGCTCGTCGGCGGGGATGAGAACTGGCCGGTGCGCGAACATACGGTGGACTTCATCGGGCTGACGGACGACCGGCTGATCGTCATCGACGTCTTCGTCAATTTCGAAGGGCTGACGGCGATTCCGCCCGCGAGCATCGAGGTCGACGGGCGCATGGTGGATCGGGGCAGTCCGGCCTACGCGCACGCCATGGTCAACGCGGACCCGGATTTCCGGCGGGTGCTGGCCCGGCGGCCGGAACTCGCACAGGCGCTGAACCAGGACCGGCTCACAATCGAGTACTCGATCCTGGAGATCGACGCCGAACAACGGATTCGCCTGCACGGCTTCGAGGGCGCGACGGATTCGATTGCCCCGGCGCCGATCACGCACGAACTGTCCCCCGCCGACGATGCGAACGGACCGGCGACCGATCCCATCGAGACGTGGGTGCCCTTCGATCCGTACCCGCTGCTGAAACCGGCCGATTGGCCACATCGGCATCAGATTCCGCACTGGCCCAGCGCATCTGGCAACGCCCCGATCATCGTGCTCGCCGCGGACACCCCCGACGGCTACACCATGCAGAGCTATGACCAGCACGCACCCGAGAACCAATTCCTGCTGCCCACGGCCATGGCCCGGCTCTCCGGTATGGAACGCTACGAATGGGAATTCGACGAGCTGTACGGACTGCCCACCGCGAACTGCTCGGGACATGATTTCTCCGCGGAGAAGGTGCTCGATCCGCGGGCGATGCTGGTGGCGCACAACGCGCTTCGCACCCCGCGCCTGTGGGTCGCCACACCGCGCCGAACCTGTCTCACCGCGGTCCCGTACGACCTGGACGAACGCCAGCGCATGATCTTCCAGCATCTGGTGCGACTGACCTGGGATGACGACTCGTTCGGCAACGCACCCATCACGCGCGGCGCGTTCCTGCTCGAACACGGCCGCATCGCGGGCTTCGTCGAGGATGTGGATCTCATCGGCCGAAGCTGAAAAACGCTGGCGGGCGGTCGATTCGACCTGGTTCGTTAGTCGGTCGTTAGTGCCTCGTTGGTGTCCCCGGACAGGGTCGTTCCGAGCCGTCCGAAGGCTGGACATCGATTCACTCGAGGGGAACCATCATGACGATCACCCACCGGACCACGTTCATTCGCCGTATCGTCCCGCTCGCCGCCGCCGTGCTGACACTCGGCGCTGGCGCTGCCGTCGTCGCCGGACCGGCATCGGCCAATTACGACTGTCCCGGCGGCATGTTCTGCGGCTACGACAATCCCAATGGCACCGGCATGATCGTGCAGGTCGATTCGGGTTGCTTCCTGCACGATATCGGCAATGGCGGGGTCGGCGATCGGCTGAGCTCGTACTGGAATCGCACCGGCCAGCAGGCGACCGTCTACAACTGGACCGGACGGGAATGGCAAGTGCTGGTGACCATTCCGGACAACACCCGGGGCACCATGCCCAAGAGCGTCGACAATATCGCCGATGCGGTGAAGATCTGCGACTGAGTCCCACTACTCGGCCGCGGTGAGGCCCCCGGGTTATTCCCGGGGGCCTTTTCGGCGATTCCGATCAGTCGTCGAGGTGCGCACGCCGCAGCCGCTGCAGGAAATCCTCCAGCGGGGCCTCATTCGGGCGTTGCGGCAGTACGGATTTCGCGCTGTCGAACTTCTCCTCGTATTCGGCGATGAGCGCCTTGGCGATATCCGCACCCGATTCGGTCATCATCTGCCTGCCGAATTCGAAATACGGTTCCGGATCGGGCAGCCGGATGGGCAGCACACCGGTCGTGTACAGCTCATAGCCCTGCCAGAGCAGGCGGCGGGTATGCCTGGCGTGCTTGGCCAGCCGGGTATCGCCCAGCCCCTGGGTTTCCTGCCTATGTAGCATGCGCCGGAACTGGGCCATGGCATAACCGAAATAGGAATGCCGAACCCGTTGCGCCGAAAGGAAACACGACCGCAATTCGATCAGCTCGGCCCCGAATTCGGTGGTCACCGTGTAATCGTCGAGCCAGAGGATCTCCGAGGCCGTCGGATTGCAGGACAGGATCAAGCCGATCGCCTTGCCCACCTCATGGTAGGTGGCATCGGCCCCATCCCGACCCTGCCGGGTGCCCCGATCGCTGGTCGGCGGATGCAATCCGAGGAAGGTCCGGGTCGGCTCCACATACACGCCCAGATAGTCGATATCGCTCGCGGGCGTATTCAGGCCGTATGCGAACGACCCCACCACGCCTTCCAGCAACAGATCGCTTCGATCGCTCATCACACTTCCCTCCCCGGTTTCGGAAAGCACCGAGTATTCCGGGACGGGGAGGGAAGCGATACCGAATATTTCAGGCGGGCACGTTCATGCCCTGGGCGAGCATCGGCCAGGAATCGTGCAGGGCCTTCTCCCAGTACGGGTAGTAGTGGGTGCCGACCGGGGTGAACTGGTAGGTGGCCGGAATGGCCAGCGCGTCCAGGCGATTCTTCAGGTTCACGGTGCAGCCGTTGACCGCGCCCTCGATGATCATGCCCAGCGCGAGCGTGGTGGGGCCGCCGCTGGCCAGGTAGTACTTCACATCCTCCATGACCGGGATGCCGCTACCGCTGGAGATGTACAGCGTTGTGCCGCGCAGCTTCTCGGCATTGAGCACCGGATCATTGGCGGCCCACTGCGGATCCGCGGACGGCCCGTACATATTCTCGGTATCACCGCCCGCCCAGGTCTCCACCGCCAGTTTCACGAACTGCTGACCGATCGGATCCGCGATCTGCGCGCAACCGCTGTACGCGGCCACCGCCTTCCACAGACCGGGTGCGGCCTCGGCCAATTGCAGTACCGACGTGCCGGAGGTGGACAGGCCGGTCAGGGCGTTCACACCCGTCGAGTGCAGCGCGTCGTCCAGCAGCGGCGGCAGCTCCTGCGTGAAGAAGGTCCGCCATTTGTTCACCCCGAGAACGGGATCCGAATGCTGCCAGTCGGTGTAGTAGCTGCCGAAACCGCCGATCGGCTGAATCACATTGACCTGTTTGCCCGCCAGGAAATCGAGCGCGTTGGTCTGGGCCTTCCAATTCGCGGTGCCCTCACCGCCGTCGAGGCCATTGAGCATATAGAGATTGGGAGCGGGCACGGACTCGTCGACCGGCCGCTGCACATCGACCGAGATATCGCGGCCCATCGCGGGTGAGTACACCCGCAGATGCCAGGTCCGGCCCTCTTTGGCGATGGAAGTAATTCCGGACGCTCTATCCGGCGCAGCCGACGCGCCCCCGCCCAGCATCATCATGGACAGCGCGGCGGTCACTGCCACCGCGGTGGTCCGAAGGGCGGTCGCGCCGCCCAGCACAGAAAGCTTCACGTGCGGCTACGTCTCGGGCCGAGGCAAAACCGTTACACGACAATGGCGTTCGATAGCATCGTGTGGGTGAGCACACCTGTGGAGGACGAATACGAATTCGATATCGACGCCGAGCGGATCGATGTGGACCTGGTGCACAAATGGCTGTCCACGGACGCGTACTGGGCACTCGGGCGCGAACGCGAGGTGGTCGAGCGATCGGTGCGGGGGTCGTTGAATTTCGGGGCGTACGACCGGGAGGGGAATCAGGTCGCCTATGCGCGGGTGGTGACCGATCTGGCGACATTCGCGTGGCTGTGTGATGTGTATGTCGCGCGGGATCATCGCGGATCCGGGCTCGGGGTGCGGCTCGCCACCACCGTTGTCGAATATCTCGCGCCCTACGAACTCAGGCGGGTCATGCTCGCGACACTCGACGCGCACGGGCTGTACGCCAAACTCGGATTCGTCGCGCTGCCGGACCCGCAGAAGTGGATGGTTCTGCTCGACGGCCGATCCGCCTGATCAACTCCACCCGCCGCTCTGCCCTAAGCTGCACGAATGGCCGAGGGTGCGGGTGCTACCGGAACATTCGGGAAGGCTCCTTGGGGGTCCCGACTACTGGGGCCCGTCGAGGAAGGCGCCGTGTCCCGGCGGGTTCGGGTACAGGTATTGCTGACCGTCCCGTTGACCGTGGCGAATTTGATCGGCATCGCCGTGGCGATGGTGTTGATCGGGGTGGTTCTGCCCGGGCCCTCGGTATTCACCCGGAAACTGGTGCTGCTCAACTTCGTGGCGGTGCCGCTGTACGCGGCGCTGGCGCTGGTGCTCGGATTCACCTGGGGCACCGTCTGGGGATTGCGGACGCTGCGCTGGTCCACCGATCCGGATCGGATACCCGATCAGCGCGAGCGGCATGCCGCCGCACGGGTGCCGCGGCGACTGGTACTACAGCAGGCGCTGCTGTGGCTCGGCGGTATGGCGGTGCTGACACCGCTGTACGGGATCGCCGATCCGGCGTTCGTGCCCAAGTTCGTCCTCGGCATCGGATTCAGCGCGATCGTGGTGTGCGCCAACAGCTATCTGGCAGCCGAGTTCGCGCTGCGGGTGATCACGGCGCGGGTGCTGGACGCCGCACCGTCGCGGCAGGCGCGCGGGGTCGGGGTGTTCGGGCGGTCGATGCTGGTGTGGATGCTCGGGTCCGGGACGCCGGTGGCGCTGCTCATGGTGCTGGCGATACTGGCGCTCTCGGGTGTGGACATCAGCACCGAAAGGCTTGCGGTGTGCGTACTCTCGCTCGGCGGGGCGACGCTGGTCTTCGGCGGTGTCCTCATGACGCAGACGCTGGGAGCGGCGGTCGCGCCGATTCGCGGTGTGCGCAATGCGCTGCGGCGGGTCGAGGACGGTGATCTGGAGGCCGCGGTCACCGTCTACGACGGCACCGAATTGGGGGAACTGCAGGCTGGTTTCAACCGCATGGTGCAGGGATTGCGGGAGCGGGAACAGATTCGCGACCTGTTCGGCCGCCACGTCGGCCACGATGTCGCCGCGGCCGCTCTGGAGCGCAATCCCGAGCTCGGCGGCGAAGAACTGTATGCCGCAGCACTTTTCGTCGACATCATCGGATCGACCACCATGGCGGCGACCCGCCCCGCCCGTGAAATCGTCACCATCCTCAATGACTTCTTCGCCGTCGTCGTCGACGAGGTGGAACGACACGGCGGGCTGGTCAACAAGTTCGAGGGCGATGCCGCCCTCGCGGTCTTCGGCACCCCCGCACCGCTGTCCGACGCCGCCGGGTCCGCGCTGGCCGCATCGCGTGCGATACGCCGTCGGTTGTCCAGTGAGACAACCGGATTCGACGCCGCGATCGGCGTCGCGGCGGGCCGTGTGGTGGCGGGCAATGTCGGCGCGCACCGCCGCTATGAGTTCACCGTCATCGGCGATGCGGTCAATGAGGCCGCCCGCCTGTGCGAACTCGCCAAATCCGAGGACAACCGGGTCCTCGGCTCCGGGGCCACCGTGGATGCGGCCGACGCCGCCGAACAGAAATACTGGACCGTGGGCGAATCGGTCACGCTGCGCGGCCGCCTCGCCCCCACCCACCTGGCCCGACCACAGAATTGACCCCGTATGCGACACTCATGGCGCACAAGGCATTTCCGGTCGCTATCGCTGCTGCTGGCGGTATGCACGGCGGCGAGTATCACCGCCGCGTGCTCCGATGATCAGCCCACCACGGCCCAGTGCCCGACGGCGGTGGCCACCTCGACCGCACCGAGCCGGTCCGGCGGAACAATAGATCTCACCGCGCCCGAGGAACTCGTCCACGGCATCGACGTGCCCTGGGGTCTCGCCTTCCTCCCGCAGGGCGGTGCGCTGGTCGCCGAGCGCGACTCCGGGGTGATACTCCGGATCACCCCGGGTGCCCCCGCCGAACAGGTCTACCGGGTCCCCGGTGTGGCGGCCGCCGGTGAGGGCGGGCTGCTCGGTCTCGCCGTATCCCCCGCCTATGCCGAAAACGGCTATATCTACGCCTATTTCACCGCCGACACCGATAACCGCATCGTGCGCTTCCGGCTGGACGGCCAACCCGAGGTGCTGTTCACCGGAATCGCCAAGGCGTCCAACCACAATGGCGGCCGCATAGCCTTCGGCCCCGACGGCATGCTCTATGCGGGCACCGGCGACGCCGGAACCGGTGCCGCGGCACAGAATCCGTCCAGCCCCAACGGCAAGATCCTGCGCCTGACCCCCGAAGGCCAACCCGCACCGGGCAATCCGACCCCCGGCTCCCCCGTCTACAGCCTCGGCCACCGCAATGTCCAAGGGCTCGCCTGGGATTCGGCAGGCCGCCTCTACGCCACCGAATTCGGCCAGAACCGCTTCGACGAAATCAACCGCATAGAACCGGCCCACAACTACGGCTGGCCCAACGTCGAAGGCATAGCGAACAACCCCCAAATACACCGACCCCCTCATCACCTGGTCCCCCTCCGACGCCTCCCCCTCCGGCCTCGCAATCGCCGGAAACACCATGTACGCGGCAGCCCTACGCGGCGAACGACTCTGGACCCTCCCCCTCCAAGACGGCGTCCCAACCCGCCCCACCCCCCAATTGACCAACCACCTCGGCAGGCTGCGCACCGTCGCGATCGCCCCCGACGGCGCACTCTGGCTGACCACCTCCAACACCGACGGCCGCGGCGACATCCACACCGGCGACGACCGCATCCTCCGCTTCCCCGCCCACTGAATCGAATCGGCCCCCGACCAGGAAAATCCGATTCCGGCGATGACCGGCCCTATGGCACGATCTGCGGAATGGATCGAAGCGGGCGGCTCCACGACGAGGATGCGTGGCAGGCACCCGCGGAGTGGCTGGCTCGTGCCGAACCTTTTCGCGGCGTGAACAATCCGCCGTCCCTATCCCTCATTCCCGACGCGACCGCGACCTTGATCGAGAAGATCACCCCACAGCGGAACACGATCGATGTCCTGCTGGCACGAGCTCGGCATGACGGCATGGGCGATCTCGCGGACGCGGCTCGGACCTATCTGGACGCACCGCGCGCATCGGTATCGAGACTCGGACCCGCGGCGGTAGCCGCGATGGCGGGCGACTCGGGTGATCGATCGAACTATGGGTGGGGCCATGGCCCGCAACCTGCCACGACAGCCCAACTATTCGTCGACAGCTGGATTTCGGAATACGGCTTGGCCACGGCCGCCGAGATCGTGATCTTGCGACACGGCTTGACGCTGCGGCCACGCGATCCCTACGCCGAATACTGGGGAGAGCGCGACCTGTACGTGCGGATCGTCGACCGCAATGAGCCCGGCTGGGTCTCCGCTGATATGCGTTCGCGCATGCGCGGTCACCTCGCGGGTGCGCCGGACTGCGAATACCGTGCGGCAGCTCGGCGAATCGAGGCTATGCGGGTCAAGCCCAGCAGTGTTTGGGCGCGATTGGCGGCGTCGTACCTGCTTCCCGAACGACAGGACTGGGTCCGGGCCGACCTGCTCCTGAAGACGCCGATCTTCGCGGAGCCGGCGCTGGACCAGTTGTTCACCTCGATGACAGCGGCGACGCCATACGATCGACCAGCCGGTGGACGTTTTCCCTACCTGGTCGGCCAGGCACGAATGTTCAGCATGCTGAGCCAATTCGAGCCGAACGTGTCCGCGGCGATAATCGCCGCGGATTTGGCAGGCGGCCGCGAGTACTACCGCCACCGCGAGCAAACGGCCCAGCTCGCCGATGTGCTCACCCAGCTTCCCTCCGACACCGCCTACCGAGCGCTGATCGACCATGCCGTCTATGAATACGATCTCGAACCTCTCCGCATCGCGTCTGCGCGATATCCTCGGCGGGCGCTCCGAGTGCTGTCGGAAGAGGCCGTGAACACCGGTACTCCGCTCCGCCGCAAATGGTTTCGGCTCTTCGCGCACACGCACGCCGAGTTGCTTGCCGAGCCCGATTCGGTCGAGCCGGGGGCACGGCGGTTGCTTGCCGACTCGAATCGGCTGCCCACCCGGGTGCCATCGGATCTACAGGTCGTGCTCGCACGAATCCCGGTATCCACCGCGCCGCCATGCTGGTTTTCGGCCGCGTTCCTGCCGCAGATTCGCCTGCGCGACAACCGATCTGCATTGCCCGATCGAGTAGTGGGTCACCTCGCGGCCGCGTCGGCGGCGGCACACGCGGACACCGATACGCTGCTGACCGCGATATCCGATGCCTCTGACCGTCGTTCGGCGGCGGAGTTCGCGTGGGCGGTGGTGGACGCCTGGCAGACCGTGGGCTGTCCGCCGGGGAACGGGTGGATATTCCGGGCGCTCGGCTCCTTCGGCGACGACACCATCGTCCCGCGCCTACTGTATTCGATCCATCGCTGGTCAAACGGGTCGAGGGTCGAGCACGCGATGGCCGGTGCCCGTGCACTGGCCGCGATCGGTGGTGACTCCGCAGTGCGCGGCGTCCGGTCTCTCGCGAAGTACTCGAGCTCCGAAGAGCTTCGCGCGCAGACCCAGCGGAACTTCCACCGCGCCGCGGCAGCACGCGGCCTGACTCCCGAGGAACTGTCCGACGCACTGCTGTCCCGCACGGGTTGGCCCGCCGCGATGACATTCACCCTCGACTACGGCCCCCGCCGATTCACGGTGACGGTGGACGAGCGATTGCGACCGACGATCGATGGTATCCGGCGCAGACTGCCGCCGACAGCGACGCCGACCGATGATCCGCGACTCGCGGCTGCCGCCCGCCGCGCCTACCGGGAATTCCGGGAGGATCTGAAAAGCATTGCCAGCGAACAGCTTCAGCGCCTCGAGAGAGCCATGACAACCGGCACTCGATGGACCGTGGAGTACCACCGGCACACCTTCATGACTCATCCGGTGCTGTGGCAGTTGACCCGCCGCCTGCTCTGGGCGAGTTTCGATGTCGACGGCGCGATCACCACCCCATTCCGGATCGAAGACGACCGGGTCTTCCGCGACCGCCACGGCGATACCGTGACGTTGGCCGACAGTGCCTGTATCGGGATCGCACATCCGGCACAGCTCGGTCCGGAGCTGGCCGAGTGGCGAACCCGCTTCGCCGCCAACGCCATTGCACAGCCATTCGATCAACTCGGCGCACCCGCGCTTCCATAGCGCCTTTCGGAGACATCGAATCGGTCGAAACGGGCAATATCGTTTCGCTGTGCCGCGGGCGGTCGAAACCGGGGTGGAGCGTCGGATTTGGGGTGTTTCGCGGCGTGGTTCGGGGGTGGGTTGCCGCTAGCATTCGCTCGATTGAATACCCATTTCGCTGCCGAGTAGATATCGCGGCGGGCCCTTTGCTGCCCTCGGCTGGATCGACGAGTTCGGATCTTTCGCAGAGGAGATGACGGTGACGGCTGCCCCACAGCGGACTACGACGCGGACACTCGCGCCCGATCGTTCGCCGCGGCGGGGGGAGCTACCCGAAGAACACGGGGCCGCCGGGCGGCCGGTGGTGAGCGATCGGATGATGATCGTCGTCGCGATCGCCGCGGTGGCGGTGCTGGTGTGGCATGTGTTCGCGATGCCGATGGGCAATCCCTACTACGGGCTGTTCAGCAATGCGCTGGATTTGCAGGTGTATCGCGCGGGTGGGCTCTCGCTGCTGGAACGCACGCCGCTGTACAGCGGGCCCGTCGTGTTCGAGATGGAGTTCACCTACACCCCGTTCGCGGCGCTGACGTTCGTACCGCTGGCGTTCTTCGGGGTGAGCGTGGCCAAGGTGATCTGGTGGGTGGCGATCATGGCGGCGCTGATCGGTCTGGTGGGGCGCTGCCTGCTGGTGCTGCGGTACGAGAACACCGCGCGCACCTGGATTTTCGCGACCGTGCTGGCGGTGGTGTGCACCGCGCTGGAGCCGGTGCGCACCACGCTGTGGCTCGGACAGGTCAATGTGTTCCTGGTGCTGCTGATCGTCTGGGACCTCACCCGGCCGCCGACCGCGCGGCTGCGCGGGCTCGGGGTCGGGATCGCGGCGGGCATCAAGCTGACACCGGCGTTCTTCCTGCTGTATCTGGCGTGCACGCGGCAGTGGCGCACGCTCGGCATCGCGGCCGGGACATTCGCCGCGACCATCGCGGTCGGATTCCTGATCCGGCCCACCGATTCCTGGAAGTACTGGAGCGCGCAGGTCACCGCGTCGGGGCGGATCGGAGCGGTGGACTCGCCGGGCAATCAATCGGTCAATGGCATTGTCGCGCAACTGCTTCGGTTTGCCGATGCGCGAAAGTTCATCTCGCACACCTACGGCACCGTCTACACCCCGCCGATGTGGATGTGGCTGGCGGCGGTCATCCCGGTGATCGCGCTCGGGCTGGCGGCCGCGACCCTGGCCTATCGCACCGGCCGGAACCTGCTGGCCATCACCATCGCGGGCATGACCTCGGCGTGCGCGTCGCCGTTCTCGTGGGGGCATCACTGGGTGTGGTTCGTACCGCTGTTCATTCTCGCGGTACACCACGTCTGCACCACGACCGACCGAAAGCGCTGGATCGCCCTGGCGGTGGTGCTGTCGATCAGCTTCTGCTGGTGGTGGAACTATCCGGACCGCCCGCCGCTGGCGGAGTCCCCGCATCCGATCGGGATCGGGCTGTTCATGTTGCCGCGCGACGACATTCCGGACTGGTGGTCGTATCTGGCGGTGCCGTTCTACGCGAGTTGCTATCCGCTGCTGCTCATCGTGACGGCGGCCTACGTGATCGCCCGACGCCATGATCGGAGTAGTCGATGACGCTGTCCCTCTCCCCCGATGCGGTCGCCGACCCGGGACTGCCCGCCACCGCGCAATTGCCGATCGTGCGCACCGGTACCCCGCCAGAGCACCACGCGACCGCGTTCCCGCAGCTGCCACGCATCGTATTCGGCGGTGGAATCCTGCTCGTGGCAATACTTTTCGCCGCCGGAGCGTGGCAGCGCCGCTGGATCGCCGATGACGGGCTGATCGTGCTGCGCACCGTCCGCAATCTGCTGGCGGGCAATGGCCCGGTCTTCAATATGGGCGAACGCGTCGAAACCAATACGAGTACGGCATGGACCTATGTCGTGTGGTTCTTCAGCTGGCTGACCCAGGGACGGCTCGAATACGTCGTCCTGACGATCGCGCTCACGCTGTCGGTACTCGCGGTGGTCATCGCCATGCTGGGCGCGGGAAGGCTGTGGGGCGGAACGCGATCCACCCTGCTGGTCCCCGCCGGAGCGCTGGTCTACATCGCCCTGCCGCCCGCCCGCGATTACGCCACCTCGGGATTGGAGAACTGCCTGGTCATCTTCTGGCTGGCGGTGCTGTGGTGGGGACTGATGCGCTGGGCCCAGGCCGAAACAGTGCGTCCCGCGGCGTTTTTCGGGTTGGTGTTCTGGGCCGGACTGGCACCGCTGATCCGCCCGGAGCTGACCGTGGTCGGCGGGCTCGCGGTACTGCTGCTGTGCTGCGCGCCGGTCCCCCGAACTCGGCTGCGGCCGTGGATGTTCCGGGTGCTGATCGGCGTGGTCGCCGGTTTGACGCCGATCGCCTATCAGATCTGGCGGATGGGCTACTACGCGCTGCCGTTCCCGAATACCGCGGTGGCCAAGGACGCCGGTGGCGCGAAATGGCATCAGGGGTTCATCTACCTCCAGGATCTGGCCGGACCGTATCTGCTGTGGCTGCCACTGCTGATCCTGGGAATCTGGGCGGGGGTGGCTCTCCGGGCGCGCCGAATCCGCTGGGCCGCACGGCGATTGCGCGCACCGGCCACCATCGCCGCACTCATGATCGGCAGCGGCATCCTGCTCACCGTCTATGAACTCCGCGTGGGCGGCGATTTCATGCACGGCCGCATGCTGCTGCCCCAGTTGTTCTGCCTCCTGGCCCCGGTCATGGTGCTGCCCATCCGCCTCGGCCGCGATCGCACGGCCGTGACCGCGCTGGTGACCCTGGCCTGCACGGCGGGCTGGGCGCTGTTCGCCGCCAATATCACCGCCATCACCTCCGGTACCGAGATCCGGTCCAGCGGTATCGTCGACGAGCGAATCTACTACGTGCTCAACGGCGGTCACGACCATCCCATCCTGGCCGAGGACTATCTCGATTACCCCCGCATGCGCCCGCTGCTGCGCGATATCGGCGACACCCCCAACGGCGGACTCGTCGTCAACCTGCCCGATCAAACCTATTGGTACGTCATCCCGCCGCCGCAACCCGTCCCCGAGGGCGGCGCGGGCCATACCGTGCTGTTCCTGAACCTCGGCATGACGAGCATGAACCTGCCACTGCACGTACGCGTCATCGATCCGATGGGTCTGGCGTATCCCCTTGCGGCGCATACCGATCGGGTCACCGACGGCCGCATCGGACACGATAAGAACCTGAACGGCAGCTGGGTCGTCGCCGATACCGGCGTCGTCGACAAGCACCCGTGGATGGCCGCGCACATCGAGGAATCCGCGGTGGCCCGCTCCCGCGCCGCGCTGTCCTGCCCCACCACCCAGGACCTGCTCGCCTCGGTCCGCGCCCCACTCACCTTCACCCGCTTCCGCCACAACCTCATGCAGGCCCTCACCTTCGCGAACACCCGCATCGACCGCATCCCCCGCTACGAGTTGCAGCGCTGCGATCTCGCCGACCCGATCCCGAAATAGTTCCCGCACCCCCTCACCAAGAGATTTCGCCCCGATCGGCATAGCATCGGGGCGTGCCCGCAATTCCACCGCTGCCCTCGTTCCGCGGACCGAGGCGACGGTCGGCCGTACCGTTGCCGCGCATTCGCATTCCCACCGCGCGCGCGATTGTGGATTGCGCGGTGTACGTGGACGGGGAGCGGTTGCGGGGGCATTTCACGCATACCGCGGCATTGGCCGAGGTGCGCAAGCGCGGGAACGGATTCGTGTGGGTGGGTCTGCACGATCCGGACGATATCCAGATGACCGATATAGCGCAGACTTTCGGATTGCACGCGCTGGCGGTCGAGGATGTGCTGGAGGGTTCGCATCGGCCGAAAGCCGAGCGCTATGACGACACCCTCATGTTGATCATGCGCACCGTCGCCTATGTCGAACATGAAATGCATACGGTCAGCGAGATCGTGCAGACCGGGGAGGTCGTGGTATTCGCCGCGCCCGATTTCGTGGTGGCCGTGCGGCAAGGCGAACATTCGGGACTGGCCGGCGTCCGGCAGGAATTGGAGTCGGACCCGAAACGGCTGGCTTTGGGGTCCGGTGCGGTGCTGCACGCCATCGCCGACTATGTGGTCGACGCCTATGTCGAGGTGACGCGGAAACTCGAGGCCGAGGTGGACGCGGTCGAAGAGGTGGTGTTCTCCCCGAACAGCCATGTCTCGATCGAATCGATCTACCAGCTCAAACGCGAGATCGTCGAATTACGGCGCGCGGTGAGCCCGCTGGCGACCCCGCTGCAATTGCTGGGCCGCCCCGAAACCCCACTGCCCAAAGAGGTTCGGCGGTATCTGCGCGATGTCGCCGACCACCACACCTCGGTCACCGAACGCATTCGTGATTTCGACGAAACGCTCAGCGCCCTGGTCAATGCCGCCGTCGCCAAGACCGCGGTACAGCAGAACACCGATATGCGGAAGATCTCGGCGGGGGTCGCCATCGCCGCGGTACCGACCATGATCGCCGGAATCTACGGGATGAATTTCGAGCATATGCCCGAACTGCACCAGGTATGGGGTTATCCGGCGGTGCTGACGCTGATGTTCACCCTCTGCGCCGGATTGCTGGTGCTGTTCCGGCGCATCAAGTGGTTGTAGCTCAGGGGTTTCCGGGCTCGTTCCAATTGTCGTCGACGGGCCATCCCGAAGCCAATAAATGCGCGCGCACCCGCGCGATATCGGCTTCGGAAGGCATATCGTCGGTGACTTTGGTGATCCCGACCCCGGCGTCGATCTTATCCGCCGGAATCGCGCCCTGCCGCACGAGTGCGTCCGCTACCTGACGAACTTCGTCCTCGGGCAACCGCTGCGCGAGCAGCGACAGCAGCGGAATGTAATCGGTATCCGGCACGCCCTGGGGATATCCGGCCCTGAGCCAGGCCAGAATTCGGGCGAGCACACCAGACAGCGCCATTGGTCTCCGGTTTCGCGAAAGTGATCAGGCTTCGGACGGGTGTGCCAGCGGCCACCCGGCGGCGGCGAGCCGCGCGGCGACTCGATTGATATCGTCGTCCCCCGGCGTTTCATGCGCAAGCCGCCGGATGGCCTCTTCGATTTCCGCGCGCTCGATGATGCCGTCGGTGTCCTCGGCGGTCAATTGGTCCACGAGCAGGCCGATCTCGGTCTCGGTGAGCCGGCGGTGCAGTACCGCCAGCAGGGCGAGATAGTCCTCGGACGGAACGCCCTGCGGGTATCCGGCGCGCAGCCAGCGCAGCACCGAACCCAGGATTGACGTATTCGATGTCATGGCTTCATTTCTTGGGAGGTTTGGCGCCGAAGAGCTGGATATCGAACGAGTGGCTGATGAAATCCTTGGCGATGTACAGGATTCCGAGCCCGACCGCGATGACCACGACCGCGAAGCAGAGGTAGGCGACCGCCTGTACGGCCGGATTGCGCACGGCGGGAGCGCCATTGGCGGTGGCGGGTTCGTCGGTCGCCCAGAACCGGATGCCGACCGAGAAGATCAGCGGCAGTCCGACACCGAGCAGCAGCGCGATCAGGGTGACTTCGCCGAGGGATTTCGCGATGGCGGTAACTGTATGCATGGATCGTGGCTCCTCAGACCGCCGCGCCGGTCTTGATATCCGAAGACGGTGCGAGCCCGCCCTCCCATTCGTCATTGACATTGTCGGTGCCGACCGGATTGCGCCGGGACCGCAGGTAGATGTAGCCGGACACCGCGATCAGCAGCGCGAAATCGACCAGCACGCCGCCGAGTCCGCCGAACAGATCGGCGATGAACCAGCACAGCGCGCCCACCAGACCCGCCAGCGGCAGGGTGAACAACCAGGCCAGCGCCATGCGTCCCATCACACCCCAGCGCACCTCCGCGCCCGGCTTACCGAGCCCGGTGCCCAGAATCGAGCCGGTGGCGGTCTGCGTGGTCGAGAGCGGCAGGCCGAATTGCGCCGAGGTGAGAATGATTGCCGCCGAGGATGTCTCGGCCGCGAAACCCTGCGGGGAATCGATTTCCACCAGCCCCTTGCCGAGCGTGCGAATAATCCGCCAGCCGCCCAGATAGGTGCCCGCGGCAATCGCCAGCGCGCAGCAGACCTTGACCCACAGCGGAATATCGTCGCCATTGGTGAAGGTGCCGTGCGCGACCAGGGCCATGAAGATCACGCCCATGGTCTTCTGCGCGTCATTGGTGCCGTGCGCGAGCGAAACCAAACCGGCGGAACCGATCTGGCCCCAGCGGAAGCCGTCGGAGACCTTCTTCTTGTTCGCGGTGCGGGTGAGCCGGTAGATCAGGAAGGTGCCCAGCGCGGCCACCATGGCCGCGACGAACGGGGCCAGCGCCGCCGGAACGATGATCTTGCTGATCAGGCCGGTCTTCTCATTGCCGGTCCAGATCACCCCGCTCGCGCCCAGCGCCGCAACGGCCGCACCGATCAGGCCGCCGAACAGCGCGTGCGAGGAGCTGGACGGAATGCCGAACAGCCAGGTGAACAGATTCCACAGAATTCCGCCGACCAGACCGGCGAAGACTATGTGCAGCAATTCCATATGGTGGACATTGCCGATATTGAGCAGCCCGCCCGAGACGGTTTTGGCCACTTCGACGGAAAGAAAAGCGCCGATCAAGTTGAGGACCGCCGACATGGCCACGGCCACTCGCGGTTTGAGCGCCCCGGTGGCGATCGAGGTCGCCATCGCATTGGCGGTGTCATGAAAACCGTTGGTGAAATCGAAAGCCAACGCGGTGATGATCACGATCAGAAGCACGATCAGTTCTGCACTCACCCACGTATTTTCAGTCGCCGCCGGGCCGTCGGCTACGGCTCCGCGCAGCTGTTCACTCGAAGTTCAGAACGCGACCACCCAGTGTGTCCGAGCTGTGCCATACTCCCAAACATGTATAGCCAAGTTTCGAGCGGGTGCGGGGTCGAGGCTGCTGTGATCGGCGGTGATGTGCGGCTCACAACCGGTGGCGACACCATTGACATACCCGCAATCTGGTTGCGGGACAACGCACCCGACGCGGACAGCCGGGACGTGCTGAGCGGGCAGCGGCTGTTCGATATCGTCGACCTGCCCGCCGATATCCGGGTCGCCGAGGCGACCGTCGCCGATGGCCGCCTGCGGGTGCGGTTCTCCCCCGATGACCATCAGACCTCGTTCCCCCTGGAATCGCTGCTGGGCGACGCCGACCGGATCGCGAATCTCGACCTGCGCAGCGAACGCGCCAAACGACTCTGGATCGACGCCCGCGACGCGGCCGCGCTCGAGCCGATCGCATGGGAGAGCTATCTGAACGATCCCGCGCCCGCACTGCGCCAGGTGGTGGAGTGGGGATTCGCACTGCTGCACGGTGTTCCGGCCGCGGCCGGACAGGTCACCGCGGTCGCCGATACCTTCGGATATGTGCGCGAGACCAATTACGGGCGCATTTTCGATGTGCGAGTCGAGCCGAATCCGGTGAATCTGGCGTTCACGGGATTGGCCATCACACCGCACACCGACAATCCCTATCGGGAGCCGGTCCCCACCCTGCAATTACTGCTCTGCCTGCACAACGCGGCCGAGGGCGGCGACTCCGGACTGGTGGACGGGTTCGCCGCCGCCGCCACGCTGCGCCGGACCGATCGCGCCGCCTTCGATGTCCTCACCTCGACCCCGGTCGCCTACCGGTACGAGGGTGACGGAACCCGGCTCGGCGCGATGGTGCCGCTCATCGGACTCGATGCCGAACAGCGCATTCGCGAGATCCGGTTCAACAATCGGTCCATGGCGGTCCCGCTCGCCGAACCGGCCCGGGTGCGCGCGTTCTACGCCGCCTATCGCGCCTTCGCCGAACTGCTCTACGCACCGGCGGCACGCCTGAATTTCCGCCTGGACAGCGGCGACTGCCTGATCTTCGACAACACCCGCGCACTGCACGCCCGCACGGCGTTCGCCGCCGCCGGTGGCCGCCACCTGCAGGGCGCGTACGCCGATCTGGACGGGCTCACCAGCACCCTGCGCCGACTCGAGGAGCACGCGCGATGACCTCCGCGTATCACGTCCTGACCGAACTCTTCGAGAGCGAGGGTGCGGCGGACTATCTCGGCGAACAGGTGTCGATGGCCACCCATATGCTGCAAACCGCGCGGGTGGCCCGCGAATCCGGCGCATCGGCGGCATTGATCGTGGCGGCGCTGGTGCACGATGTCGGGCACTTCTCCGGTGCGATGAGCGGGCGTGAACTCATGCGCGGCACCGATAACCGCCATGATCTCATTGCGGCGCAGTGGCTTTCGCAATGGTTCGATGCCGATGTCACCGAACCGGTGCGGTTGCACGTCGCGGCCAAGCGGTATCTGTGCGGGACCGACCCGGACTACTACGACCGGCTCTCGGCCGCCTCGAAATACACCATGTCGGTGCAGGGCGGGCAGATGAGCGCCGCCGAACTCGCGGCCTTCGCGGCCGAGCCGTACTGCGAATCCGCCACCGCCCTGCGCAGATTCGACGATGCCGGAAAGGATCCGGACGCGCCGATACCTGCGCTGGCGGACTTCCGCGCCGAGATCGACGCCCTGGATCGCACGCTCAGGTCGCCAGCAGCGACCTGACCCGGCTGACCGCGCCCGCGGCCACCGAATTGCGCACCACGAACGCGACGGCCGAACCGACGTAGGTGTCGAACGAGCACTCCAGCACCTCACCCGCCGGATCGGTGGTGCGCCGGATGGTGCGCAATAGCGGTGTGCCGGTGCGGATTCCGAGCAGTCCGGCGGTGCGGGCGGGTGCGGCAATGGCATCGATGGAGTGTTCGGCGTCGGCGAAGACGATGCCGTAGTTCTCCAGGTGATCGGTGATGGATTCGGCGTCCAGATCCATGGCCAGAATCGGCTCGGCGAGCCGTTCGGGATAGTAGGTGTTCTCCAGCATGGTCGGTGTTCCGCTCAGCAGCCGCACCCGTTCGACGTGGAAAGCGTTCTCGCCCTTGGCCAAACCCAGCTTTTCGCGCACCTCGTCCGACGGCAGCACACTCGCGGTCCCGACCGTGCTACTGCTCGGGGTCTCACCGATACTGCGCGCCCACCGCGCGAAGCTCACCAGTTCGGTCATGGGCTGCGCGCGCGGACCGCTCAGCACCTGGCGGCGCGCGCCCTGGCGTGAGGAGACCACACCGGAGGCGCGCAGGAACGCGAACGCATGGCGGATGGTGCCGCGCGATACCCCGTAGCGTTCGCTCAGGCGATGTTCCGAGGGTAGTGCGGATCCGTCGGCGAACTCACCGTTCTCGATCGCCGCGCGCAATTGCTCGGCGATCTCCCGGTAGCGGGGAACCTTCGGATGCTCAGTGGTCACACGGCAACTGTATTCAACGCGAATCCGCGGCCAGCAGCACCGGCCGGTCCAGCAGCGAGACCTCGACCCGGGTGCCGGGGGTCAGCTCGGCGGCGCGGTGGCTGGCCACGTCGGCGAGTAGTTCCAGACCGTCGGGCCGGGTCAGGCGCAGGCGGGTGGTCGCGCCGAAGAACGTTCCGGACTTCACAGTCGTTGTGCCGTCCGGGGATTCGTGCACCAGCACCGCTTCCGGGCGGGCCAGTACGGTCACCTCACCCGCCGGTGTGGACTCACCGTCGCACACCAGCACCTGCTCCCCCACCCGAACGTGGGTGGCGTCCACTGCGATCGCCGGAATCCGGTTCATGGTGCCGACGAATTCGGCGACGAACGGCGTCGCGGGCCGCTGATACACCTGATCGGGACTCGCGCACTGTTCCATGCGGCCATTGCGCATGACCGCGACCCGGTCCGCGATGGCCAGCGCCTCCTCCTGGTCATGGGTGACGAAGACGGTGGTCACGCCGAGTTCGCGCTGGATGCGGCGAATCTCCTCGCGTAATTGCTGGCGCACCTTGGCATCCAGGGCCGAAAGCGGCTCATCGAGCAGTAGCACCCGGGGTGCGATGGCGAGCGCTCGCGCCAGTGCGACGCGCTGCTGCTGTCCGCCGGAGAGCTGATGCGGATACTTCGTCACATGTTCGGCGAGGCCGACCATATCCAGGAGTTCGCGCGCCCGCTCGCGCCGCCGCTTGGCGGGCCGACCGCGCAGGCCGAGCCCGAACGCCACATTGTCCTGCGCCGACATGGTCGGAAAGAGGCTGTAGGACTGGAAGACCATGCCCATATCGCGCTTGTTCGCCGGGATCGAGGCGGCATCGCGGCCACCGACCAGGATCTGCCCCGAACTCGGGTGATCGAATCCGGCGAGAATGCGCAGCGCGGTGGTCTTACCGCAGCCCGAGGGACCGAGCAGGGCGATGAATTCACCCGGTTCGATATCGAGGGTGAGCCCGTCCAGCGCCCGCACCGCACCGTAGTGCCGGTGCACATCGGCGAAACTCACCGCGGTGCTGCTGATTTCGGGAACGGTCTGGGCGGTCATCGGGATTCCTTCCGGGATCGACCGGCGATCGAGACGACGATGAGCAGGACGAGCCAGGTCAGCACCAGGCTCAGAATGGACAGTGCGACCTGCAACTGACCGTCGGTATTGGCCGACTGCGCCAGCCACACCGGGAAAGTCCGGAAGATCAGGATCTTCGCGATCGTGTACTCCCCCATGACGAGTGCGAAGGTCAGGAAGGCCGCGTTCAGGATGGAGGTGCGCAGCGCGGGCAGCACCACCCGCCACAGCACCGTGAACCAGCCCGCGCCGAGGTTTTGCGCGGCCTCGACCAGCACGTCGATCCGCGAGCCGCGGATTCCGGCATCGAGGGCCCGGAAGGTGAACGGCAACGCGATCACCACGTACACCAGCGCCAGAATCAGCGAAAGCGGTTGCCGCTGTAGCTCGGTGAAGACCTGGGTCACTTCGACGTAATCGCTGTTATTGCCCCAGGAGAGCACACTGCGCACGCCCACCACCAGGGCGACCGGCGGAATCACCAGGGGCAGAAGCGATAACAGCTCGACCAGCGGGCGCGCGGCGGGTAATCGCAGGTGCACCAGCAGCATGGTGGGCACCATGAGCACCAGGGTGATCACCACCGCGATCAGGCCCAGCGCCAATGAGGTGCCCAGGGCGTCGGTGAGCCCACCGGCGGACAGGATGTGCCCGTACGCGCGGAAACTCACCCCGTTCTTGTCGTGGATGGTGAACCAGAACGCCACCGCGAACGGGCCGATGAAATAGAGCCCGGCCAGGCCGAGCACGATCCACCGCCAGTACGCCGTCGGGCGCGAGATACCGCGCCGAGGTCCCGAATTCGGTTGTCCCGCAGCGCCACCCAGCACCACGGCGGGATCGGTCACTGTAGCCATCGGGAGGTCCTGTTCTGCATGTACTGGTAGAGCAGGGTCAGCGGCACCACCACCACGATCATGTTCAGAGCCATGGCCGCGCCCAGATTCTCCTGTCCGACAAGGACATTGCCCGAAACGGCGCTCTCGATCTGGAGGGGCGTGATCGCCAGGGTGCCGTTGGTGAGCGCATCCGCGGTCGCGAAGGAGGAGAACGAGGTGCAGAACAGCAGCGCCACACTGCCCAGGAAATGCGGCAGCAGTGCCGGACCCGCGACGTAGCGCCAGTACTGCCAGCCGCGCGCGCCCAGGCTCTCCGCCGCCTCGCGCCATTCCGGCCGCAGGCCCTCCAGCGCCGGGGTGATCACCAGAACCATCAGCGGGACAAGGAAATACAGGTAGACGAACTGCACGCCGATCTGGGAGTAGAGATCGAAGTGCAGATCATCGCGAAGCGAGACGCCCAGGTGATCCTGCACCAGTTTCGTCAGCACGCCGGCATTGCCGATCGCCGCGACGAACAGGAACGCCAGCGGCAGTCCGCCGAAATTCGCCAGCACGGCGGCAGAGGTGGATACCGCGCGTTGCAGCAGTTGCCCGCGTCCGCTCGAAATCGCGTGTGCCAGCACGATACCCAGCACGGCCGCGATGACCGCGACCACCAGCGACAGCACCACGCTGTTCTTCAAACCGGTGAGGTACGCGCCCTTGAGCGCCGCCGCCACATTCGCGGTGCCGAAACCGGTATGTCCGCTATCGCCCACCTGGAACGCGGAATACGCGATCACGCCGGTGGGCAGCAGGAAGAACACGCCGACGTAGGCGAGGAACGGAACGAGCCCGAGCCAGCGCAGGGCTCGGGCCGAACGGGCCGTGGAACTCATTTGACAGTGTTCGCCCAGTTCTGGGTCATGACATCCTTGGCCTTGGCGGCCTGATCGTCGGTCGGATAGACCGCCTTGTCACTGGGCGCGGGCAGCACCTTGGTGAGCGCCGGATCGACCTTGCCGTTCTTCTGCATGGCGGGCAGGCGCACCGGGCGGGCGAAACCCTTGAGCAGGCCGTTCTGACCCTCATCGCTGTACAGGTACTCCTGCCACAGGCGCGCCGCGGCCGGATGCGGTGCGGTCTTGCTGATGGCCTGTGCGTAGTAGCCGCCGATGGTGGCATCGGTGGAGACCGCGACCGTCCACTTCACGCCGGTGTTCGCGGTGGTCTGCGCGATGCCCGCGTTCAGGTAGTCCCAGTCGATGATGATCGGGGTCTCACCGGACTGCACGGTCGCCGCGGTCGCCTTGACCGGGACGAAATTGCCTGCGGCCTTGAGCTTTCCGAAGTACTCGATACCGGGCTGGATATTGTCCGGCGAACCGCCGTTGGCCAGCGCGGCCGTCCACACCGCCATGAGCGCGGAATTGCTCTTGAGCGGATCGCCGCTGAGCGCGACCTGACCCTTGTACTGCGGTTTGATCAGATCGGCGATGGTGGTCGGGCACACCTGCACCTTGGCCGAATCGCAGCCGATCGACATGTAGCCGCCGTAATCGGCGAACCACGTTCCGTCCGAAGCCTTCTGGGAATCCGGGATATCGGCCCAGCCGGTCACCTTGTAGGGCGCGTAGAGCCCTTCCTTCGCGCCGCTGATGGCGAACGAGGTGCCCACGTCCACCGCGTCCGGCGCGCGATCCTGCCCCTTCAGTGATTTGATGGCATTGATCTCGTCGGCGCTGCTCGCGCCCGGGTTGTCATCGTTGACCTTGATGCCGTACTTGGCGGCGAAATTGTCCATCAGTTCGCCGTAGCCCGCCCAATCCCGTGGCAGCGCCATGAGATTGAGCGTCCCCTCCTTCTTGGCGGCGGCGATCAACGCGTCCATCCCACCCAGGTCCGCGGCCGAGGTGGCGGTGGCGGCACTGCTCGCCGCCGTCTCGGACTTCTTGGTGCAGGCTCCCATGCTCAGGACCAAAGCCCCTGCGACGAGACAGATTCCAATATTGCGAGCAGATGCGATGCGCACGAGCGACTCCCGGTCCAGCGTTCGATCAAATACCGGGAATCGATCACGATCCCGGCAACACGTACATACATTCGGCCCGAAAGTTGTATAGCCAAGATATCCGAAACATACGGAAGGTGAACAGAAAATGTGATGTCCGGTCCACTTTCTGTTCACCCCATCTTGCGCTTGAATCGCTAAGCGCCGCAGCCGAATGCCGCCCTACGGTACGAAGAAGGTCGCCAGACCGGGAGTGACGATGCCGCCGCCGACGGGATTGAGGATCAAAGCGACCTGTCCCCCACCGGTATTGAGCGTCGCGGCGGCGGGAATGCCGTTGAGGCCGTTGGACAGTTGCGCCGCGCCGGTGGCTCCGGTGGCCAGGTTGATCCAGTTGACCCCGGCCGACAGGGGGCAGCCCCAGCCGCCGGGTTTGTCGCCGGTGATCAGCACTACGCCGGGCTGATCACCGACCACCGCCGCGCATCGCATCGCGGGGGCATCGAAGCTGCCGTTCGGATTACCGAACGGAGCGGGATTTATCTGGAAGGGGATGGAGACCGGATCGGCAGCGGCGACTCCCGTTGATGCCATCCCCGCCGCGGCACCGATGATCGCGAACAAACCCAGGGTGGTTCTCAAAGCCGGTGTGGTTCTCAAAGCCATCGTGGAGATCTCCTGCGGTGGTAGGGACCAGACTCGAGCATTGCCGACCATATCGGGCATTCGCGACGCCGCGTTACCCATCAGCGTATTGTCAGCTAATTTCCCTGTGTCAGGGCTTCGAAACCCGTGTAATCGCGCAGTGTGATGGCGTCGGCCTTTTGCAACTGCTTCGACATGAGGCCGCGCATGGGTTTCGAGGTCATCACCCGGACCGAGAGATTGCGCATGCGGATGGCCGCCCGGCTACCGGGCAGGAAACCGTTCACACCGCCCGGCGGCAGCTTCTGGCATTCGGTCACATACGGGCGCAGTTCCTGCTGATAGCGGTCGAAGGCCGCCCGGTGGTCATCGCGCGAGCGGGCCAATTCACCGGCCAGGACGTACGCGCCTACCATGGCCATCGCGGTGCCGTTGCCCGAGAGCGGCGAGCCGCAGTAGCCCGCATCACCGATCAGGGCGACCCGGCCGCGAGACCAGCTGTCCATCCGGGTCTGGCTGATGGTGTCGAAGAAGAAGTCCGGGGCCTGATCCATCACCTCGAGCAATCGCGGTACGTGCCAGCCCAATTCGCCGAACCGCTCGGCGAGAATGCGCTGCTGCCCCGCCTGATCGTGCCGGTCGTACACCAGATCCGTTGCCTTGAAACCGAACATGGCCTTGGCACTGGCCGGTCCCTCCGGCCGGATGGCGGCGAGCAGGCCACCGGGCGCGTTGTACATCAGGAACCAGTCCTCGAGGTCGAGGCCGTCCACGGGCACCGTGAAATAGGACAGATACGCGCCCAGATGGTGGACGAATTCGGATTCGGGACCGAAGGCCAGGCGGCGCACCGTGGAGTGCAGACCGTCCGCGCCGACGACGAGATCGAAGACGCGCGAGGCATTGCGGCCGAAGTCGGCCACCACGCCGTCCGCGGTCTCGCGCAACTCGGTGATCGTATCGTCGAAGAGGTACTCGACACCGGATCGCGCTGCGGCATAAAGGATATCGGTGAGATCACCACGCAGGATCTCGATCTCGGCGACCGCGCCCTCACCATCGAAGAGTTCGGCGGACATACTCGCCGACCAGTCACCGGCGGCGTCGACATAGGCCAGACCGCGCTCGTGCACACGGGCCCGCTCGATCTCGGGCAGAATGCCCATGCGCTCGGCGACCTCCTTGGCGACGCCGCGCAGATCCACGGCCTGCCCGCCGGGACGCGGGGCGGGTGCGCGTTCGACAACGGTGACCTCGAATCCGTAGCGGCGCAACCAGTATGCGAGGGTCAGACCGGCGATACTGCCGCCGGAGATCAGCACGGTACGGGCGGTGGTATTCATCGGGTGCTCCTAAAGGGTGGGAATCATCAACTGGCGCAGGATGGGTGGCCAGCCCTGTTCATGTGCGAGCTTGCGCACGGCGGTGGCGACGGCGCTGCCCGCACCGCGACCGCCGATCAGCAGGCGGTCCGGATCCGCGGACAGGTCCGCCGCGTGTTCGGCCGCCCATTCGAGGGTGCGCAGGGCATCGCGCTCCATGGCGGCGCGCTGCTCGGGCAGCAGGTCGTATCGCACCGCGAGGACGACGAAATCGCCTGCGGCGCTCAAGGTTCGGCAGAGCGCGTCGAGATCGATCGATCGGTTCGACGCACCGACCTCGAACAGCGTCAGCAGTGCGCGCGGCGGGCCGGTGGGGCCGGGCCAGTAGATACGAGAGCCGCGGTCGACGATCGCGGACCGCAATCGCAGGTCGGCGACCCGGTGGCGGGCCGGGGTGGAAGGCATGCCAGAACATTCGCATCGGCTCCGCGACCGAAGGAAGGTCCGAATGCGCATAACAGTCTTGCGTCCACGGCATGACCGTTCGCACCGGATCTGGGCAATACTGACGATCATGAACGTCCAGACCGGTGAGAACACGGCCGGAAGCCCGACTCCGCTCCCCAAAGCGCCCGATGCGATCGAGTTGCGCCACCTGCGGGCCTTCGTCACCGTCGCCGAGGAACTCAATTTCGGCCGGGCAGCCACCCGCCTGTACGTTTCACAACCCGCACTGAGCAGGCAGATTCGGGCACTGGAACGCCTGGTGGGCTGTGATCTGTTGCGGCGCACCACGCATCGGGTGGAGCTGACGCTGGCCGGGGAGGCGCTGCTCGATCGCGCGCGGCGCATTCTCGACGATGTGGACGAGGCGGTATCGGCCACCCGGGCGGTCGGCGGGGAGCTGCTGGCGCGAATCGCGCAGTACTGGGAGCCTTTCGGTGATCCGGATCCCGAATTGGGGGTGCTGCGAACGGCTTACGAGGACCTGCACGCGCAATTCCCGCCGCCGCCGGAGGTCACCGTGCGACCGGCCAACGCGGGCGGGGTGCCGAGTCTGCTGGTGCGGACCGAACAACCGAACGACACCACGGTGCTCTATCTGCACGGCGGCGGGTATATCGCGGGCTCGGCGTTCGGCTACCGCTCGCTCGCCGGTGCGCTCACCGTCGCCGCGAACAGCAGCACGCTCATCCCGGATTATCGCCTCGCGCCGGAACATCCATTTCCGGCCGCCGTCGACGACGCCGTGAGCGCCTACCGCTGGTTGCTCGATACCGGCGTCGAGGCCGAGAACATCACGCTCGCAGGCGATTCGGTCGGTGCACACCTGACCATATCGGTCCTGCTGCGACTGCGCGAGGAACAACTGCCGCAGCCCGCGAGCGTCGTATTGCTCTGCCCCGGAATCGATCTGCACTGCGGAACACTCGATGCCCAGCTACCGGACGCGCAGCCGGGGAAGGTGTCGGGGGCGCATTTCCACCGCCGCATCGTGCCCGACTATCTGGCCGGGCATCGCGATGATGATCCGATCGTCGCCCCGTTGCTGGCCGATCTGACGGGCTTGCCGCCGCTGCTCATCCAGGCGAGCACGGGTGACTCGCATCTCACCGACGCGCATCAACTCCTGGACCACGCCCAGGCGCACGGGGTGCGGGCCCGGCTCGAGCTCTATCCGGTGGAAACCCATAATTTCCACCTGTTCTGGTCGTTCCTGCCCGAGGCCGCGGACGCCCTCGAACAGGCCGGGAAGTTCATCCGGGAGCAGGCCGGACGGGCGCGGGTCCGGTCCAGCGCATAGCCCTTCTACCACCACAATCACCCCTCGCCCGTTTTGCCCGATTAGGGTTGGGGCGTGAATATTGCAGCAACACAGATATTGCGCTCGTTCGTAGCACTGTTCGAGTTGAAGATGATCACCTCCGGCCCAGCCGGCCGCGATCTCACGGACGGCTGAGCTGAATGGTCGCGCATGAAACCGCACTGTCACTGGTTCAACTGGGCGCGGTGCTCTTCGGATTGGGATTGCTCGGACGATTGGCGGCGCGGATCGGGATGTCACCGATCCCGCTGTACCTGATCGGCGGGCTGGTGTTCGGCACCGGCGGGCTGATCGAATTGCAGCATGTGGACCAGTTCATCGAACTGGCCAGCGAGATCGGCGTGGTACTGCTGCTCCTGCTGCTCGGATTGGAATACACCGCAAGCGAATTGGTGACCGGGCTGCGCAGCTCCTGGGCTGCGGGCGTGGTGGATCTGGTACTCAACGCGGTGCCCGGCGTAGCGGTGGCGCTGATCCTGGGGTGGGGAGCCACCGGGGCGGTCGCCATGGCGGGCGTCACCTATATCTCCTCCTCCGGAATCGTCGCCAAGGTGCTCAATGACCTTGGGCGACTTGGCAACCGGGAGACCCCGACGATTCTGTCGATCCTGGTGTTCGAGGATCTGGTGATGGCCGGATATCTGCCGGTGCTCACCGCCATCCTGGCCGGGGCCGGATTCGCGGCGGGTATGAAAACGGTCGCCATCGCGCTCACCGCGGTCACCGTGGTGCTGGTGGTCGCGCTGCGCTACGGGAAGTACGTCTCCAAGATCGTCGACAGCCAGGACCGGGAGATCTTCCTGCTCAAACTGCTCGGCTCCGCCCTGCTGATCGCGGGAATCGCTTCCGCGCTACAGGTTTCGGCGGCGGTCGGGGCGTTCCTGCTCGGTATCGCCATCTCCGATTCCACCGCGCACAATGCCACCAAACTGCTGGAACCGCTGCGCGATCTGTTCGCGGCGCTGTTCTTCGTACTGTTCGGGCTCAGCACCGATCCGGCGAGTATTCCGCCGGTGCTCGGCTGGGCGATCGTGCTGGCGGTGCTCACCGCCGGAACCAAGATCGCGACCGGATGGTGGGCGGCCGGGCGGGCCGGGGCTTCCCGCTACGGACGCGCTCGCGCCGGATCGGCACTGGTGGCGCGCGGTGAATTCTCCATCGTCATCGCGGGTCTCGCGGTCGCGTACGGGGCGGTGCCGCCCGCGTTCGCGGCGCTCGCGACCACCTACGTGCTGATCATGGCCGTACTGGGACCGGTCGCCGCGCGATTGATCGAACCCGCGCTGCGGTGGGCGGATCAGCTGCGCGTGCGCACGGCCTGACCACGATCGCCGCCGGTGGCCCGCTCGACGCGGGCGGCCACCGGGGCGGTCAATCCCGTTCGGGGCCCAGCGAAATGCCACGACTGGCCAGCCACGGCAGCGGATCGACCTTGTCCGCGCCATTGAGCCACACCTCGAAATGGCAGTGCGGACCGGTGGAGAAACCGCGATTGCCGACCGTGGCGATCTGATCACCCGCCAGCACCCGCTGACCCACATCGACCGTCGCGGTATCAACATGCCCGTAGACGGTGATGGTGCCGTCATCGTGCTGAAGTCGCACCCACATGCCGAAACCCGAGGCCGGACCAGCACTGATCACCTTGCCGTCCTCGACGGCGTAGATCGGCGTTCCGATCGGGGCGGCGATATCCACGCCCAAATGTTCCGCGCCCCAGCGCGAACCGAAACCCGAGGTGAAGGTGCCCTCGGCGAATTTCACGAACAGCGGGCGCAGTTTCGAGGCGGCACGGGCCGCGATATCGGCCTCGAATTGCTCGCCATTGCGCAGAATGTCTTGGAAGTCTTCGGGATTCTCCACCTGGGCGGCATCGAGAATCTCCGGGAAATGCGCATCGGTGCCATCCAGGGTGGCCGGCTGTAAGGCCGCCAACTCCTCGGTGGCGGAAGTGTCCGCGGGTTGTTCATGCGCCTGCTGCATACCGGCCTGCGTGGCGGCCACCGCCGCGCCCGCGGCCACCGCGGCTATCACCGCGCGACCGCGCAGTACCTTGATCGCGGGCTGGCGCCGGTGCGCACCCCGGCCATTCTGAATCCCGGAAGTATTGCCGTGCAATAGAACTGCGCCTCCAACCTCGTTCTGCCCTGAGTCGGCCGCGAGACCGTAACAGACGAAGCTGTGAGTCGTTCCCAGGAAACCGTATGGACCGGAGCGCCGGCACCGTGCGTGCGTGACGGCCGGATTACGCGGTGCGCGCGAACTCTTCCGGGCCGAGTGCCTGTTCACGCAGGTCGGACAGGGTGCGCGTGAGCAATCGCGAAACCTGCATTTGTGAGACGCCCAATCGCTGGCCGATCTCGGACTGGGTCCGATTCTCGAAGAAGCGCCAGTGCAGAATTTGGCGTTCGCGCGCGGGCAATTTCGCCAGCAGCGGGCCCACCGCGAGCGCGTTCTCCAGCAGCCGATACGACGGCTCCTCCGCGCCGAGCGTGGCGACCAGCGGGGATTCCCCGGATTCGCTATCGCGGGTCGCGTCGAGCGAACTCGCCTGATACGCATTGCGCGCCACCAAAGCCTTGGTGACCTCGGCCAATTCGACCTCGAGTTCGGCGGCGATCTCCCGCGCGGTGGGCATGCGCTCCAGCCGTTGCGCCAGTACTTCGACCGCCGGGGCGATGCGGCCCTGTAATTCCTTGGCGCTGCGCGGAACTCGCACCGACCACGTGTTATCGCGAAAATGCCGCCGCACCTCACCCATAACCGTCGGCACCGCGAAGGACAGGAATGAACTCCCGCGCGTCACGTCGAAGCGGTCGACGGCCGCCACCAATCCCATCGAAGCCACCTGGTGCAGATCGTCGAACTCCTCACCGCGGCCCTTGTACCGGCGCGCGATGTGCTCGGCCAGCGGCAGGCACAGTTCGATGATGCGTTCGCGCAGCACCTCCCAGTGCGGGTCATCACGATCGAGGTGCGACCATTCGGTGAACCGCACCTCGATATCGTCATAGCTGTCCTTGGTGGCTATCGCCTCGTTCATGAAGTTCCTCACTTCTCTACGAATCCGACAGATACCGAGTACCCACTCGGTCGTTATCAAAACGTAATCAGCCCGAATTGATCTCTACCTGCGGGTATCCGAGGGCGAAAACACCGCGATCGCGGCTCGGCGTCAGCTCGTGACGGGCGTGCCCGGCGGAACCTCCCGCGGCAACCGGACCGTGAAGGTCGCCCCCGCGCCCGGGGCGGTGTCGACCGTCACCCGGCCACCGTGCGCGGCCACCAGGGCCTGCACGATGGACAGACCCAGGCCGGTGCCGCCGCTGGCACGAGTGCGCGAGGAATCGGTGCGATAGAAGCGTTCGAAGACCCGCATGGCGGCATCGGGGGCCAAGCCCGGACCCTTGTCCTCGACATCGATCCGGACCTCATCGGGAGACGGTGTGAGCCGCACCGTGATCGGGGCCGGGGCGGGCGTATGGGTCAGGGCGTTGCCGACCAGATTCGCCAGCACCTGCCGCAAACGGGCCTCATCGCCGACGACCTGGAGGGTGCCCTCCCCCGGGCACACCTCGAGCTTGATCGGGCGGGCCGGTGCGTCCGCGGTGACCTGCTGGCGCGCGGCGATGGCCTGGGCGTTGTGCACGGCGTCCGAGCCGATGGTCAGCAGATCCACCGGCTTCCGCTCGAACGGGCGGTTCGCGTCGACCCGGGCCAGCATGAGCAGATCCTCGACCAGCAGCCCCATCCGCGCGGCCTCGGCCTCGATCCTGGTGAGAATTCCGGCGGCATCGGCGCTCGCGCCCTGCCGGTACAGCTCGGCGAAACCTCGAATGGTGGTCAGCGGGGTGCGCAGTTCATGGCTGGCGTCGGCGATGAAGCGGCGCATCTTCGCCTCCGAACGCCGGGCGGCCTCCTCCTGCGCCTCGGTCGCGGCCACGCCGTGCTGGATCTGGGCCAGCATTTCATTGAGTGAGCGGGCCAGATGATCGACCTCGGTATCGACATTGCGCACCGGCACCCGGCGATGCAGATCACCGCCCGCGATGGCCGCGGCGGTCTCCTCCACCTGGCGCAGCGGGCGCAGACTGCGGCGCACCACCAGATAGCCGCCGGTGCCGAGCACCAGCAAAGCCGTTATGCCGGTGGCCAGTTCGAAATAGATCAGGCCGGAAATGGTCTCGCGGTTCTCGGCCAGCGAGATGCCGATGGTCGTCGAGCCGTATTCGTTGGCGATGGTGAGCACCCGCCAGCGCGGCATGGATTCATCGGTGGAGCGCACCGTGGCCGGGCCGTCGCCGTGCAGATCCGACAGCGCCGGGGTCGAATCATCGCCTCCGGCAAGGAATTCCGAATACACCGTGCCGTCCGGGCCCTTGCGCAGTTCATAGAATCGGCGGGGCTGTTCGCCCGTCGTCTTCACAGGTTGCGGCGGACGCGGCGCATCGGTGGGCACCCACACCGCACGACCGTCCTCGGTGGTGATCTGCTTCATCGCGCGCGGCTGCGCCCAGCCGCGCGCGGCGTCGAAGAGTTGCTCATCGGTTCGCGAGGTCAGCGAACGCGATAAAGCGGAGGTCAGCGCCACCCCCGAGGCGAGGAGCACCAGTGCCGCGAGCGCCACCATCGCCACCACCAAGCCGATTCGGAGCGGTACCGAGGAGGCCCGCCGAGCCAGCGTCTTCCGCAGGTTCACGTCCCGCTCAGCCCCGGTTCCGAATCGTTGTGCCACACCGTCATGGCTAGATGGTGGCGTTGGCAACCTCGGTGACGCTGTATGTGCGCTGGGTGTTTCCTGTGAATCGCCCGCCGGGGCGCTATAACAGTCGGTATGGCATTGAATTGGAAGCTTGTCATCGACAGCGCGGACGCCCCGGTCCTGGCGGATTTCTGGGCCGCCGCACTGGAATACGAGGTCGAGGATCCGAGCCCGCTCATCGAACAATTGCTCGCCGCGGGGCACCTGCCGCCGGAGGCCGTTCGAGAACACAATGGCCACAAGACTTTTCGCGGACTGGCAGGTATCCGGCACCCCGAGGATCCCTTCGATCCGCTCAGCGGCGCGGGCCACGGCAGGCGACTGCTCTTCCAGGACGTCCCCGAACCCAAATCCGTGAAGAATCGCCTGCATATCGATGTGCACGGCGTGCCGGGTGAACTGGAAGCACTGGTCAAGCGGCTGGAGAGCCTCGGGGCCGAGCGCGTGCACGAGGTCGACCAGGGACCGGCCGGGCACTGGTGGGTCATGCGTGATCCCGAGGGCAATGAATTCTGTGCCGCCTAGGTGACACGGAATTGCGCGCCGGATAGGTATAGCGTTTCATTCGTCAACTGCCCGCTGGGACAGGAGAACGATCATGCGGATACCGACAACACTGCGGACCGGCGTTTTGAGCGCGGCGGCCGTCCTGGGGCTCACCGGGGTCACCGCGCACGCGGAACCCGCTCTGCCGACCGTCGTCCTGGTGCACGGCGCGTTCGCGGACGCCACCAGTTGGGACGGCGTCGCCGCGAAATTGCGCGCCGACGGATATCGAGTCGTGGTGCCCGACAACCCATTACGCGGACCCGCCAATGACGCGGCCGCCATCGAGCGCACCCTGAACGGAATGTCGGGGCCGATCGTGCTGGTCGGGCACTCCTACGGTGGCACGGTGATCACCAATGTGTCCGATCCGAAGGTCACGGCCCTGGTCTATATCGCGGGATTCGCGCCGACACCGGGCGAGCCCGCACTGCTGGAGATCAATCCGGTGCAATTCCCGGGCAGTCGACTGCTGCCGCCCGCCCTGTCGGTCAAGGTGGCCGACGGCGGCCTCGACGCCTACGTCGATCCGGCGTACTTCCACGAGGTGTTCGCCCAGGACGTCTCCGATGCCACGGCCGCGGACATGATCACGCATCAGCGCTCGCTCGCGCTGACCGCCAATCTCGAACCGTCCGGTCCCGCCGCCTGGTCGAATACGCCCAGCTGGTATCTGGTCTCCAGCCAGGACCAGGTCATTCCGCCCGCGTCCCAGCGCTATATGGCACAGCGCATGCACGCGCACACCAGCGAGATCACGGCCTCGCACGCCTCGCTGGTCTCGCAGCCGCTCGCGGTCGCCGATGTCATCGAACAGGCCGCCCGCGGCTGATTCCGAGTACGCCGGGCGGTAGGCCACCCGGCTATCGGAGCGTGTCGATACCCGCCAGGATGAGGTCGAGACCGGCGCGGAACTGCGCCCGATCGTCATGGTCGGCCAGTTGCGCGGCGATCCTGTGCACGAAGGGGTATCGCTCCGGATCGTGCCGGGTCCAGCGGTCCGCGACCGTGGCCAGGAAGGCCGCGCGATCGGTTTCGCGGGCTATGCGCGCGCCCGCGGCGTACTGGCCCGCGAGGCCGTGGATGTAGTTCACCAGGGCGGAAGCCGCGTCGAACTGCGCTGATTCGGGCACGCCGAGGGCCTCGAGCTGTCCGCCGACGCCCTCCAGAATCCGCATATTCGCGGAATGCCATGGCTCACTGGAGAGTTGGGCTCCCACCCAGGGGTGGGCGTCGATCGCGTCGAAGACGCCCAGGGCGACGGCGCGAATGGATTCGCGCGGTTCCGCGCCCGCGGGCACCTCGGTCATGACCCGGGCGATGATGTCGTCCGCCGCGGCGGCGAGCAGATCGTTCTTGTTCGCGACATGCCAGTAGATCGCGCCGCTGCCGGTGGCCAGGCGGGCCGAGAGCGCACGGAAGGTGAGCGCGGCCTCGCCCTCGGTATCGAGGATCGCTATCGCGGTCTCGACGATCCGCTCCTTGGACAGTGCGTCCGCGCGGCGTTCGGGCCGCTGCTTCTTGGTCGTCACAATCTTCATCTTGACATGTCTGGAACGTTGTTCCAAACTGGTTTGTGGAACAACGTTCCAGAGAGCTTTGAAGGGAGCGCATCATGACGACATCGATCACCATCATCGGAGCGGGACTGGGCGGCCTGACCCTGGCTCGCGTCCTGCACGTACACGGCATCACCGCCACCATCTACGAGGCCGAAGCCTCCGCCGCCGCCCGCACCCAGGGCGGTCAGCTGGACATCCATCAGGACGACGGGCAGTTCGCACTCGAGGCGGCCGGGCTCACCGACGAATTCCGGGCGATCATCCACGCCGGCGCGGAGGCACAGCGCGTCTTCGACCGCGACGGCCGGCTACTGCTCGACGTCGCCGACGACGGACTGGCGACCCGGCCCGAGGTACTGCGCGGGGAGTTGCGGCAGATCCTGCTCGATTCACTGCCCGCGGACACGATTCGGTGGGGCCACAAGGTCACCGGCGTGCGCCCGCTCGGCGACGGACGGCACGAACTCACCTTCGCGGACGGTTCGACCGTGATCAGCGATCTGCTCGTGGGCGCGGACGGCGCGTGGTCCAGGATCCGGCCGCTGCTCTCGGACGCGACGCCCGAGTACATCGGCACCACCTTCATCGAAACCTATCTGTACGACGCCGATCAGCGGCATCCCGCCATCGCCGCCATGGTCGGCGACGGTGCGATGTACGCGGCCACACCCGGCAAAGGCATTACGGCGCACCGGGAATCGGGCGGCACACTGCACACCTACGTGCAGCTCAACCGCTCGGCCGCCTGGATCGCGGATATCGATTTCACCGACGCCGCCGCGGCGACCGCGCGCATCGCGGCCGAATTCGACGGCTGGGCACCGGAACTCACCGCGCTCATCACCGAGGGTGAATCCGCACCCGTGCCGCGCATGATCCGCACCCTGCCGGACGGACATCACTGGGACCGGACGCGCGGGGTGACGCTGATCGGCGATGCCGCCCACCTCATGCCGCCCTCCGGCGACGGCGCGAACCTGGCCATGCTCGACGGCGCGGAACTCGCACTCGCCATCGCCGCGCACCCCGGCGATATCGAGGCCGCCCTGACCGCGTACGAGGCGAGCCTGTTCCCGCGCAGCGCCGCGTTCTACGCGGACGCACACGAGATCCTCGACCTCTGCCTCGGCGATCGCGCGCCGTACGGACTCGTCGATCTGTTCAACGGTGTGCCGCAACCCGAACTCGAACCGTCCGCCCGGTCCTGACAGGCCGCCCGGTCACCGCGCCGACACCCCGGGTCACACCGTAAGTTGGCACGAATGGTCATCAACTGGCCATTCACGCGCTCGTGCCCCCGCCACTACAGTGATCGACGGTCCACAAGCTGTGCGGTTATTGCTCGGTAGCTCATCCGATCAGAGGTGGCGAAAACAACAGTGGCAGTGACGAATACACATCAGTTGCTGAGCGAGGTGCTCTCCAGATACGGGAGCGTCGAGGAATTCTGCTCGCGCCTTCGCGGCGATGGCGAAACCACCACCGAATTACCGCGCATCAGCATCGAACCGGACACCGGGGGGCGGCACCGCCGTCACGATACGGCCTGACAGGAGTGCGAATCGATGGACTTCGGCAGCATTCTGTGGGGCCATGCCGATGCTGCCGGGCCGGAGACGGCCGAGGATACGACGCTCACCGATCTGAATCTCGATCAGGTCTTCGCGGCCACCGGCGGCGCGGAACACCGGGCCGCGCAGTACCGGCCGCTCCGCGATATCGCACTGGTCGAATTCCGGCAGCGGGTATTCGGTGATCTCGAGGATGACGCGGTCCGTTCGGTCTTCGAAGCCTTCGTCGACGGAATGCGCTCGGTGCGCGCGCATCTGGAGCGCGCGGGACGGCTGACTCATCCGCAGCAGCGCAATCGCTGGCAGATCGACGCCGAGGCGGTGTACTGCCGCACGGTGCGCGGGATGAGCATCGCGCTGCGGGGACTGCCGCTGCACTCGACCGGATTGCGGGAGTGGGCGGCGTGGCTGTCCGGCTACGTCGATCTCGATTCGTTCCGCGGCTTCGCCGAGGACGGGGCGGGGGTACGCGCGGAGCTCGATGCCGTGCGCTATTCGGTGCAGGTGACCGGCCGCCAGCTGGTCATCGACCGGTACGGCGGCCAGCCCGATTTCAGCGAGACCATCGCGGCGGCCTTCGCGCGGTTCCGGCCCGAGGGTGATCCCGCCCGGCCGCCCGCGGTGGATCCGTGGCCGGATATGAACGAGGTCGAGGAGCAGGTCATCGCGGCCGTCATCGATCAGCATCCGGCCGTCTTCGAACGGCTGGGCCGCCATGCCGAGCGGTATCGGGATTTCATCGATCCGGTCATCGCGCGATTCGACGCCGAGGTGCGCTTCTACCTCGACTATCTGCGCCTGGTGCGCGGGCTGCGCGCCCGCGGTATGCCGTTCTGCTATCCGGAGGTCACGGCCGAGTTCGCCGGGATCGAGGTGGTGGACGGTTTCGACGCGGCCCTCGGCTTCGCCCTCGCCAAACGGCAGGCGACCGTGGTGCGCAATGGTTTTCGGCTCGACGGCCGCGAGCGCGTGCTCGCGGTCACCGGCCCCAATCAGGGCGGGAAGAGCACATTCGCCCGCATGGTCGGGCAGTCGCTGTATCTGGCCGCGCTCGGCTGCCCGATTCCCGGGACGCGCGCGCGAACCATGCTGCCGGACAACGTGTTCACGCATTTCATCCGCGCGGACGATATCGAGGATCCGCACGGCGCGCTGGCGCAGGAGCTCACCCGCATGCGCGATATCCTGGACCGGCTCACCGCGCGCAGTGTGGTCGTGCTGAACGAAAGCTTCAGTACCACCACCGCTTCCGATGCCGTGGCGATCGGCGCGGACGTGGTCGGGCGCATCATCGAACGCGGCGCGGTGGCGGTGTACGTGACCTTCCTGGACGAACTCGCCACCGTCCGGCCGGAGGTGGTCAGCATGGTCGCGGGCGTGGAATCCGGTGATGATCCGGTGCGCACCTTCCGAATCGAACGCCGCCTGCCCGACGGACTGGCCTACGCGGCGGCGGTCGCACAGCGACACGGACTGACCTACCACGAGATTCGCGCGAGGATTCGATGATCCCGATCGGCCTGCTGCATCCACCCGGCGCGATCGTGCACGGTGCGCGCAATGGTGCGGCGCTCACCGATGATCTCGGCCTGGACGAGCTCTACGCGGCCATGGCGGCCGGTGACGAATTCATCGCCCAGGTCGTGAAAACCGTTGTGCCCGTGGGCCTCACCGATTGCGCGATCATCCGGCACCGGCAGGGCGTGCTCGCGGACTGCTGCGCCGATCCCGATCTGCCGCGCGCCCTCTACGCGGTGACCGCCGCCGCGACCACGGTGCGGCGCTGGACCACCGGGCGCACCCGCGAACCGCGCGGCAAACTGGGGCTGGCGCTGCAACCGCTGGAGGCGTTGATCGGCCACCTGCGGCAACTGCGGCAGACACTGGAGAAATACGCCGCATCCTGCACCTCGGACGGGCTGCGGCGCTTGCGGCGGGTACTGGCCGAGCAATTGGACGAGGACTATCTCGCGCGTCTCGAACAGCATGTGGCCGCACTGTATTTCGAGCACGGCATCCATTTCAGCGCGGCACTGGGCACCGGGAACAAGGCCGATCGGATCATGCTGCACGAGCCGCCGGCCGCCGCCAAACGGCTGCGGCTGGGCCGCCGTTCCGGGACCGTGTTCGAGGCCTTCGACAATTTCGAATTCCATGACGGCGATCCGCTGCGGGCGGTCATCGAACCGCCGCTGGACGGCGTCGCCGAGGTGATCTCCCGGGTCACCGACAATGTGCAGGACTTCTTCCGGCAGCTGCGCACCGAACTGGCCTTCTATCTCGGCGGGGTGAACCTGCACGAGCGACTGACCCGGTCCGGTGCGCCCGTCTGCTTCCCGGAACCGGTCGCGGCGGGTGCGAACCTCATGCGCGCCACGGATTTGCGTGATGCGGTGCTGTGCCTGAACACGTCCGAGGTGATCGGCAACGACATCGACGCGGACGGGTCGACCCTGGTGGTCGTCACCGGGGCCAACAGCGGCGGTAAATCGACCTTCCTGCGCAGCGCCGGGACCGCGCAATTGCTGATGCAGGCCGGAATGTTCGTCACCGCCAAGACTTTTCGCGCCGATGTCCGCGAGGGCAGCTTCTCGCATTTCGTGCGCGCCGAGGATCCCACCATGACGCACGGCCGCCTCGACGAGGAGCTGTCCCGCATGGGCGAGATCATCGACGCCCTCACCCCGGGCGCGCTGCTGCTGTGCAATGAACCCTTCGCCTCCACCAATGAGCGCGACGCGGCCGCCATCGCCGATCCGATCATCTCCGCACTGCTCGATTCCGGCGTCAAGATCATCCTGGTCACCCACCTGTACGAGTTCGCACACCGCCGCCATCTCGCCGCGCACGGCACCGATCTGTTCCTGCGTGCCCGGCGCGATGCCGAGGGCAGGCGCACCTATCGGCTGACCGCCGGTCCGCCCGAACCGACCAGTCACGGCGCGGATATTTTCCGGGGCGTCTTCGGCCCGGCGGACCTCGAGAGCGACTAAACGCCGTTAACCAATGGCTTTTCCCGGCATCCGAAACCGGTTACATTCGCGATCGACGGTGCGGGCGATACGAGGAGAGTCATGAACACGAGCGAGCTGGCGACGGCGTTCGAACTGGGTATCGACACCCGGATCACCCTGGCCGCCGCCGGGCTGCTGTTCCTGCTGGCGCTGCTGCTCGGGGTCTGGAAGTACGAGCAGATCCGCACCTCCCCGGACGCGACCGCGCATGTATACGTCGATATCGCGCACCGCGCGACCCTGCTCTACTCCTTCGCCACCCTGCTGCTCGCGGTCTTCACCGAACTCAGCAGCTGGCCGACCGCGGTGAATCTGACCGCCGATATCGTGGTGCTGATCTTCTTCGTCGCCGCCATCGCCGCCTATATCGTGCACGGCCTGCTGCGGGACACCACCAACCAGTTCCACGGTCAGACCGGCAAGATCGGCACCACTGTCTCGATGATCGCGCTGATCATCGGCGAGGTCGGCGGATTCGGGGTGCTGTTCGCCGGATTCATCGCCGGTCAGTTCTGATATTCGGCCAGGGAGCAGGCCAGATCCAGATTGTCGACCGTGGCCAGATAGGCGGGCGGTTTGACGGGGGCACCGAGGTCGCCGAGTTCGTTCAACAGGGCGATATGCGTCGACCAGGTGATGCCCGGCTGCTCGTGCAGGAGGGGAGCGAGTGCGCGAATGGCATCCGCGGCCTCGAGTTCGCCCAGCGTGTGAATAGCGGTGTGGCCGATCACTTCCCGGGGGTCGGTGCGAGCCAGTTCGACCAGGCGATCGATCGCCTCCGGCGCGGGCGCGTGCGCGGCATAGGTACGCAATGCCTCATGGGCCGCCGTTCCGGTGGCCGTCGCGAGGTATTCCCATGCGGTGGTGGCGATTCGGGCGTCGACCGGCAGCAGGACCAGCGAGTACATGGCGGCCTTGCGGACCGTGAAACTGGGATCCGCGGTGAGTTTCAGCAGTGTGCCGGGATCGGACCAGCCGACCAGCACCGCGCACGCGCACTCCCGCACGAGTGGATCGGGGTGCGCCGCCAACCGCTCGGTCAGCCGCGCTCGTGCGCCGGAATCGTAAACGCCCCAGTCGATTCGGCGCAGGGTTGCGGTCATCTCCAGCCAATCCTGATCCGGAGTGCCGAGGATCGCGGTCACCGCCTGCTCCGATAACTCCGCGGGTGGTTGCGGGGGCGTGGCCGGATGCGGTGCGTGGTCCGGCCGCGGCGGACGCAGCAGATCGGTCACCGGCCGCACCCATTCGTGCAGTGCGGCAGCCTCTTTCGCGCCCGCGGTGTGAACGGACGATTCGAACTGGGCACGCAGATCCTCGAATGTCTCCAGCGCCGCGGCGCGGACCCCCGCGTCATCGGAATCCCGGAGTTCGGCGACGGCGCGCAGCACCCGGCGGGTCGGGTAGTAGCGCAGGGTGTTGACGGCTACCGCCGCCAGTTCGGCCGAACGATCCCGGGCCGCCGCGAGCAATCCCTCCTCGGCGGCGACGGGCTCGTCCCAGAGCAGCGTTTCCGCCGCCACCGCGCGTATGTCGCGATCACGATGATCGAGGGCGCGAATCAGCACCGGCATGAATTCGGGCTCTCCGAAACCGAAGCTCATCGCGGCCAGGGCGTCCCGCTGGAGCGGATGCGAGTCATCGGCGGCGACCGGGATGAGCAGATCGGCCTCGGTACGGCCCATCAGGCCCAGCGCGTGCCGCATGACGATCGGATCGCCACTCCCCCACCAGGTTCGGCGGAGCGCGGGCGTGGAGACGTCCTCGTAGGCGACGACCACATCGGAGGCCCGCGTCCGAATCGGTTCGGGCACTTGGGTATCGAGCACCATGGCGGTCAGCGGCTCGATGGCGCGATAGTCCTCGAGCGCGGCCAGCGCCTGGAGGGCATCGGCCCGTTCCGAGGCCGGGGCATTGGCGTCCCCGGCTCGGGCGAGCAGGTCGAACGTTCGGGTCCGATCGTGTTCGGCGGCCATCCGCTCAGAATGACATGCCGGGCTACCGATCCAGGCCAGCGAATTGCGGGCGGAACGAATCCGGATCCGCGGCCACCCAGTCCAGCACCCAGGTCGCGGGCGGCTCCTCCAGCAGCTGGTTCGGGGTGAGCCATTCGTAAAGCTCCGCGTAGGAGCGCTGTTCGGTCGGCGAGATGCGCTTGCGCAGCAGATGCGGGGTCAGTTGCGCGATCTCCGAGACGCCGAGCGAGGCCATGATCTGCGCGGCCTGCATGGTGGTGGCCCGCTGATAGTGGAACACCCGCTCGCTCTTGTCCGCGACGTCGAGGGCGCGGGCGCGGCGCGGATCCTGGGTCGCCACACCCACCGGGCATTCATTGGTGTGACAGCGCTGGGCCTGGATGCAGCCGACCGCCATCATCATGGCGCGCGCGGCCATGGTGAAGTCCGCGCCCTGGATGAGCCGTTTGACGATGTCATTGCCGAGCGCGATCTTGCCGCTCGCGCCGAGTTTGATTCGATCGCGCAGCCCGGCGCCGACCAGTGCGTTGTGCATGATCATCAGGCCGTCGGTGAGCGGCAGCCCGATATGGTCCTCGTACTCCAAAGGCGCTGCGGCCGTGCCGCCTTCGGCGCCGTCGATAATGATGAAATCGGGTGTGCTGCGCTCGGCGAGCATGGCCTTGCACAGCGCGAGCACTTCCACGCGCGAGCCGACGCAGAGTTTGAAGCCGATCGGTTTACCGTCGGAGAGCTCCCGCAATCCGGCGATGAAGCGGATCAGTTCGCGCGGGGTCGAGAAGGCCGAATGCGCGGCGGGGCTGACGCATTTCTCGTGAACGGGCACGCCGCGGAATTCGGCGATCTCCGGGGTCACCTTGGCCGCGGGCAGCACTCCGCCCAGACCCGGCTTCGCGCCCTGGCTGAGTTTGATCGAGACCGCTTTGATCCGCTCGTGCGCGACCCGGTCCTTGAAGCGCGCGGGATCGAAATGTCCATCGCCGGTACGGGTTCCGAAATAGCCGGAGCCGATCTCCCACACCAGATCGCCACCGCCGTCCAGGTGGTAGGGCGTGAGCCCGCCCTCTCCGGTGTCATGCGCGAAACCACCCAGTGCCGCACCGCGATTCAGCGCGCGCAGCGCATTGGCCGACAGCGCGCCGAAGCTCATGGCCGAAACATTCAGCAGCGCCATGGAATACGGCCGTGTGCAGTCCGGGCCGCCGATCAGCACCCGCGGCGGCTCGGCGGGCTGGGTCACCGGGGCGATGGAGTGCACCAGGTATTCGTAGCCGACCGCTTCGACATCGCGTTCGGTGCCGAAGGACAGCTCACCGTTGATGCCCTTGGCACGCTCGTAGATCATGGTCCGCACATCGCGGTCGTACGGGCGGCCGTCGTAATTGCGCTCGATGAAGTACTGCTGCAATTCCGGCCGCAGACTCTCCAGCAGATAGCGCATATGCCCGAGCACCGGATAGTTGCGCAGGATCGAATGCCGCGTCTGGATCACGTCGTAGACACCCACCACGAGCAGCGCCACCAGGATCACCAGCAGGACGTACCAGGCCCAGGAGCCGATGGCGGCGGCCACGCCGACCGCGAGGACGGCCGTGGCGAGAAACCCGATCAGGAAAAATCGGAGCATGACCGTCCTCGGATCGCTGGGCTGGCGTACTCCGGCAGCGTAGCGAGCGTTGCTGTGAGCGGGCCGCCGAAACCGCCGGGCGAAACCGGATCAGGCCTTGCGATCCACCGCGGCCCAGGCGGTCAGCGCGACGGCGCTCGATACCACCGCCACCGACGGCCAGGCGCCGATCTTCTTGGCCAGCGGATGCGAGGCGCCCATCGCCCCGATCGACAGGCCGGTCAGCGCGGCCGCGCCGCCGACGCCGATCGTCTTGCGCCACTGCGGAATCGCGGCGGCGGTACCCGCGGCGAAGACCACGCCGCCGAGTTGCCGCTGTTTCGTGGCCTGCGCGAGCGCGAAGCCGCCCACCAGACTGCCTGCCGCGAGCAACGACGTTGGTACTGCGGGAATTCGAGCCATTTGACTACCTCCATCTCCGAGCTGTCCATCCGAACACCTCGACGATAACCGGAGGAATCACCGCCGTTTCATTGGGGCGGGCGGCCCCGATCAGAGCACGCAGATCTCATCGCTCGCATTGAGCAGGGCCGCGGCGATGCGGCGGGCCTCCGGCGCGGTGACCTCGGTGGGTTCGTCGTCCTGAATGACCAGTGCGATCACGATCCGCCTGCCGAGACGAGTATCCCTGGCACACAGGCGGATTCGAATCTCGGCGTTCCAGCGATGCGGACCCTCGACCGGAATCGAGGCCGCCCGGCCGTGATGCGACAGCTCCACCAGCGGATCCTGTTCGAGAGCGCCGTCGTGCTGCACACACCAGGGCGGGCACTCATCGGCCAGCAGCAGCGTATCGGGCAGCACCCGATAGTCCCAGAGATCGGCCACCGCGATGAGCGTATCGGCAACCCGGACCGCCTGATCCTCGGTGAGTTCGGCATGTGCGCGGGTGGGGGCGACCAGATCGATCCAGTTGTGCCGCAAACCGTCACAGTCGTGCGCGTTCAGCTGCACGAAGACAGCGGGCAATACCGGACGCGGTTGCGGGCCGACCAGCACCGACATTTCCTGTCCGCCGTGCCGTCCGCCGTCGTAGGGGTCGAACGGGTCCGGATCCTCATGCTCGACGCACCATGCCGGACAAGGTAGAACAACGGTCATCTTCTCGGCCCCCGGATCAGCCGCAGCACGGCCCGTTCGCGAGGACTGCGCCCCCTTCGCGCAGCCCTCGCGCCGGAACTCCCGCACGGCGCCGGGCGGGCGAACTGTGAGGTGCGACACAGCCGAGGCACTAGCGAAATGTGCTGTACTGCAGTGCAATTGCCCTTCACTTCGGCCTCGATCAGAGATCGCGACCGCAGGCAATCCCATCACGGGAGATCGCGCCGGTAAAGGTGTGTGAGACACGCTGACAAGAGGTACCTCTGACCAGAGGGTGGTGCCGGGTACGGCCGCGGGGCGGCACCGAGCGGCGAACGAGATTCGAACTTTCGGGGCGAGGTTCGTGAACCGGAACAGATGGTCGCTCGGTCGAGGGGCCGCCCAACGGGTAGTGTCCTGATCGTGAATGCTGGCCACTCCGCGCCGGGGGGATTCATAGCCGACCAGCTGCTGGCCCCCAATCTTGCCGACTTCGTCCGAACCCACCGCACCTTTCCGCGACCGCCCGAACATCCGCGGGGGCTCAGCCGCCCCGCCCTGGCCGCCCGCTGCGATGTCAGCGCCAGCTATATCGCCCAGATCGAGCAGCGCGAGAAGGTGTCACCCAGCCCCGAGGTCGTGGACGCGATCGCCCGCGCACTGGAACTCACCCCGGCCGAACGACAGCACATGCACAATCTCGCGGCCCCCAAAACCCCCGGTCCGCGCACGCACGACCCGATGCCCGTCACCGCCATGCTCACCCTGATCACCGATGATCTGCGCGCCGCCGCGGACGATCTCATGCCGCACCTGTCCGGTTATATCGACGAGCGCTGGAATGTGCTGTGGGTCAATGAAACCTACGATCGCGCATATCCCCGGCTGCTGGATGTGGTCAATATCCTGGTGTGGTTCTTCCTGGTGCCCGAATCACGCCGGGTGATGCTCGAATGGGAGGACGAGGCGCGCCTGACGGTAAACTGGTTCCGCTGGCATATGGGCCGCTACCAGGATCCCGAATGGGCGATGGAACTGCTCGCCCAGCTCAGCTCGTGCGAGGAGTTCCGGGCCATGTACCTGGCCGAGCGGGTGGATTTCGAACGGCATCAACCGCTCATGCATCTGCGCGATCCGGACACGCTCGAGCCGTACAGCGTGCGCGTCCGGATCACCGATGTGCCGGGTGTCGACGCGCCATTTCAATGGTTCATCGGCATCCGGCAGCCGTTCAACGGACCGGCGAGCTTGTTAACCGAGTGAGGAACTCCCCCAGCGCGTCGTTGACCAGGTCGGGCGCGGTCCAGTTGGCGGCGTGCCCGGCATCGGGAATGGTCACCACCGGACCCGAGGCGGGCAGTCCGGCCGCCAGCGCCGCGGACTTCTCCGCGGTACTGGAACCATCGTGCTCACCGCGCAGAACCAGTGCGGGGCAGGTGATCTCGGGAAGCCGATCGAGCAGTGACTCGCGCTCGATCAGGGTCTGCGCGGCGGCGCGGATCGCGGTGCGGTCGCTCGCGGCCCACTTGTAGCGCCACGGCGACTGATCGACCACGGTACCGCCGATGAGCTGACCGGCCAGCCCCTCGGACAGCTGGCCGATCGGCACCTCGGGATTGGTCCACGCGGCGAACAGGCCGCGATACTCTTCCCGCTGCTCTTCAGGGGAATCGCTGGCCTCGGTATCGAACAGCAGCAGCGCGTCGACGCGTTCGGGAGCCAGCAGTGCGGCGCGCAGCACCGCGTACCCGCCCTGTGACATGCCACCGAGTACGGCGTGCTCGACGCCCGCGGCGTCCATCACGGCGAACATATCGCGCGCCGAATCCCAGTAGGTGAAGGACTGCTCGGGGTCCGAGTCGGTCGCACCGTGGCCGCGCGCGTCCCAGCACAGCACCCGGAACCCGCGCGCCTCCAGGTACTCGGCCTGCGGCGCGAACATCGACAGGTCCATGAAGAACCCGTGACCCAGCACCACGGCCGGCCGGTCCTGACCACCGGAATCGGTGTAGAAGATACGGGCACCATCGGTACTTACGTACGGCATGGCCGTAGCGTAGCCGGGCGGTGCGTGCTTGTCGCGGCCCGGGCACACTCTGTGCAGAGGTGGATCGCGAGCGCGGCGGAATGCGAAAGCCGCAGTGGCTCAAGTCGAATCACTCGATGATCCAGTGTGGATGCAGTGCGGCGATATGCGCGTCGACGGCGGCCCCGACCCGATCGCGCCAGCCCGGATTCGCCTGCGTGGTGTTCTCGTCGTGGAACCAGGGACAGCCGGGCACCGGACAGACGAATCGGTACGTGCCGAAATCATCGACGCGCCCGCCGGGGCTGAAACGCCAACTACCCGTTTCGGTTCCGTCCAGAGACCCGGCGGAGGGTGTGATCTCGTCTCCCACTCGCACATGCGATCACAGAACGGTGCGCACGTACCACTTGCGTACCGCGCGGTACGTGATGTGCCGCGGAGCCCTGTCCGATTCGTCCGATCGCCACGTGCGCTGCGTCACACAAACTTTAAGCAACTATTTAGCAACGTTTCCGTGCCGCAGGACGATAGGTGTTCGAGCGAGCGTGGTGACGGAAACTGCCTCCGGCGCCGCGCTCGCTCCGCGCCCGGTGCGGGGACCGGATCCGAATGGCCCTGCGGTCGCCATGACCGCTCGAGCGAGAGGACCCGATCGATGAGATCGATTCGCGGTAGAACGAATTCGACCGAAAGACGCGGCGGCCCGATCCGGCGAACAGCGCTGTTTCTGGCATTGGCGCTGCTCATCCCCTTGGGGACAACCGTTTTGGGCAGTGGCGCGAAAGCGTCGGCGGCGTTCAATCCCGCCGCGTTCGACTTCTGGGTGGACTCACCCTCGATGGGCCCCATCAAGACTCGCGTGCTGCGCGCCGCGGACGGCAATACCAATCGCGTGGTCTACGCCCTCGACGGCATGCGCGCGGGCGAAGGTCTGAACGGCTGGGAAATCGAGACCAATGTCGCGGAGACGCTGGCATCGTGGAACATCAACGTGGTCATGCCCGTGGGTGGTCAATCGAGTTTCTACACCGACTGGAACGCACCCAGCGAATTCCTGGGTATCCCCGCGGGCACCGGCTCGGCCAATACCGGCTCCGGTGCGACCGATGCCCTGTCGGGTGGTCCGGGTAAGAGCTACCGCTATACCTGGGAGACCTTCCTGACCAATGATCTGCGCTGGGCACTGCGCGATCGACTGGGTTTCAACCCCAATCGCAATGGCATCTTCGGCCTGTCCATGGGCGGCAGCGCGGCCCTCACGCTGGCCGCCTACCACCCGGATCAGTTCAGCTTCGCCGGTTCGTACTCCGGCTACCTCAATATCTCCGCGCCCGGTATGCGCGAGGCCATTCGACTGGCCATGATCGATGCCGGTGGCTACAACGTCGATTCGATGGCTCCGCCGTGGGGACCGCAGTGGCTGCGGATGGATCCGTTCGTCTTCGCACCGCAGCTGGTCGCCAATAACACCCGGGTCTACGTGGCCGCGGCGAGCGGGCGGCCCACCGCCATGGACGGCCCGAATATGGGCACCGTGAACGGTATGGCGCTGGAAGCGCTGGCACTGGCCAACACTCGCGCCTTCCAGGTTCGCATGGCTTCGCTGGGCGCGGGCAATGTCTCGTACTCGTTCCCGGCCTTCGGCATTCACGCCTGGAACAACTGGCAGGACGAGGCGTACCGGATGATCCCGGACCTGTCCGCCAGCATCGGCTAGGACACCCCGACTAGGACCCGGCGAGGCGGTTGCCGACCTCACCCAGGCCATCGGCGATGGCCTGCTGCTGCGCGGGCGTGAGCACGTCGATCAGCGCCCGGCGCACCGTGTCGACATGACCGGGCGCGATCTCGGCCAGCCTGGACCGGCCCGCATCGGTCAGCACCGCGAGCACCCCGCGCACATCGGTCGGGCAGTTCTCGCGCCGCACCAGACCGGCCTTCTCCAAGAGCGTGACCTGATAGTTCAGGCCGCTCTTGGAGGTGTAGAGGGCATCGGCGAGTTCGGTCATGCGCACCGCACCGCCGGGGGCCTCGGCCAGCCGGACCAGCACCTCGTACTGGGTGTGCGAGAAACCCTCCTGTTTGAGGTGTCGTTCCACCTCGCGCCCCACCAGCGCCCCGGCCGCCAGGAAGCTCTGCCAGGTCCGCATCTCGCGATCGTTCAACCACTGTGGATCGTGCACAACCGCCAGCATAGCCCCGGTTGTTCAAATTTGAACAGCCTGCTAGCGTGCTAGTTGTTCAAATTTGAACATCACCGGCGGAGGAGAACGCGATGACAGGCGAGGATCGGGCGATGCCCGTGCTGTACCTCTCGCACGGAGCGCCGCCTTTGGCGGATCATCCGCGCTGGCCCGGCGAATTGGCCGCCTGGGCGGGTGCGCTGCCCCGGCCGCGCGCGGTGCTGGTGGTGTCCGCGCATTGGGAGACCGCGCCGATCGCGCTCGGAGCCACCACCGTGACCCCGCTGGTGTACGACTTCGGCGGCTTCGAAAAGCGTTATTACGATGTCACATACGCCGCACCGGGAGCGCCGGAACTCGCCGCCGAAGTTCGGGCGCTGCTGAGCGGCCCCGGTACGACCGTGCAGGAGTTCCCGGATCGCGGGCTGGATCACGGGGCCTATGTGCCGCTCAAGGAGATGTATCCGGACGCCGACGTGCCGATCCTGCAACTGTCGATCCCGACCCTGGATCCGCGGGCGCTACTCGAGGTGGGCCGCAAGCTCGCACCGCTGCGCGCACAGGGCGTGCTCATCGTGGGCAGCGGGTTCTTCACCCACAATCTGCGCGCCATGACCGGCGATGACGAGCACGCCTACTCCTTCACCGTCGAATTCGATCAGTGGGGCCGGGAAGCGCTGGCCGCCAACGATATCGACGCACTCCTGAACTTCCGGCACACCGCACCGGGAGCCGAACTCGCGCATCCGCGCACCGAACACTTCGCGCCGCTGTTCGTCGCCCTCGGGGCCGGCGAGTCCGATCTGGACACCGTCCGCACCGTCATCGACGGTTACTGGTTCGGCATGGCGCGTCGCTCCATCCAACTCGGCTGATCCCGGCCCTCCGCGAAAGGCGTTCTCATGTCCACGATTTCCGCGCTGACCAAACCCGCCGCGATCGGCGTCGACACCACCCGCACCGCACCCTACGACGTGGGACTGCTGGTGCTGCGCCTGGTGGTCGGGTTGACCATGGCCGCGCACGGTGCGCAGAAACTCTTCGGCTGGTTCAGCGGTGGCGGTATCGACGGCACCGCGGCCTTCTTCGATTCGAGCGGTTACCCCGCCGCGCGCACCATGGCCGTAATCGCCGGTCTCACCGAGACTTTCGGCGGTCTGGGCTTGGCGCTGGGCCTGCTGACCCCACTCGCGGGTGCGGCCGTGGTCGGCACGCTGCTCAATGCGCTCGCGGTCAAATGGGGTGGCGGGTTCTTCGCGCCCAAGGGCGTGGAATACGAACTGCTGCTGACCGCGGCGGCGGCCACGCTGACCCTCACCGGTCCGGGCGCTTACGCGCTGGACCGGTACCTGCCCGCACTCCGCACACCGCGCCTGGCCTACGGCCTGGCCGCACTGGTGCTGGCGGTGGTGTCGGCGGCCCTGGTGCTGCTCATCCGCACCTAGGACATCGCGATCACGGCTATCCCGAAAACCGCAGTGCCCGGACACCTTCGGGGTCCGGGCAACACGGATTTCGGGACGGGCCCCGGGTCAGTGCTTGAAAGCGTCCTTGACCTTCTCGCCCGCGTCCTTGAAGTCGGACTTGACCTGGTCGGTCTTACCCTCTCGCTCCTGTTCGCGATCGCCGGTCACCTGACCGAGCTTCTCCTTGGCCTTACCGGCGATTTCCTCAGCCTTGTTCTTGGCCTTGTCGGTGGCACTCATGTGTCATTCCTTCCATCGAGCGAACTCGGTGAGCCGGGAATCGACCCGAAACGGACCTACCCGGCTATTCGGTGACGAAACGGGCGAGGCCCGCGCGGGACAGATCACCCGCTGTGGGTGAGCCGCCTGACCTGGAGCGATGCCACGCTCGCAGTCGTGAAGAAACTCATGATGATCTCCGGCCTGGCCGCCGCCGTACTGGTCGCGGTGACCGCCTGCGGCAGCTCCGGGAAATCGCCGGACGGCACCGCGACATCCTCCGGTTCGCCATCCTCGGCGGCAGCCGCGCCGACCTATCCGCTCGGGCAACCACTGACGGTGACGCCGGAGAACTTCGTGCGCGCCGAAACAGATATGGAATTCTCGCGCAGTGTCGAGTCGGGCGGATTCGGGCGATTTCACCACAATCGCGAGCTGATGCCGATCGACGGCCAGACGGTCGTGCGTCCCAACCGGGACACGCTGTACTCCTCGGCGGTGTTCGATCTCGACGCCGGTCCGGTCACCGTCACCCTGCCCGATTCCGGTACGCGATATATGGCCATGCAGGTCCTCGACGAGGACGAGTACACCCACCAGGTGGTGTACAAATCCGGCAGCTACACCTTCGACCGGGACGAGATCGGCACCCGCTATCTCATGCTCGCCGTACGCACCTTCGTCGACCCGAACAGTCCCGCCGATCTGGACACCGTGCACCGGTTACAGGACGCGATCAAGGTCGAACAACCCACCGGCCCCGGCACATTCGAGATTCCGCAGTGGGATCCGGTGAGCCAGAAGGTCGTGCGCGATGCCCTGCTGACCCTGGCGGGGACCCTGCCGAACACCAATGGCGCGTTCGGCCCGAGGGATGAGGTCGATCCGATCCAGCACCTCATCGGCGCGGCCTCCGCCTGGGGCGGCAATCCGCTGCGGGACGCGGTGTACCTCACGGTCACCCCGGCCGGGAACGACGGCGCGACGGACTACACCCTGCACGTGAAAGACGTTCCGGTGAAAGGATTCTGGTCGATCAGCCTGTACAACGCCGAGGGCTACTTCCAAGCCAACCCGCTGAACGCCTATTCGATCAACAATGTCACCGCCGCGACCAATCCGGACGGCTCGGTCGACATCCGTTTCGGCGGTTGCGACGCGCGACCCGGCAATTGCCTGCCGATCATGCCCGGATTGAACTACATGGTCCGACTCTATGAGCCGGAGCCCTCGATACTCAACGGGCAGTGGACATTTCCCCAGCCCACACCCGTGCGATAGCGGATCGGATACGATCTTGAATTTGTTAGACGATATCGTTCAACAAGTTGCCCACGGGTGGCCTGGATAAGCTGCGACGGCAGCCCCGGTTCAGCGTCGATCGATCGCGAAGGGAGCATTCCTCTCCGATGCCGCAGCACACTGGTTCCGCAGCGCGCCTGTACGGGCGCGAACGCGAACGCGAGGAACTGGATCGGGTGTTGTCGCTGGCCCGGGACGGGAAGGGATCGGCGATGATCCTGGTGGGCGAGCCCGGGATCGGCAAGACCACGCTCCTGCGCTACGCGACCGCCCAGGCCGCCGACTTCCGGGTGCTGACCTGCCGCGGTGTGCCGAGTGAGACCGAGCTGGCCTTCGCCGGACTGCATCAACTGCTGTGGCCGATACTCGATCGAATCGATGAGCTGCCGAGCGCGCAGGCGACGGTACTGCGGGGTGCGCTGGGATTGGGCGGGCACAGCGGAGACCGGCTACTGCTGGGCGTCGCGGTGCTGACACTGCTCTCCGAACTGGCCGGGGACCGGCCCGTCCTGGTGGTCATCGACGATCTGCAGCTACTCGATCAGCCGAGCCGGAACTGTCTTCGATTCGTCTCGCGGCGTATCGCGGAGGAACCGATCGCCATGCTCGTCGCGGCACATCCGGGAACCTACAGCGAGACCGGTGAGCCGACCCCCGTCCTGCCGATCCGTGGCCTGGACAGTGCGAGTGCCGAACAGCTTGTCGCCGAACACAATCCGAGGTTGAGCCGGGCACGCACCAGTACGCTGGTCCGGCTCACCGACGGCAACCCGCTCGCGCTGATGGAACTGAGCCGCGACGCGGGCGTGACGCTGAGCCCGGCGGCGAGTTCCCATATCGCGCTCGGTCCACGCCTACGAGCCTCATTCGACGCGCGGCTACGCGAACTGCCCGAGAGCGAACGGATCATCGCGCTCATCGCGGCCGCCGATGACGGCGCGGACGCCCGCACCGTCGCACATGCGGCCGAACTGCTCGGCGTCACCGCCGAAAACTTCTCCGCCGCACTGAATTCCGAGCTGCTGCGGCCCGCCGACGGCCGAATAACGGTGGACCACCCGCTGATTCGCGCGGCGGTGTACGACAGCGCGGATCCGGAGCTGCGGCGCACCGTGCACGCCGCACTGGCCCGGGTGTACGCGGACACCGACCGCGAGCGACATGACTGGCATGTGGCGGCGACCGCCACCGAACCGGACGAGACCATCGCCGCGATGCTGGACGATGCCGCCGAGCGGGCCTGGGCCCGGGGCGGCGCGCTGGCGGCGGCGCGGATCTATCGCCGGGCCGCCGCGCTCTCACCCGATACGGCCGCGGCCGCGCACCGGCTGGCCCGGGCGGCACGCGCGGCCTGGGACGGCGGTGACACCGAATCGGCGCGCGAACTGCTCGAGGCGGCCGAGGATCGGGCCGGGGCCGATGTGGTCGGGGCGGCGGGCGGTGGCCTGACCGGACTGTTCGAACTGGGGCAGGGCGATACCGCGCGGGCGCGCCGACTGCTGTTGCGCGACGCCGAATCCGCCGAACCACGCTTCGCCGATGAACTCCGGCATTTGGCGCTGCGCGCGAGCTGGGCGCTGAGCGATCCGCTCACCGCGTCCCAGCTCGGCGCGATCGCCGCGCGCACGGTGGACAGCGGCACCGACCTGCCGCCGTCCCGGTTGCCGATCGCCGAGGTCGCGATCGCCGTCGGAGGCGAAGCCCACGCATTGCGCCTGTATCGGGAAAGTATCGAACGAATGCGCACCGAGGGACCGGTCACCTGGCTCGGCTATTCACTCGGCCAGCAGGCGATGCTCGAGATCACGGTCGGCCGCTGGGATGACGCCATCGCGAACGCCATCGAGGGACTGCGGCTCTCCGAGGACTTCGGCGGCCGCCAGACGCCCGCATACTGTTATGTCGCAATGGGTTTCATAGCGGCGCTGCGCGGTGACGAGGCGACCGCGCTCGACCTCACCGATCGGGCGCTGGCTTTCGCGCGCCCGATCCGATTCCATCCGCTCGCCGCGGACGCGTACTGGTGCCGAGCGCTCGCCGCGCTGGGCGCCGGACGGCCCGACGATGCCTTCGAACTGCTCCGAACGATCCGCGCCCCGGAGCATTTCGCGCATCAGTCCACCATCGTCGTGCTGAGCGCGGCCGATGCCGCCGAGGCCGCCGTGCGGCTCGGCCGGTTCGAGCCCGCCCGCGAATACCTGGAGATTCTCACCGCGCACGCCGGACTCACCACTGCCGCATGGGCATCGGCGGACGCCGCCCGGGTGCGCGCGCTGCTGGCGACCGATGCGGAGGCCGAGGCGCTGTTCCTGGAGGCGCTGCGCATCGCGCCCGCTCAGCGACCGTTCACCTATGCCCGTATCCAACTGCAGTTCGGGGAATGGCTGCGCCGAATGCGCCGCCGCCGGGCGGCGCTGGAGCAATTACATCTGGCGCACAACACCTTCGAACGGCTGGGTGCGCTTCCGTGGGCCGAGCGCGCCGAGCGCGAAATCGTCATGGCCGGTGATCGCACCACCGTGGGCGCCGTTCGCTCGGATTCCGATCCCGCCACCGTGCTGACCGCTCAGGAATTGCAGGTGGCCCGGCTGGCGGCCACCGGGCTCACCAACCGGGAGATCGCCGCGCGGCTGTTGATCAGTCCCCGGACCGTGGGAAACCATCTCTCGCATATCTTCTCGAAGCTGGGACTGGGCGGGCGCGGGGATCTGGTGAACGTCGATTTCGAGAACGGCTTCCGCCTCATACCCTGACCGATGCTGCCGGGCGCGGGTGTGCGTCAGCGTCACTGTCAGCGCACCGCAGGCGACGGTGACCGCGACCGCGATCCAGCCCGGCACCCAGGACTCGTCCGGCGGGCTGTGCGTCCACACTTTCGACAGGCCCGCATGGTCGTAGCGCCTGCTGGTCACCACGGCAACCAGCGCGGGGGCGATCAACGTCACCAACGCCACTGTCATGCTCGAAAGCTCCTGCGGCACTACGACTCCGAAACAGTAGCCGCCGACCGTCGCGACCGCGGCGGCACCGACCGCCGACAGGGACGCGGATCCGTCCGGCGCCACGGTGAGAGCTTCGAACACCGCCAATGCGATGGTGGCCAGCACCGCTAGCAGTGGGCGCGGCCAACGCATCCCCGCGGCCAGGCCCGCCGCCACCGCGATAACCAGCAGCGGAATCATCCAGCCCGGCCGCAGCCCCAGGCCCACCGCCCCGCCCGCGGCGGTGAACGCCACCGCGAGGGCGATCAGCACACCGTCGCGGCCCGGTAACAGTAGTGCCGCGACCGAGGTCGCGATCACGATCAGCACACTGCCGCCGATTATCCGCGCCGCCCAATCCTCCTGGGCCGCCAGCCATTCCGACCGCAGCAGCGATGCGATGACCAGGACCAGCACCGCGCCCACCGGGCGCAGCGGAATCTCCACCACCGGAACGGCATCCGCGTCCCGGTTCAGCCACGCACAGCCGCCGAGCAATCCCACCGTGACCACGATCAGCAGGAAGGGCGGTGGATCGATCAGCGCCCACCGCACCACCTCGTGCGATTGAACTCCACTGCCCGGCACGGTGATTCGATTCCCGGTCACGATGCCGGACAGCGCACCGAGCAGCGTGCCCGCCAGCGCCGCACGCCGCCCCGCGGACAGTACGACCAGCGCGCCCAGCAGCGCGCCACTCACGATCGCGTCCGCGAAACCGAAGGTCGCCAATCCGAAGGTCACCCGGTGCGCCACCAGGTGGGTGAGCAGGAGCAGCAGACCGCAGAACCACGCGAGCAGCCAGACCGTGCGAATGGTGATCGCGGTGCACAGCGCCGCCACCCCGACCGCCGCGAGGGCCGCGGTCGCCGTCGCACGCGGTGTGCTGAACACCAGCATCTGCAGGTCCAGCGCCGATCCGTGCGCCAGCCAGCGGAAATCGATCGGCACCGTCACCGCCAGCCCCGCGACGCCGGCGGCGAGGCACAGCGTGAGAACCTCCAGCCGATATCTCCTGCCAGCGGTCATGGCGACCTTCCTCCCGGAACGCGTCGACCACGGTGATCGAGCCTGCTCGCACGCTACGAATCGAGTGCGTATCCGCGCCTCACGCATTTCGGGTGAACAGGCCCGCACCGCGCTCCACCCGGGCCCGATGTGTGGCATCCGTGCGGTCTTCACCCCTGATGGGTGGCGTGCGGCGACGCACACCGCTCCTAGGCTGAGATCAGTCGATCGGACACCGCTCGGATACGACGGGTGTGCGCGCAGGACCGATCGGGAATCGGAACAGGAGGATTGCATGCGAATCGATGTGCACGCGCATTTTTGGACCGATGACTATCTGGACCTGCTGGTGGACCTCGGCAAGACCGATACCGATACCCAGCGCGGTATGGGCGCGGGCGGCGGCGCGGAACTCGAGGCCCGGCTGCTGCTGATGGACCGGGCCGGTGTCGATATGCAGGTGCTGTCCACCGCACCGCAGAACCCCTACGGGACGGACCGCGAAAAGGCCGTCGCCGCAGCGAGATTCGTGAACGACCAGTACGCCGGGGTGGTGGCCGCGTATCCGGATCGATTCCTGGCCTTCGCGTCCGCACCGCTGCCGCATATCAGCGAGTCCATCGCCGAAATAGGCCGGGCACTGGACGATTTGGGCATGGTGGGCGTGGCCATGAACACCACGGTGCTCGATCGCGCGCTGGTGGATCCCGAATTCGCGCCGGTATTCGCCGAACTCGATCGGCGCGGGACCGTGCTGTATCTGCATCCGGCCGGTAACAGCGCGTGCTCGCCACTGATTCGCGATTACCACCTCACCTGGATGGCGGGTGCGCCGATCGAGGACACCATCAGCGTCATGCAATTGATCACCGCCGGTTTTCCGCTGCGCTATCCGAATATCAGAATCATCAACTCACATCTGGGCGGCGCACTGCCGATGCTGTTGCAGCGGGCCGACAATCAGTACCTGTGGGAGGCGCCGCAGACGCCCGAAGCGCCGAGCGTGCTGGCGCGCCGGATGTGGTACGACACGGTCGGGCACGGTCATCTGCCCGCACTGAAGGCCGCCATCGAATCCTTCGGTGCGGACCGCCTGATCCTGGGCACCGATTTCCCGTACGAGAATGACAAGGTCTTCGTGCGCGCGATCGATTACATCTCCGATCCGAGTATCGCGGCCGCGGACGCACGGGCGATTCTGGAAGGGAACGCCGAGCGAATATTCGCGCCGGACCGGTCCGCCCGGGTGTGACGTACCTCATCGGTCGATTGATCAATAAATGTTTGCGGTAACGTCGCCAGTGGCGGTTGTGATGTCTCTGCACTCGAGCCGGAGGATTCGGTGACGACTTCACAACGAACATCTGTTTGTCCGCAATCGGTACTCGAACGCTCTGCGCCCTACCGTCCACCCACGCTCACCTGCGATCCGATCACCCGGTCCGAACTCTTCGACCGCCTCGACACCGGGCCGCCGCAGCCGGGAGCCCGCGTGGTGGTGCTCAACGCACCCGCCGGATCCGGGAAAACTGTGCTGTTGCTGGACTGGATCGAACAGCGCGTTCGAGCACGCGCCCCCGAGACCGCGGTGGCGTGGCTGACCATTACCGCGGCCTTCGACCGCGATCGCAGCCGCTGGCCCGTGGTCACCCGGGCGCTGTGCGAGGCGCTCGGCACTCCCCCGCCGCCGCCGGGTGTCACCTTCGCCGCACATCTGATCGAAGCGCTCGGCGAACGTGACACCCCGGCGCTACTGGTGGTCGACGACGCGCATCTGATCACCGATTCGTTCGTACTGGTCGCCGTCGAATATCTGATCCGGCACGCACCGCGCACCCTGACCATCGTGCTGTCCGGACGGTACGAACCGCCGCTGCGCTGGCACACCCTGCATGTGGAGGGGCGACTCACCCGCATTCGCCGATGGCATCTGGCTTTGACCAGATCCCAAGCGGGACAACTGTTCACCAGGCACGGCTGCACCCTGACCGAACCGGAATTGGATACGGTCATGGAACTCACCGAGGGCTGGACCGCGCTGGTCCGGATCGCCGCACAGGTGGTGGCCGGCGGTGCGCGCGATCGCGCCGCATCGCTGGCGCTGCTGGCCCGTCCCGCCCCGGCGGTGGTGGATTTCGTGGTCGGCGAGGTGCTGCGCCCCCTCCCCGAGCCCGTGCTCGAATTCCTCATCGGCACCGGCGTGCCCGAGCGATTCACCGAACAACTCGCCGACGAACTCTCCGATACGCGCACCCATGACATGCTGGATGAGTTGCAGCGCACCGGATTTCCCCTCACCCGGCATTCCGAGGGCGGTGTGCTGTGGTTCGTTCACCACCCCCTGGTGCGCGCGTACCTGCTGACGCGGGCCCGCCGTCGCGGTGATGCCGCACTGTCGGAATTGCGGCTGCGCACCGCGCGAGCGCTCATCGAGGCGGGCACACCGGCCGCCGCGCTACCGCAGCTGCTGACCCTGCCCGATCCGGAACCGCTGCGGGACTTCTTGCGCGACAACGGTATCGGCATCGTCTTCGACGGTTCCGGCCCGCGACTGTTCGATGCGCTCGACCGATCCGGCTCCGCCGTCGCCGATGATCCCTTCGTCTGGCGGCTGCGGGCCATCGACGCGGTGACCAGCGGCCAGGATCGGGCGGCGCTGGCGTACCTGGAACTGATTCGCGCCCAGCCCATGACGAAACCCTCACTCGCGCCGATACATTGGCTGGACGCCCTCGGTTCCGCGGTGACCATCGACGCGGTGCTGAGTTCGGGCGCGCAAGTGGACGACGTGGACGCGCGCATCGAGCTGCCCGCCACCGGCAACCTCGATATCGACTGCTATCTCGCGGTTCAGGCAGCGAGCGCCATGCTGCTGCACGGCCGAATCGAACGCGGTGAGGCGCTCTTGCGCTCGGGCATCACCCTGGCAGAGCGCACCGGCAGGCATCGCCTGGTACTGCGATCGCTGGCCCGGCTGGCGGTCGCCTCGGTGTACACCGGCGCGATCGGTGCCGCGCGCGCCCGTTCCGAGGTCGCGATTCGCTATGCGTTCGACCATGATCTGCGAGATTTCCCCGACACCCATCGAATGCTGCTCGTGGCGGCGCTGACCCGGTATGTGCAGGGCGAATCCTTCGATGCCGAGCCGATTGCCGACATTCTGGAGCAGTGGTCCGAACCGGAGCGCTCGGGTATGCCCGCCACCGGCCTGCCCACGGTGGTCGCCTGCGAGTTCCTGCTGAGTCGCGTCGCGCCGGACAAATACCTCGCCGTGCATCGGGTCCGGGCCGGACTGCTGCGACTGCTGGCTTCGGATCCGCTGCCCGCGGGCAATCAGGGCGTGCAGCTTCCGGCGGTGGTGCGTTCGCTGCTGCAATTGCGCGAGGTGCGCCCGGCGCAGGAACTAGCCGATCGCGCGCAGGCGGTGCTCGGCGACAGCGCCGAGGTGATCCTGCTCCAGGCGATGCTCGCCGACGCGGCGCATAAACCGCGCTCGGCCCGCGCACTGCTGGAACCGCTGCTGCACGGCACCGAACAGCTGTACTCGGTGACGGAACTGTCCGCGTGGCTGCGCTATGCGGCCGTCGTGCACAAACTCGGCATGCCCGCCAAGGCGGCGGAGGCGCTGGAGTCGGCGCTGCGGATATCGGAGCCCGACGCACTGATCTCACCGTGGCTCGATGTGCCCGAGGCCATCGGGCTATTGGATATCTACGCGGGGCGTTTCGGCCGCCTGGACGATTTCGCCGAACGGCTGCGCCATCATCCGGCCGCCGTGCGCGATGCGGCGCTTCCGCCGCTCACCGCATCGGAAACGACTGTCCTGAAACATCTTCCGTCGGGACGCACCACCGGGCAGATCGCCGCGGATCTCGGGGTGTCCATCAATACGGTCAAGACGCATCTGCGCGGTATCTACAGCAAGCTCGATGCGAATACCCGGGGCAATGCCGTGGAGCGGGCGCGCCTGGTGGGCCTGCTCTGAATTCCCGCTCTGACGTAAGAGACGGACCGCCTCCGGCGGCGGTTGTGCTGGGATGGAGTACGGTCCCTCTCTCACGTTGGCGCCGTTCGGACTGCAGGGAACCGACCGACATTGCCATGGTGCCCGCGGTCCACCTCGACTGCCAGGTCATGACCTATACGGCGACCTATACGAGAGTGAGTAACGTCCACGCTTCCCGGCTCACGTAGTGATTCGTTGCATATCGCTGATGAGCCAGCGGCCGTCGGGTTGTTCTTCGGCGGTGACGACCGCGACGGTGAGCGCCACTTCCGGATTGGGAGCGGTCTCGGTGGTGGTGGACTGTTTGATATAGCCCACGGCCGTGGCGACATTGTCGGTGATCGCGCGCAGGCCGCAATTGAAGTCGACCACTTCGCTGGTGCTGTTGTTCGCGAGCAGATACGCGCGAGTGGCGGTATTGGTTTCCTGCAATTGTTTACGGTACGGCCCCGTGGACGCGGCGATGGCTCCGGCGAAATAGGCGTCGAGCGATCTCGGATCGTAGGTGCCGATATTCTTGAGGTGCACATGAATGGCGTGCAGGGCCGCGATATGTCTACTGCCGATTTTCGCGATCTCGGGCGCGACCCCCGGGTTGGGCTGGGACCTGGTCGTAATGGCCCCGGCATTGTTGACCGCGGCACCGGTCGCGCGCTTGGGGGCGGAAGAATTGTCATCACCGGAATTTCCGACGAAATACGCCGAGCCGACGGCGACAGCGCTCAATGGCAGCACCCCGGCGAGTGCGGCGAGCTTTCGGCGCGACATCGGGGCCTTGACGGGCGGCGGGGTGGGCTCCGGAAAGGGTGGCGGCTCGACCGGAGGGAAGGACAGCGATTCGTTCTCAGTTTGAGTCACGCGATTTCCTCACTGTAGTGCGACCAATCGCAGATGTTAACCGGCGGTGGGTATTTCAGCGTGGAAACCATGAATGTCGATACATTCGCCTTTAATGCCTGAATTGCACGAAATCACCATTTCTATGACGGGGTGAGCACCCGATCGATGAGATATACGGTGGCGGTGGGGGTGTGGAAACCACCGCAGACCAAACCCGCCGCACCGATCCGGATAACCGAACCCGAGCGGGTGATGGTCAGGCTGTGACCCTCCAGCGTGGGATGGGTACCGGGCAGCGCCTCGGGCGTGAGCTCGAGCGGAATCGTCTGGTACGCGATGAGTTTGAGTACGGCGGCCGGATCGGTGCGGAAGGTCGCGGCCGCCTCGGGAGCCAACTCGGACAGCGCGGTGGCGGTGGGGATGAACATGGTGATGCGCCGGGGCGCGCGGCCCGCCCGCGCCGACCGGGCGGTCGGCGTCGCGGGCGGGTAGAGCAGCGCGTCCAGCAGCGCGGTATGCGGTGTGAAGGCCGCCGGATCTCCCGATGCCTTTGCGGCGGAGCGGTATTCGTCGCAGCCGGGCCCGATCAGCTCGGGCGGTTCCGAATGCGCCGCCCCGGTCCCGGCGGCGAGCGGCGGGCCCGGGATCTCACCCGCGGCCTGCTCGGGCGGACTGCCGAACGGGCCGGAGGCCGCGACGGCGAGTGCCAGCGCGGCCACGGCCGGATACCGCATCATTCTTCGGTCGCGGCGATCAGGCTGTTCGGGCGCATATCGGTCCAGTGCATTTCGACATAGGCCAGGCAGCCGACCCGATCGCCCTCGTAGACCGCCTGCCAGCCGTCCGGCACCGCGGCGAAGTCCGGCCAGAGCGAATGCTGGCCTTCGGCATTCACCAGTACGGCGAAGCGGCCCTCCGGGTTGTCGAACGGATTGGTGGCACTCATCGATGGTCCCTTTCTGCTCCGGTGTGGATGGAAACCTCCGACCGCCCGCCGATATCGCGCAGGTGGTCGCACAGCACCGGGCCGATCTCGTCGAGCGCCCGGGGTGAGCCCATATCGACATGCGAACAGGCGATGAAGCGTTCGTGGATCTCACCGCCGACGGTGCGCCGCCAGGGTCCGGCGCCGGGGATCGGCTCGGGCGGGCGGTTGGCGATGATCGGCGAATCCTGTTCGGTGGCGGTGAAATACAGCAGATCACCGTCGTAGCGGCCGGGCCGGAAGCTGTAACCCATGCTGGTTCCGGCCAGATATGCCGCGTACAGCCGCTCCACGTGCGCGGCATCGAGCGAGCCGAAGGGGCCCTGATGTTCGTGCAGCAGTTCGGCGGCCCGCTCGGAGGAGACGTTCTCCGCGGCCAGGCTCGCATCGCCCAGCAGCGCGGCGAGCAGCTCCCCGGCGCTGGGGTCGGCGATCTCGGGTTCGTCGGCCAGCACCCGGCTGTCCAGCATGGCCAGCAGGTCCACCCGCTCCCCCGCCGCCCGCAGCCGGATCGCGATCTCGTACGCGATCAGACCGCCCAGCGACCAGCCCAGCAGGTGGTACGGACCGTGCGGCTGCACCGTCCGGATCTCGCGGATATAGCGTTGCGCCACTTGCTCGATGGTGTCCAGCCCGCTCGTCTCCTCGGTGAGGTGCGGCAGTTGCAGACCGTACAGCGGACGCTCGGATTCCAGATGCGGGAGCAACCCGGTGTAACTCCAGGCCACGCCGCTCACCGAGTGCACGCAGAACAGCGGCGGCAGTTCACCTTCGGCGCGAATGGGCAGCAGTGGCAGCAGCGCGGCCTCGATGGGATCGGGGCCGGTGCTGTCCGGGCTGCTCATGCGGGCGGCGATCCCGGCCGGGGTCGGATCCAGGAACAACGCCTGCATGGGTACTTCGATGCCGCCGCGCTCCCGGATGGCTGCCACCAATTGTGTTGCCAGCAGGGAGTTTCCGCCGAGCTCGAAGAAATTGTCGTCCGCGCCGACGGTGTCGAGCCCCAGTGTGGCACCGAAGCATTCGCACACCAGTGCCTCGGCCGCGCCGGCCGGAGCCCGGTAACCGGCCGCGGACAGCAGCACCGGTTCGGGCAGGGCGGCCCGATCGAGCTTGCCCGACGGGGTGAGCGGCAGCGTATCGAGCACCGTGATCGCCTGCGGCACCATATATCCCGGCACGCTCAACGCGACGTGCCGGCGCAGCTCGGCGGGGTTCAGTCCCGCGTCACCGCTGACGTACGCCGCCAGAATCATGGCGCCGCTGCCCATTTCGTACCCGATGGTGGTGGCGGCCCGCACGCCCGGATATCCGGCGAACGCGGCGTCGATCTCGCCGAATTCGATGCGGAAGCCGCGGATCTTCACCTGATCGTCACCGCGCCCGAGGTATTCGAGCTCGAGCCCGGCGGGCCGCAGCACCCAGCGCACCAGATCGCCGGTGCGATACATGCGCTCGCCGGGTCCGCCGAAGGGATGCGCGACGAACCGCTCGCTGGTCAGGCTCGGCCGATCGTGATAGCCACGCGCCAAAGCGGTTCCGGCCAGGTACAGCTCACCGGGGACGGCGAGCGGTACCGGGCGCAGCCGGTCGTCCAGCACGGTGAGCCCGAAACCGCGCAGCGGTGCGCCGATGGTGACCGGCGCGCCGGGGCGCAGCGGTGCGCTGATGGTCGCCGCCACCGTCGCTTCGGAAGGCCCGTAGGCATTGAGCATGGTGCGCTGCGGTGCGCCCGCGGTCCAGCGTTCCACCAGTTCCGGTCCGGTGCGATCGCCACCGACCATGATCATCTCGAGTTCCTCGAGCTGTTCGGGTTCGACCGTGGCCAACGCCGCCGGGGTGATGAAGGCGTGCGTAATCCGTTCCGAGCGCAGCAGTTCGCCCAGTTCCGCGCCACCGAACACGGTGGCGTCGGCCAGCACCAGGGTCGCGGCCGAGCCCAGCGCGAGCAGCAACTCCAGGATCGCGGCGTCGAAACTCGGTGAGGCGAAATGCAATACCCGCGATTCGCCGGTGACGCCGCCGCGTTCGGCCAGCTCCGCGGTGAAGTCGGCGATGCCCGCGTGCGTGACGCTCACGCCCTTGGGCAGACCGGTGGAGCCGGAGGTGTAGATCAGATACGCCGGATTGGCCGGATGCGGACGGCCGTGCAATTCGGTATCGGCCAGCGCCGCATCGGAATACGCGCGGATCTCGGTGGCGAAGGACGGATCGTCCAGCACCAGCCAGTGCGCGCCGTCCGGCAGTTCCGCCCGGCAGCGCGCCACGGTCAGGCCGATCGCGGCGCGGGAATCGGTGAGCATGTGCTCCTTGCGCCGGGCCGGGTACGCCGGATCGACGGGCAGGAACGCCGCACCGGTCTTGAGTACCGCGAGCATGGCGCGCACCGAGTCCACCGACCGCGGAATACCGACCGCGACATAGCTTTCCGGTCCGACACCGCGCGCGAGCAGCGCCCGCGCGAGTCGGTTGGTGGACAGATCCAGCTGCTGGTAGCTCATCTGGATCTCCCGATCGCGCACCGCGACGGTGCGGGGCGCGGCGGCGACGGCATTGCCGAACACCGCCGGGAAGGCCACCGGTCCCCGGGAGGCGGGACCGCGGGCGGGGACCAGGCGGCGGGTCTCGTCCGGGTCGAGCAGGTCGAGATTGCCGACGGGTGCGCCCGGATCGGCCACGGCCGCCGCGAGCACCCGCACGAACCGCCCGCACAGCTGATCGGCGCTGTGCGCGTCGAACAGATCGGCGGCGAAGCTCAGACTCAGTTCGATACCGTCCGGAACCCCGTCGCCGGCTTGGGTTTCGGTCAGCGTGAATTGCAGATCGAACTTGGCCGCCTCGAAACCGGGATCCTCGGCGCGCACGTCCAGCGCGCCCAGCTTCGGCAGTCCGGGCACGGTGTTGTGCACCGACAGCATCACCTGGAACAGCGGATGGTGCGCCGCCGAGCGCACCGGATCGAGCGCCTCGACCAGCCGCTCGAACGGAATATCGGCGTGCGCGAAGGCATCCAGATCGGTTTCGCGCACGGTGTCGAGCAGTTCGGTGAACGAACTCGCGCCCGCGACCCGGGTGCGCAGCACCAGGGTGCCGACGAACATGCCGACCAGACTGTCCAGTCGCGGATCGACGCGACCGCCGATCGGGGTGCCGACCACCACGTCCGAGGTGCCGCCGAGCCTGCTCAGCACCACCGCCAGCACCGCGTGCAGCAGCATGAAGACGCTGACCCCGTGGCGGCGCGCCAATTCGGTCAGTTCCTCGTGCAATTCGGCGTCGATGCGGGTGTGCACCGTGGCCCCGCGCTGGGACGGCACCGGCGGACGCGGCCGGTCGGTCGGCAGGGTGAGGCAATCGGGCAGACCGGCGAGCTTGCCGGTCCAGTAGGCGAGCTGACGGGCGGCCGGACTCTCCGGATCCGCCTCACCGCCGAGCACCTCGTGCTGCCACAGACTGAAATCGGCGTATTGCACCGGGAGCGGAGCCCATTCGGGCGCGCGGCGCGCCTCCCGGGCCGTGTACGCCAGTGCCAGATCCGCGGCCAGCGGTGCGGCGGACGCGCCGTCGGCGGCGATGTGGTGCACGACCAGGACCAGCACATGCTCCTCGGCGGCGAGGCGCAGCAGCCGGGCGCGAATCGGAAGCTCGCGCGTCACATCGAATCCCGTCGCCCCGAAGGACCGGATGAACTCCGGCACCCCGGCGGCGGCGACCTCGGTCACCGGCACCGCCAGTGCCGGATCGGCGACGGGCAGCACGATCTGATGCGGACCGTTCGCATCGGCCGGGTAGACGGTGCGCAGCACCTCGTGCCGGTGCACCACATCGGCGACGGCCGCGCGCAGCGCATCGGTGTCCAGCGCACCGCGCAGGCGCAGCACCAGCGGGATGTTGTACGCGCCCGACACCGCGTCGAACCGGTTCAGCAGCCACAGTCGCTGCTGCGCCGGGGACAGCGGCACCCGCGCGGGCCGGGGCCGGGCCTGCAAGGCCGGGCGGTGCGAACCACCCGCGGACAGCGCCCGATCCAGTACCACCGCAAGGGATTCCGGTGTCGGATGTTCGAACACCGCGCGCACCTCCAGGCGGCAGCCCGAACTCGCGGCGATGCGCGCCACCAACTGGGTGGCCGAGAGCGAATTGCCGCCGAGGTCGAAGAAGCTGTGATCGGCGCAGACGCGTTCGCGACCGACCACTTCGGCCATGGCCGCGGCGATGGTGATCTCACTCGGCGTGACCGGCGCGCGTCCGGTGTCGGCCACCGTCAGGGTCGGCTCCGGCAGTGCCCGGCGATCGAGTTTGCCGTTGGGCGACAGCGGAATCGACTGCAACGGCACGAACGCCGTCGGCACCATATGGCCCGGAAGTCGCTGTGCGAGCTGATCGCGCAGCTCCTTCGGGGTCACCACCGCGTCCGCCGTGACGGCGAACCAGCACACGATATGCGCGCGCCCGCCCTCGTCATCGCGAACCTCGGTGTGCGCGAATCGAACTCCCGCGCACGCCGCGACGGCCGCGGTGATCTCACCGAGCTCAACGCGGAAGCCGCGCACCTTGACCTGATCGTCGGCGCGGCCGACGAACACCAGATCACCCTCGGCATTCCAGCGCACCAGATCTCCAGTGCGGTACATCCGGGAACCCTTGTCGTCGAACGGATTCGCCACGAACCGCGCACTGCTGAGCGCCGCGCGGCGGTGATAGCCGCGCGCCAGCCCGATACCGCCGACATAGAGTTCGCCGACCACGCCCGGCGGCACCGGCCGCAGGCGCGCGTCCAGCACCACCGTGGTCACCCCGCGCATCGGGCGGCCGAGCACGATCGGCCGGTCCGGGCGCATGGGCTCGGAGAAGGTGGTGGCGATGGTGGCCTCGGACGGGCCGTAGCCGTTCACCATGTCGCGGCCGGGTCCCCACTGCTGCACCAGATCCCGGTCGAACGCCTCACCGCCGACGATCATGGTGCGCAGGCTCGGCAGCGACCAGCGCGCGGAATCGATACTGGCCAGCGCGGCCGGGGTGATGACCGCGTGGGTCACCGCATTGGCCTCGATCAGCTCGGCCAGTGGATCGCCGCCGTAGACATCGGTCGGGACGATCACCATGGTCGCGCCCGCGCACCAGGCGAGCAGCAGTTCCAGCACCGCCACGTCGAAGCTCGGCGAGGCCAGATGCATGGTGCGCGAGGCGGGTTCGACACCGAACCGGACCCGCTGCACCTCGGCGCAGTTGAGCAGACCGCGATGGGTGACCGCGACGCCCTTGGGCAGACCGGTGGACCCGGAGGTGTAGATCAAATACGCGATATCGTCCAGGCTCGGGGTGCGCCGCAGCTCCCGGTCCGTCAGCGCCGCGCCGGACTGCTCGGCGGCCTCGTCGACCGGCATCCACTCGACACCCGAATCGGCGGGCAGCGCACCGCGATCGGCCGGGCGGGTGAGCCCGACGCGGACCGCGGAATCGGTGAGCATATGCCGGATGCGATCGGCGGGGTGCCGCACATCCACCGGCAGGAAGGCCGCGCCGGTCTTGGCGATGGCCAGCGAGGCCGCCACCGATTCCACCGAGCGGGACAGCCCGAGCGCCACCACGGTGCCGGGGCCGACACCGTGGCCGATCAGCGTGCGCGCCAACCGGTTCGTCCAGGCGTCCAGTTCACCGTAGGTGAGCGTCCGATCGCCCGCGACCAGCGCGGGATGATCGGCCCGGACCGCCCGGGCGAACAGTTCCGCCAGGGTGATCGACGCGGCGGCGGCCGCACCGCGCGCGGGCATGAGGGTCGAGCGCTCCCACGCCGAGAGCACATCCGCATCGCCGACCGCGGTACGCGGAGCGGCCACCAGCGCCGCCAGCAGCCGCACGTAGCGACCGCCCATATGCTCGGCCGTCGCGGCGTCGAACAGATCAGTGGCGTAGGTCAGCGACATCTCGATACCGTCCGGAACGCCCTGCGCGGTATGGCTTTCGGTGAAGGTGAACTGCAGATCGCATTTGGCCAGTCCGGGATCGACCGGGAACTCGGCCACCGCGACCTCGGGCAGGCGCACGGTCGGCGACCCCATATTGGTCAGCGACAGGCTCACCTGGAACAGCGGGTGGTGCGCGGTCGAGCGCACCGGATTGAGCACCTCGACCAGTCGCTCGAACGGCAGGTCGGCGTGGGCGAAGGCATCGAGATCGCCCTCGCGCACCGCCGCCAGCACCTCGGTGAACGCGGCCGCGCCGTCGATCTCGGTGCGCAGCACCAGGGTGCCGACGAACATGCCGATCAGCTCGTCCAGCGCCGCGTCACCGCGTCCGGCCACGGCGGTACCGATGGCGATGTCACCGGTCCCGCTGGTGCGGGCGATCAGCACCGCCAGCACCGCGTGCAACAGCATGAAGACGCTGACATCGTGGCTCCGGGCCGAATCCAGCACGCGCGCATGGAGTTCGGCGTCGATCCGGGTCACGATGCTCTCGCCGCGATGCGAGGCCACCAGCGGGCGCGGGCGGTCACCGGGCAGTTCCAGGCATTCCGGAAGGCCCGTGAGGTGTTCGGTCCAGTAGTGCAGCTGCTGCGCGGCGAGGCTGTCCGCATCGTCCTCGCTGCCGAGCAATTCCCGTTGCCACACACTGAAATCCGCGTACTGCACCGGCAGCGGCGACCATTCGGGCGCGGCTCCGGCGCCGCGCGCCCGGTAGGCGGTGACCAGATCCCCCGCCAGCGGTGTGAGCGACCAGCCATCGGCGGCGATGTGATGGATCACCAGGATCAGCACGTGTTCGTCCAGGCCGACGCGCAGCAGTGCCGCGCGAATCGGAATCTGCGCGGCCAGATCGAATCCGGGCTGCGCGGGTTCGAGCGCATCGGCGGCCACGGTGTGCGGGCTGGACACGATGCGCGTGAACGGCACCGTCACCTCGGCCGCGTCCAGCACCAGCTGATGCGGTCCGTCGGCGTCCTCGGGGAAGATCGTGCGCAGCACCTCGTGCCGTTCTACGACATCCGATACCGCCCGCTGCAACGCGGTCGCGTCCAGGCGTCCGGTCAGCCGCAGGCCCACCGGGACGTTGTAGGCCGCGGAGACCGTATCGAACCGGTTCAGGAACCACAGCCGCTGCTGTGCCAGGGACAGCGGGATGCGCGCGGGCCGCGCACCGCCGGTCAGCGCCGGACGTGCGATGGCGCCGACCGAATCATCGAGCAGCAGCGCCAATTCCGCCGGTGTCGGATGTTCGAAGACCGCGCGGACCGCGAGCTGCTGTCCGGAGGCCGCCGCCAAACGCGCGACCAGCTGGGTCGCGGAGAGCGAATTGCCGCCGAGTTCGAAGAAGCCGTGATCGGCGCACACCTGATCATGGCCGAGCACCTCGGCCATGACCCGCGCCACCAGCTTCTCCCCCGGGGTGCGCGGTGCGCGCCCCTGCGCACCCGCCGTCCAGGTGGGCTCGGGCAGGGCGCGACGATCCAGTTTTCCATTGGGCGACAGCGGAATCGACGCCAATGGCACGAAGATCGCCGGCACCATATGGATGGGCAGGCGTTCGGCGACGAAGTCGCGCAGCAGCGCGGTATCCGGGATCGCCGGGCGTGCGCCCGCCGCACCGGAGCCGTCCCGATCACCACTCTGCCCCGCGGCCGCATCGGACGGACCGGCGGGAACGATGTAGCAGACGATCGCCGGACGACCCGCGGCGTCCGCGCGGATCTCGGTGTGCGCGAACGCGATTCCCTCGGCCTCGGTGACCACGGCGGTGATCTCGCCCAATTCGACGCGGAAGCCCCGGATCTTCACCTGGTCATCGCTGCGGCCGACGAATACCAGTTCACCGGTATCGGTCCAGGTGACCACGTCACCGGTGCGATACATCCGCTCGCCCGGCACCGTCGCGAACGGGTTCGCCACGAAGCGGTGCGCGGTGAGGCCGGGACGCCGAATGTAGCCGCGCGCCAGCCCATCTCCGCTGATGTACAGATCTCCGGCCACACCCGGCGGCACCGGGCACAGCCGTTCGTCCAGGACGACCACGGCGGTGCCGCGCACCGGCCGCCCCAGCGTCACGACGGCCGTATCGGCGGCCAGCGGTTCGGAGATCACGCTCATGATGGTGGTTTCGGTGGGGCCGTATCCGTTGTAGAAGGATCGCCCGACCGCCCAGCGCGCCACCAGTTCGGTGCCGACCGCCTCACCGCCCACCACCAGCGAGCGCAGTGCGGGAAGCCGCCAGCGCGTGGCGTCGATGCTGGCCAGTGCGGCGGGGGTGATGAACGCGTGCGTCACCCCGGTGCGTTCGAGCAGTTCGGCCAGTTCGTCGCCGCCGTACACCTCCGGCGCGGCGATCACCAGGGTCGCGCCCGTGCACCACGCGAGCAGCAGTTCGAGCACCGCGGCGTCGAAGCTGGGTGAGGCGAAATGCAGTGCACGGCAGTCGGCTTCGATGCCGTAGCGGGTGCGCTGTTCCACCGCGAAGCCGCCCAGGCCGCGATGGGTCACCGCCACACCCTTGGGCACACCGGTCGAACCGGAGGTGTAGACGATATAGGCGGCATCGTCGATGCCCAGGCCCCGGACGCGATCGTGCTCACCGATCGGCGCGGCGCTGCCGGTCCGCTCCAGCTCGGCCAGCGTGAGCCAGCGCGGCCCCCGCGGCAAAGCCGTGACATCGGGCGCATTCGTCACACCCACGCGCGCACCGGAATCGGTGAGCATATGGGTGATTCGCTCGGCGGGATAGCGCATATCGATCGGCGCGAAAGCCGCACCGGTCTTGGTGACCGCCACCGTGGCCAGCACAGAATCCGGTGACCGGGACAGACCCAGCGCGACGATATCGCCGGGGCCGACACCGTGCGCGATGAGCGCGCGGGCCACCCGGTTGGATCGCTGATCGAGTTCGCCATAGCTCATCGATCCCGAATCCGCCACTACCGCAAGGGCATCGCGGGAGGCCGCGGCGGCGGTGAAGAGTTCGGGCAGGGTCGCCGCGACCGGTCCGTTCACCCCGCGCGCGGGCACCAGGTCGGCGCGCTCGGGCACCGACAGCAGGTCGATATCGCCGACCGCGGTATGCGGGCGGCCGCTCACCCCGGCCAGCAATCGAATGAACCGCGCACCGAGCCGTTCGGCGGTCGCCCGGTCGAACAGATCGGTGGCATAGGTCAGGCGGATATCGATACCGTCCGGATCCCCCTGTGCGGTACGGGATTCGGTGAAGGTGAATTGGAGATCGAATTTCGCGATCTCCAATTCGATCTCGGCCACGGTGACCTCGAGCTCATCCAGGCGCGGCAGCCCCGGCATGGCGTCGTGCACCGACAGCATGACCTGGAACAGCGGGTGATGCGCGGTGGAGCGCACCGGATCGATGGCCTCCACCAGGCGTTCGAACGGAATATCGGCGTGCGCGAAGGCATTCAGATCGTGATCGCGCACCGAAGTCAGCAATTCGGTGAACGATGCGGCGCGATCGACCTCGGTGCGCAGTACCAGCGTGCCGGCGAACATGCCGATCAGCGGGTGCAGCCGGGCATCGGACCGGCCCGAGATAGGCGTGCCCACGGTGACATCGGCGACACCGGCCAGCCGGGCCAGCAGCACCGCGAGCACCGCGTGCAGCACCATGAACAGCGTCGCGTCATGGTCGCGGGCCAGGCGCGCCAGCGCGGCGTGCGAGGAGCCCTCCAGCCGCGTGGTCACCGAGGCGCCGCGTTGCGACGGCTGCGCCGGGCGGTTCCGGTCGGCGGGCAGTTCCAGGCATTCGGGCAGTCCACGGAGGCGGTCTGTCCAGTACCCGAGCTGGCGGGTGGCGATACTTCCGGCATCGGCCTCATCGCCGAGCAATTCGTGCTGCCAGATGCTGAAATCGGCGTACTGCACGGGCAATTCGGCCCAGTCGGGCGCGGTGCCCCGCAGCCGGGCGGTGTAGGCCGCGGCCAGATCCCCGGCCAGCGGTGCGGTGGAACCGCCGTCGGCCGCGATGTGGTGCACGACCACCGCGAGCACATGCTCGTGCTCGCCGACGCACAGCAGTTCCGCCCGCAGCGGCAGCTCCGTGGTCAGGTCGAAACCGCGCACGGCCAGCGCGCACAGCCACTCCTGCACCGATTCGGCGGCCGAATCACGCACGGGCAGTTCGAATTCGGCCGCGTCCACGGGCAGCACCACCTGATGCGGACCCTCGGCGTCCTGGGGGAAGAGGGTGCGCAGCGCCTCATGCCGTCGCACCACATCGCCCAGTGCCGCGGTCAGCGCCGCGCGATCCAGGGTGCCGCGCAGCCGCAGCGCCACCGGAATGTTGTAGGCCCCCGACTCGGTGTCGAACCGGTTCAGGAACCACAGTCGCGCCTGCGCCGGGGACAGCGGCACCCGGGCCGGGCGAGTGGCCCGGCCGAGTTCGGGCAGTGCCGGATCGTCCTGCGCCAGCAGCTCGTCCACGAAGCGGGCGAGCTCCTGCGGCGTCGGATGTTCGAAGACCGCGCGCACGCCGAGGCGGCGACCGGTCACGGTCGCGATGCGCGCCACCAGCTGGGTCGCCGACAGCGAGGTGCCGCCGAGTTCGAAGAAGTCATGGTCGGCGCACACGCTGTCCAGGCCGATGACCTCGGCCATCGCCGTGGCGACCATGATCTCGGCGGGGGTCTCCGCCGCCCGGCCCGGCGCCACTTCGTATTCCGGGTCGGGCAATGCCCGGCGGTCGAGTTTGCCGCTGGGCGCGAGTGGAATGCGTTCGAGCACCGTGACGGCCGCGGGCACCATGTAACCGGGCAGCCGGGTGGCGGCGTGGGCGCGCACCGCGTCCCGATCCGGTCGCTCCGAACCGGTCGGCACCACATAGCCGACGATGCGCGGGGTGCCGGTGTCATCGGCGCGGATCTCGGTGTGCGCGAAGCCGATTCCGGGGAATCCGGCCAGCACCGCGCTGATCTCGCCGAGTTCGATGCGGAAGCCGCGGATCTTCACCTGATCATCGCTGCGGCCGACGAACACCAGCTCGCCCGAACCGTTCCAGCGCACCACATCACCGGTGCGGTACATGCGCTCACCGGGGGCCGCGGCGTACGGATTGGCCACGAAACGATCCGAGGTGAGCGCGGCCCGGCCGACATAGCCGCGGGCCAGACCCATCCCCGATACATACAGCTCGCCCGCCACTCCGACGGGCACCGGACGCAGCCGGGTGTCCAGCACGGCGAGGGCGGCTCCTCGAATGGGACGGCCGAGCACCACCGGGCGATCCGGGGCCAGCGCCTCCGAAATCGCCGGGGCCACCGTCGCTTCCGAGGGACCGTAGGCGTTGAACATGGCGCGATCGCCCGCCCAGTGCGCCACCAGATCCGGACTGACGGCTTCACCGCCGACCACCAGGCAGCGCAGCGCGCGCAACGGCCACGCCACCGGATCGATGGTCGCGAGCGCGGCGGGGGTGATGAAGGCGTGCGTGACCCCGTTGTCCTCCAGCAGGGCCGCCAGTTCGTCACCACCGTAGATATCGGCGGCGGCGACCACCATGGTCGCGCCCACCGACCAGGCCAGCAGCAGTTCGAGCACCGAGGCGTCGAAACTCGGCGACGCGAAATGCAGGGTGCGGCTGCGTGATTCCAGGCCGTATCGATCGCGCTGTTCGAAGGCGAAGGCGGCCAGGCCGCGATGCGGAACCGCAACGCCCTTGGGCAGGCCGGTTGAGCCGGAGGTGTAGATGATGTAGGCCAGATCATCGGCCAGCAGCGGTCGTGAACGCTCCGAATCCGTCACCGGGGCAACGGATCCGGTGGCATCCAGCTCGTCGAGCAGCAGCCAGGACACGCCGGGTTCGGCGGGCAGGCGCTCGCGATCCGAGGCGATGGTCAGGCCCAATCGCACACCCGAGTCGGTGAGCATATGCCGGATCCGGTCCTCGGGATGGCGCACGTCGACCGGCAGATAGGCCGCACCGGTCTTGGTCACCGCCACGGTGGCCAGCACCGATTCCAGTGAGCGCGCCAACCCCAGCGCGATCACCTGACCGGGTCCGGCTCCCTGGGCGATCAGGGTGCGCGCCAGGCGATTCGACCATTCGTCGAGTTCACGATAGGTCAGCGTGCGCGTGCGCGAGACCAGCGCGATCCGATCGGGATCGGTCGCGGCGGCGGCGAACAACTCCGGCAGGGTGCGGACGGTATCGGTGAGCGCGCCGCGGACCGGGGCCAGCGACCGCGCCTCCAGCGGGGTGAGCAGTGCCAGATCACCCACGGCCGCAGCGGGATCGGTGATCGCCGCGTCCAGCAGGCGCACGAAGCGGCGGGCCATTTCCACCGCGGTGCCGCGGTCGAACAGATCGGTGGCATAGGTCAGGCACAGTTCGAGCTCGCCGGTCCGCCCGGTGCTGTCCGCCGCCTCGGTGAAGGCGAATTGCAGATCGAATTTCGCCGCGGCCGGGTCGATTCGGGTGATGCCGACCTCGAGGTCGGGCAGTCGCAGCGCCGGTGCGGCGAAATTGTCCAGCGACAGGCTGACCTGGAACAGCGGGTGGTGCGCGGTGGAGCGATCCGGGTTGACCGCCTTCACCAGGCGTTCGAACGGCAGGTCCGCGTGCGCGAACGCCTCCAGATCGGCCTCGCGCACGGTGCGCAGCAGCTCGGTGAAGGAGGCGCCGCCGTCGACGCCGGTGCGCAGCACCAGGGTGCCGACGAAAGCGCCGATGAGCCGGTCGAGTTCGGGTTCGGCGCGGCCGGCGATGGCGGTGCCGATCGCGATATCGGAGCTGCCGCCGAGCCGGGCCAGCAGGACCGCGAGCACGGCGTGCAGCACCATGAACTCGCTGACCTCGTGCTTACGCGCCAGTTCCGCCACCCGCACGGCCAGGTCCGCGTCCACGCGGGCGCGCACCGAACCGCCGGAATGGGTGGCCACCGTGGGCCGGGGCCGATCGGTGGGCAGATCGTGGCAGTCCGGGATACCGGCCAAGCGCGTACGCCAGTAGTCCAGTTGCCGCGCGGCCACGCTCTGCGGATCGTCCTCGTCGCCGAGCAGTTCGGCGTGCCAGACCGAGTAATCCGCGTATTGCACCGCCAGCGGCGACCATTCGGGCGCGCGCCCGGTGCGGCGGGCCGCGTAGGCGGTCATCAGATCGGTCGCCAGCGGTGCGAGCGACCAGCCGTCCATGGCGATGTGGTGCACCACCAGCGCGAGGGCGTATTCGTCATTGCCGGTGCGCAGCAATTCGACTCGCAACGGCAGTTCCGCGGTCAGATCGAAGCCCTGTTCGGCGGCGACCTCGACATGCTGTTCGAGTTCGAGCGGGGAGGTCTCCAGCACCGACAGCGGCAGTGGCGCTTCATGAATCGGCATGACCACCTGGTGCACGCCCTCATCGTCGAGCGGGTACAGGGTGCGCAGGATCTCGTGCCGGGCGATGACATCGGTGAGGGCGGCGCGCAGCGCGGGCTCGTCCATCGCACCGCGCAACCGCAGTGCCACCGGAATGTTGTACGCGCCGGAGGTGGGATCGAATTGATTGAGGTACCACAGGCGCATCTGCACCGAGGACAGCGGCACCCGCGCGGGCCGGGTGAGCGCACCCAGTCGCGGCCGATCCGAGAACGTCTGTCCGGCAGCCTGATCCAGCACGCGGGCCAGGCCCTCGGGCGTGGGATGTTCGAAGACATCGCGGACCGCAGGGCGGATTCCGCACGCGGCCGCGATCCTGGATACCAGCCCGGTCGCCGAGAGCGAGTTGCCGCCGAGGTCGAAGAAGCTGTGATCGGCGCTGACCTGCTCGCGGCCCAGCAGCTCGGCCATCTCCGCGGCCACCAGGATCTCCGTCGGGGTCGCCGGTGCCCGGCCCGCGGTCAGGCCCGCGTCCCACTCCGGATCCGGCAGGGCGCGGCGATCCAGTTTTCCGCTGGGAGACAAGGGGATCGAGGCGAGCGCGGTGACCGAGGACGGCACCATATGCGCGGGCAACCGGGTGCCCACGTGTGCGCGCACCGCCCGGGGGTCCACCGTATGCGGCGGCTCGGCCAGCACATAGCTCACGATATGCGCGCGCCCGGCCGCATCGTGCCGAACCTCGGTGTGCGCGAAGCGAATCCCGGGCAGGGCCGCGACCACCGCGGTGATCTCGCCCAGTTCGATCCGGAAGCCGCGCACCTTGACCTGGTCATCGCCGCGGCCGATGAAGACCAGTTCACCGTCGCTCGTCCAGCGCACCAGATCGCCGGTGCGATACATGCGCGCACCGGCCGCACCGAACGGATCCGCGATGAAACGGGCAGAGCTCTGCCCCGGCCGCGCGAGATAACCGCGCGCCAGGCCCGCGCCGCTGATGTACAGCTCGCCGACCACGCCGACCGGAACGGGTCGCAGATGGCGATCCAGTACGGCCAGACCGGTGCCCTGAATCGGGCCGCCGAGCACGATCTGACGCTGCGGCACCAGGGCGTTCGAGATGGCGACGGCGACCGTCGCCTCGGAGGGACCGTAGGCGTTGAACAACCGGCGACCGGCCGCCCAGCGCTCGACGAGCTCCGCGCCCACCGCCTCGCCGCCGACGATCAGACTGCGCAGCGCCGGCAGGGCGTACGCGTCCGGATCGAGTCCGGCCAGCACGACGGGGGTGAGGAAGGCGTGCGTGACGTGTTCGCGCTCCAGCAGTTCCGCGAGTTCCGCACCGCCGTAGAGCTGTGCCGGGGCAATGACCAGCGTCGCGCCCGCACCCCAGGCCAGCAGCAGTTCGAGCACCGCGGCATCGAAACTGGGCGAGGCGAAATGCAGTGTCCGGGAGCCGGATTCCACACCGAACCGATCGGCCATGGTGCGGGTGAAATTGGTGAGCCCGGTATGGGTGACGGCCACGCCCTTGGGCGTACCGGTCGATCCCGAGGTGTAGATGAGGTAGGCGATATCCGACATCCGTTGCGGTGCGGTGCGATCCGCATCGGTGATCGGACCGTCCGGCAGTGCGGTGAGGCGAGCGGTGAGCGCCGGATCGTCGAGGACCAGCCAGCTGACTCCCTGATCCGGCAGCGCGGCACGCTGCGCGGTCATGGTCACACCGATGCGAGTGCCCGAATCGGTGAGCATGTGCGCGATGCGCCGCTCCGGGTAGGCGGGGTCGACGGGCAGGAATCCCGCACCCGATTTGGCCACCGCCACCGTGGCACACACCGAGGCGATGGAGCGCGGAATACCGAGTGCCACGATGGTTTCCGGGCCGACGCCGTGCGCGACGAGCAGGCGGGCGAGCCGGTTGGACCGCCGGTCCAATTCGGCGTAGGTCAGTTGCTCGTCGCCGAAGCGCACGGCGATGGCCGCCGGGTCGATCGCGGCCGCGGCCGCGAAGATATCGGCCAGCGTGCACTCCGGGGCCGCCGCCGGACCCGAAACCGGTGTGAGAGCGGCGATTTCATCCGGGGTGAGCAGCGGCAGCGCACCGACCGGACGCTCCGGATCCGCCACCGCGGCGGTGAGCATCGCGGTGAACCGTTCGGTGAATCGGCGCGCGGACTCCGCCTCGAACAGATCGGTGGCGTAGGTCAGGGCGAGGTCGATGCCCGCCGGATCACCCTGTGCGGTCTGCCTTTCGATGAGGGTGAATTCCAGATCCCAGCGGGCCCCGCCGGTGGCGAGGGCACTGGCGACAGCCTCCAGCCCGGGCAGTCGCAGCGGTGCCGGGGTGGAGCTGTGCAGCGACAGCATCACCTGGAACAGCGGATGATGTGCGGCCGAACGGGTCGGGGCCAGCGCGTCCACGAGCTGTTCGAAGGGCAGTTCGGCGTGTGCGAAGGCATCCAGATCGGCCTCGCGCACGGTGCCGAGCAGATCCGCGAACGATGCGCCGGTATCGACGGCGGTGCGCAGCACCACCGTGCCGACGAACATGCCGATCAGATCGTCCAGGCGCGGATCCGTACGGCCCGCGACCGGTGTGCCGATGGCGATGTCCTCGGTCGCGGCCAGTCGCGCCAGCGTCGCCGCCAGCGCGGCGTGCAGCACCATGAACACGCTGACGCCATAGCGCTGGGACAGCGTGGTCACCGCGGCGTGCAATCCGGCGTCCAGCGGTGCGTCGATGGTCGCGCCGCGCTGCGAGGCCACCGCGGGACGGGGCCGATCGGCGGGCAGTTCCAGGCATTCGGGCAGCTCGGCGAGCCGGTCGCGCCAGTACCCGAGCTGTTCCGCGACCAGGCTGTCCGAATCCTCGGGGCTGCCGAGCATATCGTGTTGCCACACACTGAAATCCGCGTATTGGACCGGCAGCGCGGACCATTGCGGCGCGGACCCGGAACGGCGGGCCGCGTACGCGGTGGCCACATCCGCGGCCAGCGGGGTGAGCGACCAGCCGTCGGCGGCGATGTGGTGAATGACCACCACCAGCAGGTGCTCGGTCGCGCTCAGCCGCAGCAATGCGGCGCGGATCGGCAGTTGCGTCGTGAGATCGAAACCGGCGGAGGCGAATTCGAGCGCATCGGCATCGGCGGTGCCGACGCCCGAGTCGATGGCGGCGAAGGGCACCTCCACCGTGGTCGCCCGCACCACCTGGTGCGGACCCGTGGCGTCCTCCGGGAAGATGGTGCGCAGCACCTCGTGCCTGCCCACCACATCCGCCAGAGCCTGGTGCAGGGCAACGGGTTCCAGGCTTCCGGACAGTCGCAGTCCGATCGCGATGTTGTACGCGCCGGATGTGCTGTCGAACCGATTGAGGAACCACAGTCGCTGCTGCGCCGGCGAGAGCGGCACCCGGGCGGGGCGCTCCCCCGCTTCCAGCACCGGCCGCGCCACCGCGGGCATCGAACGGTCCAGCAGTTCGGCGAGCGCGCCGACGGTGGGCGCGTCGAACAGCGCCCGTACTTCCACCCGGGTACGCAGGGTCAGGCCGAGTCGCCCCGCGACCTTGGTCGCCAGCAGCGAATTACCGCCCAGGGCGAAGAAGTCGTCGTCCAGACCGACCTGTTCGATGCCGAGCACCTCGGCGAGGGTCGCGGCCACCGCTCGTTCGGTGCGGGTGCCGGGCGCGCGGAAGCGGGCCACGGTGAACACCGGTTCCGGCAGGGCGTTCCGGTTCACCTTGCCGGTCGCGGACACCGGCAGTTCGGGCAGCACCATCAGCGCGGCCGGAACCATATAGGCGGGCAGCAGTGCGCCGAGCCGGGTGCGCAGCGCGTCCGGATCGATATCCCGGCCCGGTGCGGGCGCGAGGTACGCCACCAGCTGCTCACCGCGTCGCACGTCCGTATGCGCGAGCACGACCGCGGCGTCGACATCGTCCTGCGCCAGCAGCGCGGCCTCGATATCGCCGAGTTCGATGCGGAATCCGCGCACCTTCACCTGGAAGTCGGTGCGCCCGTGGTACTCCAGCTCTCCGGCCGCGCTCCAGGATGCGAGATCGCCGGTGCGGTACATGCGTTCGCCCGCGGTGGCCGCGAACGGATCCGGTACGAACCGCTCCGCGGTCAGCGCGCCCAGGCCGATATAGCCGTGCGCCAACTGGATTCCCGCCAGGTACAGATCGCCGACCACCCCGGCGGGCACCGGGCGCAGACGGGCGTCGAGCACATAGACCCGGGTGTTCCATTCCGGGCGGCCGATCGGTACACCGTCCGCGTCGGCGTCGTCGACCAGGTGCGCGGTCACCGAAACCGCCGCCTCGGTGGGGCCGTACAGATTCCACAGCTGGACAGCGGGATTGGCGCGGCGGAAGCGCTGTGCGATCGCGGCGGGCAGCGCTTCGCCGATGGCGAGCACCGCGCGCACCGAATCCGATAGCTCCGCCTGCGAACCGGCGGTGAGCGCGGTCAGCAGCGACGGCACCAGATGCAATACCGAGACCCGCTGTTCCCGGATCAGCGCGGTCAATCGGGCCGGATCGCGCTGGGCGTCCGCGGCGGCGATCACGGTGCGGCCGCCGGTGAGCAGACCCGAGTAGAACTCCCAGACCGACAGGTCGAAGGTGGCGGCGGTCTTGAGCAGCACGGTGTCATCACCGGTAATGCCGAAAGTGGTTTGTTTCCAGAGCAGTTGGTTGACCACCGCGCGATGCGGCACCGCGACGCCCTTGGGTCGTCCGGTGGAGCCGGAGGTGAAGATGACGTACGCGGTGTTCAGTGCGCGCAGCGAGGTGATCCGGTCATGGTCGAGTACCGGGTACGGCGGCAGTGCGGACAGGTCGAGCGCGTCGATCTCGAGCACCGCGATGCCGTTGTGCGGCAGGCTGTCCGAGTCCGCGCGCACCGTCAGCACACAGTTCGGGGCGGCCGTGTCCAGGATGGCCGCCAGGCGTTCGGCGGGCTGATCCGGATCCAACGGCACATACGCGCCGCCCGCGGCGGATACCGCGTACATGCCGACGATCAGCTCCACCGAGCGGCGCATGGCCAGCGCGACCCGGACCTCAGGTCCGACGCCGAGTGAGATCAGATGGCGGGCAAGGCGATTCACCCGTTCGGAGAATTCGCGATAGGTCAGCGACCCCGGTTCGGCCGAGCCGGACGCGTCCACCAGGGCCACCGCCCCCGGTGTGCGCGCGGCCTGTGCGGCGAACAGCGAGACCAGAGTTTGACGCGGGTCGACCGGATGGCCGGTGGCGTTCCAGCGCTGCAGGATGCGCCTGCGCTCGGCCCGATCCAGCAGCTCCAGCTCACCGATCACCTGATCGGGGCAGACGGCCACATCGGCGAGCAGCCGTTCCAGGCGACCGGCGATTCCGGCCACCGTGCTCTCGTCGAAAAGATCCGTGGCATAGACGAAGTGGCCGGTGATACCGGCCGGCGCACCCGACTCGTCGTACTCGTCGGTGAGCACCAATTGCAGATCGAATTGGGCGACGCCGGTCTCGATCTCACTGCCGGACACCGTCACCCCGGGCAGTTCGATGCCGATGCGGCCCAGGTTCTGGAAGGAGAAGCCGATCTGCACCAGCGGATGCCGGGCGGTGGAGCGCACCGGGTTCAGCTCCTCCACCAGGCGCTCGAACGGCAACTGCGCGTGCGCGAACGCCGCCAGATCCAGGGCGCGCTGCCGGATCAGCAAGGTGCGGAAGGATTCGGCGGGATCGGGCTGCGCCCGGAACACCACCGTATTGACGAACATGCCGATCAGGGCATCCAACTGTGCTTCACCGCGACCGGCGACCGGGGTGCCGACCGCGATATCGAGGCCGCCGGACAGCCGGGACAGCAGTACCGCGAAAGCCGCGTGCACGGCCATGAACAGGGTCGCATCGGTATCGCGCGCGAGCCGCAGCAGATCCGCGTGCGCGGCGGCGGGCACCGATACGCCCGCCTTCGCACCCCGGAAGGATTGCACCGCCGGGCGGGGGCGATCGTAGGGCAGCGACAGTTCATCGGGCAGGTCGGCGAGCCGGGTGCGCCAGTAATCCAGTTGTGCCGCAGCAAGACTCGACGGATCGGTGGCATCACCGAGGGTTTCGGCCTGCCACCGGCTGTAATCGGCGTACTGCACCGCCAGCGGAGCCCAGCCGGGAGCCCGCCCGCTGGTGCGCGCTGTGTAGGCGTGCGAGAGATCCGCGAAAAACGGTGCGAGCGACCAGCCGTCGGCCGCGATGTGGTGAATGACCACGGCCAGCACGTGATCCCGGGCTCCGGTGCGCAGCAGTTCCATCCGCAGCGCGGTCTCGGTGGTCAGGTCGAATCCGCGAGAGCCGATGGCGCGCAGGCGATCATCGAGTTCGGCGGTGTTCACCTCCGCGAGTTCGAGCGCCGGTATCGCACGCTCCGCGGCCAGGATCAACTGGTGCGGCCCCTCGGCGCTGTCCGGGAAGACGGTGCGCAGCGGTTCGTGCCGGGTGATCAGATCCGCGACCGCCGCGCGCAGTGCCGCGATATCCAGATCACCGGTCATGCGGACCGCGAAGGGGATGTTGTAGGTACGGGCGCTCGGATCGAAGCGGTTGATGAACCAGACGCGCAGCTGCGCCGGGGAGAGCGGGATATGCGCCGGACGCGGGCGCGCGACCAGCTCGGCATGCGCCGGTGTGGGCAGCAGCGTGGCCACCCGAGCGGCCAGACCGGTGACCGTGGTCTCCTCCAGCACCAGCCGGACCGGTACGGCCACACCGAGTTCCGCGCCGATGCGGGCGGCCACCCGGGTCGCGCTCAGCGAATTGCCGCCGAGCGCGAAGAAGCCGTCGTCCAGCCCGATGCGCTCGATCTCGAGCACCTCGCCGAGCACCGCCGCGACCACGCGCTCGGCCGAGGTGACCGGTGCGCGATAGCTGACGGTCGCCGCGACGGGCGCGGGCAGGGCGCGACGATCGAGTTTGCCGTTGGCGGTCAAGGGGATCGCGTCCATGACCACGCACGCGGCGGGCACCATATAGTCCGGCAGGCGTTCGCCGAGCGCCGCCCGCAGTTCCGGAATATCTAGTGCGGCAGCGGATTCGGTGACCACGTAGGCGACGATGGCGGGTTCGCCGGAATCGTCGTCGCGCACGATCACCGCGGCCTGGCCGATGCGGTCCTGCGCCAGCAGCGCGGCCTCGATCTCGCCGAGTTCGATGCGGAAGCCGCGCACCTTGACCTGATCGTCGGCGCGGCCGAGGTATTCGAGCTCTCCGGCGGGGGTCCAGCGCCCCAGATCGCCGGAACGGTACAGCCGGGTGCCGGGCGCGCCGAACGGGTCCGCCACGAACCGGGTCGCGGTCAGCGCGGGCTGCCCCAGGTAGCCGCGCGCGAGTTGTTCACCGCTGACGTAGATTTCACCGGCGACGCCGATCGGCACCGGCCGCAGCCGATGGTCCAGCAGGAAGATGCCGAGCCCGGGGATGGCGTGTCCGATACCGCCGCCGCCCGCCGCCGCGGCCGCGCGATCGAGTGCGCGATAGGTGACGTGCACGGTGGTCTCGGTGATGCCGTACATATTGATCAGGCGCGGCGCGGTCTCCTCATGCCGCTGATACCAGTCCGCCAGGCGGCGCGGCTCGAGCGCCTCACCACCGAAGATGATGTAGCGCAACGCCAGTGGCGGTGCGCTCGGATCGAGGTCCGCGGCCGCGCGGTCGGCGGCGACCAGCTGGGAGAACGCCGACGGGGTCTGGTTCAGCACCGTCACCTGTTCGCGGCGCAGCAGTTCCAGGAACAGCTCGGGCGAGCGGGAGGTCTCATAGTCCACCACCGCGAGCGCGCCACCGTGCAGCAGCGGGCCCCACAGTTCCCACACCGAGAAGTCGAAGGCGTAGGAGTGGAACAGCGTCCACACATCGTGGTGGTCGAAGGCGTAGTCGGCGGCGGTGTTCGCGAACAGGGTGACCACATTGGCGTGCGGGATCTGTACGCCCTTGGGGCGGCCGGTGGAGCCCGAGGTGTAGATGACGTAGGCGATATTTCCGGGTGTGAGCGCGCCGATTCGGTCGGCCGGGGTCACGGGTGAGCCGTCCGCGGCCGGGTCGACCGCCTCGATCATGATCACCGGAAGCTCGCCCGGCAGCGCCGAAGGCAGTGCGGCGGTGGTGATCACGCAGGCCGGGCGGGCGTCGGAGAGCATGTACTGGATGCGATCGGCGGGATAGTCCGGATCGACGGGCAGATATCCGCCGCCGGACTTGATCACCGCGAGCAGCGCGACCACGAGATCGATCGAGCGCGGCAGCGCCACCGCGACCAGCGTTTCGGGTCCGACCCCGTGCCGGATGAGCTCCCGGGCCAGACGATTGGCCCGGGCGTCGAGTTCGGCGTAGGTCAGGGTCGAATCACCGTGCAGCACCGCGGTCGCGCCCGCGTGCGCGGCGACGGCGGCGTCGAACAATTCGGCCAGGGTGGTGGTCGCGGGCAGTGACCGGGCCGGGGTCAGCGCCCATTCCCGCAGCACCAGCTCACGTTCGGCCGGGCTCAGCACCGTCACCTCATTGAGCCCGGATTCCGGTGCGGTGGTGAGAAATTCGGTGAGGTAGTCCAGGAAGCGGCGGTGATGCGCGCGCAGCTCCTCGGCGGTGTACCTGGCCGGATTGCCGATGAAGTCGACATGCAGCTCACCCGGGCCGGACCCGTTGTAGATATTGATCGACAGATCTTCGACCGCACCGGTGGACAGCAGATGCATGGTCGCCGCGGCGTCACCGAAGCGAATGCCGTTGTGGAACAGCATGATGTTCAGCACCGGGCCGAAGAAGCTGCGGTGTTCGCCCGCGCCGCCGCGATCGCGCTGCATGTCCTCGTGCCGGTACCGCTGGTGACGCAGCGCGTCCCGAATGTTCGGGCCGACCGTCGCGGCCAGGTCCGCGATGCTGCGGGCGGCGGCGATATCGATGTGCAGCGGAATCACATTGGAGACGTAGCCCGCGGACATGCGCAGCTCATGGGTGGTGCGCGCGGTGACCGGCAGGCTCAGCGTGACCCGCGAGCGTCCGGTGACCGCGGCCAGATACGCGGCGACGCCCGCGGTGAGCAGCGTCGCGCGCGATTCGCCCAGTCGTTCCCGCGCCGAATCGAGTTCGGCGAGGCAGGCCGGTGCGAGCATGCCGCCTTCAATCCAGCGATCGGCCTCGGCGGGACCGTAGCGGTCGCTGAGGGTGAACGCGGAGTCGATGGCGTCGAGCTGGGTGCGCCAGAAGCGCCGGTCCTGTTCGAAGGCCGACGATTCGCGGTAGGCGGATTCGTGTTCGTACAGCGCGCGCAGATCGGGCGCGGCGGCCGGACTGGGCGCGCTGCCGTCGGTGAGCGCGTTGTAGTGCTCGGCGATCCGCGCCACCAAGAGCATGGCGCCGTAACCGTCGATGGCGATGTGATGCATCTTGGCGTACCAGAGGTATTCGGCCTCGCCGGTACGCAATACGGCCGTGGCGTAGAGCCGGTTGTCCAGCAGCGCGATGGGCTCGGCGCAGTCGCGCCGCATCCAGGCCATGGCCGCGGCGCGCGGATCGTCGCAGGAGCGGAAGTCGTGCCTGTCGATATCGATGGAATCGTCCGGTAAGACCAGTTGCCGTGGGCTGCCTGCTACCTCGACGATGCGCAGCCGAAAGCTCTGCAAATCATCAGCACATAGACGCATGGCGTGACCGAGGCGAGGAATGTCGAAATCGCCGTGGATCTCGACGTACTGCGCGACCGTCAGCGGGACACCGGGCGCGATGTGCTGGGCGTTCCAGATACCAGTCTGCGCCTCTGACAAGGGGAAAGAGCTAACGGTGTCCGATGCGTCACGACCTGCGGGCTCCGAGGCCAAGGCGGTCATCAAAACACTCCAATCGCCGATAGAGGAATCAGGACTTTCTCCGAACTTGCTCGAGGCAGCCAGCAACACATCCGCAAAGCTCCGAGTAGGGAGTCGTCCAGACCAGGCGGCCGGATTGGTATTCGTCCGAAATCTCTTGATAAGCCGGTCAATTCCGGCAAACGGCGCGATTCCTTCACTGGCGCAGCAAGAATCGGCCGGTGCGCGAAGCGCCCGGCCGAGCTGAATTTCCGAGGGTTAGACGGCGGTCCTCATCGCACCGTCACCACCCGGCTGTGCCAGCCGGTGGACCCACTGGGAAACGGCGGCGTGCGCCGATCGGTCTGCTGCTCCCCCGAACGATCGGTGGCGCGCACCCGCAGGGTGTGATTGCCCGGCGCGGCATCCCAGCGCCAGGTCCACTGCCGCCAGGTGTCCAGCGAGTACTCGCTCGCGAGAGTGGCGGTCTCCCAGGGCCGATCGTCCACCTGCACCTCGACGCCATCGATTCCGCGCCCCTGCGCCCAGGCCACCCCCGCCACCATCACCACGCCCGCCGGGACCGTCGCGAAGGCGGCGGGCACATCGATCCGCGAGGCCGTCTTGATCGGGGCACGATCGGCCCAGCCGCGCTCGGTCCAATAGGCGCGCACCCGATCGAAGCGGGTCAGTTCCAGATCCACCACCCATTTGGTGGCCGAGACATACCCGTACAGTCCCGGCACCACCAGCCGCGCGGGATAGCCGTGCGCGATCGGCAGCGGTGCGCCGTTCATACCTACGGCGAGCAGGGCGTCACGCCCGTCCAGCACCGCCGCCAGCGGGGTGCCGATGGTGAAACCGTCGATACTGCGGGACAGCAGCATATCGGCGTCCGAATGAATTCCGGCCTCCGCCAGCAGATCCGCGATCGGATAGCCCAGCCAGCGCGCGGTCCCGGCGAGATTGCCGCCGACCTCGTTGGATACACAGGTGAGCGTGATGACGCGCTCGACCGCGGTCCGCATGCGCAGCCGATCCATATCGAATTCGACGGTGCGATCGGTCATTCCGTGAATCCGCAGCCGCCAGTCGGCGCTGGTCAGCGCGGGCAGCTGCAATGCGGTGTCGACCCGGTAGAAATCGGCGGCATCGGTGACGAACGGTGTGACACCGTCCACCTGGGCCTGCACCTCCGGGAACACCGTGGGCGCGGGCCGATTCGGGCGAGGCAGCAGGAACCGCGCGCGATCGGCGACCACATCGTGCAACCGCGCGCCCAATTGCCGCCCGGCCGCCGCCGCGACCAGTGCCAGCGCGCCCACACCCGCCGCGGTCGCCAGGAACCTGCGCCGCGACACCGCGACCGGTTCGAGTGACCGCAGCGCGGGTGCGCCCCCGACGAGCAGGCGCAACGCGATGATTCCGGCGACGATGCCCACCGCGGTGGGCAACACGAACCGGATGTCCGCCGTCGGCCTCTGCAGCGCGGCCCCCGCGGTGACAACGCCCAGCACCACCAGCAGTACACTTCCCAGGGGTCGCCGGCGCTCCAGCATGCCCGCCACGGCGGCACCGGCCGCCATCACCGCACCCATCGAAATGAACAGTGCCAGTTTGTCATTGCTGCCGAAGCGCCGAATCGCGGCGTCCTTCAACGCATGTGGCGTGTGATCGACCATGGTCGAGCCCAGCACGAAGAACGGTGAAGACGCCGGATCGATGAGGACGGCCACCAGATGACCCACGCCCAGCACGGTCGCCGCCGCGAGCAGCCCGGCCACCGCGCCCCTGACCCGATGACCGCGCTCGACCGGTGAATTCGGCTGGAGCGCTGTGAGAGTACTGCTCGGGACGGACATGGCGGCTACTTCCGGTAGGCCGGATTTACCGGCTCAGGTGATGAGGTTGAGACTGGCGATCGGCGGTGTGGTCGGCTCCGGGGAGCCACCCGCCGGTTCGACGGTGACGGCGAGGGTGTCCACCGATCGGAACGGGGTCACCAGCGGCGCTCCGGTGGACCCGGACAACACCGCGGCCGAGCGCGGGGTACCGCCGAGCGGAACCAGCCACACCTGATAGGCATGTGCGTCCGGCGGTTGCGGGACCGCGCGAAAGCGCACCGAGGCGGCGGAAAGCGCCGCGGAGACATGTATTTCGAGTTGCCCGCCGGTGCTGACCGGAACGAATCGAATCGTCATATCGGGCTGCTGATCGATCATCGCCGCGGACAGCACATCACCGGTCGGGTGCGCGCCGGTCCGAAAGACCATGAAGCCCACGCCCATTCCGAGCGCCACCACCAGGACGACGGCCGCGGCCAGCCAATCCAGCCGGGAGAACGGGCCCATCCCCCAGATTCGGCGTCGATCATCGCGATCCAGGGCGGCCACCATCACCCGATCCAGGGCGCGCATGAGCCGATCTTCCAAATCGGCCGGGGCCGGACAACTGTCGACAATGCTGAGTTCGGCCATCGTCTCGCGGATCGAGGACACGGTGGCGTCGAATTCGGCGACCGTGAGCCGATCGGCGCGATCCCGCCGCTGTTCGATGGCGCCACGCTCGGAATCGGTGACGGCGTCCATCGCATACGGGTAGGCGAGCTCGAGCAGATCCATGTCCGGCCGCTCGATGGTGCTCATCCGAGGTCACCTCCTGTCAGGCAGGCCGCTAGGCGCTTGAGACCGTCGCGGATACGGGTTTTCACGGTGGGCACCGGGGTGCCCAGCTGTTCGGCGACCTCGGCATAGGTGCGGCCGCCGTAGTACGCCAGCGCGATGGTCTCGCGCTGGATCGGGGTGAGCGTCGCCAGGCAGCCCTGTACCGCGCGCTCGTCGAAACGCTGTTCCACCGCCTCCAGCACCACATCGTGATCGCGGCCCAAATGCAGTTGGCCATAGGCGATATCGCGTCCGGCGGCCGAATGCTCGACTCGGATGCGATCGACCGAGCGCCGATGCGCGAGCATCATCAGCCAGCCCATCGGACTGGACATTCGCTCGTCATAGCGGGCGGCCAGGGACCAGGCCTGGAGATAGACCTCCTGGGTGACCTCTTCGGCCGTCGCGCGATTGCGCGACATGCGTAGCGCCAGACCGAAAACCCGGTGGCTGGTCAGCCGATACAGCTCGGTGAACGCGTCCCGGTCACCGCCGCCCACCGCCACGACCAGTTCGGTCAGGCGCTGGGTCAGCTCCTCATCGCGTTCGGGTGCGCCGACCGGACACGAGGGTCCGGCGGCGGACTCGTCGCCGAGGTCGCGGAGCAGGGGCACGACATGCGAATTCTCTTCCTCCATCACGCTGGCACCTGCGGTATTCCTCCAGTTCCTGCCGGGGTGAACGGGATTCGCGGCGTCGACATCTGTCTCTCGCCTCCTGAGGACGGGGTGGACGTGCGTGACCATGAGCTGTCGGCCAGTACTCAGGCGGGCGGCATCAGGACGGTGTCGATCAGATAGACCGTCGCGTTCGCGGTGCGCACACCACCGCAGATCACCGATGCGTCACCGACTTTGAGGGTGTCGCCGCTGCCGGTGACCGTGACGTCCGCGCCTTCGACCGTCTTATGCGCACCGGCGATCTTGTCGGGCGCGATCTGGCCGGGCACCACGTGATAGGTGAGGATCTTGGTGAGAGTGGCCGAATCGGTCTTGAGACCGTCGACGGTCGCCGCCGGAATCTTCGCGAAGGCCGCGTCCACCGGAGCGAATACCGTGAACTGCCCGCCGTCGAGGGTGTCGACCAGATTCACCTGCGGATTGAGCTGACCCGAGACCGCCGCGGTCAGGGTCTTGAGCAGCGGATTGTTCGAGGCCGCCACGGCGACCGGATCCTGTGCCATACCGCTGACCGAACCGGCGCCGGTCGGGACCTGCTCGGCATAGGCCTTGCAGCCGGGGCCGACCAGGTTGGCGGCCGACGCCGCGGTGGTGGTGGTGGTGCCCGCCATCGAGGTGGTCGAGGCGCTGCTGGAGTCGGACTTGTCGCTCGAACAACCGGCGATCCCGGCGGTGGCGGCGGCTAGTACGGCGGTGAACACGAGCGAACGGTGCATGAGTTTCATGTCATTTCCTTCAGGCATAAGGGAGGGAGGGGTTTTCGCGAACTCCCCCGAGTCCGCCACTGGTCACCGGCCGATTGGTCGGGGTGCGAATGGTCGGCCGGTGACCGGTGCGGGGCGGCTCGTGCCCCGGCACTCATCCGTATCCGATGAGCGCGGAAAGGGTTTCGCCCAGCACCCTCCTCCGGTTTGGTCTGATTCCAAAATCTTTCGTGAGAGCCCGCTCGCCGAATCCGGTAAAAAAGTTCCGGCCGCGTCCAAACCGGGCCGCGAGGCATGTCGAAATCGGGGTATGGGTTCAGCTCACGACACTTCGGGATCGGCGCCGCACAGCCGTCGTACCGGCCGGAATCACAGCCGTCGTACCGGCCGGAATATCGCCGTGATCGGCAGCGGAGTAGCCGGGCTGACCGCCGCGTATGTGCTCGCCAAACATGATCGGGTGACGCTGTACGAACGCGATTCGCGACTCGGCGGGCACGCGCATACCCACGAGGTGGAGTTCGCTCCCGGCAAACACGTATCGGTCGACTCGGCGTTCCTGGTCCACAATGACCGCACCTATCCGACGCTGCAGCGCCTGTTCACCGAACTCGGCGTGGAAACCCACGACACCGATATGTCCATGTCGGTGCGCGCGGACGCGCGCGGGCTCCAGTACGCGGGCGCGCGCGGAGTATCCGGGCTATTCCCCGCCCCGCGAATGCTGGCGAAACCGCGCTATCTGCGGTTACTCACCGAAGTGCCGCGATTCCATCGCGCCGCGCGCGAGCTGTTACGGGACGGTGATAGCGAACTCACCCTCGCGGAATTCCTGACCCGGCATCGATTCGGGGCGTACTTCACCGAATACTTCATGACGCCGCTGGTGGCCGCGGTGTGGTCCTGCGATCCGGAAGTCGCGCTGCACTATCCCGCGCGATATCTGTTCCGGTTCCTCGACCATCACGGCATGCTCACCGTGTTCGGCTCGCCCACCTGGCGCACCGTCGTGGGCGGATCGGCCCGCTATGTGGAGAAGATCGCGGCCACCATCGACGAGATTCGCACGGGCACAGCCGTAATCGCGATTCACGAGGACTCCGACGGGGTGCTGGTGACCGATCGCGGCGGGGTGCGCCGATTCGACGCGGCGGTCGTCGCCACCCATCCGCGCCAGGCGCTGACCCTGCTCAGCGAACCGAGCGAACTCGCCGAGGCGGTGCTGGGAGCCATGCCGTATTCGATCAATCGCGCCCAATTGCACACCGACGAATCGTTGCTGCCGACGCTGCCGCGCGCCCGCGCTTCCTGGAACTACCTGGTCCGGGAGCCGGGCAGCGCCGAGGACGTGGTGGTCACCTACGATCTGACCCGGCTGATGGGGCTCGACCATATTCGCGATCGGCGATTCCTGGTCACCCTCAACGGTTCCGGACTCGTCGATCCCGCCCGGGTGCTCGCCGAAATGACCTATGAGCACCCGATATACACCCCCGAATCGGTCGCGGCACAGGCCCGGCTGCCCGAAATCGACAGTGACCGAATGGCATTCGCCGGGGCCTACCACGGCTGGGGCTTCCACGAGGACGGCGCGCTGTCCGGTCTGCGCGCGGCCGAACGCCTGGGCGGCTGGTGGCCGATCCTGCTGCCGGGGCGCACGGCGGACGCGGTGGGTGCGCGATGAACCCGGCAGGTGCGTTGTGAACGACATCCGCGAGCCCGCGCTGTACCTGACGCGGATCCGGCATGCGCGCGTCGAGCCGGTGCGGCATTCGTTCGAATACCGCGGGTACAGCTGGTATTTCGATATCGAGCGACCGCCGGTGCTGCCGATCGCGCTGCGCCCGTTCAGTTACTTCCGCGCCGCGGACCATCTCGCACCGCCACGAGCGAATACCGATGCGGCGCAGGGTCCCCCGCGACGGGATGACCTGCGTGCCCGGGTCGATGACTTCCTGGCCGAGCACGGCATCGACTGCACGGGCGGGCGCGTCACGGCGCTGATGAACGCGCGGGCGCTGGGCTATGTCTTCGATCCGCTCACCGTTTTCTGGTGTCACGCGCCCGACGGTTCGCTGCGATGCGTCATCGCGGAGGTGCACAACACCTATGGCGAGCGGCACGCCTACCTGGTGCGGCCCGATGAACTCGGCCGCGCGGACACCGATAAGCGGTTCTACGTCTCACCTTTCAACGAGGTCGACGGCCGCTATCAGCTGCGCCTGCCCGAACCCGAGGACGCGCTCGCGCTGCGCATCGCGCTGCTGCGCGCGGATCGCCCGCCCTTCACCGGATCGGTCTCGGGCCACCGCGTTCCGGTGACCGCGCGCACGGTGGTGCGCGCCCATCTGCGCACACCTTTGGCGCCCCTGCTCATCTCGGCCCGCATCCGCAAGCACGGCGTGGCGCTGTGGGCGCGCGGACTTCCGATCGCACCGCGGCCACTCGCCGAATCATCCCGAAGGACAGCACAGTGACCTCCTGCCTGCACACCACCACCGACGAACACCGGAATCCCCTGCCGCCCAGCGGGACTCGCGCCCGCATCAGCGCCGGGGTGGTGGCCATGCTCTTCCGCCGCGCGGTCGCCGGACTGCCGTTGCGCGTGGAATTCCCCGATGGCACGGTACTCGGCGCGCACGCCGATTCGGATCCGCTGCCGCGCATGATCATTCGCGATCCGTCGGCGTTCTTCGCACGGCTGGGCAGGCACGGTCTGATCGGTTTCGGAGAGTCCTATACCGCCGGGGAGTGGACCGCCCCGGATCCGGCGGCCGTGCTCACCGTGCTCGCCACCGATCTGACCCGCCTGATACCGCCTGCGCTGCAACGCTTCCGGGCGCTGCTGCCCGCACCGCCCGCCGGTGAGATCGGCACCGCGGATAACGCGCGCGACAATATCGAACACCATTACGACCTGTCGAACGAGCTGTTCCACACCTTCCTCGACGAGACCATGACCTACTCCTCGGCGTTGTTCGATCCCGCCGAAATGGCCGCCGGACCGGCGCGCTGGGAGCGGCTCGCACGGGCGCAGCGACGCAAGATCGATGTGCTGCTGGACGCGGCCGGGGTGCGCGCGGGCAGCCGGGTGCTCGAAATCGGCACGGGCTGGGGCGAATTGTGTGTCCGCGCGGCCGCGCGGGGCGCAACGGTGCATTCGGTGACCCTGTCCGCGCGGCAGCAGGAACTCGCGCGGCTGCGGGTCGCGGCCGCGGGATACGCGGATTCGGTGCGCATCGAATTGCGGGACTATCGCGAAATCCAGGGCAGCTATGACGCCATCGTCTCGGTGGAGATGATCGAGGCGGTCGGATACCGGCACTGGGAAACCTATTTCCGCTGCCTGGATCGCTATCTCGCACCGGGCGGGCGAATCGCGTTGCAGGCCATCACCATGCCGCATCGGCGCATGCTCGCCACCCGCAATACCTACACCTGGATTCAGAAGTACATCTTCCCGGGCGGTTTCCTGCCCTCCTCGGAGGCGATCGCCGATACCGCCGCCCGGCATACCCGGTTGCGGGTGCGCTCGGAGTTCGGCTTCGGAACGCACTACGCGGAAACGCTGCGGCTGTGGCGCGAACGCTTCGACAGTCGGACCGCCGATATCGAATCGCTCGGGTTCGACGGTCGTTTCCGGCGCATCTGGCAGTTCTACCTCGCGTACTCCGAGGCCGGATTCCGCTCCGGCTACCTCGATGTCCGGCATATCGTGCTCGATCGCCCGGAGGAACAGTCGTGGGCGTCCGAGATCGCGGACTGCCGATGATCGCCCGGCGGCCCGAGCAAACCGGGGCCGACCGGCCCGGATATCGGGGTCATCGGCGGCGCACCGCCCACTGCCGCCCGAGGCCGGCGCGATGAACTCAGCCGATATGGTTTCCATGCGTCACGAAGTGGAACTACTCTTCGGGAGAGCGTCCGGACCGCACGATCCATCGTCGAGTTGCCGAACCCCACGGAGAATCCACCACATGGCGGACGAACACCGCTTGTACACCATTCATACCGATAGCGCCGGGCCCGCCGAGGATCCGTCGTGTCCCACGCCGCGGCCCGCACCGGATCCCGAGGCGCAGAACCGTCTCATCACGTTGCTCACCGCGATCGCCGCCGGGGACCGTGAAGCCTTCACCCGGTTCTATCACTCCACCCACGACCGGGTGTTCGGGCTGGCATTGCGCGTCCTACGCCGGGAGAACGTGGCCGAGGAGATCACCCAGGAGGTGTATCTGTACGTCTGGAACGCCGCCGCGCAGTACGACCGGCGGCTCGCCAGCCCCATCGGCTGGCTCATGATGCTCACCCATCGGCGCGCGGTCGATCGCGTGCGTGTGGAATCGCGCTCGTACACCCGCGATATCGCCTACGGGCATCGCGAATTGGGCCGTGACCACGACATCGTGGCCGAGACGGTCGGCCAGCGCTCGGAAGAACGCGCGGTAGTGGACTGCCTGCGCACGCTGACGGACACCCAGCGTGAGACCCTCGCGCTGGCGTACTACGGCGGGCGCACCTACGCGGAGGTCGCGACACATCTGGGCATTCCGCTCTCAACCGTCAAGACACGCATACGCGACGGTCTCAAACGCTTGCAGAACTGTTTGACAGGATCAACGCACGATGTCTGAGCACCCACACACCGAATTGCTCGACCTGGCGTACCCCTACGCCCTCGACGCCCTGTCCGATGACGACAGGCGCGCCGTCGAGCAGCTGCTGAGCACCGCCGATGAGACGGCCGCGGCCGCCTTCCGGACGACCGTCCGCGATATCCACGAAACCATGGCCACCATGACCGAAGTGGACGCGCGCCCCGCGCCACCGGCGGTGGAAACCGCGCTGCAACGCGCCCTCGACGCGCAGCAGGCCGAATCCGCTTCCGGGACAGGCGGACCTGGATCGCCATCCGCTCGCAGATCTTGGCGGGTCGGGTGGCTGGCAGCCGCCGCGGCGCTCATCGCCGTCATCGCGCTCGGGGTGACGGTGGCGGTGTACCGCTCCGACTCCCCCGATTCCGGCGCGGTCACCGCCGAGAAGGTCCAGACTCACTCCGACACCCGCACGGCCACCGTGGATGTCGGAGGGGGCGGGACCATTACGGTCAGCGCGTCACGGGATCTGAATACCGCGGCGGTATCGTTCGCCGCGGTGCCTCCGCCCGCCACCGGGCGCACCTATCAGCTATGGGTGATTCCCGCTGGGGCGCAACCTCATTCACTCGCGGTGCTGGCGACCCTGCCCACCGCGCGCGACCCCATGCTCATGCCGCTGACCGATGCCGACAAACTCGCGCTCTCCGTCGAACCCGCGGGTGGCTCCCCGCAACCCACCACCGATCCCCTGGTGGCGGTGCAGCTGCGTTAGTGCCGCGCGTCGAACCGCGCCGTATGTGGTCGAAGTCATAAGCCTGGCGATCACGCGGCGCGGACCGATGTTTCGGGGCGGCTGCGGCGGCGGCTCATGCCCGCGCCGCCGTCTCGGTTGCCAGTCTGTAACCCTTGGTTGGCTCAATGTTCGCCACAGCAGTCACTGTACTTCCATTCGGTACCAATGTCTGGAAAACCACGCGGTGGCAATGAAATTCGTTCGCGCATGATTGAGATATAGCCAGCCGCTACCGTTGCCAAACAGGTGCCGGGTTCGTAGCCTACGCGCTGCCGATATGCGCCATCCGCCCTAGGGTCAGCCTTCTCCACACGACGAGAGGCCCGCGGGTTCTCGATGGAAAGGCGCTCACCATGTCGGCAGCACGAACCACCATCCTCGCTCTGGCCTGCTCGATGGCCGCGATCAGCGCCGCGGCGATGACCGCGCAGGCGGTACCGGCGACCAGCGATCCCCTTCGGCTCGAACCGGTCGCGGCTCCCGTCGCGCTCGCCGGAACCGGCAGTGCGGCAGCGGGAATCGGCTTCGCCGGACTGCTCGCGAGCGGTAGCGCCGCGCTCGGTACCGGCAGCGTCGCGGTCGCGCCGTGGGCGGCCGGGGCCGGTACCGGCAGTGCGGCGCTGGGCGCGGGCAGCGCGGCGGCGGCACCCGTCGGCGATCTATTGGGTGCGGCGGCACTGGCTTTGGGCACCGGCAGTGCGGCGCTCGGAGCCTCCGGTAGTGCCGCGTCCGGTGGGCTCGGCACACCGCTGGCCGTACTCGGCACCGGCAGTGCGGCACTCGGCACCGGCAGCGCCGGACTCGCGGCGGCGGGCACGGCCGTCGCGCCGTTCGCGGCGCTGGCGGGAACGGGTAGCGCGGGACTCGGGGCGGGTAGCGCGGCGGCCGCACCGGTCGTCGCGGGTGCGGGCACCGGTCTGGCTGCGCTGATCGCCACCGGCAGCACGGCGCTCGGGGCGGGTAGTGCGGCATCGCCGGTGGCGGCCGAAACAGCGCCCGCCGCTACCGAATACGAACCGCTCGCGCTCCGCTGACGGCGACCGCCCGGGCGGTGATCGGGTGCCGTAACGTGCCGGTACAGTCTCCACGCTGAACACGGATGGGCGGATATCGGCTATGTCGAATCATTTGATCGAGGATCTGGTCGAATCGTCCATCCGTGCTTTGCATGAGGCAGCAGGGGAACGCCGCCTGCGGGACCACATTGCCGCGCTGTATCGATTCCAGGAGGGGCAGGATTGTTCCTTCACCCGGTTCCGGGTGCTGGAGATTCTGCTCGAACACGGGTTCAGCTTTCGGTTCGAGCTAAGCGCGCATCCCGAATATGAGAGTCGGCGGGCGTTTTTCGATGGTTTGCGCGAATTCACCGCGCTCGCCGAGCCCGATGAGGATGGCCGCGATGACGATGCCTGGCTCGATCAGGGGTACGTCGATCCGCCGTATCTGTACTGCGATGCCGGAACGTCTCTCTGGCGCACGATGATCGAGCGCGGCGCTATATCGGGTGCGGATGCCGAACCGCCGCATAAGGTGCGCCTGCTCGATGTGGTGCGCGAAATCGTGGACGCGGCAGCGGTTTCCGGGGATATCGAACTGATCGCGCTCTGGCACGCACTGGGCTACTCGGCGCTGCTCGATGACGAGGTCTGGCTGGAGCCCGCGCCCGAAATCCCCGCTCTCGCGGCTATTCGAGACGTCGCCGTTCGCACCGGTGCGGTGTCCTTCGACCTGCCGGAGGGCTATCGGCCGCCGCTGTGGTTCATCGAGGATGACGAGATCGAGCGCTGGTGGGCGGGTGTCGATGAGTCGGCGCGGATCGACTGACGCTCAATCACTCTGCTGCGCTTCGGGATTGCCGGTGAGTGCACCGACGACCAGATCCGCTGCGCGGCGGTAGCTCTCGATATCGATATCGGGCTCCCACGCCTGCTGAAGAATGAAGCCCTGGATGATGGCCAGCACCAGGCGGGTGATGCCGTCGGCGTCGGCCGCGGCGGTGATGACGCCCTCGGCCTGTGCGGCGCGGATCGCGTCGAGGGCTAGGCCGCGCTGGCCGATCCCCTCGTCCACCGAGGGCCGAAAGCGTTCATTGACAAGCGATTCCGCCCACACCTGTACGCCCACCCGGCGGCGCTGCTGTTCGTCCGGATCGGCGAGCCAGTCGAAATAGGTGTCCAGGAACGTGCGCAGGCCCGCACTCGGATTCGCCGATCCGAGTGCGGATTCGAGGAGTTCCCGCTCGCGGTCGTGGCGCTCGCGCGCGACCGCGTCGACGATCTCTTCCTTACTGGCGTACCAGCAGTAGACCGCGCCGGGACTCAGTTTCGCGGTGCGGCAGATATCGGCCATGGTGGTGGCGTGCAGTCCGCGGGCGGCGAAGCATTCGATCGCCGCGTCGAGGATGCGGCGGCGGCGCTCCCGCGCCGTGCGTTCGGTCAGCTTGGGCATATGCGCGCCGCCGCGATTCGGTACAGCTCGGATGCGCGGTCCGCACGCCCGCTCGGGGCGAAATACCGGCGGCCCGCCGCCGCGGTCGACTCCTCCCACAGCAGGTCGAAGCCGCGTTCGGCCAGGTAGTCGTGCAATTCGGCGGGGTTCAGACCGAAGGTCCAGGGTTCGCCGACCTTGGCGACGCTACGTACCCAGCGTTCGGCTTCCGGGAAATCTGCGGTGCCGTCGAGCACGCCCGCGTGCACGAAGGTGAAAACCAGCATGCTGCCCGGGGCACTGAGTCTGCGCACGATATCGAGGGTGTGATCGACGGCCTCGGCGGTCAGATAGTTGGTGACGCCTTCCCACAGGAACAATGCAGGTTTCGTCGTCTCGAATTCGGCTGTGCGCAAAGCGCTTTCGAGATCGTCGCGTTCGAAGTCGACCGGTACGAAGCGAACCGAGTCCACTGTCGCGTGGGCCCGCCGCAACGCCGCCACTTTCATTTCCTGGGTTTCGCGCCGATCGATCTCGATTACGCGGGTGTGCCGCAACGCATCCAAACGCCATGCGCGACTGTCGAATCCGGCTCCCAGGATGACGACCTGATCGATCCCGTCCGCCACCGCCGTGTCGATGGCGTCATCGATCACGCGCGTGCGCACCACCGCTGACGGACGCGGACCCGGCCAGATCAGGTCGTACAGGCGCGGAGCGGTACGCCCCAGCAGCGGCATCCTCACCAGGGCCGCCGCACCGCGTAGTGGACCGGACAGAAAGGCCGTGGCCAGCGGATCACTGAATAGCCGGGATCGTTCGGGTAGCGCCGTCTCCATGGCTCGTTGCAATGCCATGGTCTGCGCGGTGAAGCTGGGCCGCATAAACAGAAGATAGATTCTGTTTGCGCGAGGGTCAAGGGTGTCCACGACCCATCCGAACCACCTAAACTGATCCCATGCCGCAACCAGTTGCCAATGACAAGCTCCCGGTCCCCGCTGGAAAATCCGGCTGCCCGATCAATATGACGGTCGAACTCCTCGGCGACCGCTGGAGCCTGATCATCCTGCGCGACATCATGTTCGGCAACACCACCCACTTCCGCGAACTACTGTCCCGCTCCATGGAAGGCATAGCCTCCAACATCCTCGCCGCCCGCCTCGCCAAACTCGTCGAAGCCGGTCTCCTCACCCGAGACGACGACCCCAGCCACCGCCAAAAAGTCGAATACCACCTCACCGAGCCCGCCATCCAACTCGTCCCCGTCATGGCCCAACTGGGCGCCTGGGGCGCCCGCTGGCTCGACACCACCCCCGAACTAACCGCCCGAGCACTCCTGCTCGCCGAAGGCGGCCCCCCACTCTGGGACGAATTCATGACCGAACTCCGCACCATCCACCTGGCCCGCACCCCCGCCCCCACCCACGGCGTCCTAGCCCAACTATCCGCCGCCTACCAAGCCGCCCTCCCCAAGTAGCCGATCCCACCTCGTCGCGAAATCCCTACCCGCTCACAGACTTACGAACCAACGCCACCCGCCGACGCCTGCGCTTCCGCACCCCCTGCACCGGCGCGGGCGACCGCCGCCGCCCATACCGCAACAACGCCATCAACAAATCCTCCGCAGCCCGATACCGCGATAGATCAACCCGAAGCCGCCACAAAACCTCCGGATCCCCGCGCTCCAACACGGTCGCCCGCACCGGCATCACATACCCCGCGATCCCCGCATCGGTCAGCGCGAACAGCACCCGATAAACCTGCGCCTCCTCCAAATCGGCCAGAATCCCCCATTGCCGAGCTTGCAACCCATTCGCCAACCCCCGGGCGGGCACCCAGTGCTGTACCCCCCGCTCATCCGACCACGGATCGGGAATCTCACGCGAAGCCGTCACCACACCCACCCGCTCGCAGAATCGCCATCACCCGGTCAGCCCTTCCTCACCACATCGCAGATCTCCACGATAGTCGGACGGCGTGACAACCACGCAGGCCAGCCGAGTCCGACGAGGCATCACATCGGCATCCGTGGCGATGGATATCGACCGGCCCATCCCTGCGAGATGTCGCACCGTGGCCCTAGGGTGGTCGGCGAGTCCGCGTCGGCGGGCGTTCTCGTTATGGATGAGGGGTTGGTTGTGTCGGACAGCTTTCTGGTTGCTGCTCGAATTCCTATGAGCCGGGCGGATTTCGAGCGCTGGCTCGAAACGCCCGCACCGGAGCCCAGCGCAATCGCCAACCCCGCCGAGATGTTCACCGGCTGGTACTGGGATGGCAAGGTCGCGGATTGGGAGCAGGCCGAGGTCGGGGATACCCCGCGTGAATACTTCGCGGACTGCTTCGCTCAGGAGGGCGATGGCCTCACCTACATCCTCACCCACCGCGATGGTGCGCTCGAGGCGTACCTGATGCATTTCGGGTTCTGCGAATCGAATATCTACACCGCCCTCTTGATGCTTGCCGGGGCCGGGCAATTCACCTCCGACTCAGCGAATAGCACGGTCCTGTTCTGGGCCGAAACCAGTTGCGCACTACGCGAACCCAACTGGAATGGCTGGCTGTCAACTCTCGAGGTCGGCGTGTCAGGAGCGCGTTTCGTCACGAATACCGATCTGGCCCGAACCATCTCGGCCCTCAAACCGGCCGAGAATCAGTTCTTCGATCTGATAGGCAAGCTGGCCGGTGCATACGAATCGTCAACGGAGGTCGGCGAATCCGGTCACCTCGACATCATTCGCGACCCTCGCTACGCCGACCCGGCGATTTTCGCGGCGGTGGAGTAGCACGCCACCGACCGCGAGATGGCGGGCGATGGCAGGTCTTATCGGAACTGGTCCGCGTGATCGGAGGCCCAGTCAGCGAAGGTGTGCGGGGCTCGGCCGGTGATCTCGCGGACCGCGGGGACGACGGGCGAATCGTCGAACTCGCCGTCGGCGAAGAAGCGGAAGAAGGCGTCGACGTATTCGGCGGGGGTGGTTCGGGTCATCTCGATCCTGGCTTCGGCGTCGGATTGCGCGACGAAATGCAGTGGGCGAGCGAGGATTTCGGACAGGGCGGCCAGGCGGTCGGCGGGTAGCAGCGCGGCCGGGCCGCTGAGGGCGTGAGCGAGATCGTAGTGATCCTTCCGAGCCAGTACCGCCGCGGCGACATTCGCTATATCGCGCGGATCTATGGCCGCGATCGGGACGCCGGCGAATGGTGCTCGCACCACATCACCGGCCCTGAGCTGGTCGCGCCATTCGAGGGTGTTGGACATGAAGCCGCTGGGCCGCAACAGGGTCCAGGCGATACCCGATGCTTGGACCGCTGCCTCACCGGTCAGATGCATGCGGACGACGGCGTTGTCGGCGTGACCACCGATCACCGAGCGCGAGGACAGCAGCACCACGTGCTCGACTCCCGCCGCCCGCGCCTGGGCAAGTACCCCCGGCATATCGCGGAAACCGCCCAGCAGGAACACTCCCTCGACATCGGCGAACACTTCACCGAGGCTCTCCGGTCGATTCAAATCCCCGGCGATGAACTGAACCCCTTGCTGCGGTGGAATTTTCGCGACATCACGCACCAGTGCGCGCACCGGACGTCCCTGCGCTGCCAACTCCCGCACCAACGCCCCGCCGACATTGCCCGAGGCACCCGTTACCAGGATCATTGTTTTCCTTTCGGTCCGGCCCGATCACGCCTGCTGGGTCGGCAGCACGACGATCTGGCGCAGGTTGACGTGCGCCGGCCTGCTGACCGTGAACGCGATCAGATCGGCGACATCATCGGCGCTCAACGCCGCGATGGTGCTGAACATTTCGCCGAGCTGATCGGTGAGCCCGGGATTGTCGATATGACTGCCCAATTCGGTATCGGTCAGACCCGGCTCGATATTGGTGACGCGAACTCGCCGCGGCCCCAACTCGGTACGCAGCATCGCCGAGAGCTGGGTGACCGCCGCCTTCGTCGCACCGTAGACCGCGTAGTCCGGGAAGGCGACGTGCGCCGCGATCGAGGAGACATTGACCAGATCAGCCGAATGCCCGGCGTCCGCGGCGGCGACGAGATCCGGCGTGAAGGCCCGAATCACCCGCAGCACCCCGGTGATATTCGTGTCGACCATGCGCGCCCACTCATCGTCCCGCCCGGCCAGGATCGGATTCGGCAGCATGAGACCCGCGACATTCACGACCAGACTCGCCGGACCGAACACCTCGTGCACCCGGTCGGCCGCGGCGGCCACCGCGTCCGCATCGGTCACGTCCGTGGCGACCGCGGTCGCGATGCCACCGTCCGCGGTGATTTTCGCCGCCAGCTCGGCCAGCCGATCGGCCCGCCGCGCGAGCAGTGCGACACGCACACCCGATCGCGCCAGTGTGCGGGCGGTGGCCTCGCCCATTCCGCTCGCCGCTCCGGTGACGACGGCGATCCGCCCGGTGAGGTTGTCGTAGCTCATGATCGGGAGTGTCCATCCCCGCGCTGGCGAACCGCTGTCATCGCCTGTCAGCTCGCTGTGAGACCTCGACTGCACCGGAAGCCCACAGCTGGTACAACAGTGGAATGTCGGCCGTGGACGGGAATCATTCATGCGTGTAGCCCTTCTCGGGCCGCTCGCTGTCGTCTCCACGGATGAGGTAACGGTGCCCGTCGGCGGTCCGCGCCTCCGCGCGTTGCTCGCGATGCTGGCACTCGAACACGGGCGCGTGGTGTCCACGAGCAGGCTCGTCGACGGCATCTGGGGCGAACAACCACCGGGCGGATCGGTGAACGCGCTGCAATCACTGGTCAAACGATTGCGAGCGGTGATCGCACCGGTGCACGCGATCGAGACGCGCACCGCCGGATACGTTCTGACCCTCCCTACCGATGCCGTCGACACCGCGCTGTTCACCCGGCTCGCTACCGAAGGAGCCTGGCAGCTCGAGCACGGCCGCGCCGAACATGCCGCCGCACTGCTCGATTCGGCGCTGGGGCTCTGGCGTGGACCGGCGCTGGCCGATCTCTCGGCCTTCGCGGTCTTCGACTCCGCCACCGCAGCACTGACCGAACAGCGGCTCATGGCGATCGAGACCCGAGCGCAGGCGTATCTGAGTCTGGGCCGAGCCGGGGAGTTGATCCAGCAACTCACGCGGGAGACCGCGGCACACCCCTATCGAGAGACGCTGGCCGCCTGCCTCGTTCGCGCACTGGCGGCGTCCGGCCGTCCGGCCGAGGCGATGCGCGCCTATGAACGAACCCGAAACCTGCTCGACAGTGAACTCGCCACGGATCCCGGACCGGCGCTGACCGACGTACTGCGCGAAATCCACACCGCGCCACCGCGACCGGCTGCCGCGGTGGGCACCGCGCAGATCCGGATCCACCGCACCAGCTTCGTCGGCCGCGATGACGATATCGCCCGGCTCGACCACATGCTGACCTCGAACGCATTGATCACCCTGGTCGGTCCCGGCGGCGCGGGAAAAACCAGACTGGCGGAGGAGACCGCGGCCCGGGTGGCGACCCGCTTCTCGCACGGGGCGCATATGGTCGAACTCGCCGGGGTGCGCACTCCGAGCCTGGTCGGCAACGCGGTGCTGGCCGCCTTGGCCGTTCCCGCGAATCGAGATGAGGCCGAGCCCGATCCGATCGCGCAGCTCTGCTCGGTGCTGACCGGTAAACGCCTACTGCTGATCATCGACAACTGCGAACACCTCACCGCCGCCACGGCAGAACTCGTCGATGCCGTGCTGCGTCGTTGCCCCGCGCTGACGATCATGGCGACCAGCCGTGAACCACTGGGCATAGCCGGTGAGTCGCTCTACCCGGTGACATCGCTGACACTGCCCACCGGGCAGCACCCGGCAGCACCCGCCGCCGTTCAACTGTTCATCGATCGCGCACGGGCGGTGCGGCCGAACTTCGTTCTCACCGAGGACAATCGCGACACCGTCGGCGGTATCGTGCGCCGACTCGACGGTTTGCCACTGGCCATCGAACTCGCCGCGGCACGCATGCGCGCCCTGTCCCCCGGCGCGATCCTGGAACGGCTCGACGACCGATTCCTGTTGCTCACCAATGGCTCTCGCACCGAGGCCGACCGGCACCGCACCCTGCACGCGGTGGTGGACTGGAGTTGGCGGCTGCTCGACGACGCCGAACGTGAATTGGCGTGCAGGTTCTCGGTTTTCGCCGGAGGCGCCACCCTCGACGCCGTCGAACGGGTGTGCGGGGGCGATCTCGGCACGCTCGCCGCGCTGGTGGACAAATCGTTCGTGGAGTTCGACGGTGCGCGCTACCGCATGCTGGAAACGATCCGCGCGTACACCGCGGCAGAACTCACGGCCACCGGCGAACGCGCCGCGCTCGAACGAGCACACGCGCACTATGTGCTCGCACTGGTCGAGCGGGCCGAGCCTGCGTTGCGCACCACCCGCCAGTGCGAATGGGTCAACCGGCTGACCGTCGAACACGACAATTGCGTTGCGGCCCTGGGCTGGGCGGTGCGCACCGCCGATATCGACCTGTCATTGCGACTGTGCGGCAGCCTGGTCTGGTACTGGTCCCTGCGTGGTTTCCGCGCGGAATCGGCGCACTGGCGTGGCCAGGTGCTCACCCTGGCCGGACCACCCCCGCCCGGATCGGCGGCCGACTATCTGGCGTGCGCGTACGCGGACCTGTTGCCGGCGCACTACGACATCCTGTGGTGGGGACCGACCGCAGACCACGGCGACCTCGACCGGCTCGTGCGCACGGCGAACACCGAACAGCGCCAACCCAATCCGGTCTTCGTCCTGATGCTCGCGGTGCGCCGCGGCCGGGACGGAGACCTCGCCCCGCTGGACGAGGCCGTCCGCTCCGCGGACCCCTGGCTCGCGGCCAACGCGCGTCTCCGGCGTGGGCTCGAAGCGCTCGACAATGCCCGATCCGCTACGGCCGTAGGCGATCTGGAGCGGGCACTGGCCGAACTGCGTGCCATCGGCGAACCCCGGGGACTGGTCCGGGCACTGTTGATTCTGGCCAAGTATCGCACCGGCACCGTCGGGCTACCGGCCGCGCTGCCCCTGCTGACCGAGGCGGCCGAATTGACCCGCACCTGGCTGGGCACCGATGAGGTTGTCGGAGTGCGCGCCTGGCTCGGCCAACTCCGGGTCTGGCACGGCGATATCACCGCGGCCGCGGCCGAGACCGCCGCCGCTCGCGTCCGGCTGGACGCCACCGTATCGGCGTTCACGCGAACCTGGCTCGGCGTGGTCGAGGCCGAAATAGCCTGCCGCCGCGGGGAACTCGGAGAGGCAATCCGGCTTTTCCACGAGGCACTCGCCCCGCTGACCACGCATCGAATGCGGTCCGATCGCCCGGTCGAGGGCATCGCGATCTCCGTCGAGATCTGGGGCCGCATCGCGTACGCCCTGGCTCTGGTCGACCATGGCGACCGGCACAGCGCCCGCACCGAATTGGCGACCGCCTTCGAGCTGGAGCGGCAGATGATCGGCGGCAACCCGCCACTGCTGTTCGGGATCGCCGTCGGATACGCATCGGTCGCACTGGCCGACGGCGATGTCGAACTCGCGGTGACGATTATCGCCGCCCACGATCGGCTGCATTCCGGCCCGCAGCGCGGACCGGGGCCGCAGCGGATCATCGATACCGCACGCGCACAACTCGACACCGCCGCCTTCGACCGGGCGTCGGGCGCCGGTCACGCGCTCTCGTTCGACGACCTGCGGGCGCTGCTCACCGAATGCCGATCGGGCGGAGGTCAGAACATGGCGCCGTTGGCGCGAATCGTCTGGCCCGACACCCACGCCGCACCGTCGCTCACCAGCCAGCCGACGACCGGGGCGATATCCTCCGGGGTGCCGAGTCGTCCGCGCGGGCTGTGATGCGTTGCCGCCTCGATGGATTCGGGTGTTTCCGCGCCCCGATAGAAATCGTCGTCGATGGGTCCGGGCGCGACCGCGTTCACGGTGATACCGCGATCACCCAATTCCTTGGACGCGGCGAGCACCATCCGCTCGACCGCCGCCTTGGAACCGGAATACAGTCCGTAGGTGCCGGTCATGATGGCGGTCAGCGTCGTTGAAAGCACCACGTAGCGGCCATTATCCGCGAGGTGACGCGCGGACGCGCGCAAGGTGTTGAAGGCGCTGCGGGTATTGCGGTTGATCAGGTGATCGAAGTCCGCGTCGGTGAAATCCACCAGCGGCTTCTTGATCACCGCGCCCGGGGTGTGGATCACGATGTCCAGCTTCCCGTGCTCGGCAACGACTTTCGCGAACAGCGCGTCGACATCCGCCGACACGGTGGCATCCGAGCGCACCGCCTCCGCGCTCACCCCGTACTCGGCCAGCCGCTTCACCGTCCGCTCCGCCGCGTGCTCATCACCTAGATAGGTGATGACGGTCGTGGCCCCGCGCGCCGCGAGATTCTCCGCGAAAGCCGCACCCTGATTCCGGCTCCCGCCCACCACCAGGGCCACCTTGCCCGCCAGATCCCGGCTACCACTCACATCGGACATCGAACTCTCCCTGCACCACTCGGATCGGCGGCCCATCGCCACCGCTCCCCCACGCTGGTGCACGCCGCTGTCAACCCGCTGATATCCGATGACAGCGAGGCTGATTCGGGGCGATCGAGCGCGTTTACACCTCGACCTGCGCCCCCATGATCACCGTTCGCTGACCGGGCAGGCCGAAATACGCGGCGGCATCGGTGGTGATGTAGGACGTGGCGATGAACAGGCTCTTGCGCCAGCGAGCCATGGTGTGCGCCTTGCCTTTCTTCAATGCGATCTTCGACAGGAAGTAGGAGGCGCCGTCGATATCGAGGTGGCCTTCGGTACGGGCGGGGTCGAGCAGGCGTAGGGCGTGCGGGACGTTGGGGCGCTCCATGTATCCGTAGTGCGCGAGTACGTGGATGATGCCGTCATCGGCGTAGCCGAGCGCGTCGATCTCGGTGCGGTGTTCGTCCGGCACCCGGGGCACCGGCAGCGTATCGATGGACAGGACGACCACGTGCTGGTGCAGCACCTGGTTGTGTTCGACGTTGGCGCGCATGGCCAGCGGTGTGGTCTCGCTGCCGCGATTGAGGAATACCGCGGTGCCGGGCACCCGAATCAGCGGCGGGCGGCGCTGCTGCAATTCGTCGACGAACTCCCGCAGCGGTCCCTCCACCTCTTCCCTTGCGGCGGTGACGATTACGCGTCCGCGCGCCCAGGTGATCATCACGGTGAACGCGGTGAGACCGATCAGCAGGGGCAGCCACGCCCCGTGCACCAGTTTGGTGAGATTCGCGGCCACGAACAGCGCGTCGATGCCCAGCAACGGAATCGCACCCAGCAGAACCAGCCACAGCGGCGTATGCCACTTGACCCGGGCGACATAGAAGAACAGCAGCGTGGTGATCGAAATCGTCGCTGTCACAGCCATTCCGAACGCGAATGCCAGCGCCGCCGAACTCTGGAAGGTGAACACCAGCGTGAGCACGGCGACCATCAGGATCCGGTTGATCAGCGGAACGTAGATCTGCCCGATGGTCGATTCGGAGGTGTGCTCCACCCGCAGGCGCGGCAGGTAGCCCAATTGTGACGCCTGCGAGGCCACCGAGAACGCCCCCGTGATCACCGCCTGCGAGGCGATCACTGTCGCGGCGGTCGCCAGCAGTACCAACGGAAGTCGAGCCCAGCCGGGTGCGAGCAGAAAGAACGGGCTGCCCACCGCGCTCTCGTCACCGAGAATCAGCGCACCCTGCCCGAGGTAACTCAACGCGCACGCGGGCAGCACCAGCCCCAGCCAGCCGCGAGTGATCGCCTTGCGGCCGAAATGCCCCATATCGGCGTACAGCGCCTCTGCCCCCGTGACCGCCAGCACGATCGCGGCGAGCGCGAAGAACGCGATCCCGAAGTGCCCGAACATGAATCCCAGCGCATAGGTCGGCGACAGCGCCTTCAGGATCTCCGGATGCCGTGCGATACCGCTGATCCCGAGCACCCCGATCGTGGTGAACCAGGCGATCATCACCGGCCCGAACAACCGCCCCACCGCGGCCGTCCCCCGATGCTGCACCGAGAACAATCCGACGATGATCACCACCGTGATCGGAATGATCAGATCATCGAACCCCGGCGATACGATCTTCAACCCCTCGACCGCCGACAACACCGAGATAGCCGGTGTGATCATCCCGTCCCCGAAGAACAGTGCGGCACCGAAGATCCCGACCCCGGCCAACACCCCCGCCGCCCGCAAATCCCGCTTCCCCGCCAACCTCCGCAGCAACGTGATCAGGGCCATGATCCCGCCCTCACCGTCATTGTCGGTCCGCATCACCAGCGTGATGTAGGTCAGCGTGACAATGATCATCACCGACCAGAAGATAAGCGACACAACCCCATACACATTGTCCGTGCTGATCGGCACCGGATGCGGATCACTCGGATTGAACACCGTCTGAATGGTGTAGATCGGACTGGTCCCGATATCCCCGAACACCACCCCCAGCGCACCCACCACCACCGCGGCCCGCACGGGCCCGGCACTACGGTGTCCCGCGTGTATCGGCGGACTGACTTCGGGTACTGCGGCCATCAACGGTCTCCTCGCGTACGGATGCGCCCCCTATCCTGCCGTGAGGACCGCGATACGCGGCGGAGCGGGCCGAAGCCACGCAGATCAAGCGACTGAAGTAGCGGACGGTCACGAATCCGATCCACATTTGCCAGACCACCGGCTCACAACCACTGCACTGACACCTGACCTTGCTCCTGCCCTACGTACATATCGCACGACTCCGTTGGCTCCAAGACTGGTCCAGGACAGGGCTCCAGGACCTCAACTCGAGCCGATTGTGCCGGTTCAGCCCAGCTCAGCGGACCCTGAGCAATCGGGATCTATGACGGCCTACTCGGCACGCCGACGAATGCCGTTGCCCATCGCACAACTCCGGGCCTCTCGGCGACGTCCGGAGCGGATCATGATCCACGGACTCAGACCCGTCGACCGAACCGGGCGCATCGCGGCGAAACCGATCCTCACCGCACTCGAATGGAAGCCCGGCGATCTGCTCGTATTCGAGGTGTGTGACGGACTCATCACCGTCGGCCAATCTGACGACGAGGGCAGGCGACTCTATCGAGATGGCCATCTCCGAGTTCCGGCCGAAATCCTGCGGGCTGCGGACATTCGCGCTGGCGACGGTCTATTGCTGACCGCAAACACTCTCGACAAGTCGCTGACGATATTCCCTGAGCACTCGGTCGACGCCATGGTCACTCACCAGCTCAGCAGCCGCCTGTCCGGTGGTGCCCAGTGACCGTTCAATCAACCGGCAACATCGAAGCAGCGATGCTGCTGATCGATCGGCTTGGCGTCAGCATCGACGATCTCCGCAGTGCCGCAATGGAAAAGCGTCCCGTCCCGACCTTTGGCGAATACATCCCTGTCATCTATAACGCGATGCCAGCGACCGCTACCCGCGACACATACATGTGTTACTGGACCAAGTTGTGGCCGGATAAACGGCTCGATGAGCCCACAGTGACCGAGCTGAAGACCCTCATCGAGGAAGCTCGTCAGAACCGACGAATTTGCCGCAGCGACCGCGGCGGCCAGTATGCGGTTGAGCACTTCGTCAACGCGCTGCGCTGCCTCTACCGATTCGCCGTAGACGACAGATTCATCACCAAGGAGGAGGACCCTTCGACACGACTCGAGGCACCCAAACCGTTGCCTTCCAACCGACGGGCGTTGCCGGTTGACTTGCTCGCGGCAGTGAATCAGGCAGCAGCAGAGGGAGGTAACGATCCTGCGCTCGACACATTGCTGCTGCGCCTGCACATTGAAACCGCGTGCCGACTCGGAGGCGCATTGGCTCTTCGACCCGAGGACCTTGACCCCGCTCAGTCAGTGATCCTGCTCAGAGAAAAGGGTCAGAAGGAACGCTGGCAACCCGTGACACCCACGTTGATGACAGCACTGCGAAGGCAATACACGGAACGGATTCTCTACTTCGACCCACGCCGAACGACAACCATCAATGGTCGTCCGCTGACCGCTGATGCCAGACAGCGGTTGTTGCGTTATCGCAACGGCATGCCGATGAGCAGAGGGCGGTACCAAATCCTGTGGGAGAGAATCGGCGTCGCCGTACCGGCGGTCGCAACCCATGGAATTAGCACACATTGGCTCCGCCACACCACCCTACGTTGGGTCGAACGAAATTTTGGGCATTCAGTCGCCAAGGCCTATGCAGGACATGCACATCAACACAGCCGCGGAGCGACAACCATTTACACCCGCGCCGGAATTGAAGAGGTTGCAGAAGCGCTCGCCGCGATGACCGGCGAAGCACATCCCTTGGCATCCGACCCCGGATTGTCCTGGCACCAAACCGACCAGTAGCCCGACTAAGGAAGCGCCTGCAGTCCATACCGGTACAGACCTCCTAGGGCGGCACGCAATAGGCAAATCCCCTCCGCCAGATCGGAGGGGATTTCAGACGTCACTGTAACCGGACGAACTTGAGACAGCGCTAGCACGCACCTTGGTAGAGATTGCCGTAGACGTTGCGATACTCGTTGGACCATGCGGTCCAACGCTGCGCTCCCCAGGGAGCTGCTGTACGTCGATGAGTCCGAGTTGCGATTCTCGTTGGACCCTGCGGTCCAACGCTGCTGCGGACAAGCCGGCAGCGGACATCAAGTACCAGTTGCGATTCTCGTTGGACCCCGCGGTCCAACGCTGCGTGATCTCCCGATCGATGACCAGGCGGGCCTCATAGTTGCGATTCTCGTTGGACCCTGCGGTCCAACGCTGCTCCCGTACGCCGCTTCATATTCGGACTGGGCATCGTTGCGATTCTCGCGGGACCCTGCGGTCCAACGCTGCCGTTCGGGACCTTGCTGGTCGCCCAATCCACCACATAGTCGCGATTCTCGCGGGACCCTGCGGTCCAACGCTGCCCAGTTCGCCCAGGCCAGTGGCAGGTTGCGGCGAATCAGGTTGCGATTCTCGCGGGACCCTGCGGTCCAACGCTGCCCAGCCCGACACGCTGCCGGGCCGCTTCACTTCCGCGCCTTGCTCGGGTCGGTGTTGCGATTCTCGCGGGACCCTACGGTCCAACGCTGCGATCCACGCCGAACCACACGACCCGGTATCGGTCGTTGCGATTCTCGCGGGACCTGCGGTCCAACGCTGCATCGTCCGGGAGTAGCCCGTGGACCTGTTCGAGGGCGTTGCGATTCTCGCAGGACCCTGCGGTCCAACGCTGCCACGTCCATGCCGTATCCGGCGGTGATATGCGGGATGTTGCGATTCTCGCGGGACCCTGCGGTCCAACGCTGCGGGCGGTGGGCGGACCTGCGAACACGGGATAGCTGTTGCGATTCTCGCGGGACCCTGCGGTCCAACGCTGCTGCCGCCGATGCTGCCGCGGCGCGCCTGCTCCTCGCTGTTGCGATTCTCGCGGGACCCTGCGGTCCAACGCTGCCGCCGGAGTAGGCGGCCCCGCAAAGCTCGCGGAATTGTTGCGATTCTCGCGGGACCCTGCGGTCCAACGCTGCCCTGGATGGCCTGCAGTCTTTCGAGAGCTGCGCGCGGACGGACGGATTCTGACACACGTCGAGTGAGGAATGCCAGGTGGCCGGTTCGGAACGTTCCTGGGAAATTTGTCGCGCTTGGGGTTCCGAACCTGAATTGTTTCATGAACGAGTGGATCACAATGGGGCACAGCGTCGGCGTAACCTGGGCGTCCCCGCATCCGCCGAAGCTTTCACGAGCAAGGTAAGAGAAGCGGACGCTGTCATGATGCAGGACCTCACCTCAATCATCTTGTGTGCCTGTAACAACCGTTCCAACATTGCCAGTCCGCGCTAGCTTCGGGGTTTGTCGGACCCCTCGCGTACGCTTCGCGATCAATCAAATACGTGCAGCTGGATGAGGTTTCATGACGCAGGGGTTATGGGCACACAGCAAGAACTCGGCGGGGGTTCGGGATCGCCTTTGCGATCATTTGGAGGGGACCGCCTCGAAGGCTGGTGACTTCGCCGAGGTCTTCGGCGCGCGAGCGGTTGCCGAGTACTTCGGTTTGGTTCATGACGTCGGCAAGGGTGGGTGCGCCTGGCAGGACGGTCTGGATCGGGCGGAGATGACCGGCGGCCGGGTTGTCGATCAGCACGGGCGGAGCGTGGATCACAAGTTGGCGGGTGCATGGCTTGCTGCACGTAGGGCGAATCTGGGGTATTTCGCGCTGGCGGTGCTGGGGCATCATGGCGGTCTCGGCGATCAGCAGGCTCTGAAGCAGGCGTTGCGGCGAGCGGACGGTGAGGCGCGAGATGCGGTGCAGGAAGCTATCTCTCGTGTGGCGGCGCAGTTGCCTGCGATTCTGCGGGCGCCTACATCGCCGTTGCCTGATTCGATGGTGAACGCGTCGGATCCCTGTGTCTTGGAGCTCTTGCTCAGGCTGGTGTACAGCACGCTGGTTGACGCCGACTTTCTCGATACCGCAGGTCATTTCAGTGGCGTTGTGCCCGTTTCGCCTCCGCGGTTGTCGGGCATGGTCGAGATGTTCGAACGGCATCGACGCGAATACCTCGCCGCGGTCGAGGTGTCGAAGGTCGATGCGATTCGTGACCAGGTCTATCGACAGGCGGTGGCCGCGGCGGCCCAGCCGCGAGGGATCTTTCCTTTTCCGGCACCGACTGGCGCTGGAAAGACCATTGCCGCAGCGGGATTCGCTGTTCATCACGCCGCGCAACACGGGTTGGCGCGAGTAATTTTCGCGGTGCCGTTCCTGTCGATCACCGAACAGAACGCCAAGGTCTACCGTAAGTTGTTCGGGGCTGCGAACGTTCTGGAGCATCACAGTGGGGTGGACTTGGATGATCTTGCGCCAGAACAACGTTGGCATCGGCTCGCTGCCGAGAACTGGGATGCTCCGGTGGTCGTGACGACCACGGTCCGACTGTTCGAGTCGTTGTTCAGCCGCAAACCCTCGGCAATGAGGAAGCTGCACCGGTTGGCTGGAGCGGTGATCGTGCTCGATGAGGTGCAGTCACTACCTGACGAGATGCTGCTGCCGATTCTGTCGGCGCTGCGTCACCTCAGCGAGCACTTCGGGACGACCGTGTTGCTGGCGTCAGCGACGCAGCCGGAGTTCTTCGGCCTGAGGGTGTTTCGGGACTTGAAGGCGCGGCCGGTGATCGCAGAGCCGCAACCGTTGTATGACCGGCTGCGGCGGGTGCGATTCGAGTGGCGGTGCGATCCCAAGCCCACCTTCGCCGAGATCGCCCGGGACGTAGCTGACGAGGAGCAGGTGCTGCTCATCGTCAACACGACTCGTGATGCTGCTGCCCTACACAAAGCTGTTGTCCAAGCGCGCCGCCGCGGGGGTCCGGTCATTCACTTGTCGACACGCATGGCCGGAGCTCATCGACGCGATGCGCTCGAGAGGGTTTGCGACCTGTTGGCGGCGGACTCGCCGGTGGTAGTGGTGAGTACCCAGCTGGTAGAAGCGGGGGTCGATCTCGACTTTCCGGTGGTGTATCGCGCATTCGCGCCGGCGGAGGCATTGCTGCAGGCTGCCGGACGGTGTAATCGCAATGGTCGGCTCGAGGAAGGTCGGGTAGTCGTGTTCGAGCCCGCCGACGGGAGCACGAAGGCGGCCAAGATGGTGTACGGGGCGGCTTTGGATACGACGCGCTCGTTCTTCGGGCCGGGCCGCGATCCGGACCGGCTGGATCTGTTGGCCGACTATTACAGCACCCGCTACGCGGTGAAGAACATCGAGCAGTCCAGTGTCGGCACCAGAATCCAAAAGCACCGTGCTGCCTTCGATTTCATCAAGGTCGCCGAACTCTTCACCATGATCGAGGACAACACGGTCCCGGTGCTGGTCCCCTACGGCAACGAGTCCGAGCGTGAGGATCTGCGGACCCGGCTGGTCGGCCCGGATCCTGTTGAGCCCTGGGTGTATCGGCGGTTGCAGCCCTATTTGGCCGCCCTACCGAAACGGGTGGCCGCAAAGGCTGTCACCGCAGGGAACGCCAGGGTGCTTATCGGCGACCTTGGCAAACCGCAAGAAGCCCGTCTGTACGAGCTGATCCATGGCTACCACGTACAGCGCGGCATCGAACTCACTGATATCGAGCCGGAGGAATGTGTGTTGTGAACGACCAACCCAGCCATCGGAATCCGCCGCTGGTCGTCGAGGTGAGTGGCGATTTCGCCTGCTTCACCCGGCCCGAGATGAAGGCCGAACGGCTCAGCTACGAAGTCATGACGCCCTCGGCCGCCCGAGGGGTATTGCACGCGATCTTCTGGAAGCCGGAGTTCGACTACGTCATCACCAAAATCGAAGTCCTCAAACCGATTACGTGGTTCTCGATTCGTCGTAACGAGGTCAAGTCGGTGCTCTCGGAGGACTGGGTCCGCAAGGCCGCGTCCGACACTACGATGCGCTATGACGTGGAGACCGACCGCGACCAGCGCAACGCGGTGTGCCTGCGGGATGTGTCGTATCGGATCTTCGCTCAGGTGGAGCTGTTCCCGCACGCAACCGACAGTCCGGTGAAATACCGCGAGCAATTCCGTCGCCGTGTCAACAGGGGCGCGTGCTTCAGCCAACCATTCCTGGGAGTGCGGGAGTTCTCTGCGACCTTCGGAAACCCCACGGACGCAACACCAATCGCGGTGACCAAGGACCTGGGAATCATGCTGCACAGCATCGAATACGACCCCACCGGTGGCGAGTCTTACAGCTGGTTCGCGGCGTCCCTGGTCAACGGTGTCCTCACCGTGCCGCACCATGGACTGGTGCTTCCCTCGTCCTCGTCGGAACGGCGGTGAGCACATGCTGATCAGACAGCTCGCCGCACGCCACAGCGACACCGAGACTCCTCGCTACTACCGGACTCGGACAGTACGGTGGGCAATCCACCTCGATGGTGATGGCAAACCTCAACTGATCGACCGCGCAGACGCCGATCACAAGGCCGGATCATCGATGGCCACCCCCTATGTGGGGCGCACCAGCGGCGTCGCCGCCATGCTGCTGGTCGACAGCATGGAGTACGTCCTCGGCATCTCTAAGAGCGATACACCCAAAGCACAAGACGATGCAGGCAAGCGCCGCGACGCATTTCGTGAGCTTCTCATCGCATGGCGGGAGGCAACCGAGGATCCGATCGCAACCGTGATTGCCGAATTCGCGTCGGCCCCTGCTTCTCTCGAGCTCGTCGAGGAAGCCAAGGTGCGTGGCGCCATCGCATCCGAGCTGGTGTGCTTTGTCGTCGGCGGAGAGCCGGTACATATGCGTCCCTCGGCGGTCGACTATTGGGCGCAGGTGGCACGCGCCCGTAAGAGCTCAGGAACCGAAGGCCTCTGCTTGTCCTGCGGAAACGTCGGAACTCTGCTGAAAACCGTGCCCGACATGGTCAAAGGCAACCTCATCCCAGTAGGTGTCAGCACGACGGGCCGCCCGAAACCGGGCCGCGACGCCGCGCTGGTCTCGGTGAACACCGCAGCCCAGGGCAGGGCCGGCAAGCTACAGCTGGTCAACACCCCGCTCTGCGAAGACTGCGGCAGCCAAGCGATGGCCACACTCAACACCATGCTCGCCGACGAGAATCACCGCCGACGCAGCAACGACAGTGTCTTCGTCTGGTGGCTGCGCGAACCCGCCGCCTTCAATCCGTTCATCCTCGACGCACCCCACCCGACAGATGTCAAAGCGCTACTGGCAGAGGTCAACAGAACTCGAACCGAAGCAACCGCGGAGGACAACGAGTTCTACGGTTTGACGTTGTCGGCCAACCAGAGCCGTGTCGTCGTCCGCGACTGGATCGACGTCCCACTCCCCCACATCAAAGCCCACCTCGCGCAATGGTTCACAGATCACGCCTGCACTCACACATGGGCAGACGGTGTTCGCCACGTAGAACTGTGGCGAATGGCGTTTGCCAGCGGTCGATGGGACCGACGGACCGAAAAATACGTGCCGGGCAGCGGTATTCGAGGTCTCGAGCGTGACCTGCTTCGATGCGCCCTGTACGGCGGAGCCCCGCCACCGACTCTCATCCCGCAACTACTGCACCGAATCCGCAACGACCACCAGATCGACCTGGCACGTGTTGCGATGCTCCGTTTCGCCCTGGCCCGACCCCCATTCAAGGAGACAACGATGCCCGGCCTCGACGACACAGCCACCGACCCCGGCTACGTGTGGGGCCGGATCTTCTCGGTGCTGGAAGCCATTCAGCGCAAAGCCATTCCAGACATCAACACCACCATCCAGGACAAATACTTCACCCTAGCCATGGGCCAACCCGCCGCGACTATGCGGATGCTCCGGCTCAACGCCAACAAACACCTCAAGAAACTGACCCGGAACGAGGTGACCCGCAGCGCCGGATACGCCCTGGACTCCCGCTTGATGCAGCTCAGCAGCCTGGTCGACGACCTTCCCGCACGCCTCGACAATCACGGCCAGATCCGATTCATCCTCGGATACGACCACCAACGCGCGGCCGACATATCGGCAGCTCGCGCCGCAAAAGCAGCCAAAGCCACCACCGAAGCCATCTCTGAAACCGCCTCCGTCACAGCGTGACCCGTCCTCCCAGAAGGCAACCGAAATGAACGACGCTCTGCGTACCGACCCCGCTCGCAAGCACGACTTCGTCTTCCTTTTCGATGTCACCGACGGCAATCCCAACGGCGATCCCGACTCCGCGGGCATGCCCCGCACCGACCCCGAAACCATGCAAGGCTTGGTCACCGACGTCGCCATCAAACGCAAGATCCGAAACATGGTCACTCTGCTCGGCGAAGGCAAACCCGGCAACGACATCTACGTCGAAGCCGGCACCTCCCTCAACTCCCAACACAAGCGCGCCTACGACGCACTCGGACTGCCCGCCAGCAAAACCCCCGAACGCGCCGCCCAGCAATGGATGTGCGAGACATTCTTCGACGTCCGCATGTTCGGTGCGGTGATGTCCACCGGAAACCACAACGCCGGACGCGTACAAGGACCACTCCAGCTCACCTTCTCCCGCAGCATCCACCCCGTCTTCGCCCAAGAGCACGGCATCACCCGCGTCACCCGAACCAAAGAAGGCGACACCAAAGAAACCGAGATGGGCAGCAAACACGCCGTCCCCTACGGCCTCTACCGAGGCATCGGTCACTTCAGCGCCCCGCTGGCCGCCCGCACCGGCGTCACCTCCGCCGACCTTGAAATGCTCTGGCACGCCATGACTTTGATGTTCGAACACGACCGCGCTTCCACCCGCGGCGAGATGGCGCTGCGCGGACTCTACGTCTTCACCCACTCCGACAGCTTCGGCAACTGCCCAGCACACATGCTTACCGACATGGTCAAAGCCGAACTGGCAGAAACATCGAACGAACCACGCATTCAACCGATCCGAGCCTTCACCGACTACCAAATTGCCATTGACGAAGCAGCACTCCCCGACAAAGTCACACTCACTCGAATTGTCGGGTAACCCTAGAACCTGCCCCGCTGACGCAAGAAGCGCCGAGAATCCGGTAGCTCAAAGGCTTCCGCCCCTTGGGCTACCGGATCTGACCATAAACTCCGCCGGCATGCTCCTATGTAATTCTCGCTGGACCTGCAGACCCAGCGCTGCTCGATATGGCCCCGGGAGCGCTCACCTCGGGCGAAGTTGCGATTCTCGCTGGACCTGCAGACCCAGCGCTGCGCGAGTCCGAAGATCGCGACCAACCGCGCCCAAATGTTGCGATTCTCGCTGGACCTGCAGACCCAGCGCTGCCCTGGATGACCTGGGACTTCCCGATGCGCGGAGTCACATTGGGAGAGAACCAGACCGTCACTGACTGAACGATCCCTGGTGGGCGGTTCGGAACGTTCCTGGAGAACTTACCGCACTTGGGGTTCCGAACCCGGTGTGTCACAAGACGAGTGGTTCATTGTGGGGCGGGGAGATCGCGGCGCCGAGATGCCGGGCCCTGCCGAAACTTCCGCGGTCGAGATGGTAGACGCGGATGCTGTCACGAGCATGATCGATTGCCTTGGATAAGGCGGCTTCGAGCATCAGCTGAGTTTTAGGTGTGCAGGTCACTTCGAACACCGATTTCTGGACTCGATGCCCGTAACCTTCGCAGATTCTGGCGACACGTCGCAACCTACGGGCACCGGCGGGTGTTACGGTTTCGACGTCGTAGGTGATGAGCAGCTCCATCACGAAACCGTCCATGGCACATACATTTCCAGGTCGGCGCGGAGATGGCGCGCAAGCAACCGCGCCTGAATCAACGGCAGTAATCCCGCTGGAACGTCGCGGTCGAGATAGGCGTGCGGCCATAGCCTTTCGCGCGCGATCGACCACTGTTCGAGAAAGAATTTGCGGCCCTCGTCGGTAAGCTGAATCTGCCCGCCTGGCAGGAACTCGGTATGGGCGGACTTTACCTGCTCTCGATTGAACAGTGTCAGCACGAATCGGTCTACCAGCAAAGGCCGGAACTCCTCCATGAGGTCCAGTGCCAGAGCAGGTTTCGCTGGCCGAACACCATGAAGGTATCCGATATGCGGATCAAGACCTACCTGTTCCAGAGCGCCGCGGACGGAGGAACGCAGCATGCCGTATCCGAACGACAACAAGCAGTTGACCGGATCGGTGGGTGGCCGACGGCTACGACCCGGTACAGCAGCAGGCGTGATCGCGGGAAGTGCCTGGAAGTAGTCACGGGCAGCATGACCCTCGATACCACGTGCTTGGTCCAGATCGGTCGCTTCGCCCAATGCGATCAGAGCGGTGGCATGTCGCTCAGCAATACTACGGAGTATCGTTTGTCGTTCGCCGCTGAGATCGCGCGCGGCGCGCAGCAGCAGTTGACGGTAGTTGTGCAGTTTGCCCGCTATCGCGGACTTGGCGATTCCGAGACACCGTCGCTGATCATCGTGAGCACGAAGTTGCTGGATACGCAGATGCGGATTGCCAGTAGACGGCCCGCTCACCCTGGCCAAGAACTTGCCGTTACGAGTCAGCCAGGTGACACCTCGGCCGTCAGCTGCGCACCGATGCAGCAGGTCCGTCGGTCACCGTGACACCGTTGAACACCACCAGATGCTCGAGCCGGATCAATGGCAGCAGATGCCGGCCCGGTCGGTCAGGGTGAAATACACGAAGCGCGTCACCATCCAGGTGCAAGCTGGTACCCGGCGTGGTGACATAGAGGGTTTTGAGCAGCTCAGTCATCGAACCTTCCGACTGGTCGTAGTTACAATTCTCGCTGGTCCCGAAGGTCCAGCGCTGCTCAGGGTCGCGGCCCAGCTCCACCGGCTTGATACCGTTGCGATTCTCGCCGGTCCCGAAGGTCCAGCGCTGCCCTGAATGACTCGCGATTTCCCGAACAATCGGTGTATGTGTGGATGCGAACCGGTCCGTCGTGCATCCATTCTGCCTGATGACTGGTTCGGAACCCTCCAGGGAATCGGTCGCACTAGGCGTTCCGAACCTCTTGCGCCACATCACAAAATCGACCAAACCGAAGGTCTGGAACGGGCCTGACAGTCAGTACCGATCCTTGTCAACCATAAGTCCTACCACCGGTTCCTGTGGGGCGGTGGGCGGGTGCATGCTACACCGGCGGCGTGCGCGGTCAAGCCGCGACTACCTCGGAACCTACGCGACGAACTCTGCAATTGCGATCGTACGCATAGCTGGTTCGCCTTGACCGCCTTCTCTCGCCGCCGGTGTCGACGCGTTTGCGCTCACCGCCCCGAACGGCACGGCGCGTACTCTGTCCAGTTGGTAATGCGTTGTGTCCGTGAGGCTTTCTTCGATCGAAGGAGGCTGACATGCCGCCGGAAATACATATCGCCGAGACGGGTGCTCTCATCGCCGCCATTCCCGCGATGTTTGGCTTCATCCCGGAACGGTCCCTGGTCGTCCTCATGCTTACCGAGTAGGACGACGGGCAGATGCAAGGTAGCGGCAGTGATCCCCACCGACGTACCGCGCGAGGGTAAGCCGTCCAACCGCGAGATCGCCCAGCGAATCGTCGAGACCGCTTCGCGCACAGAAATTGTTGCGGTGCTTGCCATTGTCGTGGACGAACGCCTGGCTGGGTCGGCTCGGATCCTTGATGCCAAGGAAGGACATCGTGGCCTGTTGGCGACTCTCGAGCTGTCTCTACACCAGGTAAGGACCACGCCCGCTAGGGGTTGGGCAGTCCCCCTTATTCAGGCGGGTTCGCCGTGGTGGAGTCTGCTCGAATCGACTCAGCTCGGCGCCCAATCCGATCCTGCCGCTTCGGTTCTCGCGACCGGTAGAATTCTGGCCCGCAAGGCTCCGTATCGAAGTCGGATAGAGCTTGTCGGGGGTCGCCGAGGTCGACGTTATGCTGCGCAAACGAGTCGCCGCTGAGTTGCCACGTTTGGAAGCCGAGGCGCAACGGCGTCTAGTTCGCGATATCCAGATCGGTAATCCCGATGCCTACAGTCGCCGAGCGCTATGGCGGATGATGCGCGCGAAAAACAGTTCCACGGCCGTCGTAAGGTGACGCCAGTGGATCTGGCCGATTCCTCGATTGCGCTGCGCGACTCGGTCGTTCGTGACTACCTCTTCGGAGTCGCGGGCGGCGTCTCTGCCTTTGCGGCCGAACAGCTCTGGACGATGATGACCCGCAGTGCCCGATCCGCATCGCGCCGATCCGGCGACACAGTTGGCGTTCAGCCCCTATCTGCGCAGCGACGAGCCGTCGGCCAGGATCGCGTTGAACGCAGCGCTCAACGCGGATCCCAAGAATCGAACGACACAGCTGCTATAGCCAGCGTGCTGCTGGTCGGCTCCGCCGCGGTATGCGGTCAAGTGCGGGACCACGAGGGGATCACTGGTTAACATCGACTGGCATTGGGGTTGCGATCCTGTCATGGAGCTATCTTTCAGCTGACCGATCGTGCCATATGAACTACCTGTCTGTGCCTTCCTCAAAAGTTGGTCACTGGCGCACCCCGTGCGCCATTACCATCTGCACGGAGAATGCCGAATGTCGTTCGGATTGACCGTGACTGGGATTAGGCGGAAATGACGCTACACATAAGCCGGGTTCGGATTGTCAACTTTCGGAATTTCGGTGATCTCGATATCGACCCTTTCCCCTCCCCAGCAGTGATTGTGGGAGAGAACGGCGTCGGCAAGAGCAACTTCCTGTACGCGCTCCGCCTGGTACTGGACCCGGACCTACCCGACTCAGCACGCGAACTCAAAGCCGAGGACATCCACGACGGAGCAATCGGTCCGTTCGGACCCGGTATGCCGGGCGGGGCTCAAGTCGTGGTCGAAGTGGAGTTCAGCGGCTTCGATGATGACGAGGAGGCGGTTGCTGCGCTGTCCGGTGCGTTGACTCGCCTGGATCCACCGATGAGAGCTGCCCTGACCTATCGCTTCGCACCTCGGTCCATGCTGGAGATGCCCGGCGACGCCGTCAGCTCAGGTACAGACAAAGACAGCGACATTGAGGGCCAGCACGTGTACGGCCCCAGTGATTACGACTTTCGCGTAATGAAGCGGGACGACCCGACCACCGATGCCTCGCGTACTCGCCGATTGGTGAGCCTGCACGTTCTGCCTGCTCTTCGCGATGCCGAAAAGGATCTGGCTCGGTGGAACCGCAGTCCGTTGCGGACCCTGCTCGAAGACCTCGACTTGGATCCCGCCAAGTTAGCAGCGGTGGCCGCCGATATCGATGCGGCGGCCGGCAAGCTCGCTCTGGAGCCGGAAGTCGACGGCCTTCAGGTGCGGTTGGCGACTCGTTTGCATGCGCTGGTCGGGACACGGCTGCCCGTTGAACCCACCGTTGGTGTCACCTCGAGTCGTCCCGATTCTCTCCTGCGAAGTCTGCAGCTGTTCATCGATGCCGCTCGAACGCGGAGTGTCGCCGACACCAGCCTCGGGGCAGCAAACGTGCTGTACCTGGGTATGCTGATTGAGGCATTGGCCGTCCGGAGAGCCGCGAGCGCCTTCGTCACCACCATGATGGGCGTAGAAGAACCTGAAGCGCACCTCCATGTAGGCATTCAGCGGCGACTCTTCCGACATTTGCTGGCCACCGAACCCACTATGCTGTTGACCACGCACAGTCCTCATATCGCCGCAGTCGCACCGCTGAAGTCTCTGCTATTGCTGCGCGCCATGACAAACGAGACCGTTGCGACCACAACGTTGCAAGTGGGCCTCGACGCCAATGAAGTACAAGACATCAGTCGGTACCTCGACGTCACTCGAGCTGAACTTCTTTTCGCTCGCGTCGTATTGCTGGTCGAAGGGACGGCGGAGGTTTTCCTGCTGCCCGCACTGGCGGCAGCGACGGGATTCGATCTCGATGAGTACGGGGTCGTCATCGTCAACGTCGCGGGAACCGACTTCTCGCCCTACGCCAAACTCCTCAGCAAGAACGGACTCGATATCCCATACGCCGTCCTCACCGACGGCGATCCTCTGCGCACAAGCGAATCGCCCGAACTCGGGTTCCGCCGAGCCGCGGAGCTGCTCAGTGACCAGCAACAACGCACGCAGGTCTACGAGGCAGTACAGGACCTTATTAAACTCGAGAAGGATGATCCCGACGCTGCGATCGTTCTCCGCCGATCACTGCAACGCCTCTGCGCCAACGACCTGATTTTCGTCGGCGACGAGACACTCGAAATCGACCTGCTTGCACTGATCGGCAGCGAGATGATCAGCGCATACAGTGAGCTGTCCTCCGGGCATGAACGACGCGCAGCCAATATGGCCAGAGACATCCTCCGATTGTTGCCCATCGGTAAAGTGAGGCTTCTGCACGAGCAGGGCGAGGCCGCCGACCTCGTCAAGTCGGCCGGCACCGAGGATGCTGACGAGGTTACCGGGACGCATCGTGTCAAACGGGTCCTCAACCGTATCGAAGAGCGAGGCAAAGGGCGGGTCGCTCAACGAGTAGCAGACCACGTCGGCGATCTCGACTTGCAACAACGAGTTCTAGGGTTACTGGAAGCTCTCGGCGTCGCTGTCGATGCCGATGTCAAAGCTGGGAAGAAGCCGATCGGCATCGACCTGCTGTGTAAGGCCAGTAGCGCGCAGGCGTGTTTGCAGATCCTGGATTGGGCGAGCCGACAAGCCCGTGAACAGCCATTGTTCGACGCGAAGAAGTGAGGGTGCGCTGTGCCACGACGCAACCCGGTTTCTACGTTGCTGATTCCCCCACTACTGGCTGCCGACATTCGATCCCTGGACTCTGACCAGCAGAAAGCTGTGACGACACCTGGCAACGTTGTCATCGTCGCCGGTCCCGGCAGCGGCAAGACACGAACACTAGTCGCGCGCGCAGGTTACTTACTCTGCACACAGATCAGCCCTCTGCGAGGGCTGGCCGCCATCACCTACACCAACCAGGCAGCATTGGAGCTGCAACAACGTCTTGCGCTCCTGGGCGTCTCGGATTTACATCGACTGTTCGTCGGCACACTCCACTCCTTTTGTCTCACACAGGTATTGACCTACGCCGAGCTGGCGGGCATGGATCTACCTGCGATGGACTCGCTGATGTCCATGACGGAAATCAACAGATTGCGGGATGAATGCGCCAATGAGGCGGGCGCGAACCGCTACGCACTGAAGGAGGTCTTCACGACCCTGAGGCGACGCGTGGTAGCAGGGGAGGACGTGAGCCAGGAGAACCCTGCCAACGTGGCCGCGATCGAAGAGTACGAACGCCAATGCCAGCGCATGCGGGTCTGGGACTTCGATGCCATCGTCTTCAAGTCAGTCGCTTTGTTGCGAGACGTTCCCCAGGTCGCATCGATCATCAAGGCGAAGTACCCCACGATCCTGATAGATGAATACCAAGATCTCGGCGCCGCACTGCACAGCCTCGTCGAATCACTGATTTGTGCCGGGGTGAATGTGACCGCGGTAGGTGATGCGGACCAGAGCATATTCGGATTCACCGGCGGTGATCCGAGATACCTGGAGGAGCTGTCCAATCACGAGGACTTCCAAAAGGTCGATCTCACCACGAATTACCGCTGCGGGTCGGCGGTCATCGCGGCCGCTGAGGTTGCCCTGGCCCAGAGTCGTGGTTGGCGCGCGGACCCATCGCGCCGCGACCCTGGCACAATCGAGGTCAAGATCGCCAGTGGTGACCAGAACGAGCAGGCACGACAAGTGTGCGCTGCGGTGTCGGAGCTTCTCGCCGCCGGAGTTCCGCCCCATGAGATCGGGGTCCTGCTGAGGTTCCGTGCGCCCCTCGCACCGCTCATCTGCGCAGAACTTACGGGCGTGGGGATTCAGGTACGTCTGGAAGGCAGCTCAGCTTCTCTGCAGAGCCTGGTGGGGAAGTGGATCTCGTCGTGTGCACTGTACGGGAGTCGTCTGGCCCAGGCGGGGAATAATTCTTCTTCGGCACCCTGGCCAAAAGGTGTCGATGACCTGCTCGATCAACTGGACCGGCTTCGCTCTCGCGCGGGCTACGCCCGCAGCACCGCCCCCTTACTCGAACAGATCCATTCCCTGCACGCGATCCTTACCGTATGTGGTCCGCGAGGCGAACCCTATGATGTCCCGACGTGGACCTCACGACTCACTGCGAGCCTTGACCTTAAGCGACTATGTGCCTTACTCGGTGACAGCCGTAACCTTGATGAGCTCAGTCTTCTTCTGAGTGCACCAGCGGGACAGCCGCTGAAAGAGATCGCTAATGACCTGGCTTCCACTGGTCGCGTGTCGGTTGGGACCTATCACAGTGCGAAGGGGCGAACGTTCACCGCGGTGCTCCTCCCTGCGCTGACCGAAGGGGTCGTACCACCGTGGGGACGAGATTTCGGTCGGCCCGTCCCGCCGCATGAAATGAAGGTCCGAGAAGAGCGCCGCAATTTCTATGTCGCGTTGACGCGCAGCAGTGGTGCCGTCTTGCTATATGCGGCGACGTCTGGCGTCGACAACCGAGGAGAACGGATCGACCGCGGGTACTCCCGATTCGCCCTCGAACTGGCAGACCGATTACATGTAGCCATCCCATAAGCCGCACATTGTTCGGCGACCCACTCAACCAGGGTCAGCGCCCGATTCGATACCATCTTTGCGACTGGTTACCCGAGTCATCCGGGGCTGCTGCAGGATCGGGTGACAGTGGTTAAGCGGCCTGTCGGGCCGCTGGGAACATGATCACCGCGCCGGGCGACGGCATTGTTCAGCGCGGTCACCGCAAGCCGGGACTTCATTCTCGAATCGATCGAGTAACCGATGATCCGGTTGGAGAACATGTCCTTGACCGCGCAAAGATACAGTTTTCCTTCGCTGGTGTGATGTTCGGTGATATCGCTGAGCCACAAAAGATTTGGCGCATCACTGCGGAAGCTCCGCTGCACCAGATCGCCATGGACAGGCGGCCCGGGTTTGCCGGTCCTAGCGCGTCGCCGTTTGCCGAACGCGCTCCACGACCGGTTCGTCGAGCAGTTCCGCCGCGCGGTCCGCCCGGCCATCGTTTCACCGGCCTCGCAGGCCTCATCGGCGAGAAATCGGTAGCCAAATTCGGGATCGTCGCGATGGGCATCGAATAACGCGTTGGCCCGATACGCCTCGGTGACTTCGCCGTCGGTGACCGGTTCGGCCAGCCACCGGCAGTAGGGCTGACGAGCGAGCTGCAACACCCGGCACGTCACCGCCACGGGAATCCCTTCGGCGGCAGCCTCTTTCACGAGCGGGTAGAGCCGTTTCCCGGGATCTGCATCTGCGACAGATACGCCGCCGCGCGGCGCAGGACCTCGTTCTCCTGCTCCAGCAGGCGGATCCGGCGTCGGGCATCACGTAATTCGGCTGCTTCGCAGCGCGTGGTTCCGGGCTTGTTCCGGTCATCGATATCGGATTGGCGCATCCATTTCGACAGTGTCGTCGGATGAACCCCGAAATCGGCCGCGATCTGCTCGAGCGTGACCCGTCGTCACGGTTACAGCCGACCCGCACGACGTCGTCGCGGAACTCTTTCGGATACGGCTTGGGCACTGCGACATCCTCTCGAGCCTGCTCCTCAGCAAGCCATCTCGGTGCCACCTGCCCCTGCAGCAGCCCCTTCTCGGGTTGACGATCGATGATCTCAATGTCGACGACCGCCTCATATTGCTTCGAGAAAAGGGCGACACCGAACGCTAGCAGCCTGTTTCGCCAGAACTGATAACTCGGCTCGTCGAGCCTGTCTCAGACTGCGGCTGTGTTCGAGCGACCAACCAGGTCTTACGGTATCGCAATGGACGCCCGATGGGCCGCCGCCGCTATGACTACATATACAAGAGACTCCGCGATCACTTACCCTGGGCCGCAGCACTTCAGGTAAGCGCACACTGGATACGCCACACCACACTGACTTTCGTCGAGCGGGAGTTCGGCTACGCCGTCGCCAGAGCATACGCGGGCCACAGCACGCCGGGCGGCTCCGGCGTCACTCTCACCTACGTACAGGCGAGCCTTCCCGAAGTCGCTGAAGCCCTCTCGGCTATCACTAGGCAACCACACCCGCTGGCCCGCAACGCTCAGCGCATAGCAGCTGCGCGAGCCCCACCGCGGCGAGCGGAGCCGGTCAACGGTATCGCGTGACGGCATGAACCCCATTTGGGGCAAATTCGATCAGATCTTGGGACTGAAGTAGCGTGCCTTCACATGAGCGAAGATCTGGTTGGGAAGAGTGCGCTGGTTACCGGGGCGAGCCGGGGTATCGGGTTCGCGGTGGCTTCGGAGTTGCTGCGGCGGGGAGCCAATGTTGTGGTGACCGCTCGGAAGCAGGGGCCGTTGGAGGAGGCTGCCGAGCAGCTTCGGGGGCTCGGGTACTCCGGCAAGGTTGTCGCGGTGGCGGGGAATTCCGGGGAGGCCGAGGCTCGGGCGGAGCAGGTTGCGGCTGCCGTGGCGCAGTTCGGGTCGTTGGATGTGCTGATCAATAACACCGGGATCAATCCGGTGTACGGGTCGCTCATGGAGGCCGACCTGGATGGGGTGCGCAAGATCTTCGATGTGAATGTTGTTGCGGCGCTGGGGTATGTGCAGGAAGCCTATAAGGCTTGGATGGGTGAGAACGGTGGGGCGGTGGTCAATGTGGCCAGCGTTGCGGGGTTGCGGTCCACCGGGGTTATTGCCGCTTATGGCGCGTCGAAGGCCGCTTTGATTCGGCTTACCGAGGAGCTTGCTTGGCAGCTCGGGCCGAAGATCCGGGTGAATGCGGTGGCTCCGGGTGTGATCAAGACCAAGTTTGCGGATGCGCTGTACTCGGCGGATGAGGAGGCCGCGGCGGCGGTGTATCCGATGAAGCGGCTCGGGTCGCCGGAGGATGTCGCGGGGCTGATCGGGTTCCTGGCGTCGAATGAGTCGGCGTGGATCACCGGGACCACCGTTCGGGTGGATGGCGGGCTACTGGCTACCGGCGGTATCTGACAGAGCCGAAAACACCCGCCCCGCACCGTGATTCGGTGCGGGGCGGAATCATGTACGGCCCCGGAGCGAACATGCCCGCCACTCGCCCGCATACGCGAACGGGGCGGCCGCTTACCCGAACGGCGAGGCATCAAACGCCGCGGATTTCCGGGAGTTCGACTGCTGGACAATCGATTTCAGGACGAGCGGTCGCTTTTGCCCGAACCCGGCAATTCGCCTTGCCCGTGTACATTGGCGACCGGCGCGCTCGAAAAGCTCTGCCCGAGGGCGCCATGCAGCCGTCCCCATTACGACCCACCATTACACAGCCGCCCGAGCACGTCGCGGGCGGTGGTTAGGGCTGGTCCGCAATGATCGACTCCGACGACCACACTCTGGGCGAGCCGAATCGACGGTGGCCCCGGCACGCGGCGGCCCCGCCAGTGGCGCGCTCGCGGCTGACCAATCGACTCCAGGCCGCGCTCGCCGGGCGTGTCACCTCGGTGGTGGCCCCGCCCGGATACGGTAAGAGCACCCTCATCGCGCAGTGGCTGGAGACGCCGGAACCGCGCCGGCCGCGCGCGGTGGTGCACACCCTGCACGAACGCGATGACGATCTGGGACGCTTCGCCCGGCACCTGATCGAGGCGGTAGAGCGACTCGGCGCGGATCCCCGGCGCACCGCGAGTCTGGAAGCACTGGCGCACAAGGAGATTCGCGATTCCTCCCGCGAGGCCCCGGAAGCGTTCCTGCGCGCGCTGCGCGATACCCTCGACGATGTGCCGCAACGCTCGGTGCTGATTCTCGAGGACGCACACCATCTGCGCCGGGAGAACGTGCTGGCCCTGCTCGACTATCTGGCCGAGGTGCTGCCGCCCCCGATGCATCTGCTGGTGACCAGCCGGACCTCGACGCCACTGCGGCGCGCGGCCACCCTGCGCGTGCGCGGACAGCTCACCGAACTGTCCCCGAGCGATCTGGCCTTCACCTCCGCCGAGGCCCGCGCCTATCTCGCCGATCAAGCCCCGTCGCTGTCGGAGCGGCAGACCGAATCGATCATCGAACGGTGTGAGGGCTGGATCGCCGGACTGCATCTGGCCGGGCGCGCCCTGGCCGCGCATCAGGACCCGGAAGCCTTCCTGCTGGCCTTCACCGGCCGCACCCGCGATGTGGCCGATTTCCTCGGCCACGAATTCCTCGATCACCGGTCACCGGAGGTGCGGGACTTCCTGCTCGATACCGCGGTGCTCGATGTGCTCTCCGCCGATATCTGCCAGGCCGTGACCGACCGGGCCGACAGCGGCGCGATCCTGCGGGAGCTGGAGGCCGAGGGTGGTTTCCTGCTCGCTCTCGACGATGAGGAGTCCTACCGCTTCCACACCCTGTTCGGCGAATTCCTCAGGGGCGAACTGCATCGCACCGAGCCCGATCGCGCCCGCAAATCCCATCTGCGCGCGGCCGATTGGCTCGCCGATCAGCACCGCCTGCCCGAGGCCGTCGATCATGCCGTGGTGGCCCGCGACTTCTCCCGCGCCGCAACACTTCTCACCGAGATCATCGATACGGTGGATTCCGGCTGGCCCGATTCGGAGGTGGAGTCGCTGCTGGCGAAACTGCCCCGCCATGTCATCGAGCGCGAGCCCGCGCTGGCCATTCGAATGGCCTCCACGGCACTGTGGGCGGGCCGCCCGGCCGAGGCGCTGCTGTGGTGCGAACGCACCGAAGAGCTCTGCGACGACGGCGATTTCACCATGGAGGCGAGCTGGCTGCGCACGGTCGCGTACTGGAACCTGGGCGCGCTGGAGCAGACCATCATCTGGGGTGAGCGCGCGCGAGGGGTGCTCGATGAGCGCGAGGCGACCAGCCGCCATCGCGATACGCTGCCGCGCCTGACCGTGCTCGAGACGCTCGCCGAGGCATACGACAGCATCGATCGTTTCGATGCCGCACTGGAAGTTCTGCGCGACGGACTGGACCGGTCCCGCGAGGGCGCGCACCCGCCCGCGTTCGTGACACTGCCGGGCAAACAGGCAGCCGTGTTGAGCCATCTCGGAAACCTCGAACAGGTACGCGAATACGCCGAATTATCGCTGTCCGCCGCCGCGCAGGCCGGGCAGTCCGATGAGCCCGCCATTCTGGAGGCCCGCGTCGCACTCGGCGAATTGCAGTGCGAGCGAGACGATCTCGTCGGCGCGGAGCGCGAATTCCGGATCGCCGCCGCGGTCGGCCCGGTGCCGGATCGGGTGCCGATCCGCGCCCGGGGCATGCTCGGCCTGGCCCGCAGCGTGTTCTTCCAGGGCCGGGTCGGTGAGGCCTTCGAGGTGTTGCACGAGGTGATGGGCATCGACACCCGCGCGGGCCTGCCCGAATTCGTGCGGCATCGAGTCGCCGGACAGCAGATCCGATTGCGGCTGATGAATCGCGATCTGAGCGGCGCGCACGGCTGGCTGTCCGAATTGCACCGCCTCATCGGTGACGCCCCGATGCACCGGGGCCTACAGGTCTGGTTCGACTGCGAAGACGGCGCGGACCCGCACCTGGTGCACGACACCGCGAACGATCTGCTGCACAACACGTCCCAGCGCCCATTGCAGGCGACCCTCAAACTGCACCTGATCATCGCTCGCGCACTGCGCCTGACCGGTGACCTCGACGAGAGCCGTCAGCACACCCGCACCGCGCTCGAATTGGCCGCGCCACAGTTCATGGTGCGCACGCTGATCGAGGGCGCGGGCACCGATTGTGAGCAACTGCTGCACGATGCCGCGGCCGATGAGGTGCACGCGCCGTTCGTCGCAGCCGTGCACGCCGCCCTGGACCGCAATGCGGCGCTTCAGACGGGTGCGCGCGCCGCGCGTGGTCCGCAGAGCCCGCCCGCGCCCATCGAACCGCTGACCCAGACCGAGTCGGAGCTGATCCCGTATCTGTCCGCGGAGCTGACCTACGCGGAGATCGCGGCGCGCCGTTTCGTCTCGGTCAACACCGTCAAATCGCAGTTGCAGGCGGTCTATCGCAAGCTCGGCGTCACCTCGCGCATCGCGGCCATCGAGCGCAGTCGCGCCCTCGGCCTGGTCAGCGGTGCGAGGGTGAAGGTGTGAGGGTGACGGGCCGTAGCCCCTTTCACCCGTCCGGGTGATGACCCGCCCGCCCGATGCGGCAATAGTCGAGGTATGACCTACCCGGGCGATACGAACTGGACCAGCGACCACGTCGCGGGACCATTCGCACTGGGTACCTTCGGTTTTCCCGGTGACCGCCCGTTTCCGGGGCTGCTGGCCGAGGGGACGGTGCTGGATCTGCGGTTCGTGCCCGAACTGTGGGAGACGGCGATCGACCGGCCGTCGATCCGCGGCCTGCTCGAGAGCTGGGACGAGTCGCTCGAACTGCTGAGCGCGGTAGTCGACCGCCGTACGCACTACGACTGGTTCGATGCCGACGATGTCCGGGTGTATCCGCCGGTGCAACCCCGTCAGGTCTTCCAGATCGACGACGATCGGGCCCGGGCACCCGAGCCCGCCCTGGTACCCGGATTGACCTCGGCGCTGACCGGTCCCTTCGATGTCGTCGCGATCCCCGCGTGGGCGGCGCAGCTGGATTGGGAACTGGAACTGTGCGTGGTCATCGGCCGCCCGACCTTCCAGGTCGCGCCGTACCAGGCGCTGGACCATATCGCCGCCTACACGATCGCCAACGACCTCACCGCGCACGATCCGCACGCGCGGTCCGATCCGAGCCGACCGGATCCGGACTGGCTGCGGCGCAAGAACTTTCCCGGCTTCACCCCGCTGGGCCCGTACCTGGTCCCGGCGGCTTTCCTCACCGAACCGCAGCGGCTGCGCCTGACCGTCCGTTTGAACGGACAGGAATTGCCGCATACCGCCGAATACCGATGCGTCGATATCGCCCAACTCGTCTCGCACGCCTCACATCTGACCCGTTTGCTGCCCGGCGATGTGCTGCTGACCGGGAGCCGGTCGGGCAATGGCACCCGCCGGGGGCACTGGCTGGTGCCGGGCGATGAAATCGAAGCGGTGACAACGACTCTCGGTCGGCAATGCACCAGATTCAAACGCGCGTAGTGAAAAATGCTCGGCAACCGGAAATATTCACGAATATGGAAGGAAGACTCATGCAGGATCATGAAGCAGTCGACAGCTACTACCAGGCCTGGACCGAACTCGGCGGCGACCTCGGAAAGGTCCCGCTGGCAGACGATTTCCTCTTCGTGAGCCCGGTCGCCACGCTCCAGGGCCGCGAACAGGTACAGGCCATGGCGGCGCAATTCGGCCCCGCCGCAGTCGATTTCCGGGTTCGCGAGCAGTTCGTCGCCCCCGGTGCGGTGACCACCATCGTCGAATGGGAGCTGCCCGGCGTCGAGGGCACCACCAGCGCCGCGGAACTGCTCACGGTGCGCGACGGGATCATCCACAAGGCGGAGCTGTTCTACGATCCGCACCTGGTCATCGAATTCTCCACTGCCGCAAACAAATAGCCTGAATTCGCATTCTCGGCAACGGCGCGGTTCGACCGCGCCGGCGCTGAGCCATACCCTTCAGAGGATTAATTTTCATGTCTGTTTCATCAGTCGAAAGCTCCGCCCTCGACTGCCCGATCGGCGAGTATCCCGATGCGGATCAATTGCTCCGGGAAGCCGTGCGCTGGCATTTCGATCCGGAGACCGGTTCCCGATTCTGGCTCGATCGCCGCCCGAGATTGGGGTTCGATCCGATCGAAGAGATCACCACTTTCGCCGATCTCAAAAAATTCCCCTATGTGATCAATGAACTGCGTGATGTCCCCGCCGAGGATCTGATTCCGCGCGGCCTCACCGCCGCCGATGTCTACGGCGTCTACGAGAGCGGCGGCACCACCGGCTCGCCCAAGCGGGTCATCTGCACGAACGAGTGGCTCGATCGCTGGATCGCCTTCAGCGAGCAGCAGTTCCAGCTGCGCGGCCAGCAGCCGGGCGGAAACTGGCTCGGCATCATGCCGTCCGGCCCGCATATCTTCGGCGCGGCCCTCAAGGAGCAGGCGCATCGCGGCGGCGGACTGCTGTTCACCATCGATATGGATCCGCGCTGGGTCAAGAAGCGCATTGCCGCCGGTGATATGGAGGGTGCGGGGCAGTACGCCGCGCATCTTGTCGAGCAGGCGAGCTATCTGCTCGAAACCCAGGACATCGCCGTCATGGTCACCACGCCCGCGCTGCTGGAGCGACTGGCCGCCGATCCGCGCCTGGCGAAGTTGATCACCGAGAAGGTCGAGTACATCCAGTGGGGCGGAATGCATATGGACGCCGACACCCGGCATCTGTTCCGCACCGAGGTGTTCCCGGGCATCACACTCCAGGGCGGCTACGGCAGCACCATGGTGTGCGGCGGTTCGATGGAGCGCATCGGCCTGGCCGATGACGAGCCCTGCATCTTCGATCCGCTCGGCCCGTTCATCTCCTTCAATGTCATCGACCAGCAGAGCGGCGAACCGGTCCCCTACGGCGAACGCGGCCAGGTCGTGATGAACCTGGTCTCCAAAGGCATGTTCCTGCCGAACAATCCGGAGCGCGATACCGCACTGCGTTTCGAGGCGCGCCCCGGAATGCCCGGTGACGCGGTCGCCGATGTCCAGCCGCTGCAGTCGTTCGACGAGGCGACCGTCATCGAGGGCGTGTACTGATGGTGCCCGTACTCGGCGCGCTGGGAAGCCGGGGAGCGTACAGCCCGATCCGGCGCGAGCAGATCACCGATGTACGCGGCACCGTGCGAGCCGAATTGGGTTTGGTGCCGGACCTTTTCGTCAAACGCTCGATGGCGGAGACGGGCACGCACACGGCTCGGTCACTCGATGAGCGTGCCAAGATGCTCGCGGTCGCCGGTGAACTCTTCCGGGACAGCACCATTGCCGGAATCTCCCCCGCCGAGTATCACGAGCTGGTGGCGGTCGTCTCCGGTCTGCCGATCGGCGTGGTGCGCGCCGCCGCCGATGTCATCGCCGAAGCCGCGACCCGCGCGGTCGATACCGCCTATGCCGCCATACCGACTCGGGCACAGGCGAATTGGAGCGAAGTAGCCGATGCCAGCGCCGTATGGACCAGGCGCGGCCGCTCGCTCGCGGTGAATGCCGCGGGCAATCACCCCGGCGTGCATTCGCTCTGGCTGGAGGCGCTCGCACTCGGCTACGGCGTCGCGGTGCGCCCGTCGCGGCGCGAACCGTTCACCCCGCACCGCCTGGTATCCGCGCTCTGGGAAGCGGGATTCACCGGTCCGGAGATCGCACTGCTACCCGGTGGACAGGAAATCGCCGGATCCATGCTGTCGGCCGCCGATCTCGGCCTGGTCTACGGCGGCGACGATGTGGTCAACCGCTATCGCGACGATCCGACGGTACTACCGCAGGGACCGGGCCGGGCCAAGGTCCTGCTCACCGGCACGGTGACCGACGAGGATATTCGCTTCGCCGCGGATTCCATTGCGTACCAAGGCGGTACGGCGTGCGTGAACGCGACCGCCGTCTACGTCGAACACGACCATGGCGAGGTGGCCCGGCGGATCGCCGAACTGCTCGCCGAACTGCCCGCGCTCCCGCCGGAGGATCCGGCCGCGGTGCTGCCCTGCTGGACCGAATCCACCGGAAACGCCGTGGCGCAATACGTTCGGAGCCAGGTCGGGTCCGCCACCGCCATGCTGCCGGAACAGGACACGGTCACCTCGCTCGGCGACGGCAGCGTGGTGCTGCGCCCGACCGTGTACGCCTGTGATCGCCCCGACGCACCGCAGGCCGGGCTCGAAATGCCCTACCCCTGCGGATGGGTGCTGCCGTGGACACCCGGCGATGCGTCGGTCCTGACCGACAGCCTGGTCGTCAGCGCGGTCACCGATGACGAGGAGCTCATCACCGCCCTGGTCGATGATCCCTCGATTCGCAATGTCTACCTCGGCCGCGTGCCGACCTATCGAGTGGAATTCGGCGTCCCGCACGACGGATTCCTCGGCGAATTTCTCATGCGCTCCAAAGCTGTGGCGCGGCAATTCATTTCGTGAATGCATCCAGCATGAATGCATGAAAGGAAGTGGCCGTGAGTATCGAACATCGGCCGCCGATCAGCCCACCGGATCTACCCCTGCACGATCCCGACGTACCGATCGAGAACGCGGTCATCACCAGGCTCTCCGGAAACTGGGGTAAACGAGCCGCGGTCAAACGCCCCGAATCCGATCTGCTCGAATTCTTCGAACCCGATCGGCTCGACTGTCCCGAATCCCTGCTGCCCTTCCGGGATCACCCCGACTATCTGCGGCTCCCCGAGGAAACCCAGCGCCGCCTGCACGCCTGGGGCTGGATCGCATTCAACAAGAATGTGATGGATATCGAACAGCACGTGGTGAATCCGGGATTCGCGGTGCTCGCCGAGGATGCCTTCGGCACCGGTCTCGGCGATAAACTCACCGTCGCCGCCACCCAGGCCATGGTGGACGAGCAGTACCACACGCTGATGCATTTCAATGCCAGCGCCGCCACCCGCGCCGGCCGCGGCTGGGATCTGCCCGAGCGCGATCTGCCGCTCGCGCACAAGGTCCGCTCGCACGCCCGAGCCCTGGACGAGGCCGGTTCAGCACGCGACCGAGCACTGACCGGGCTGGGCTATATGACCGTCGCCGAGATCTCCATCAATGCCTTCCTGGAGCTGGTGGCGGGCGATAAGACCATCCAGCCGATCAACCGGACCACCGCCGAACTGCACAGCCGCGATGAGTACTGCCACTCCTCGGTGGCGGCCGAACTGGCCACCATCGTCTTCGAGGACCTGGACCCCGCGGATCGAACGACGCTGCTGCACAGCATGGCCCGGGCCATGGAGGCGTTCGCGGCCACCGATTTCACCACCTGGACCGCGGTCCTGCAGCGGGAGGGTATTCCCGAGGCCGACCGCATCATCGCCGATGTGCGTGCGGCCGGAAACCGGCAGCGGATCCTTCAGGACTTCCGTGGTCTGCGGAAACTCTGTCAGTCGTGGGATGTAGTCGACGCCTTGCCATTCGACTGGTCCACCACGATTTCCCAGTAGTTCTCCCTCGAAGAAATGGTTCGGAGTTTCTGGTCACCATGCGAACGCTGTTGATCGACAATCACGATTCCTATACCTACAACCTATTCCAGCTCATCGCGGCGACGTCCGGGGTCCCGCCCACGGTCATCACCAATGACGATCCGCGCTGGGACGATCTGGATCTCGACGAATTCGACGCCGCGGTGATCTCCCCCGGGCCCGGAAATCCGCAGCACACCGAGGATTTCGGGCACAGCGCGACCCTGCTGCGCCGCCGGGATTTACCGGTGCTCGGCGTCTGCCTCGGACATCAGGGCATCGGCGCGTTCTTCGGCGGCCGTATCGAATCCGCACCCCGGGCCCGGCACGGGCATATCAGCGTCGTCCGGCATTGTGAGGAGGACCTTTTCGAAGGAATTCCGAATCCGTTCCAGGTGGTGCGCTATCACTCGCTGCATGTGCCCGAACCGCTGCCGCCGGAGCTGCTGAGCCTGGCGACCTCCGAGGACGGCGTGGTGATGGGCCTGCGGCATCGGACGCTGCCGCGCTGGGGCGTGCAGTTCCATCCGGAGTCCATCTCCACCGAGAACGGGCGCGAGCTGATCTCGAACTTCCTGCGCCTGGCCCGCGAATCGGCGTCCGAGGCCATCGAGGTCCGAGAAGCCCCCGCCGACAACGGATTACACGCGGACTGGCTGCGGCTCGATCATGAGGTCGACCCGATCACGGTGGCGCGCGATATCTTTGGCTCGCAGCGGCGGGTGTTCTGGCTGGACAGCGCGCGGGTGGTGGAAGGTATGGGACGGTTCTCCTTCCTGGGCGCGCAACTGGGCGCGGCGGGCGAAACACTCAGTGCCCGAGTGCATGACGATTCGGTGCGGGTGCTCACCGAGACCGGATCGCATACCGAATCGGGAACCATCTTCGACGCGCTCGAACGCCGCCTGGCCATTCCCGTCTCCGGAGCCGACGAACTGCCCTTCGATCTGACCGGCGGCTATGTCGGCTACTTCGGCTACGAACTGAAATCCGAATGCGGTCTCAACGCCGATCACCGCGCCCAGACCCCGGACGCCCTCTGGATTCGCGCAGATCACCTGGTGGTCATCGATCACGAGCGGCATCAGACCTACATCGTGGCGATCGCCACCCCCGCGAATGCCCCTGCGGCACAGCGGTGGCTGGCCGAAACCACGCAACGGCTGCGGTCCGCGCCCACCATCGACCCGCGCGGTGCGGATATCGACCTCGACACCGTACTGGGCGCGGTCGAATTCGCCGACGTCGAACAGTACGCCCGCCCGCGCGCCGAATACCTCGCCGCGCTGGACGAAATCCACCGGCGGCTGCTCGCGGGTGACACCTACGAGGTCTGCCTCACCAATATGTTGCACCTGCCCGCGATCTCACATGACGCGGACAGCGATCTCGAGGCGTATCTGCGGTTGCGCGCGATCAATCCGGCCCCCTACGCCGCCTTCCTGCGCGCCGATGACGTCACCGTGTTCTGCTCCTCGCCCGAGCGATTCCTGCGCATCAATCGCGACGGCGTGGTGGAGAGCAAACCGATCAAGGGCACCGCCCCGCGCGGCCTCACCGCCGACGAGGACGAAACCCTGCGCGCCGCATTGCAATCGGATCCGAAGACGCAGGCCGAGAACCTGATGATCGTCGATCTGCTGCGCAATGATCTGGGCCGGGTCTGCCGCATCGGCTCGGTGTCGGTGCCCAGCTATATGGCCACCGAGACCTATGCCACCGTGCATCAGCTGGTCTCCACCATCCGCGGTGAACTGGCCGCCGGAGTGAGCGCACTGGACTGCGTGCGCGCCTGTTTCCCGGGCGGATCCATGACCGGTGCGCCGAAACTGCGCACCACCGACATCATCGACACTCTGGAAACCGAAGCGCGCGGGGTCTATTCGGGTGCGCTCGGCTATCTCGGCCAGGGCGGTACGGCGGATCTCAATATCGTCATTCGCACCGCGGTGCGGGTCGGCGAGGAACTGCTGATCGGTGCGGGCGGCGCGATCGTGCTCGATTCCGATCCCACCGCCGAATATGAGGAGATGCTGCTCAAAGCGGCGGCGCTGGTACGGGTTTTCGGTGCGGCGCAGCCCGTCGCGGCGGGAGACGGTCCCCGTGGATGAGTTGACGCTGTTCGATCCCGATACCGGCGAATTGGTCCCGGCCCCGAGTCTGGACGGTCCGGACGTGATGGATTCCTGGCTGCTGGTCGATGGCCGGGTGCGCTGTCTGGAACTGCACGAACAACGCTTCACCGCCTCGGTCGCGCTCCGCCACGACATTCCGGAGGAGACGATCGCGGCCTTCCTGCTCCGCATGCGCGACATGCTCCCGACCCGCGGGCACTGGTTCCCGCGCATCGAATGCTCCCGGCTGGGCGATCTCGGCCTGCGGGTGCGCCGTGCGCCGGAGTTGTCGGACACGGTCCGACTGTGGACCGCGACGGTGCCCGATCCGCGAGCGGAACCGCGGGTCAAGGGGCCGGATCAGGGCCGCCTCGCCGAATTGCGCCGCATCGCCACCCATTTCGGGTCGGAGGAGCCGGTGCTGCTGGATCCGGACGGTTATCTCCGCGAGGGCGCGTTCAGCGCGATCGGCTGGTGGCGCGACGGCACCCTGTGCTTCCCCGACCCCGATGCTCCGGTGCTGCCGAGCGTGACCCGTCAGCTGATCGAGGCCGTCGCCGGAATGCGCGGGGTCGCAGTCGAATACGAACGGGTCCGCCCGGCCGATATCACCGGTCTACCGGTGTGGGTACTCAGCGCACTGCACGGAATCCGGGAGGCTGTGCACTGGACCGGCAATCCCGCGCCCGCATCGACCGAGGGCGCGCGGGACGAGTGGCAGGACGCGCTCGGCCGGTTCGCCACCCGTATCGATCGTGCGACGCCATATCCAGGGGAGATTCAACATGCGTGAACCATTCGTGACCGATCTCGCCGCCTCGGGCTGGAATGAGCTGGCCTCCGTCCGAGACGGCCTGCACGCGGCCGGACTGCCGATTCCGGATGAGAAGTATCTGCGCGGGGCCTTCAGCGCCGCCGATTGGAAGCAGGCGCATCGCCTGGCCGATACCCTGCGGGATCGATTCGCCAAGGCGCGCTTCGCCGATACCGTCGATTACGGGCCGGTACTCATTCCGGATCCGGACCGGCTCGATGTGCGCGGTGCGGTCGATCCGGCGGTGCGCGCCGACCAGACCGAGGTCACCACACCGGATTTCGTGGATGACAAACTCCCCGATGGGGTTTCGGTCGCCACCGCCGGCGCGGACTGGACGCTGGCCGTATCGCTGGTCGGCCCCGCGGGCCTCGCACTGGGCAGCTACCTCGATATCACCGAGGACGCCGATCCGGATTTCTACGTGGTCGAGGGCACCGACACCCGCGACCTGATGATCCGCCAGCTCTGGGGAGCGCTGACGCTGCAATGCGGCACCGAGATGCCCGATTGCGAAAACCGGGCCAGCTGGACGTTCTCGCTGTTCCCGGGTGAGGGTCTGCTCGGCGAACAGGCCGCCTCGGGCACCGTGCTGCACGGCACCGTGCGGCATCGACTCGGACGGCGCGACCGCGGTATCAAATCGACCCGGGTGCGCCCGGCCCTACTCGTGGACGTGGGCAAATGAGTACCGCACCGGGCGAATCGCTCGGCGAGACGGTCGATCCGGTGGATATCGTGGTGTTCCCCGGGCAGGGCAGTCAGCGGGCGGGTATGGGCGGTGAGCTCTTCGACCGCTATCCAGACCTGGTGGCGCAGGCCGATGACGTCCTCGGATACAGCGTGCGGGCACTGTGCTCGGACGATTCGGACGGGCGGCTCGATCGCACCGAATTCACCCAGCCCGCACTGTATGTGGTGAACGCGCTGCACTACGCGGCGCACCTGGAATCCGCGCCGCCACCGCGAATAGTGCTGGGGCACAGCCTCGGCGAATACAACGCCCTGCACGCCGCCGAGGTCTTCGATTTCGCGACCGGGCTGCGACTGGTCGCGGCCCGGGCCGGGGCGATGAGCGCCATCGACGGCGGCGCGATGGCGGCGGTCGTCGGACTCGACGCGGACACCATCGGCTACACCCTCGGTGCCGCGCGGCTGACCGGCCTCGATATCGCCAATCTCAATACACCGCAGCAGGTTGTACTGTCCGGACCGGTCGACGAACTCGCCGCGGCCACCGATCCGCTGGTGGCCGCGGGCGCGAAAATGGTTCGCCCGCTGCGGGTCAGCGGCCCGTTCCACTCCCGCTACATGACACCGGCGCGCATGAAACTCACCGAGGCGTTGGCGGCCACCGACTTTCATCCGCCCCGCCGCACCGTCCTGGCCAATGCCACCGCCCGGCCGTACGAGCCGGACACCATCGGCACGCTGCTGGCCATGCAGATCGACCACCCGGTGCGCTGGGGCGAATCCTGCTATCCACTGCTCGCGGCGCCCGGGGTGCACCTCACCGAGATGTACTCCAACACGCTGACCCGAATGTTCGCCCAGATGCGGCGGAATTTCGAAAGGTAGACCACCATGGCCGTTTTCAATCGCGATTTCATCGGCCGCAGGTTCGGCCCGGTCGGCCCGTACGAGGTGAGCCGGGAGAAGATCCGCGACTACGCCCTGGCCACGGGTGACCCGCATCCGCTCTATCTGGACCGCGCCGCCGCCGAGGCCGCCGGATACCCCGATGTCATCGCACCACCGAGCTTTCCGGTCATGCTGTTCTTCCGATTCGGCGGCTGGCCGCTCTACGATCCGGAATTCGGCAAGAAGCAGCAGCCGATCTGCGTGCACCGGGCACAGTCGGTGCGCACCCTGCGCCCGATCCACCCCGGCGATCTGCTGCTGATGACCACCGAGGTCACCGATATCCGCGAGGTGGGGCCGCACGACCAGTTCGATATGACCCACACCATCGTCGACACGGACGCCAATGACGTTGCCGTGGTGACCAATTCGATCATCTCCCGGCACATCACGGCATTGGCGGAGGCGGTATGAGCGCCATCGCGTACGACGATGTGACGGTCGGCCAGCAGATCCTCGAAGAGGTCATCACGCTGCGCCGGGTCGATCTGCTGCGCTACTGCGGCGCGTGCTCGGATTTCACCGGGACGCATTGGAATGAGCGCATCGCCAAATCCGTCGGGCTGCCGGACGTCATCTCGCACGGCACCCTCAATATCGCCGTCGCCACCCGGATGGTGAGCGATTGGCTCGACGACCCCGCCGCCGTACTCGGCTACGAGGTCACCCGGTTCTCGCACCCGCTGGTGGTGCCCGATGACGATGAGGGCGGGCACCTGATCGTGCGCGCCGTCGTGGAGGGCAAGGGCGAGGACCGCAGCGCCGTCATTCGGATCACCGCCAAGACGCCGGACGGCAAACAGGTCATGGGTGGCGCGCGCGTCACCGTTCGATTGGCCTGAGCGACACCATTTCTCATTAGAAGGAGTTCCACCGTGCAGCTCACCGACACCGACCGGGCCGATATCAAGGACCTGGTCTGCGACATCCTCGAACTCGATACCGAAGAGGTCACCGACACCAGCCATTTCGTCGACGATCACGGGGCCGATTCCCTGCTCGCGATCGAGATCCTCTCGGCGCTGGAGAAGAAGTATCGCGTGAAGATCGCCCAGTCCGAACTGGCGCGCATGGGAAATATGGACGGCGTGTACGAGGTGCTCGCCGAGTCCGATTCGGTGGGGGTGCCGTCGTGAGCCTGCCGCACGCGCGCCGGGTGGCGATCACCGGAATCGGGCCGATCAGCAGTATCGGATCCGGGTCGGAAGCCTTTCTGGCCGGACTCCGCGCGGGGGCCTCCGGCGCACGACCCATCACGGCCTTCGACACCACCGGCTTCGACCATGACATCGGCTGCGAGGTGGTCGATTTCGATCCGGCCGACGCGGTCACCCGCATTTCGGCGAAGGAGTACGGGCGTTCCAGCCTGTTCGCGGCCGCGGCGGCGCGCATGGCGCTGGAAGACAGTGGATTAGCACCCGACGCGTTGCGCGCCCAGCGGTCGGTGGTGGCCATCGGCACCACCGACGGCGAATCCCGCGATCTCGACGATCTGGTCCGCGGCGATGTCGCCGCGGGCGGCGAATCGGCCTTCGATCCGACACTGGCACACCGGATTCCGGCCGCGCGGCTGTCCGCGGCGGTCGCGGCCGAACTGGAGCTGGAATCCGTCGAGGCGGTAACCCTGACCACGGCCTGCGCCGCGGGCAACTACGCCATCGGGTACGGATACGACGCGGTGCGCCTCGGCGAGGCCGATATCGCGCTCTGCGGCGGCGCGGATTCGGTGTGCCAGAAGACCTTCGCCGGATTCTATCGACTGGGGACCGTCGCACCCGATGTCTGCCGCCCCTTCGATGTGAACCGCAAGGGCATTCTCACCGGCGAGGGTGCGGGCGTGGTCATGCTCGAGCCCTGGGACGCGGCGATGGCGCGCGGTGCGCACATCTACGCCGAGGTGCTGGGTTTCGGCCTCAATTGCGATGGCGATCATCCGGTGGCCCCCAATGAGGAGCGCATCGCCGAATGTATGCGCCTGGCCCTGGCCGATGCCGGTCTCGAACCCGAGGCGGTCGATCTGATCTCCGCGCACGGCACCGGCACCGTCGCCAATGATCGCACCGAATCACGCGCCATCCGTTCGGTATACGGCGGCGCGGCACCCAGCACCATCTCCATCAAATCCATGATCGGGCACACCATGGGCGCGGCCAGCGCACTGGCGTCCATCGCCTGCGCGCTCGCCATCGACAACGGATTCATTCCGCCCACGATCAACCATATCGAGACCGATCCGGAGTGCGGGCTCGACTGCGTGCCCAATGCGGCGGTCGAGCGCGACCTCACCGTGGTGCAGAACAACGGGCTCGCGTTCGGCGGCAACAACGCCGTGGTCATCTTCGGAAAACCCGTGCCCGCCAACGCATGACCGGTCGCGAATCGGCAGAACGGATAGACCCATGACCACCACCCGTCTCACCCATTGGTCGGCGCTGTCACCGTACGGTCCGACCAGCGGCCACTTCCATTCCGGCGGAACGACCCTGGTCGCCGGACCGGTGCCGGACTTCGATATCCGCACCGCGCTCGGCAAGGCCGGGACCCGCAGTATGGACCGGGTCACCGCGCTGGCCGTGCAGGCGATCGGCGATCTCATCGCCCAGCCCGGTGTCGCCGAGGTGATCGGCTCCCGCACCGCCATCGTGCTCGGCACCACGGCGGGCAGCGTCGCCAGCACCATGCGGTTCACCCGGGATTCGCTCACCGAGGAGCGGCCGTACCTGGTCGATCCGGCGCGCTTCCCCAACACCGTGATGAATTGCGCAGCGGGACGATCGGCCATCTGGCATAAGCTCCGGGGGCCGAACGCCACGATCGCGGGCGGTCGCACCGCCGGGCTGCTCGCCCTGAATTACGCACGCCGCCTGCTCGATACCGATCGCGCGGACACCGTCGTGGTCGGCGCGGCCGAGGAGCTGTCCAGTGAGCGGATGCGCATCGATCCGCACACCTCGGGCGCGACGGGTGCGCCGCTGTCCGAGGGCGCGGGCGTATTCCTGCTGCATCGGCACGAAACAGGTGCCACCGCAACCGGTCTGGAGCTGGCCGGTCCGGTCCGAAGCGCGGCGGTATCGGACTCGAACGCCGGTGCGGTCGCCCTTCGAGAAGGGCTGGCCGCACTCGACGCGGCGGAAATCACCCCCGATGCCGTGGTCGCGGTCGCGGTGGCCGGACCCCTCGAGCTCGGAGACAGCCTCACCGCGACCTTCCCGGCGGCCGATCCGGTGCTCCGGCCCGAACAGCATCTCGGCGATACCGGCGCCGCCGCAAGCGTTTTCGCCATGGCGCTGCTGGCCAGGCAGAGCCGCCCCGGTCCCGCGCTGGTACTGGCCTACGACGAGCACACCGTGGTCGCGGCGGTGCTGCATATCCACGGTGAGTTCCGGTGAGATCGGCCACCGCCGCCGCGTACCGTCTCGCACGGGCGGAACACTCGGGCGGAACACTCACCGCCACGGTGGATTTCGATCCCGGCGCGCCGATCTTCGCCGGTCACTACCCGGAGCTCGCGGTGGTGCCCGGGGTGCTGCTGATCGATATCGCCTGTCTACTCGCCACCGAGCTGGCGGGCGGTGCCCGGTGGCAGATTCACTCGGCGCAGTTCTCCTCGCCCGTGCACCCGGGAACACCGGTCACGCTGACCGTCGATACTCAAGCGGACGGTGAGGTGCGGATCGCGGTGTCGAGCGGTGGACGCAAGACCGCGTCGATTCGATTGCGGCCGGACGACTCCGAGCCGCTGGAGACGCGGGAAGTAGCGCAGCACCCCTCGGGTGAGCCGGTCGTATCGCGATTGCCGCACCGCCCGCCGATGGCGTTCCTAGACGAGGCCATTACCGTCGGCGACGGTCGGCTGACGGCGCACTGCCACCGCGAGAGCATCGAATTCCACCGCTACAGCACCACATTCAGCAGTCCGGACCCCGCCGCGATCTGGCCCGCGACACTCATGCTCGAAGCGTGGTGTCAGGCCGCGGCCGTGCTGATGATGACCCTCGAGCCCGAATTCACGACTCCCGCGGTACTCATCAGCCGTCTGGCCACGGTGCGCACCCGCGCCGAGGTCGAGATGGGCGAAACCCTCGAACTGTCGGTGCGGCTGCTCGAACGCTTCCCCGATGCCAGCACCTTCACCGGTTACGCGCGGGCCGGACAGCGCACCGTACTCGACATCGACCGCCTCACCGCCACTTTGCGCCCCTTCGATCAGCTTCGGAGTTCCTCGTGAACGATCATCGTCCCGTCGCCGTCGTCACCGGCGGCTCCCGTGGCATCGGCCGCGAGATAGTCCTGAACCTCGCGCGCGGCGGCTACGACGTCGCCTTCTGCTACAACAGCGATAGCACCGCGGCGCAGGAGGTCGTCGCGGCCTCGACCGGCGGCAGCGTACTGCCCATTCGCGCCGATGTGCGCGATGAGCAGCAGGTCGACGAATTCCTGGAGGCCGCCGAAGCCAAATTCGGCAGCCCCGACTGCGTCATCACCTCGGCGGGCGTCACCGACGATCAGTCCCTGGTGTCCATGTCGAGCGAGAGTTGGCATCGGGTCATCGACACCAACCTGACCGGTGTGTTCAATGTCTGCCGCCGGGCCGCGTTCGGAATGGTCAAACAGCGTTCGGGCGCGATCGTCACCATCGCCTCGGTCTCCGGGGTGTACGGCAATCCCGGGCAGACCAATTACAGCGCGGCCAAAGCGGGCACCGTCGGTTTCACCAAATCCCTCGCCAAGGAGGTCGGGCGGTTCGGTGTCCGGGTCAACGCGGTGGTGCCCGGCTATATCGACAGCGATATGACCGGCCATCTCACCGGGCCCAAGCGCGCCGCCCTCGAAAAGTCCATTGCCCTGCGACGATTCGGCGAACCCGCCGATGTGGCGGATCTGGTGGGATTCCTGGTCTCGGATCGGGCCCGCTACATCACCGGCGCGGTACTGCACGTCGACGGCGGCATCACCCTGTGAGAACGGGAGCAGACTCATGAAAACCGCACCCCGCGTGTACTTCTCATTCCGCAGCCCGTACTCCTGGCTGGCGTTCCACGATCTGCGGCGCGAGCACCCCGAGCTGGTCTCGGCATTGGAATGGCGGCCCTTCTGGGAGCCGGACGAACATTTCAGCGCGCTGCTCGCCGACAGCGGCCACGAATTCCCGTACACGCCGATGAGCCGCGCCAAACACTTCTATCTACTGCGCGACGTCCGCCGCCTCGCGGGTCGGCGCGGCCTCACCAATTCCTGGCCTCTGGATGAGCAGATGCATTGGGAGCCATCGCATCTCGGCTGGTTCGCGGCCGCCGATCACGGACTCGCGCACGAGTACACCGACCGCGTGTACACCGCGCGCTGGCTGTCCGGTCTCGACATCTGCCGCACCGAGGTGATCCAGTCGATCCTGGACGAGCTCGCCATACCGGCCGATGTCGGCGAACTGTTGCGCTCACCGGCGATCGAAAAGCGCGCCCTGGACGCTCTGCAGGCGGTCTGTCAGGAGGATGTCTTCGGCGTCCCGATGTTCATTCACCGGCGCGAGAAGTACTGGGGCATCGACCGGCTGGCGGATTTCCTCGCCGCCCTGCCGGGATCGTCCACCGCCCAGCCCGAATCGATCGCCGCCACCGGTGCGCCGGACGGCCTCGCCGAGATACCGGTACCCAAGGCGACCGCGGAGATCGGCCACGCGGGTGGCTGCGGCTGACGAGCGCGAACACCCGGCGTGACAGTCCGAACGTGATGTTCGATCACGTTCGGACGGGTTCGCGCCTGGGTACTCCCTCCTCGGATCACACCCGGTACGAGCGTTGCGGCAAACATGGGGCCGGGGTGGCCGGAGTCGAGTAGGAGCTGAGTCCCATGGCGTTGGACATCGTGGCTTTCTCTTTGGCCGCACTACTTCTCACCGTGGTGGTCGCGATCCTGGCGGTCGGTTTCACCGACCTCACCGATCCGCCGCCCTCCACCTGGTGCCGTCAATGCGCCCGCTGGATGGTGAACAAACACCATCAGGCCGAACCGCTGTGCCTGCGGTGCCGGCTCACCGCCGGATTCGACAGCGCGGTGCACGGGCGCAGATAGCTCAGCGGAAGGCCAGCGCGCCGATGGTGTCGGTGTGGCGGTAGCGCAGATATTTCTCGACGGTGTCCGAATCCACGGTGGTGTCGGCGGTCGCCAGGGTGATCACCAGGAATTCGGCTTCACTGCCGTCGCGCCATTTGCCGGTCTCGAAGTGCGAGATGTACGTCCCGGCGGGGAGGTTGATATCGCCGTCGTCGAAATGATCCTCGGCGGCGGCGGCTTTGGCGGCATCGCTCATGGTGAGCACGAACTGGGTGAGCATGAGACCGCCGTTCTCGGACTTCCACACCAGTTCCGAGGCGTACTGGCAGCCGAGGCCGGTGAGTTTGCCGTTCTCCTCGACGGGACCGCAGGTGTCGTAGTCGCGCCCCTGGACCCAATCGGCCTGCAACGCGACATCGCCGAGCTTGAAATTCCAGGCCTCGCCGAATTCGGTGTAGGTGAAGCGGTTTCCGGCGGGTGCGGCCTGGGTCGTCGTATTCGGGCGCGTGGAGGTGATTTCGATGGGCGGTTCGACGCTGCTGGTCGTCACCGTCGCCTGATCGGAGCTGTCGCCGCCCGTGAGCACCACGACCGCGCCGACTCCGACGGCCAGCACCGCGACCGCCGCCAGGGCGATGCCGACGATCAGACCGGTATTCGAACGCGGTGGTTGCGGCGGCGGCGCGCCATAGCCCGGCTGCTGCGAATATCCTTGCTGCCCAGGCCATCCCGGCTGGGCGACGGGCTGCTGCCAGGTCGGCTCGCTCTGCTGTGCCTGATATCCGCCCGGCTGTGCCGCGAATCCGGGCTGTTGCCAGGCGTCGCCCTGCTGCCCCGGCCAGGCCGGTTGCGCGGGCTGGGCAGGCTGGCCGGGCTGGGTCGGCGCCGCCGGTTGGTCCCACCAGGCCGCGGCCGCGTCCTCCGCGGGCTGTCCGCCCTGGCCGTGCGGATCGCCACCGAATCCGGATCCGGATGGCGGGCCGGGGGGATAGCTCATGTAGTCAACCTTTCACGGCGCACCGGGGACCTCCCGACCCGGCGAAATGTCACCGAAGCGTAGAACGGCGGCCGATCATGATCCAATCACGGTGTGACTTCCGATCTCGTGGTGTGCGGCGCCGGTCCGGCGGGGCGAGCGCTGGCGCATCGCGCACTGGTGCGGGGGCAGTCGGTCACGATCATCGATCCACGACCCGAACGCCGGTGGAGCGCCACCTACGCGGCCTGGGCCGATGAACTGCCGGAGTGGCTGGATCCCGGGGTGTTCGCGGCGACCGTGGACCGTCCGGCCGTATGGACCACCCGGCGTATCGAACTGGATCGCCGCTATAGCGTTTTCGATACCGCGGCCCTGCGGGATTCCCTCGATCTGACCGGCGCGCGGATCATCACGGACCGGGTGATCGATATCGTCGCGCCGCCGCGCTTCGGCACGCGCAAGGATGAACTGCCGGTGGCGCGGCTGGCATCGGGGACGGATGTGCCGGGCGGTCGCGTCATCGATGCCCGGGGTGTGTCCCGCTCCCCCGGTCTCGCCGAGCAGACCGCGTTCGGTGTGGTGCTCGATCGCGACCGCTGGGCCGATCCGGACACCCTGTTCATGGACTGGCGCATCGACAATGGCGCACGGCCCGATGAGCCGCGCTCATTCCTCTACGCGGTTCCCTTGGGCGACAATACGATTCTGCTCGAGGAGACCTGTCTGGCGGGCCGCCCGGCCCTGCGCACCGAGGTGCTGCGCGATCGTCTTGCAACCCGATTGCGTTCTCGCGGAGTGACTCTCGACGGTTCCGAGCGCATCGAACGCGTCCGATTCCCCGTCGAAGGCGGCCGGGCGCACCCCGCCGCCTTCGGTGCGGCGGGCGCGCTCATCCATCCGGCGACCGGATACAGCGTCGCGGCCGCGCTGCGCACCGCGGATATTCTCGCCGCCGGGGATTCGATCTGGAACATTTCATCCCGCACGGTCAATCGCCTGCGGCACATCGGATTACAGGCCCTATTGGCGCTCCCACCACAGGATTTGCCGCTTTTCTTCGACAAATTCTTCGAGCTGACACCCGAACGCCAGCGCGCATATCTCTCCGGTCGTGATGATCTGGCCGGTACCGCCGCCGCCATGACGGCTCTGTTCGCCGCGCTTCCGTGGCGTTCGCGTCGTACACTCGCTCGCGCCACAACCGGTTCCTAGCCCCCTTTATTGCGGGCTGGGGCGGGCTGCGGCCGAGTGCGAGACTTCCTGCGCCGCAATAACAGAACTCGTTAACCGGAGTACCGAATCACCATGCCAGACGGTAACCGAAGCCCCATTGTCCTGTCCGTCGTCATTCCCGCTCTGAACGAGGAGAAATCGATTCTCGCGACCCTCGACCGCCTGGTCGACCAGGATGCGGTGGACGAGATCATCGTGGTGGACAACGGGTCCACCGACGAGACCCGCGATCTAGTCGAGAAATACATTGTGACCAGCCCCAAAGTGCGGCTCGTCGACGAACCCAGACGCGGTCTGCCCTTCGCCCGGAACACCGGTTTCGATGCGGCCCGAGGTGAATTCATCGGGCGTACCGATGCCGATACCCTGGTGTTTCCCAACTGGGGTGAAACCATCAGAACGTATCTCGCAGATAATCCCGAGGTCGGCGCGGTCACCGGAATCACGACCTATCACGATTCGCCGGTGGGATTCCTGCTGCGCCTGGGATATTGGATTCAGGACCGGCGCGGCGCACTCGGCAATCGGGTGGGAAATCTGCACGGGCCGAATATGGGAATCCGGCGCACGGCCTGGCTCGAAGTGCGCGATCAGACCATCACCGGAGTTCCGGTCGCCGAGGATCTCGATCTGGCGCTCTGCCTGATCAAGAAACAATTACCGATCCAGCAGCTGAAGGATTTGCGGGCCGATACCTCGGCCCGGCGGCGGCGCGCCACCCCGCGCGAATGGTGGCGGTTCCAGCAGACCGGCCTCAATACGCTGCGCGGACAGGGATTCTGGGTATTGCCGCTGCACCGCAGGGTGATCGTGGGAGCGTGGCTGGCACATACCGTGCAGTGGCCGATCTACCTGTTCTGGGACTTCGAGGCGCGGCGATTCACGCTGCGCCGCACCGGAACCCGGATCTCGTCGATCGGCCACTGACGGTTGCACCCGCCGGGGCGCGTGGGTGTACCGGTCAGGCCGCGCCCCAGCGGGTGACGAGCGCCTCGAGACCCGCCGGGGTGGGAGCACCCAGCAGCCGCAGGCGGGCGATGCCGCCGTCCGGATAGATATCGAGACGCACGTGGGTGGCCGGCCGCGCACCCTGCACCCGGAAGCGGTGCGGGGTATCGGGCTGAATCGGCACGGTCGGCAGCAGGTCGAACCAGTCCGGTGCGTCCGGACCGGGAATCGGTGCCCCACTGGGCAGATCGATGCCGAGCAGTCGCACCTCGGCCGGGGAGTTGAACACCAGGTTGGTGGTGTCGATTTCGATGAGCTCCGGAATACCCTGGGCGGCAAGGCGAATCACGGCCCAGTCATTGCCGTCATCGCGACGGCGGGCGGTCTCCCAGCCCTCGGCCTGATTGCGGGCCAGGCCGGGGGCGAGCATATTGTCCGCGCCCGAGTAGAACAGATTCGAGCAATCGATGGCCCGGCCACCGTATTCTAGTGCGGCCAGGTCCACGGTCAGCCCGGTCAGCAGCGCCGGATCGGGCACCACGTCACCGTGCACCCGGAAACGGGCCACACCGCCGTCCGGATGGATATTCAGGCGCACATGGGTGAAGATCCGCTCCTCGTCGACGGGCAGTTCGTGCCGGGCGTCGCCCTGTAGCGCCGTGCGCGGCACGATCTCCACCCACTCGGCCGAATCCAGCTGCGCCACATCGGGATAACCGGCGACCCGGCACGCCTCCACCGATGCGAACGGCGGATAGTTGCCCTTGAACCAGGCGGTGTCGATCACCACCCCGCGCACGATGCCGGGCATGCCGAGCCGCACGATCGCCCAGTCGTGTCCGGGCGCGCCGCGCCGCCGCCGGGTCTCCCAGCCGTCGTATTCCTGCCCCTTGGTGCCGAAGGTCTCGGCGGAGAACCGCGGTTCCCACGGCTGGATGAGATTCTCGCGCTCTTCGAAGGATTCGTCGCTGGCGGCGATCACGCTCGCGCGGTAGGTGCGCAGCGCCAGATTCGGCAGGCTGGTGAAGTCCGACATCAGTTCCCTTTCGGTCGATGTTCAGGTCGGTGGAGAGTTCAGGCGTTGCGGGAGAGCAATTCACCCAGGCGGGTTTCGGCGATGCGCACGGCCAGCTGTTCCAGCAGCGGCCCGGCATTGTCGATACAGCGCTGCGGATCGGGCTCGATATCGGTGAGCGCATAGGCGTCCTCGAATCCGAAGCGGCGCAGCATATCCCGGGTGAGCAGTCGCTGCCCCGCGACCGCGAGCACCGGAATGCCCGCCGCCGCGGCGGCTTTGGCCACCCCCATCGGGGCCTTGCCGTGCAGGGTCTGCCGATCCAGGCAGCCCTCCCCGGTGATCACCAGCCGCGCGCCCTGTAGCCGATCGGTGAAATCCAGCTGCCGCAGGATCAATTCGATACCGGGTTCGCTGCGTGCGCCGAGGAAGGCGATGGCGGCGAATCCGACACCGCCCGCCGCACCGGCCCCGGGCCGATCCGACAGATCCACGCCCAGATCCCGGCGCGCGATCTCGGCGAAGCGCGCCAGACCGCGCTCCAACTGCACGACATCGTCCGCGTCCGCGCCCTTCTGGGGCGCGTACACCTGGGCGGCCCCGCGCTCACCGAGCAGTGGGTTGTCCACATCCGAGGCCACCGTGACCGGCACGCGCAGCAGATCGGCGAGATCGATGCGCTCGAGTCGTTGCAGCGCGACGCCTCCCGGCGGCAGCGGCGCACCGTCCGCGTCCAGCAGGCGCGCGCCCAGCGCGGTGAGCATCCCCGCCCCGCCGTCGGTGCAGGCGCTGCCGCCCAGCCCGAGCACCACGCGCCGGGCACCGCGCGATACCGCGGTGCGCATCAGCTCGCCGGTGCCCGTGCTGGTGGCGGTGCGCGCGGTGACCGGGGTGGGCCGGTCGGGTAGACGCCGGAGCCCGGAGGCTTCGGCGAGTTCGATGATGGCCGTCTCGCCCCTCATTGCCAACGAGGCGACCACTCGATTCCCGACCGGCCCGGTGACGGCGGTCTGCAGGCCGGCGAAGCCCGCTGCCACCATCGCGTCCACGGTGCCGTCCCCGCCATCGGCGACGGGGACCGAGACCACGGGCAGTTCCGGGCGCACCCGCCGCAGTCCGGCCGCGAGATGCTCGGCGACCTGGGCGGCGGTCAGCGACCCCTTGAATTTGTCGGGGGCGATGATCACCTGCCCATCGCGCCAGCCCCGGCCCGAACCACCGCGCGCGTGAATCACGAAGGGCTCCCGGCCGATTCGTACTCCGCCCGCGCGGCGATGGCGGTCGGGGCATCGGAGAACGATTCGGCGAGTTCCTCGAACTCGTTGACGCTGTCGATCTCGAGCCCCATGGACACATTGGTGACACGTTCGAGAATGACCTCGACCAGCACCGGCACCCGATGTTCGGCCATCAGCCGCTTGGCCTCGGCGAACGCGGAGCCCAGCTGTTCGGGTTCGGTGACGCGAACGGCCTTGCAGCCCAGCCCTTCCGCGACCTTCACATGATCGACGCCGTATCCGCCGACCTCCGGACTGTTGATGTTGTCGAAGGACAGCTGCACGTAGTAGTCCATATCGAACGCGCGCTGCGCCTGACGGATCAGACCCAGGTACGAATTGTTCACCACCACGTGCACGTACGGGATCTTGAACTGCGCGCCGACCGCCAATTCCTCGATGAGGAACTGGAAGTCGTAATCGCCCGAGAGCGCGACCACGGTCTCCTCCGGCAGCGCGGTGGCGACGCCGATGGCGGCGGGCAGCGTCCAGCCCAGCGGTCCGGCCTGTCCGGCGTTGATCCAGTGCCGCGGCTTGTACACGTGCAGCAGCTGCGCCGCCTGGATCTGCGACAGTCCGATGGTGGTGACGTAGCGGACGTCCTGCCCGAAGGCCGCGTTCATCTCCTCGTACACCCGCTGCGGTTTGATCGGCACGGTGTCGAAGTGCGTCTTGCGCAGCAGGGTTCGCTTGCGGTCCCGGCATTTCCCGGCCCATTCGGAGCGGTCGCGCAGCTGTCCGGTGAGCTTCAGATCGTGTGCGACATCCAGGAACGCCGCCAGGGCCGCGCCAGCGTCGGAGACGATGCCGTAATCGGCCGCGAACACCCGCCCGATCTGGGTCGGCTCGATGTCCACGTGCACGAAAGTGCGGTCCTTGGTATAGGTTTCGACGCCACCGGTATGCCGGTTGGCCCACCGATTGCCGATGCCCAGCACGAAATCCGATTCCAGCAGCGTGGCATTGCCGTAGCGGTGCGAGGTCTGCAATCCGACCATGCCCGCGTGCAGCGGATGGTCATCGGCGATGGTGCCCCAGCCCATCAGCGTGGGCACCACCGGAATTCCGGTGAGCTCGGCGAATTCGAGCAGCAGATCCGCCGAGTCGGCGTTCACGATGCCGCCGCCCGCCACGATGAGCGGTCGCTCGGCCGCGTTCAGCATCATGATGGCCTTCTCGGCCTGCGCCCGGGTCGCGGTGGGCCGATGCACGTCCAGGGGCGTGTAGGTCTCGATATCGAATTCGATCTCGGCCAGCTGCACATCGATCGGCAGATCGATCAGCACCGGTCCGGGACGCCCGGATCGCATGAGCTGGAACGCCTTCTGGAAGGTGCCCGGCACCTGCGCGGGCTCGAGCACGGTCACCGCCCACTTGCTCACCGGGGCGGCGATCGAGGCGATATCGACGGCCTGGAAATCCTCCTTGTGCAGTTTGGCCACCGGCGCCTGCCCGGTGATGCACAGGATCGGAATGGAATCCGCACTGGCGGAATACAATCCGGTGATCATATCGGTGCCCGCCGGACCGGAGGTGCCGATGCAGATGCCGATATTGCCGGGTGCGGCGCGGGTGAAGCCCTCGGCCATATGCGAGGCCGCTTCCACGTGCCGGGCCAGGATATGGCCGATCCCGCCGTGTGCGCGCATGGCGCTGTAGAACGGGTTGATGGCCGCGCCGGGTAGCCCGAAAGCCTGTGTCGCGCCTTCCTTTTCGAGAATGAGGACGGCCGCGTCCACTGTCCGCATGCGTGTCATATCAGATCCCCTTCCGGATCAGCGTCAGCGGCCGATCGGTCGAATTCGCCGTCGGCGCGAAGGTGCGGACGTGCGGTGTGCGCGGCTCGACGGTGCAGCGCTCCACCACCCAGCCCGCCGGAACGCCGATGGCGCAAATGCCGTGCCCGTGCGCCATATTCGGTCCGAAGCCGGACTCCAGCTCCTGCGCGGCGACCCTCACGCGGTCCCCTTACCGGACAGCGCCTCGGCGACCAGCAGCAGCGCGGAGTGATCCAGCGAGCCGTGGCCCATGGCGCGGGCGGCGGCGATGAGCTGTGCGGTGAGCGCGCCCATGGGGATGGCGACCTCGGCCTGGCGGGCGGCGGCCAGGATGATGCCCATATCCTTGTGGTGCAGATCGATGCGGAAGCCCGGCTGGAAACTGCGCTCCAGCATGGACTTTCGCTTCAGCTCCAGAATCTTGCTGCCCGCCAGGCCACCGGCCAGCACGTCCAGGCCCGCCTCGGCGTTCGCGCCCAGGTTCTCCATGAGCAGGATGGCCTCGGCGACCAGGGCGTAGGTGCCGCCGACCACCAGCTGGTTGGCGGCCTTGACGACCTGGCCCGCGCCATTGGGGCCGACCAGGGCGATGGTCTTGCCGACCGCCTCGAAAACCTCTCGGGCGGACTCGAAGTCATCGCGGGAGCCGCCGACCATGATGGACAGGGCGGCGTTCTTGGCACCGGGCTCACCACCGCTCACGGGGGCGTCCAGGACACGCAGTCCCTTCTTCGCGCCTTCGGTGGCGGTCCACTCCGAGGTGCGCGGGGTGATGGTGGAGAAGTCGATGTAGAGCGTGCCGGGCGCGGCGTGCTCGAGCACCTCGGCGAACACCGATTCCACATGCTCGTCCTGCGGCAGCATGGTGATGACGATGTCCTTGTCGCGCACCGTCTCCGCGGCGTCCGCGCCCGCCTTGCCGCCGGCGGCGGTGAGCCGTTCGACGGCGGCGGCGCTGTGGTCGTAGCCGGTGACGTCGTGACCGGCCTTGACCAGGTGTCCGGCCATGGGGCCGCCCATGATGCCGAGGCCGACGAATCCGATGGTGCTCACTTGATCCACTCCCAGTTCAGTTCGGGGTCTTTGTATTCCAGGCCGATGTAGCCGTCGTAACCGCTCGCGTCCAGCGCCGCGAACAGCTCGGCGAAGTCGAGTGCGCCGGTGCCGGGGCGTCCGCGCCCGGGCGAATCGGCGATCTGGACGTGGCCGATATAGCCGCCGTAGGTGTCGATGACGGCGGGCAGGTTCTCGCCCATGCGGGCCAGGTGGTACAGGTCGCAGAGGAACCGCACATTGGGTTCGCCGACGGCCTCGATGATCCGCACCGCGTGCGCGGCCGAGACGATCGGATAGTCCTGCGACTCATAGGCATTGAGCGCCTCGAGCAGTACCGTCGCACCGATGCGCTGCGCGGCCGTCGCGGCCAGGCGCAGATTCTCCAGCGCCAGCTCGTCCTGCTTCTCCGGATTCTCGGCGGCGATCCGGTTGCCGTACAGCGCGTTCAGCGCCTTGCATCCGGTGCGCTCGGCGATGCCGATCGCGATGTCGATATTGTCCCGGAACCTGGTCTCCTGCCCGGGGATGGAGACCAGGCCCCGGCCCGCCGGAATCAGATCGATGAAATTCAGGCCGACGAGCTGTACCCCGGCGTCCTCGATGGAGGCGACGAAGGCATCGATATCGGCATCGGCGGGCGTGGGATCCGCGCCGAACGGCCACCAGAATTCCACCGCGTCGAACCCGGCCGCCTTGGCCGCCGCCGCCCGCTCCAGCAGCGGCAGATCGGTGAACAGGATGGAGCAGTTGACGTCGTATTTCCGGAGCGCGCCCCCGGCGGTGTATTTCATCGGGTTCCTTCGCGATAGGTCGACCAGCTGCCGAATTCGGTGATGTCGATCAGCTGCGGGTACGAGACGGGCGGGCGGCGCAGCAGCATGGCCAGCACCGAGCGATGGTCGTCGAGTTCGATCACGCCGAGTTCGAGCTCCGGCGGTTCGGCCGGGAGCAGACTCTTGCGCAATACCTCCATCGAGACCTCGAAGAGTTCGCCCGCGATGGGCGCGCCGCCGTCGGGGACGGGGTGCAGGCCCGGGAAGCGGTCGCCGATGGAGTAGAAGCGGTACTGCGGCGCGGTGGTCACCTCACCGGCGAACGGTGCGCCGTCGAGCAGGTGATTCAGGGGTCCGCCGCGCATGGCTCCCCCGTTCAAGAAGATCAAAGGCATTGGGGTCTATCCTTTTTCGGTCATTTCGAGGGGGTTCCAGCGCATCCGGGATGTGGATGTCGGGGACGGGGACGGTGTCGCGGTGTATGGGTCCACCGCTCACGCCCAGGGGGATTCCGGAGCCGCCGCGGCGCACGGCCACGATTTCGGCGGCGATGGAGACCGCGGTCTCCTCGGGGGTGCGCCCGCCCAGATCGAGGCCGATCGGTGAGCGCAACCGGGCCAGTTCGGCTTCGGTCATACCGTTCGCCCGCAGGCGGGCGAGCCGGTCGTCATGGGTGCGCCGCGAGCCCATGGCTCCGACGAAGGCCACCGGCAGGCGCAGCGCCACTTCCAGCAGCGGCACATCGAATTTGGCGTCATGGGTGAGCACGCACAGCACGGTGCGGGCATCGACGCGAGTGTTCGCGAGGTAGGTGTTCGGCCATTCGACCACGACCTCGTCGGCTTCGGGAAACCGTGCGGGCGTGGCGAATACGGGCCGGGCATCGCAGACGGTGACGTGGTAGCCGAGGAATTTGCCGATGCGGGCGACCGCGGCGGCGAAATCGATGGCCCCGAACACGATCATGCGCGGCGGCGGTACCTCTGATTCCACGAAGACGGTGGATTCGGCTGTGTCACAACCGATGACGCGGATTCCGGTCGCGCCGGTATCGAGCATGGCTCGTGCCTCGGCCACGACGGTCTCGTCGAAGGTGGCCCCGACGGTCCACCACGATCCCAGGGCCATGGCGGCCCCGGTGTTCAAGTCGCGGACCAGTGCGACGGGTTCCTCGGAACGCAGGAGTGCTTCGAAGGCGGTGCGATTGGCCGCCGTGACCGGCTGTACGAACACCTCGATGGTGCCGCCGCAGGTCAATCCGACCGCGAAGACGTCGGAATCGCTGTACCCGAACGTTTCCCGCACGGGTTCGCCGGTGCGCAACGACTCGCGGCACAGCTCGTAGACCGCGCCCTCGACGCATCCGCCGGAAATGCTCCCGACGACAACGCCTTCGGTGTTCACCGCGAGGGCCGCGCCCACCGGCCGGGGCGCACTGCCGCCGATGCCGATGATCGAGGCGACGGCGTAATCCTGTTGCGCCGCATGCCAGGTCAAGAGTTGTGCCGCGATGTCGCGCATATCAGCCTCCCAGGGCCAGTTCGATGGCGTTGATGCCGAAGTAGGCGGCGAAGACCACGCTCACCACGGCCACCAGCCAATGGATTTCACTGAACTTGCCGCGCGCCGCCTTGATCACCACGTACGAGATCAGGCCCGCGCCGACGCCATTGGTGATCGAGTAGGTGAAGGGCATGAGCGCGATGGTCACGAAAGCCGGGACCGCGATCTCCAGATCGGTCCAGTCGATCTTGCGGGCCTGGGTCATCATGAGCGCGCCCACCAGCACCAGGGCCGGAGCCGCGGCCTGGATCGGCACCACCGCCGCGAGCGGGGTGAAGAACACCGCCGCGGCGAACAAACCGCCCGTCACCACGCTGGTGAGTCCGGTACGAGCGCCCTCACCGACGCCCGTCGCGGATTCCACGTACACCGTGCTGCCCGCACCACCGCTGACGCCGCCGATCACCTGGGCGATACCGTCGACGGTCAGGATCTTGCCGATCCCGGGCATGGTGCCCTTCTCATCGAGCAGCTTGGCCTCGTCACAGACGCCGAAAACCGTTCCCATGGCATCGAAGAAGCCGGTCAGCACCAGCGTGAACAGCACCACGCTCGCCACCAGACCACCCGCCCGGGCGAATCCGCCGAACAGGTCGACATTGAGCATGAGACCGAAATCCGGTGCGGCGAAGAAGGAATCGGGCCGCTTGGGTACGACGGTCCCCCACGCCTTGGGATCGATGGTGGCGATGGCGTTGATCACGATGGCCAGCAGCGTGGAGACGGCGATGCTGATCAGGATCGCGCCGGGCACCTTGCGGACGTACAGCGCCAGCATGAGCAGCAGCCCGACCGCGAAAACCACCACGGGCCAACCCTGTAGATGTCCGTCGACCCCGAGCGTGACCGGCGGCCCGCCGGGCGCACCGTGCCCGACCACCCCGGAGGAGACCAGGCCGATCATGGCGATGAACATGCCGATGCCGACGCCGATGGCGTTCTTGAGCGCCGTCGGAATGGCGTTGATGATCATGGTTCGCAGGCCGGTGGCGGCCATGATCACGATGATCACGCCCATCAGCACGACCAGGCCCATGGTCTGCGGCCAGGTCATATGCGGGGCGGCCTGGAAGGCGACCACCGGGACCACCCCGAGACCGGCGGCCAGGGCCAGTGGTACGTTGCCGACCAATCCCATCAGGACCGTGGAGAGTCCGGCGGAGAACGCCGTGGCCGTGGTGAGCTGGGCGATGCTCAGATGGTTGCCGTCGATATCGGTGACCCCGCCGAGAATCAGCGGGACGAGCAGGATAACGTAGGCCATGGCGACGAATGTGGTGATTCCGCCGCGGATTTCGCGTGAGACGGTGGTATGTCGTTCACTCAACTTGAAGAACCGGTCGAGTGCCGAACCCCGGGCGATTGTGGTGGTCGCCGTGGGAGTCGGATCTTGGATTTGGGTCATGGCATGCCCTCCTGTTGGGCGTAGCCGACCTACGGTCCGGGATTCATCGCCTCCGGACCGCGGATTCGGTTGCTGCGTTGTGGAGTCCCTACCGGGTGAGATCCGGTCTGCCCCTGTTGATCAACTGCCCCGGATGATGTCTTCCGGTCGTACCGGTACGCGGGTGATGTGCCCGGTACCGCCCTGCTTGCGGCAGGCGTCGCGAATGGCTGCGGCGATCGCGGGTGTCGAGGAGAGGGTGGGCGGTTCGCCCGCACCGCGTAACCCGTAGGGGGCGTGCGGATCCGGATTCTCCAGAATTTCCAGCCGCTGCGGGGGTGTGTCGAGAATGGTGGGGATCAGATAGTCCGTGAAGGACGGGTTCCGCACCTTGCCATTGCTTACCTGGATTTCCTCCATCACTGCCAGACCCAGTCCTTGAATCGATCCGCCGTGGATCTGGCCCTCGAGGGACAGGCGGTTCATGATCTTGCCAACGTCCTGGACCGCGTCCAGGGCAACGACTTTCACCAATCCGAGTTCGACATCGACATCGACCACGGCCCGGTGCACGCAGACCGCGAGCTGGGTGTGGCTATTGCCCTGTCCGGTCACCGGATCCATGCCCGTGGTGGGCTTGTGGTGGTATTCCCTTGTCTCCTCGATGATTTCGTCGCCGAGCACATCGGCGATGGCCGAGAGCACCTCACCGGTGCCCGCCACCACCTTGCCGCCGATGAGTTGCAGACCGCGATGCGCACCGTGCTTGCCTTGCGCGAGAGCGAGTACGCGCTGGCGCACCGCTTCGCACGCGGCCTTCACCGCGCCGCCGGTCATATAGGTCTGCCGCGACGCCGAGGAGGAGCCCGAATCGCCGACTCCGTTATCGGCCGGGTGGATGACCACCCGTTCGATGCCGAGTTCGGTGCGGGCGATCTGCGCTTCGACGGTGACCAGACCCTGACCGACCTCGGCCGCGGCGGTATGCACCATGGCGACCGGTTCGCCGCCGATGACCTCCAGGCGGACCCGGGCGGTGGACAGATCGTCGAAACCCTCGGAGAAGCAGATGTTCTTGATGCCGACGCCGTAACCGACCCCGCGCATCACGCCCTCACCGTGGGTGGTCTGCGACGCACCGCCCGGGAGATTGCGAATATCGCTGGCGTCCATGGCATCCGGGAGCGGCATCTCACTCAGGGTGGTGAGCATTTCCTTCAGCGGCGTGGGCGCGTGCACGATCTGACCGGTGGCCAGCTTCGACCCCTGCGAGACCACATTGAGCTGGCGCACCCGCACCGGATCCATATCCAGGGCCTCGGCGAGCTTGTCCATCATCGACTCGTGCGCGAAGCACGCCTGCACCGCGCCGAAACCGCGCATGGCGCCGCAGGGCGGGTTGTTGGTGTACACCCCGTAGGCGTCGATCTCGATGTGCGGGATTTCGTATGGTCCTACAGCCAGCGATGAGGCATTGCCGGTCACGTTCAGCGTCGCGGAGGTGTACGCGCCACCGTCCAGGACGATGAGAACCTTGGCGTAGGTGAGCTTTCCGGCGGCGGTGGCCCCGAATTCGTAGAGCATTTTCGCCGGATGGCGATGCACATGACCGAAGAAGGATTCCTCGCGGTTGTACATCATCTTGATCGGCTTACCGGTGTGCATGGCCAGCATGCCCGCGTGGATCTGCATGGACAGGTCCTCGCGGCCGCCGAACGCACCGCCGATACCGGCCATGGTCATGCGGATCTGATCGTCGGCCAGGCCCAGGCACGGCCCGATCTGCGAGAGATCGTTATGCATCCACTGGGTGGCGACGTAGAAGTCGAGTCCGCCGTCCTCGGCCGGAATCACCATGCCGGATTCGGGTCCCAGGAACGCCTGGTCCTGAATGCCGACCTCGAATTCCTCCTCGACCACCACCGCGGCCAGCGCCCGGCCGACGGTGATATCGCCGACCCGCACCGGCTGATGCCGGGCGATACCGCCGCGCTCCTGCACCTTGAGCTTGGTCGGGGCCGAGAGCACCGCCATCGGATCGGTGATGGGCTCGAGCACCTCCCAGTCGATATCGATGAGAGCCAGTGCGCGCCGGGCGATCTCGGGATGATCGGCCGCGACCAGGGCGATGGGCTCACCGTGATGGCGCACCTCGCCGATCGCGAGGACCGGCTGATCCCAGGTGTGGTCCAGGCCGTACACCTTGCGGCCGGGCACATCCTCATGGGTGAGCACGGCGTGCACACCGGTCAGAGCCAGCGCCGGGGCGATATTGATGCTCTTGATGATGGCCCGGGGATGCGGGCTGCGCAGGGTCGCGCCCCACAGCATGCCGTCGATCCACAGATCCGAGGCATAGGCGAACTCGCCCTTGACCTTCAGCGTGCCGTCCGGTCGCAGCGGGCTGTCGCCGACGCCGCCGCGACCGGGGGCCGCCACCTCGCCCGGGAACCGAGTGGTGCGTGCGGTGGTCATCGGCCACCCTCCTGACGCAGCAGGCGCTTACGGGCGAGCACGCCCGCGCGGCCGACCTGATCGTGCGGCAGCGTGCGCAGTTCGTCGTTCTGCACGACGGTGCGGCCGCCGACGAGCAGCCGGGCCAGCGGCGGGGTGGGGCCGAAGACCAAGGCGCACACCGGATCCGCCACCGCGGCACGGAAACCGTCGACTCGCCACATGGCGATATCGGCGAGCTTGCCGGGTTCGAGGCTGCCGATCTCGTTCTGGCGACCCAGGTTCCGGGCACCGCCGAGGGTGCCCATTTCCAGGGCCTGGCGGGCGGTGAGGGCCTTGGGGCCGTGCACGGCGCGCTGGAACAGCATGGCCTGGCGCATTTCGCCCGCCATCGAGGTCAATTCGCTCGAGGCCGCGCCGTCCACGCCCAGGCCGACCGGAGCGCCGGCGGCGAGCAGATCCGAGACGCGGGCGATACCCGCGCCGAGCCGGGCATTGGAGCTCGGGCAGTGCGCCGAGCCGGTACCGGTTTCGGCGAAGCGGCGGATATCGGAATCGTGCAGATGCACGGCGTGCGCGAACCACACGTCATCACCGAGCCAGCCCAGCTTCTCCATGTATTCGACCGGGGTGCACCCCATCTGCTCGACGCAGTGCTCTTCCTCGTCGAGGGTTTCGGCCAGATGGGTGTGCAGGCGTACGCCCTTGGCCCGGGCCAGCTCGGCCGCGTCGATCATCAGGCCCTCGCTCACCGAGAACGGCGAGCAGGGCGCGACGGCCACGCGCAGCATGGAATCGAAGGAGGCGTCGTGATAGCGATCGATGATCTCCGCGGTGTTCAGCAGGATCTCTTCGCGGTTCTCGACCACCTCGTCCGGCGGCAGTCCGCCCTGGGACTGCCCGCGATCCATGGAACCGCGGCACGGGTGAAAGCGCAGGCCGATCTCGCGGGCCGCCATCACCTCGGCTTCGAACAGATCACCGCGGCCCTTGGGAAATACGTAGTGGTGATCGCTCGAGGTGGTGCAGCCGGTCAGCGCCAGCCAGCCCAAACCGGCTGTGGCGGCGCCGTATACGACATCGGCGTCCATACCCGCCCAGGTGCGGTACAGCCCGGTGAGCCATTCGAACAGCGTCGAATCCTGGAACAGGCCCTGGGTGGCCCACTGGTAGAGGTGGTGGTGGGTGTTCACCAGGCCCGGGGTTACCAGGCAACCGGTGCCGGAGACGCGTTCGGCGCCCACCACCGTCGGCGCCGGTCCGGCGCCGAGGGCTTCGATGCGGCCATTGTCGATGACGAGGTATCCGGATTCGATCTCATCACCGACGACCGGTGCGATGTAGGCATTCTCGATGACGATCTTGCCCGCATTGGGTAGGGAAAAGTTCGTAGTGGTCACTGGGCGACCGCCTTTCGCTGTGCCGCCAGGCGCACGGCGTCCAGGATCTTCTCGTATCCGGTGCAGCGGCACAGGTTTCCGGCCAGCGCCTCACGGATCTCCACATCGGAGGGATCCGGATTGCGCTCGATCAGATCGTGCGCCTGCACGATGAGACCCGGTGTGCAGAAACCGCATTGCACCGCGCCCGCCTCGACGAACGCCTGCTGCATGGGATCGAGGCGATCGCCCTCGGCCAGACCTTCCACGGTGCGCACCGAGCGCCCGTGCACCTGACCGGCGGCCACCAGACACGAACAGACCGGCGTGCCATCCAAATAGACCGTGCAGGAACCACATTCGCCCTGCTCGCAGGCGTTCTTGGAACCGGGGAGCCCGGCCCGCTCACGCAGCAGGTACAGCAGGCTCTCCCCCTCCCAGACGTCGTCGACGTTCTCCGGGGTGCCATTGACGGTGAAACTCACGCGCATCAGGCGGCCCTCCTCTCCGCTGTGTAGTCGTTCCAGGCCCAGCCGAGGCTGCGGCGGGCCATGACAGAAAGCGCGTGCTTGCGGTAGTCCGCGGTGCCGCGCACATCGTCGATGGGTTTGGCGGCGGCGGCCACCAGGGTGCCGAACTCGCGCAGCAGGCTGTCGCTCAGCGGGCGCGGGTTCTCCCAAGGCAGTTGTGCCGCAAGGAAATCCTGGGCGTCATGCGCCCGCAGCGGGGTCGGCCCGGCCGAGCCGATACCGGTGCCGACGGTCCGGGTGTCCGGGTGCAGGGCGATACCGAAGGAGCAGACCGCGATGACCATGGCATTGCGGGTGCCGACCTTGGTGAAGTACTGCGGGCCGGTGGCGGGCCGCAGCCAGACGGCGCGAATCAGCTCATCGGGCTCGAGCGCGTTCTTCTTGACCCAGACGTAGAAATCGTCGATCGGGATCATCCGGGTGCCGCGCGCGGCGGACTCCACCTCGACGGTCGCGTTCGCGGCCAGCAGGGCCGGATGCGCGTCACCGGCGGGTGAGGCGCCGCCGAGATTGCCGCCCACGGTGCCGCGATTGCGAATCTGCGGGGAGCCGACGGTGCGCGAGGCCTGTGCCAAACCGGGCAGGCGATCGCCGAGACGGCGGATGATGCGCTCGTACGGCACACCGGAACCGATGCGCAGCCGGGCGTCGCCGGTCTCCTCGTAGTCGAAGAGTTCGCGACACGGGTTCAGATCGAGCAGTGCGCCCGGGCGATGACGGTCGAAGTTCAGCTCGACCATCACATCGGTGCCGCCCTGAATCGGCACGGCGTCGGGGCGCTCGGCGCGGAGCGCGAGTGCGTCCGCCCAGCTCTCGGGTCGTAGGAAATCCATTGCGTTACTCCGGGATTCAGGACCAGGCCGGTCCGGCGGGAGGCACTTCGCGCACCACGGTGCCCTCGATGAGCCCGTACGGGCGATCGGCGGCCCAGTACACCTCGTTGTCATTGACCAGGCCGAACGGCGACAGGTCGACCTCGAAGTGATGCTTGTTGGGCAGCACCAGCTTGACCTCGGCGATATCGGGGCAGGTCTCGAGCACCCGCTCCCCCATCTCGAACAGGGTCTGCTGCAGCGACAGGCTGTGGGTGTCCGCGAAAGCCTGGAGCAGACAACGCTTCACGACCTCGTAGGACTTATCCCATTCGACGTTCTCACCGCTGTGCCGCCACTGCGCGTTCACCTCGGTGGCCAGCACGCGCTCGCGGGTCTCGCGCAGCGTGGTGTAGCGATCCTTGATGAAGCCGTGGAATTCGGATTTGGTGGTGTTCAGGACGGTCAGATCCTTCAGACCGCTCACCACCCAGGCCCGGCGGCCGTCGTAATGCACCAGCGCGGTGCGGGTTTCGCGGCCCGAGCGCACGAACGAGTGCGGATGGCTGTTGAGCCCCACCACATTTCGCTCCCACTCGTACTCCTCGAGCTCCACCCGGGAGTGCTCGATGGAGGGCTGCGAATCGACGAAGTGCCGGGCCAGTTTCAGGCCGAAATCCTCCGGGGAGGCGATGCCGTGCTGTTTGGCGAAGGCGAACACCGTGTTCTTCTGCGTATCGGTGGGCAGCACGGTGGCGTTGTCGCCGGTCAGGTGCACCTGCTCCATATCGCCCGACAGCGCGACGCTGACATTGAGATCGCGGATCTGGTGTTTGGTCCCGTTCTTTTCGACCCGGACGACGCGGGTCTCCGCCTTGCCATAGCGGTTGGGACCGAGCTTGATCGACATTGTCAGCTACCTCGATACGTGGAGAAGGAATAGGGGCTCAGCAGCAGCGGCACGTGATAGTGCTGCGCCGGATCGGTGACGGTGAACGCGATGGTCACCTCGGGATAGAACGGACTCAGGTCGCCGGTGTCGAAGATGAGCCGGTGCACCCCGGGTTCCGGGGCGGGCAGATCCTTGATGCGGCCGTCGGCGTCGGTTTTCCCCTGCGCGAGCAGAGTGCCGTCGGCGGCTTCCAGCCGAACCGACACGCCGTCCGCGGGGCGACCGGTGGCCGCATTCAGCACATGAGTGGAGAGACTCATATCAACCCCAGCAGCTTGCGCAACCGCAACCGGGTGATGGCGGCCAATTCCGCTCGCACCACCGCGCGTTCGGCCTCGACCGAATTGCCCAGCCGGCGCTCCAGCTCCGCGAGCATCTCCTCGGCGGTGCGGCCGGTGGCGCGAATCAGGAAGACATGACCGAAGTGGTTCTCGTAGGCCACATTCCGATCCGCGAGCAGAGCGCGCACCTTATCGGAGGCGACGGCCGCACCGGACTGTTCATCCTGCGACCACCGCGCCTCACGCTGTGCGACCTCCCCTGAAACACCTTCGGCGCGTGGGGTTTCCGCGCGCTCGCCGATGCGGGGGTGCGCCCCGAGGGCTTCCTCGATATCCGTCCAGTCGAGGGCGTCCAGGCCCCAGAGCGCGGCCTGCATGAGGCTGGACTCATCGATGTACGGCCGTCCGACCACCATCTTCCGAGCCCATTCCCGCGAGGCGCAGCAGCTGAGCAGCTGGGCCTCGGCCTCTTCCAGGGGCAGCGACCCGAGCCATTCCAGGCGACCCGACATCCGACCTCCATCCATTGGCGACTTGCCCGGTAAGTACAACCCTCGGGCGGCGCCGGCGGCAGGGACGAGACCTCCGAATCTGTGGTCCAGTTCACAACACGGGTTTTGTAGATACATCCAAGCCGGTAACCCGGAGGTCATTGGCTGTTAGCGTGGGCAATCATGCGGTTGCGTTCTCTGCTCGCCCTCACCGAAGCCGGTCTGGAACTCGTCACCGGGGAAGACGAACTCGAAAGGTTCGTTCGCTGGGTGGTTACTACAGACATGCTCGACCCTAGCCGGTACCTCTCCGGCGGGGAACTGGTCCTCACCGGACTGCAATTCCGGCGCGATCCCGCCGATACCGAGGCGTTCATCGCCGCACTGGCCCGGGCCAAGGTCGCGGCGGTGGCGGCGGGCGACGCCAAATACGGCGAACCACCTGCGGATCTGGTGGAAGCGTGCCGCCGCCATCGGGTTCCGCTGTTCCGGGTGCCCGAGCACATTGCCTTCGCGACCGTCACCGAACAGGTCAATCGCAATCTGTCGACCGGGCGCGCGGCCGATCTCGCCGCGATTCTGGACCGGCATCGCCAGCTCGTCTCCGGCGGCGGGCTCGATTCGGTGCTCGAACTCATCCATCGCAATCTGGGCACGCCGTGCTGGGTGGTGTCCTCCACCGGGCGGGTGGTGGCCGGACCGCAGCAGCCGCTGTCGGCGCAGGTCCAGGCCGCGTGCCTCTCGGCTCAGCGACTACCGGCGACTAGTTCGCTGGACGGTAGCCTGTTCTCGCTTTTCGCGGTGGACGCGGACGGCACCTCGCGGGTCGCGGACTGGTTCATGGTGTTCGAGAGCGACTACAAGGACTGGCCGGAAGAGCACCGCGCCATCATCGGCGAACTCGCCGCAGTCGTCGCGCTCGAGCGTGTCCGACAAGACGACCGGCAGAACGCGGAGGGGCGGCTGGCCCAGGAGCTCATCGAACTGGTGGTCTCGGACGCGAAACCGGCCGAGATCGTGTCCCGGCTCGAACTCACCGGACTGGCGCTGTCCGAGCGCTATCTCGCGGTGGCCGCCACCGCGGACTCGGGTGCGGTGCGGCCCAGGGAATTACGGTCGCTGTTGCGCGAAATCCTTTACGGCAGAAGCCCGGCCGCGGGTGTGATCGACGGTGAGGCCATCGCGCTGGTGCCGATCGGCGATGACGACAATCTCGACGATCGCATTCAGCGGGCCGTGGAGGCGCTCGAACCCGGCTTGCAGGGCAGCCGCCTGGCCGTCGGCATCAGCGGCGGCGTGGACGGTGAAAGTCTGCGCGGCGCAGTCGAAGAGGCCCGCTACGCCCGGCGCATGGCCGCCGAGCGCAATCAGCCCACCAGCGTGGTGCGCCATGACGAACTCGCCACCCATATGCTGCTGCTGGCCAGCGTGCCCGATGAGGTGCGGCGCATGTTCCGGGTGCGACTGCTGGATCCGCTCGCGGTCTACGACCGGGACAATCGCGCCGATCTGGTGCACACCCTGGAGACCTTCCTCCAGGTCTCGGGCTCCTGGTCCAAATGCGCCGAACTGCTGCACGTGCACGTGAATACGCTGCGCTATCGCGTCCAGCGGATCGAAGAGCTCACCGATCGCGATCTGTCCCGGCTCGAGGACCGGGTCGACTTCTTCCTGGCGCTGGCGCTGCGCTGACCGGCCCCGCGCCGGGTGCACCGGCGAATTCACCCGGCCGTAGTGCGGGTGCCAACCGCGTCTGACACAGTCGGGTTCATGACTCGACGCACCCGTGGACTCTGCGCGGTCCTGTTCAGCGTGCTGCTGGTGGCCGGATGCGGCAGCGGCGGCGATACCCCCGCGCCCACCGGCTCCGGTGTGGCGCAGGTGGTTTCGACCGCGGATCTGCCCGCCGCACAGCCCGGTGAGGTGCACCTGTTCGGGTTCAACGACCTGCACGGCAATCTGCAACCGCCGACGGGCAGCAACGGTCAGGTCGGCAGCGTGCAGGCGGGTGGCGCGGCCTATCTGGCGGCGCATCTGGCGAAATTGAAAGCGGCATATCCGGCCAGTGCCATCCTCGCCGCCGGTGACAATGTCGGGGCCAGTCCGCTCATCTCCGCGCTCTTCCACGATGAGCCGACCATCGACTTCATGAATGCGATCGGGGTGTCCGCGTCCTCGGTCGGCAATCACGAATTCGACCACGGCGTGGTCGAATTGGCGCGGTTGCAACAGGGCGGTTGTGCCTTGGACGGCTGCGTGCCCGGCGATGCGTTCACCGGGGCGAAGTTCGCCTATCTGGCCGCCAATGTCACCGATGCGAATGGCAAGCTGCCGAACGGATTGCGGCCCTGGACCATGCTGGAGTTGGGCGGGCACAAGATCGGCGTGGTCGGCACCGTCACCGCCGATACCGCGAATATCGTTCTGCCCGAAGGTATTCGCGGCTACACCTTCGGCAATGAGGCCGATGCCATCAACAAATACGTGCCGGAGATGAAGGCCGCGGGTGCGGAGACCGTCGTGGCGCTGCTGCATGACGGCGGCGCGCAGCGCACCAAGGGCGCGCCCCTGGACTACAACGGGTGCGCCGATATCACCCCGGCGGTCACCGATCTGGCCACGCGCACCGATGCCGCGGTCAAGGTCATGCTCACCGCGCACACGCATCAGCCGTACAACTGCACCATCAATGGCAAGGTCGTCACCCAGGCGTACTCCTACGGCCGCCTGATCACCGATATCACGCTGCGCTTCCACGACGGCACGGTCGACGCCAAGGCCGTCAATCGTGTTGTCACCCGCGACATCACACCGGATCCGGCCGCGACGCGGCTGGTCGATTTCTTCGCGGCACAGGCCAAACCCCTCGCCGAACGCGTAATCGGCACCGCCACGGCCGCATTGGCCGCCGATCCGGCCCCGGCGGGCGATTCGCCCCTCGGCGATCTGCTGGCCGACACCATGCTCGAGGGCGCGGCCCCCGCCGGAGCCGTTGCCGCCGTGATGAATCCGGGCGGAGTGCGCGCGGGCCTGCCCTCCGGTCCGATCACCTACGAACACGCCTACACGGTCCAGCCCTTCGGCAACCAGGTCGTCACCGTCAGCCTGACCGGTCAGCAGATCATCGAACTGCTCGAACAGCAGTGGGATAACGTCAGCAAACCCGCCGTGCTGTCCATAGCGGGCCTGACCTACGCCTACTCCGACGCCGCGCCCAAGGGGCACCGCGTCGTCGCCGACTCCGTCCGGATCGCCGGGCAACCACTCAACCCCGTTGCCTCCTACCGCATCTCGACCAACAACTTCCTGGCCTCCGGCGGCGACGGCTTCACCACCTTCACCCGAGCCACCGGCCTCCAGGTGGGTCCCATCGATCTCGACGCCTTCGAGTCCTACCTGCGCGCACATGGTGCGGTGACCCCCGCGCCCTCTCGCATCGAACGCCGCTGACGGTCATTCCGGATCGGGCTCGGATCGTTCCTCGATCGGGAAAAGGATTGGGCTGAGCAGATATTGGCCGCGCTCGGGTGTGGGTGCATAGCCCAGCCGGGGCGCGATGACGCGCCGCAGCTCATCGATCAGCTCGAGCAGTTCGGCGGGGTCGAGCCATAGCGCGTGCTGCCGGAAACCGACGAGATCGGTTGCCGGGTCCGCGTTCTCACGATCGAGGTAGGTATTGAACTCGGCCATGAGCACCGCCATGGCGGTGGCGAAGATACCGCGCTGATCCTCGATCGTCAGCTCGGCAGTCTGGTCGATGACCGCCCGTTCCGGCCGCAGCCGATAGCGGCGTTCGACCGCGCCGCGCACCCGCCGCTCCTCGGCGACCTCCAGCACCCCCGCGTTGGCCAGCAGTTCGACATGCCGGTAGGCGGTCGCCTTCGAGACATCGGGCAGTCGGGCGCACAGTTCGGCGGTGGTCAGGACGCGGCCCCCGCGCATGGCGTGCACCATGCGCAACCGCACCGGATGGGCCAGCAGCTCGAAGGATTCCACTTCGCAACGTTCTCACATCCTGCTATTGTTCTCAAAACATGCGAATGGTCGTTAGGGCGGGAACAATGGCAGGGACAGATCCGGCGGCGATCGCCACCACGGTGGCTGAACTCGCACGGGCGGAACGCTTCAGCGCGATCGAAGAACTCTTCGCACCGCGACTACGAGCGGTCGTCTCGGGTGAAACGGTTCGGGTGGGCTGGAATACCGAGATCGCCAGGATCGGCGCGGTACGCGAGATCGGGTCACCCGGCACCGAATCCATTGACGCCGAACTGGTTCGGGTGAGCGTGCCCGTCGAGTGTGAACGGGGCGGGCTGACGCTGATCGTCTCGGTGGACGGTGCGGGGCAACTGCACGGATTTCGGCTCGCGCCACCGGCGGGCAGCTGGACACCGCCCGACTATGCGACACCCAAACGCTTTGCCGAGCAGGAGATTACGGTGGGCGACGGGGTAACGGCCGTACCGGGGACGCTGACGCTGCCGCGCGGGAAAGGGCCGTTTCCAGGGGCTGTGCTACTGGCTTCGGGGCCGACCGATCGCGATCAGACGGTCGGGCCGAATAAGCCGTTCAAGGATCTGGCCTGGGGATTGGCCAGTCGCGGGATCGCGGTGCTGCGGTTCGACAAGGTGAACTACGTGCACGGGGAGCTGGCGGGCGAACCCGAGTTCACCATGGTGTCGGAGTATCTGCCCACGACCATCGCTGCGGTGCATGCGCTGCAACAGCATTCGAGGGTGGACTCGGAGCGGGTGTTCGTGGTGGGGCACAGCGGTGGCGGGAAGGCCGCACCCCGGGTCGCGGCGGCGGAGCCGTCCATCGCCGGGGTGGTGGTCATGGCGGGAGATACGGTTCCGCTGCCGCGCGCCGCCGTCCGAGTGGCGAATTATCTTGCGGCACTGGATCCCGGGCCGCACACCACCGCCACCGTCGAGTCGATCGGCCGCCAGGCCGCGGCGGTCGAGAGTCCGCAGCTGTCCCCCGCGACGGCGACCTCGGAGCTGTTGTTCGGGTGGCCCGCCGCGTACTGGCTCGATCTGCGCGATTACGACCCCGTCGAAACCGCTGCGGCGCTGGGTAAACCGGTGCTGGTCGTACAGGGCGGGCGCGATTATCAGGTCACGGTCGAGGATGATCTGAGCGGCTGGCGGTCCGGGCTGGCCGAACGCGCCGACGTACAAATCAAGATCTATGACGCCGACGATCACATGCTCTTTCCCGGTACCGGCCCCTCCAGCCCCGCGGGCTATCAGGTTCCGAACCACCTCGACGCCGCCGCCGTCGCCGATATCGCCGACTGGCTCAACGGGGGCCGTCGCCCGGGCCCACTGGCTCGGCTGGCATGGAAATTCGGGCGCTGACGGACAGCCCGCCGAAGCCGCGGAGCATGATCGAATAGGAGCGTCGATCAAGGAGGAGCTTTGGCACATCCATCGATCCATACCGCTTCGCTGCTGCACGGCGAAGAGATCCATCGCAGTGACCTCGGGTCCATCACCAGGCTCACCGCGGACAACTTCCCCATTCTGTCCGGGCTGTCGATCAAACGGCTCACCCTCGCACCGGGCGCGATTCGCGAACCGCACTGGCATGCCAATGCCACCGAACTGACCTACTGCACCGCCGGACAGGCGCTGGTGTCCGTGCTCGATAACGGCAGTGAGTTCTCCTCGTTCCTGGTCGGGGCGGGCGAGATGTTCCATATCGAATCCGGGGCGCTGCACCATGTCGAGAACATCGGTGAGACCGAGGCGGAATTCATCGTCGCCTTCCGGCATGAACGGCCCGAGGATTTCGGCTTCAGCGCCGCCCTGGGAGCCATGACCGATTCGGTGCTGGGCAATACCTATGACCTGCCCGCTTCGGACTTCGCCCGGATTCGGCGGGACACCACGGCGAAACTGCTGGTCGCCCGCGAAGGCGATCCGGAGATTCCGGCCCGCGCGCATTTCGGGGATCCGCACCATTTCGCGGTCGAGGCCATGGCCGCGCCGGTGGATTCGCCGGTCGGATCCGCGCGCACCGCCAGGCAGCAGTTCTGGCCCGCACTGCACGACATCTCCATGTACTCGCTGCGCATTCGCGAAGACGGTATGCGCGAACCACATTGGCATCCGGTCACCGCCGAAATGGGCTATGTGCATCGGGGGTCGGCGCGCATGACCATCATGGATCCGGACGGCCACCTCGACACCTATGTGGTCGGTCCGGGCGAGGTGTACTTCGTGCCGCGCGCCTACCCGCATCACATCGAGGTCATGGAATCGCCCGATATCCAGCTGCTCATCTTCTTCGACCAGCCCACACCCGGGGATATCGGATATCGCGCCTCGATGAGCGCCTATTCGCGCAAGGTGCTGGCCGCCACCTTCGGGGTGGCACTGGCCGACCTGCCCGACTTCCCGTTCACCCCGGAAGATCCGCTCATCGTCACCAGGAACAATCCGCTCGCACCCTAGGATCGCCCGTACGACACCCGGCGCGCCGGACCGCGCACGCTGCTACCGTCTGCGGCGTGAGCACAAGCCACGGTCCGCCGGATCCGAAATATGTTCGTTCTCAGCGCCTTTGGCGACTCATGCGCCGGGCCGCGTTCGCGGGTCTGGTGCTCGCACTGCTCGCGGTGGTCGGATATTTCCTACAGGGAGCACCGCAGACCGCTTGTTCCTGCGCGATCGTCGATCCCAACGCGGCCGTCACCGCCGCGCCCGGGGTATTCATCGGCACCCCGACCAGCGTGCTGCACGGCCGCGATTCGGATCTGTACGAATTCCAGGTGACCGAGGTCTTCCACGGTGAGGTGGGTTCGACCACGACCGTGGCCACCAGTTCCGGCAATGACTGCGCCGCCGGATTCACCATCGGCCGCCCGAGCATTCTGCTCGCCGCGACACCGCACGCCATGGGCGCGGACTGGCAGGCACACGGCTGCGGCCCCGATGTCAGCACCAACGAACTGCGCGCCGTCGCCCAGGCCACCTACGGTCAGGCCCACGCCCCGAGCGCGCCGAGCAGCGAGATCACCGCCTGGACGCGCTTCAACTACAAGGTGCCGCTCACCTTGCAACTGCTGATTCTGGCCGCACTCGCCTGTGTCGGCTTGGCCGCCTACGCCACCCGCGTGCTGCATCGGCCCGAACCGCTCGACCCGGCCCCCGGGATCGGGGATACCATCGCCGGGTGAGCACCTACTGGCATCGCGTCACTCCGCCGCCGCCGCGCTGAGCGGGCGCACCGGCTGACTTTCGCCGCACGCTCCGGCTGACCCCCTCGGGCAGCCCGGATTGTCGTGCGCCCGTTTTCGAATCCTTGCTCACCGCATTCGATGACGGAGTACACGACCATGTCAGAAGATTTGTCCACCCGCCTGTCCGCCTTACGGCCGATACGGCGATCCAGCGGTTCCGGAACCGCGGCCATCCTGCTCGCGGCGGTGCTGTGGGGTAGTACCGGAACCGCCGCGTCCTTCGCGCCCGCCGGGGTGCCCGCGGGCGCGGTCGGAGCGGCGGGACTGCTGTTCGGCGGGCTGCTGCTATGGCTCAGCTCGCGAGGTAATCGGTTACCGCACAACAGGTTCGACTGGGGATTCTTCGGCGTCGGCGCTATCGCCGTCGCGGTCTATCCGGTCACCTTCTATCCCGCCGTCGCTCGCACCGGGGTGGCGGTGGCGACGGTGACCGCGCTCGGGAGCGCACCGGTATTCGCCGGACTGACGTCCTGGATCATCGGCCGGGGCAGGCCCTCGGGCCGCTGGCTCCTCGCCACCGTGCTCGCCGTAATCGGTTGTGCCGTACTGGTGCTGGGGCCGGAACTGACCGGTGCGGGTGCGCCGATCGATCCGATCGGCATCGCGCTGGCGGCCTGTGCCGGGTTCACCTACACCGTCTACTCGCTGGCGGGCGCGAAACTCATTGCGCGCGGGCATCCTTCGAACGCGGTCATGGGGACCATGTTCGGCGTGGCCGCGGTGCTGGTCGCACCTGTGGTGCTGCACGCCGGAATCGATTGGCTGGCAACACCGCGCGGTGCGCTGGTCACGCTGCACCTCGCGGTGTTCACCTGTTTCCTCGCCTATCGACTGTTCGGCTACGGCCTGCGGCACACCGGGGTCGAGACCGCGACCACGCTGACCCTGGCCGAACCGGCGGTGGCCGCGGTGCTGGGCGTCACCGTGGTCGGTGAGCGGCTGCCACTGCCGTCCTGGTGCGGAATGGCCGTGCTGGCAGTGGGTTTGGCGGTGCTCACGCTGCCGTCACCGGTCCGGGCCGCTCCAGCTTGGAATGCTTTCGCGAGTAGGCGAAATACACGATCAGGCCGACGACCAGCCAGATAGCGAAGCGCAGCCAGGTCTCCCACGGCAGCGACCAGATCAGATAGATCGAGAAGCCGATGCCGACCACCGGGACCACCGGCATGAGCGGCAACCGGAATTCGCGCGGCTCCTCGGGGCGGGTGTAGCGCAGCACGATCACCGCGACGCTCACCACGATGAAGGCCATCAGAATGCCGATATTCGTCAGTTCCGCAACGGTATTGATCGGCAGCACACCCGCCAGGATCGCCGACCCGACACCCACGATCCAGGTGACCCGGGTCGGCACCTTGCGGGTGGGATGGGTTTTGGCGAACCAGCCGGGCAGCAGGCCGTCACGGCTCATGGCGTACCAGACGCGGGTGACGGCCAGCATGAACGCGAGCACCACCGTGGCAATACCGACGATCGCGCCGACCGCGATGATATTCGCGATGCCCGGCAGCCCAACGGATTTGAAGGCGCTGGAGAAACCGCTGGTGGGGTTGATCTCGGTGTACTTCTGCATACCGGTCAGCACCAGCGTCGCCAGCACGTACAGCACCATGGCGATGGCCAAGGAATACAGAATCGCCTTGGGCAGATGCTTTTTCGCCTCGTGCGACTCCTCGGCGGCGGTGCTCATGGCGTCATAGCCGAAGACCGCGAAGAACACCGTGGCCGCGCCCGTCCACACCGCGGCATGTCCGTACGGGAAGTACGGCGTGTAATTCGAACTGTCGATATGGAATACGCCCAGGCCGATGATCAACAGCACCACCGCGACCTTGACGCCGACGAAGAAGGTCTCGAAGCGCCCGACGCTCTTGATGCCACGCGTCAGCATGTATGCCGTGCCCAGGCAGAACAGCACCGCGAACACATCGATCACATGCCCCTCACCGGTGCCCGCCGCGCCCAGCATCCAATCCGGCAGCGTTATCCCGATCTGATCGAGCAGGAAGTTGAAATATCCGGAGACGCCGATGGCGACCACCGCCGCCACGGCCGTGTACTCCAGCAGCAGATCCCAGCCGATGAACCAGCCGCCCAACTCCCCCAGCGCCACATAGCCGTAGGTGTACGCCGATCCCGCCTTGGGCACCATGCCCGCGAATTCGGCATAGCACAGTGCCGCACAGGCACTGGCCACACCGGCGATGAGGAATGAGATGAGCACCGCGGGTCCGGCCGTCTTATTCGCCACCGAGCCGGCGAGGGAGAAGATCCCGGCTCCGATGATCCCGCCCACCCCGATGGCGGTCAGCTGCCACAAACCCAAATGCCGCGCCAACTGCTGATCATCGGCCGTCTCGCCCTCGACCTCACCGATCGGTTTGCGCCGCACGATCTGACTACGCAATTCCGCAATGGACATACCGCGTCCTTCCGTCCCGCCGCACCGACTTCGCGGCGCAGGCCCGACTCGTCCGAGATCAGCCCATCCGATCACGGACCCCGGGCATTTGTCCGGATATCCGGCCGCTGTTATCGCCCGGTAACTACCCGCACCGCACCACCGGCCCATAACGGACCCGATTCAGGGCCGATGTACAGCGAGTTCGGCCGCCAACTTCGGGGTCGGCTGTTGACACCCCTGTCCCGCCCGAGCAGAGTCATTCGGGCACAAGCGCTTTGGATGGGGGAACACATGCCGAGCAAGTTCGGGAACGCGCTGGTCACGGTCGCCATGCGGATATCGGCCTTCCTGGGGCCGAACACCATGCGCAGAATCGCCCGCTTCAACAAGTACGTGACGAATCCGGTGCAGCGGCTATGGGCCCCGCACCTACCCAATTACGCGATCGTCGAGCACACCGGGCGCAGCTCCGGCAAGACCTATCGCACACCGGTCGTGGCGCTCATCGAACACGGTGCGCTCGCGATAACGCTGAACTACGGCGCGAATTCGGACTGGGTGCGCAATATTCAGGCCGCGGGCTCGGCCGATGTCATCCACCGGGGCAGGCGCTACCGGATGACCGAACCGCGCATCGCCCCCGCCGACTCCCCGCAATTGCCGCCGACCCTGCACGGGGTGCTCTCCCCTGTCGGCTGACGCCGATCACACCAGATTGATCGAATCGAGGAATCGAGCGCCCAGCGCGGCATCACCGTCGACGCTCACCTCGCATTCGGTCCAGGGGCGGCGCGTGGTGCTCCACAGCGGGAACTCCAGCACGACGGCGTGAATGCGCGCGGCGGTCCCGGTCTCGTCACCGGGGGCGACCCGCAGCCGGTTCCGGGGCGCGGGCTCGATCCGCCAGGTACCGCCGCCCGGACCCGAAAGGGTCAGCGCGACAGGCGCATCCAGCCATCGCAGCGGTGCGCGATGCGATTGTTCCAGGAGCGCGAGCAGCCAATCGAGAATGGTGGACATGCGGCGCGCGTCCGTCTCGGGCGCGGGACGGTCCAGCGCCGGTGCGATGTCATGCCGCAGATGGGTGTGCCAGTCGAAGACGTAGAGCGCCGGGAACAGCCGTAGCGGAAACCAGCCGAGTTCACCGACGCGCAGCGGGAGTCCGGCCACACCCGGTGCGGTCGCCGCCGTCAGGCCGGTGATGCCGCGCGCGCTCCAGATCTCGAAGTCCGCGAGCGCCTGTTCCGGTGTGCCGGAGGCGTTTTCGGCGACCACCCGATCGTTGACGCGCTCGATCTGCCCCGTGGTCATGGCACGCAGCGCCGCCGGGGTGATCGCCGCGCGCACCGCACCCGTCATGTGCACCAGCACATCTCGCACATTCCACCCGGCGGCCGCGCTGGGCGCGGCCCACTCCCCGGCGTCGAGCGCACGATAGAACTCGAGCACCGCGGACCGCTCGGCGCGCAGCGCAGCCAGCGCATCGGCCCGGCTCGATCGCGAAGTAACCACGCCGCCAACACTGCCACGCCCAACTGTCAGTGAGCCAGCAGGGTGTTCAGTTCCGCTTCGAAGAGCAGGGCCGGATCGAAGCCCATCCCGGCGAAATGACCGGCCAATTCCAGGGACAGCACCCCGTGCATGCGCGTCCAGAACGACACCGCGCGATGCAGGGTCGCGACCGGAACCTCATGTCCGGCCGCCCACTCGCGATGGTTCTCGAGGTGGGCGTCGAACGGGGTGGCCGCGGCATCGGGCGGCTGCGCGGCGAATGCATCGATCAGCACCGCCATGATCTCCGAGGAGATGGCGGTGGTGTCATCGGGCGCGTGATAGCCGGGCACCGGCGTCCCGTAGATCAGGAAGTAGCGCTGCGGATCCGCGAGCGCCCAGGCCCGGGTCGCGTGCGCGATCGCGGAAATGTCCGCGCCGGAATCGAATTCGGCGCGCAGGGTGTCGGCGAGACTGCGGTACGCGTCGCGGATGAGTTCGGTGATGAGGTCGTCGCGGCTGGCGAAATACCAGTACAGCGCCGGTCCGCTCATACCCACACGCTTGGCGATCGCGTTCAGCGATAGCGCCGAGACGCCCGCGGTCGCGATCTGCTCGCGGGCGTGCTCCTTGATCTCCTCGCGCACCTGCGCCCGATAGCGCTCGCGGGAACCCGTCCGGTTCGGTGCCACGATCAGCCCTTTCGTCGCGGATCCCGCCATGCCGGGATCCGATTAGAGCCTATCAGCATATTTACCCGCGCTCAGATTCCCGATTGACACTCGATGTGTTCACTTATAGCCTCTAAATAAATCAAGTAGCAGTAGACAACCACGAGGGAGCAAGACCATGTCTCACCGGAACCTGACCCTGATCCCCCTGGCGGCCGCCGTCGTCCTGGCGACCGTCACCGCATGCGGCACCGATGACACGGCCGCGAGCAGCAGCACCTCGAGCCCTGCCACCTCCGCCGCGGCCCCGGCCGGATTGAGCTGCGGCGGTGCGGGAATCGATGAGAAGGCCCAGATCAAGTACCGCACCGAAGCCCTGATCAAGGCGCCCCTGAGCACCATCTGGAAGCTGCAGACCGATGTCGAGAACTGGCCGGCATGGCAGCAGCCGGTCGAGAGCAATAAGCGCCTCGATCAGGGGCAGCTTCGGGACGGCTCGCAATTCCAGTGGCGCACACCGGTTCCCGCCTCCGCCACCACACCGGCCACCACCCTGGTCATCACCTCGACCGTGCATCAGATCCAGCCTGAGAGCTGCATTCGCTGGAGCGGTCCGGCGGTCGGCGACGGCCTGCGCATCGACAATGGCGTGCACGTCTGGAATTTCACCCAGCAGGGCGACAGCGTCCTGGTCCGCACCGAGGAGAATTGGAGCGGTTCCCAGGTCGAGGCCGACGTCGCCACCTCCACCGCCTTCCTCGGCGCGGGGCTGGAAGCCTGGCTGAAGGACCTCAAAGCAGCCGCCGAGGCGCACTCCTGAAACCCGCCCGGGCGCAGTTCGGCAGCTTCGGCGTGTCGATGCGGAGCGAATCTGAATTGTCCGATTTCATTGCGATTCATGACGCGAAGCGGCGGCGGGACCTGGCGGGCGGCCTTCGTCGCGGCGATGGCGTTGAGCACGGTGATCGTCTGGCCCGGTATCGCGGCCGCACAGCGCGAACCGGCCTGCCTGAGCGGGAATCTCAGTTACACCCGGCCGGATGCCGAAGCCGGAACGGAATTGCCCGAGGTGACTTCCCCGGCCCGCAATGCCAATTGGGCGCTGTACGACACACCACGGCCCGGACTGTTCGACCGGCCGCTGGCCGCGGATATGACCGACGGGAGCGGAAATTTCCACGCCTGCGCCGAACATGCGGCCGGGGCGGATCTGTATCTGATGTTCATCGCCGAGAGTTCGGGGCTGTGGCAGGTGCTGCCGCAGGCCGGGGATACCGAAGCGCCGTACACCTTCACCGTCGCGGCCCCCGCCGTCACCGGTTCTCGTGATCTCGGCGCGGTGGCCGTTCCGGACGAGATGGCCGGGGCGTGGAAGGTGCTCGACTCCGTCAATCTGCTGTGGTGGCAGCGCCCGGCCGCCGCGGGTGACTGCTGGCTACCCGAATCCCACTGCACACCAATGTCATTCGTCTGGCCCGCGCAGTCCGGCAGTTCCTATTTCACCACGGCCGGATTCGTGTATCTCACTCAGGACGACGCGAACACCAGGCATGTGACCCTGCACGAGGCGGGCCACAACCTGCAATGGCTGTGGCAGCACCGCAGGTGGGCCGATGTCACCAATTGCAGTCCGCACTACATCAATCTCGCCTCGTCACCGTCGTGCGCGTTCACCGAGGGGTTCGCCGACGCGGTCGCCATGCATGCCGTCGGCGATTACCGATTTGTTTGGGGCTCGGGCTTTTCCGCCGATCTCACCAATGACGCGAATACCCGCGGCTGGGATCTCGGCGATGCCGTCGAGGGCCGGGTGGCGACCTCGCTCATCGACCTCTGGAACGGTCCCGATCACGGCTGGGACGCCACCCTGCGCATCCTCGGCAAGACCGTCCCCGCCGATTTCCACGACTACTTCTACAACGACCGGCCCACCGAAAACCTCGGCACCACAGGCGAAGCCGCCGAAATCATCCACAAACACACCGCCGATCAGGCCAGTCCCAACGCCGCTGGCGCACCGCAGCCGATCGACGACCTCCGCATACCCCTCGGACCGCCGGACAATGATCCGGGCGTCAAACAGGAACCCGAGCACCGGTGGAAGACCACGCACATCCGCTGGACCCTGCGGCCGCCCAACCCGCGCCCGGTCGACTGATCTCGATCACCGCTGACAGGTCGAGGTGAAGGACGCGCCGGCGAAGAGGTCATCGATCCATCCCAGCCACCGCTCCGAAATCTGGTCCGGCGCATCGTGACCACCCGGGACCACCTCATCGTGCACCGGCGTCCCCAGCGCGCACATCTTCGCGACAGCCGCGTTCGACCATTCGGTACTCACCAGCTTGTCCGCATCGCCGCGAGCGATATAGGTGGGCACTGTGCTCGCCACCTTCGGCAGATTGGTGCGACCCTCCAGATCCACGACGGCCTGTGCGGCGGCATCATCCACGAATCGGGCATCGGCGGGCGTCGCCGCGTCGGCCAGCGCGAGATCGGCCGGGGTCATATCGCCGGTGCACTGCGCCTCCAAACGCGGTGCGGCACCGAGCAGATCACCGTGAATCACCCGGTCGTAGTCGTAGTTCGGATAGTGGTACCGCACGGCCTCCACCAGATACGGCAGGATCAGATACTGATCGGGAACATTGAGCGTGCCCGCCCGGATCGCATCCGCGAATTTGATCTCCAGAGCCGGTGACAACAGCACCACGCCGCGGATATTCAGTTCCGGCGCATAGGATTTCGCTGTTTCCGACGCCGACTCAGCAGCCCGTCCACCCTGCGAGATCCCGACAAGCACGGTCTCGCCCGCCAGTGGCGCACCGGTCGACCGTGCCGCTCGCACCGAGTTCAAGATGTCGTATCCGGACGACGGGGTGTCCACATACGGTGCGGCCCCCGGTCCGTCCAGCCCCTGATAGTTGGTCATCACCACCGCCCGGTGCCCCGCCAGCATCGCCGCCACCGCGGGCGCGGAACCGAACAGGTTCGGTGAATTGGTCGGCGCGCACGAGCTGACCACCCCGGAGGTGCCATGCCCGAGGGCGATCACCGGCCAGCCCCCGGCGGGCGCGTCACCCTTGGGCAGGAATACCGCACCCGACACCTCGATCGGCTTTCCGGCCGGAGAGGTCGATTCATACCGGATATAGGTCGCCGTGGAAACGGCCGCCGACAATGCCGGGTCCAGATTGGTCAGCGGGCTCTGCGCCATCAGCGCACCGGGAGTATCCGCCGTCGTTTTCCCGGTATCGGAGGCCGTACCGCAGGCCGCCACGATCACGGCGGCCACGATCGGGAAGAGAATTCGCGTTCGCATACCACTCCTGCTTCCGAGATTGGCTACGATCAGACCATGCGGTCCATTTGGAAGGGCTCCATCGCGTTCGGGCTGGTCAACGTCCCCGTGAAGGTCTATACCGCCACGGAAGACCATGACATCAAATTCCATCAGGTACACGCCGCCGACGGGGGGCGGATCAAATACGAGCGGGTCTGCACGGTGGACGGGCAACCCGTGCAGTATGCCGATATCGACAAGGCGTACGAATCCCCCGAGGGAGATCGGGTGATCCTCACCGATGAGGATTTCGCCAAACTCCCCGCCGCCGAGAAGCATGAGATTCCGGTATTGCAATTCGTGCCGGCCGAGCAGATCGATCCCATGCTCTTCGATAAGAGCTACTTCCTGGAACCGGATTCGACCACGCCCAAAGCCTATGTGCTGCTGGCGAAAACACTCGAACACACCGATCGCGTGGCGCTGGTGCATTTCACCCTGCGGCAGAAGACGCGACTCGGGGCGCTGCGCGTGCGCGACGGGGTGCTGGTGTTGCAGGCGCTGCTGTGGCCCGATGAGGTGCGCGCGGTGGCGTTCGACAAACTCGACGGGGTATCCGAGCCGCGACCGCAGGAATTGCAGATGGCCGAGACGCTGGTGGATACGCTCTCGGACGATTTCGATCCCTCGCAGTACGTGGACGAGTACCAGATCGAATTGAAGAAGATGCTGGACGAGGCCATAGCCAGCGGTAGCGGCAAGGTCACCCGCGCGCCCGAGAAGGCCGCGCCCGAGATGGATGCCGAGGTGGTGGACCTGGTCGCGGCGCTGCAACGCAGTCTGGAGGCATCCGGGCGCAGCACCGGGAAGGCCGCATCGGCCCCCGCCAAGGCCGCGAAGGCGACCAAGGCCACGACCGCCGCCAAGAAAACTCCCGCCAAGAAGACCGCGGCGAAGAAGGCTCCCGCCAAGCAAACCCGCAAGGGCGCGTGAGACCGGGCGGGTGAGAACCGCATCCACCTGGCAAACTGTCGGGTATGGAACCCGCCATAGCCATCGTCCCCATGGGACTCGGACATCTACGCCAGGTCCTGGATCTGGGTTACGAGGTCTTCGACACCTCCACCAAGCCCTACACCTCCTGGTCGCTCACCTCGGTGGCCGAGCATATGGACAGCCCCAGCCGCTCCTGCTGGGTGGCGGTGGATTCGGATCGGGTGGTGGGATTCGTACTGGGTTCCATGGAATTCGAATTGCGCGATGACTGGGGCTATCTGGAATGGATCGCGGTCGCGCCGGATATGCAGGGCCGCGGTATCGCCGGACGGCTCATGTCCGCCTGCTGCGACACCCTTTTCGAGGGCGGCGCGCGGCGGATCGTCACCGATGTGGAAATTCACAACACCGCCTCGGCGTCATTGATGAAGCGCAACGGCTTCACCGAGGGCACCACCGTCACACTGTTCGTGCGGCCGAATCCGGTCCCGCTCGAGGAGACCGTCGCCGCCGGTGACAGTGATCAGGTCACGCTGACCCCGGGCACCAAACGCGAACTCATTCGCAAGGGCCGCATCGCCGGTGAGGGCGGCCGCCCGCGCGTGGGCCGCTAGCTCCCCTAGGCGTCGGCGGCGGCACGGGCCCGGCCCTCCCGGAAGAATTCCAGCAACGCCTCCACCGTGCCGGCCTCGGCCCGGGAGCGTTTCGCGCCGAACGGTGCATTCCAGAATTCGCCGTGCCGCCGCGTCCACGGGCCGACATAGGCGTACGGCTGCGGATTCTCCCAATCCCCCGGCGACACACCGTAATTCACCTCGCCCACCGCGACCGACAGATCGAAGTGTTCCGGCCACAGCACCGGCTGTTCGGCCGCGAAACGCCGTAATGCGGTGTCCCCCACCGCGAACCAGTCGTGCACCGACACCGCCGCCTCGGTGTCCACCGCGAAGGGCTCGTCCGGGTCCATACCCGTACCTTCGCAATACAACCCGTTGGGCGGGCCGTCGGCCTCGAACCCGGCGGCGATGGCGAGTTCGGTATAGCTGCCGTGTAATCGGATTCGGCCCTGCGGCCAGACCAGATCGGGCCCGGTCACCGACACCGGCCACTTCACGCCGGTGAAACCACCCAGCACGATGCGCATGCGAATACTGCCGAACCGCCGATACTGCGGACCCGCGATGAGCAGTTCCGCCGCCGCGTGCATCGCGAACCGGGTGTCCTCATAGGTGATGTCGTCCACCTCGAAATCATCTCCGGCCGGACAGGTGGTTTGCTGGAAAACGGGCCCTGGCAAACAAAAGTGCGCCGCACCGGAAATCCGGTACGGCGCACGGGCGGCGAGTGCGCTAGCGCGTACTCGCCAGTGTCAACGCGCGTTATCGGTGCACGCCGACAGAATCACCTTGGCTCCGCGCGGCGATGCGGAACCGACGTCCGGGAACTTCGGCGCGCTGTTGCCCAGCACGTCGATGGCGCCCTTCTCGGCGTCTACCTTGGTGGCCGCCCACGCCCAGCCGAAGCGGGTGTCGGCGCCCTGTGCGACAGCGCCGCACGCGTTGGCGAAGTGCACGACGACCTCACAGTCGCCGCCACCGCACTTGCTGACGGCGGCGCCATCGGCACCGCCCCAGCTGCCATAGTTGACCGCGTATGCGACATTTCCGGTGCTCCGAGACAGCGCCAGGGCGCCGTACAGATCACCGGAAGCGGCCGTGAAGCCCGGCGCGTCTTCCGCCGCGTTGGCGGGACCGGCGGCCATGATGCCCATCGCGGCCATCGAGGTGATGGCGAGGCCTATTCCGGCCTTGCGCAGCAACGACATTCGATACTCCCCGTGATGAATTATTGGAACGGGTCGAATCCTTGTCGAGGGACCCCATATTGTCCAATCCGGTCTTACCGGACGGAATCAAACGCGGCGCATTACCGAGACGACTTTGCCGAGCACAACTGCCTTGTCACCATCGATCACGTCGTAGGCGGGGTTGCGCGGCTCCAGATAGACATGGCCGTTACGCCGGCGATAGACCTTGACGGTGGCTTCACCGTCGATCATGGCCGCCACGATTTCCCCGGAGTGCGCCTCGCTCTCCTTGCGGATCACCACGATGTCGCCATCGCAGATGGCCGCGTCGATCATCGAATCACCGCGCACGCGCAGTCCGAAGACGGTGCCGCGGCCGACCAATTCGCGCGGCAGCGACAGCACGTCATCGGTGTGCTCCTCGGCCAGGATCGGCGTGCCCGCCGCGATATCGCCGACCACCGGCACCGGAACCGAATCGCCGGAGGTCTGCTGCGGCGCGGCCGACTTGAGGAACAGCCGCACATCCATCGGACGGGTGACCGATTCGCTGCGGGTGAGGAATCCGCGATCCTCGAGCGCCTTCAAATGCTTCGATACCGACGAACCGGATTTGAGCCCGACCGAGTCACCGATCTCGCGGGTGCTGGGCGAATACCCGTGCCGCTGTACCCAATCGCGGATCGTGCAGAGAATCTGCTGCTGGCGCGGGTGCAGGCTGGAGGTGTCGAGGTGGGCGAACCCGTCGAAGTCGTCGTATCCGGTCACCCGCGCATCCTACGGTGCGGCGACGCGGTTGCTCGCCGACTGCGGCCAACGGTCCGCGTGTGTCGCCGCCGTGCACTAGTTTGGTGCGGTGAGTTGCGAATTCGTCGTACTACCGGCAGATTCCGTTGCTTCCGCCGATGAGGTCGAAGCGTATGCAGCCGCCAGCGGCGGCATTCCGGCGGTGAGTCTGGGCCCGGTACTGGCCGGGCTGTGGCGCTGGAATACCGAGATCCCGGTCTGGAACGGGCGCATCACGCTGGCCGCGGTGGGCGATTGCGTCCGGGTGACGGTGCCCGATCACGCGGCCTGGCGCGCGCTGCTATGGATCGAAGAACTCATCGCCGGAACCGAATTCGCGCTCTACGATCCGCGCGACGGCAGTCTGGCCGGACCGGAAATGCGGGACTTCCGCGTCAATGTCGGCGGCGCGCGGTATTTCAATGTGCTCACCCAGCGCCAATTACACTCCTGGATACCGGAATTGACGACGGTCGCCCGCACACCCTTTCTGATTGTCCAGGAGCCGGATGATCCGGACACCTTCATCCAGACCTACCGGCAGCCGACCGGTGAATTCCTGCTGGAGTACCGCGACGGCGGGCATATGTTCAGCACCACCCTGGACAATCCGACGCGCATCGCCGACTACATGTGGGACTGGGCCGATGATCGCCGCAAGAACCTCGACAAACTGTTCTGGACCAAACGTCCCTGATTCCGGCGCGATTCAGTAGTAGAAGCACACCAGGCCGGTGCCCTCGGCCTGGCAGGTGCGCGCCCATTCACGCATTTCCGCCACCGAGCCGCGGATCGAGTCATCGGTGAGCAGCTCCAGATCGACGGCGTTCAACGTGTCCGCCATGGCATCGATGCGGTAGCCCTCCACGAAACCGATGCTCGGGAAGTCATCGATCGGCGGCAGATCGATGGGCGCACCGCCGAGCACCAGCTCCGCCGGATCGAACTCGACGCCGATATCGGCCAGCGCCTGCTCCACCATGGCGAAGTACCGGAATCGCATACCCGCCCAGTGCGCATTGCCGAGCAGCTTGCCGGAGTGGTGGCACAGCACCTCGAGCGCATGCCCGTAGGTGGGCCCGAAATCCTGCTCCATCGGCTCGCCCAGCAGCAATTGCCGCATCACATCGCGCGGGGTGAGCCCGAGCTCCTCGGCCTCATCGAGCCGATCCAGCACATGCTGCGGCGTCGACCGCACCACGGCATCCGCGAACTCCTGGCCATAGGATCCGACCAACCGGATCCCTTCCAGGTCAACGGCATACGGGCTGACAATGTAGGACAAGGCTCCCCTTCCGGCGCGACGCGCACACCCTAACAGCACCCGCCCGCCCGCCGCCGGGGTCGATATCACCCCGAGATCTGGAGGACGAACACCTCATTCCGATCCCGAGCCCGGAACGGCCCCGAGATGGGCGAATTCCTCGATCGGCACACCGCGGCGGCTACGATCGTGATGACGGGACCGGCGAGCTTTCTCAGCGGAGGCGGCATGCGGCATCGGATTCGAATCATCTTGGTAGCCGCGTGCTTTGCGATACCGGCGGCGGTCATACCGGTGGCGGCGCGGGCCGAGCAGTCCGAGATCGTGAGCGTCCACATCGTCGACGATCGCAAACTGTCATTCCAGGTGTATTCGGCGGCGATGGCCAAGCCGATTCGAGTGGATGTGCTGCGGCCCGCCGATCGGACCCGGCCGCATCCGACGCTGTATCTGCTCAATGGCGCGTCCGGCGGATACGGCGGTAAGAGCTGGCAGGATCGCGCGCCCGAGGTCTTCGATTTCCTGGCGACCAAGGAGGTGAACGTCGTCCAGCCCATCGGCGGGATCGCCAGTTTCTACGGTGACTGGCGCGCACCCGATCCGGTGCTGGGCGTGAACAAATGGAAGACCTTTCTCACCGCCGAACTGCCACCGCTGATCGATAAAGCCTTGGGCGCCAATGGGATCAATGCGATCGCGGGCGTATCCGGGTCCGCCACCGCGGTATTGAACCTGGCCATCGCCGCACCCGGACTGTTCCGCGCGGTGGCGGCCTACAGCGGCTGCCCGCAGATCAGCGATCCGATCGGGCACGAATTCGTGCGCGTGGTGGTCGAATTCGTCGCGGGCGGCAATCTCGACAATATGTACGGTGCGCCGGACAATCCGCTGTGGGCGGAGAACGATCCGTACGTGAACGCCGAGAAGCTGCGCGGTGTGGGACTCTATCTCTATAGCGGCACCGGTGTTCCCGGTGGTTACGATGGGTTCAGCGACGAATTCCGCACCGGGGCGGATGTGGTGGACCATCTGATCGTGGACGGCGTGACCGAGGCCGCGACCGGCTACTGCACGCGCAATATGGTCGATCGGCTCCTCCAGCTCGGAATTCCGGTGACGTACGATCTGCCCCCGGACGGCGGACACGCCTGGCAGTACTGGCGTGATCAGCTGATCAAGAGCTGGCCGGTGCTGGCCGAGGGCCTCGGCATCGAGGCGTGAATCCCGGACGATAGTCCCACCGGTATCACTCCGGAGAGCTATTCCATGCCGTACCAACGGGTTACGGCGAACGAGAGATACGCCGATAGCTTCGGGGCATGACGACATCCGGCTTGGTTCCCGAGTCAGCTTCACGGACATCGCGACGCGGTGCCGACGGTGATTACGCCCGGCTACTGCGCCGGATTTCCGATGCGGGACTGATGGATCGGCGGCCCGCCTACTACGTTGCCCGCTTCGGACTCGTCGGGTTCGCGTTCATCGGCGGATGGGCGACGTTCCTGCTCGTCGGCGATTCGTGGTGGACGCTGCTGGTCGCCGGATTCATGGCGGTGGCGTTCGCGCAGGTCGCGCTGGTCATGCATGATGTCGCGCACCGCCAGGTCTTCCGGCTGCGCAAGCCGACCGAGCTGGTGGGACGGATTGTCGGCAATGCCGGGATCGGCCTGGGGTACGGGTGGTGGCAGGACAAGCACACCCGGCATCACGCCAATCCGAACCACGAGGATCTCGATCCCGATGTCGCACCGGACATTCTGGTCTGGTCGCAGCGGCAGGCGCGGTCCAGTCGCGGGATCGCCAGGATCGTCGGGCGGGCGCAGGCGTATCTGTTCTTCCCGCTGCTGCTGCTCGAAGGGTTGAACCTGCACCTGGCGGGCGTCCGCGCGCTCGGAAATCGATCGGTCAAACATCGCCGCATGGAGGGTGCGCTGCTGTTCACCCATTTCGCGCTCTACCTGATAGCGGTGTTCGCGGTGCTGCCCGCGGATAAGGGCCTCGCGTTCATCGCGGTGCATCAGGGCCTGTTCGGTCTCTACATGGGATGCATCTTCGCCCCCAACCACAAGGGCATGCCGACCCTGACCGGTGACGAACGGCCGGACTACCTCCGCCGCCAAGTGCTCACCTCACGCAATGTGCGCGGTGGTGTGCTGACAGATATCGCACTGGGCGGACTCAACTATCAGATCGAGCACCACCTGTTCCCGAGCATGCCGACGCCGAATCTGCGGCATGCCCGGCTCATCGTGCGCGACTACTGCGCCGAAATCGGTGTGGCGTACCACGAGACCGGGCTGGTCTCGTCCTACCGCGAGGCGCTGCGGCACCTGCATCACGTCGGCGCACCGCTGCGACAGTCGGAAGTCAGCGCAGAAAGCTGACCAGGGCCGCCGCCACCGGGGCGGGATTCTCGACCTGGGGGTAGTGGCCGGTCGCCGGATCCTCGTCGAGGACGAGGACTCGCGCATCGGGGAGGCGTTCGCGCAGCCGCGGCAGCACATGCGCACCGCTCACGGGATCGGCTGGGCCCCAGATGAATTGGATCGGACCCGGATAGCTCTCGAGGGCGGTGCGCCAGCGGTCGGAATGCGTGCGCCGCTCGTCGATATAGCGGAGCAGCCGGTGCTGTACTCGCTTACCGTTGTTCATAGTGGTGGACAGCCACATATCGTGCACGGCTTCATCGCTGACCGGTCGGCCGAATACCTCGTGCAGCGACCGGTGATACATCGGCTCGCTCGACAGATGTTGCAGCACCGCGCCCGCGGGTCCGTGGAGCAACCGTTGTATCCGGATCGGCCGGTGCAGGTCCGGATACAGACCGCCATTGAGGAATGCCGCCGCGGTAATGCGATTCGCGTTGCGGTGCAACAGTTCCTGAGCGACCGACACGCCGTAGTCGTGCGAGACCAGCGCGGTCTTGTCGATCTCGAACCGCTCCCACAGCTCCTCGATGATCGACGCCTGCTCGGTGAGCCGATAGTCGTATCGCGCGGGCTTGGCACTGGCCCCGAACCCGAGCAGGTCCAAAGTCGTTATCCGGCAACCGGATTCGACCAGTGCCGGGACGATCGGCGCCCAGTCGTGCGATGAGGTCGGAAATCCGTGCACCAGCGTCACGGGCCGCCCATCCACCGGACCGTCCTGCCGGTAGAAGATGTCATGCCCACCAAGCTGTATATGCCCGCCACCGGCGATCCACTCATCAAGCCGCATACGGTATGCCTACCACACGAAATCACCCCCACCGGATTCCGGCGGGGGTGATGACAGGCTGTCCGACTAGACGGTGAAGCCGAGCGCGCGCAGCTGCTCGCGGCCGTCGTCGGTGATCTTGTCCGGGCCCCACGGCGGCATCCAGACCCAGTTGATCTGGAGGTCCTCGACCAGGCCGCTGCGGACCAGGGCATTGCGGGACTGGTCCTCGATCACATCGGTGAGCGGGCAGGCCGGGGAGGTCAGGGTCATATCCAGTTTGCAGATGCCGTCGGTGACGGTCATACCGTAGACCAGGCCCAGATCGACCACATTGATGCCGAGCTCGGGGTCGACGACATCGCGCATGGCCTCTTCGAGGTCCTCGAGGAATGCGGCGTCCTCCGCGCTCAGTTCCTGCGGCGCAACGGTTTCGGTGGTCTCGACCACGGCGTCGGCGTCCTTCACCGAGCCGTCGGCCGGAGTTCCGGTGGTCTCACTCATCGTTCTTCTTCTCCCCGTTCGACATCGGCAGCTTGGTCTCCTCGGCGGAGGCGATCTGCACCACCGCGTCCTTGAACGCCATCCAGCCCAGCAGCGCGCATTTCACCCGCGCCGGGTACTTGGACACGCCCGCGAAGGCGATGCCGTCGCCGATCATGTCCTCATCACCCTCGAGGGTGCCGCGGCTGGAGATCATCTCGTTGAACGAGTCGACCACCTTGAGCGCCTGCTGCACCGGCAGGCCGATGACCTGATCGGTGAGCACCGAGGTGGACGCCTGGCTGATCGAGCAGCCCTGGCCGTCATAGGACACATCGGTGACATCGCCATTGTCGTCCAGCTGTACGCGCAGCGTGATCTCGTCACCGCAGGTCGGGTTGACGTGATGCACTTCCGCACCGAACGGCTCGCGTAGGCCGCGGTGGTGCGGGTGCTTGTAGTGGTCCAGGATCACTTCCTGGTACATCTGCTCCATGCGCATGATCTATGCAACTCCGAAGAAGCTCTGAGCCTTCCGCACCGCCGCCAGCAGCGCGTCCACCTCGTCGAGGGTGTTGTAGACGGCGAACGAGGCACGGGCGGTGGCCGGAACGCCGAGGCGGCGCATGAGCGGCCACGCGCAATGGTGCCCGACGCGGATCGCGACGCCCGCGTCATCGAGGATCTGGCCCACATCGTGGGCGTGAATACCGTCCACCACGAAAGATACTGCGCCACCGCGATTCAGGGTATCGGCCGGGCCGACAATGCGAACACCGTCAATCTTGGCGAGCCCCTCGAGCGTGGCGGCTACGAGCGAATGCTCGTGCGCCGCAACCGCATCCATACCGATGGCTTCCAGATACCGCACCGCGGCACCCAATCCGACGACCTGCGAGGTCATCGGCACACCGGCCTCGAATCGCTGCGGCGGGGCCGCGTAGGTGGTGGCCTCCATGGTGACGGTCTCGATCATGGAGCCGCCGGTGATGAACGGCGGGGTCTCTTCCAGCAGCGCGTAGCGGCCGTACAGCACACCGACACCGGACGGGCCGAGCATCTTGTGACCGGAGAACGCGGCGAAGTCCACGCCGAGCTCGCGGAAGTTCACCGGCATATGCGGCACCGACTGGCAGGCGTCGAGCACCGTGAGCGCGCCGACTTCCTTTGCGCGACGCACCATTTCGGGCACATCGGCGATCGCGCCGGTCACATTGGACTGATGCGTGAACGCGACGACCTTGGTGGCGGGCGACAATTCGAGCGAATCGAGATCGATGCGCCCGTCATCGGTGATGCCGTACCACTTGAGTGTCGCGCCCGTGCGGCGTGCGAGTTCCTGCCACGGAACGAGATTCGCGTGATGTTCGAGCTCGGTGACCACGATCTCGTCACCCGGTCCCACGTGGTACGGGAACCGGGAATCGGAGAACGCGTAGGTCACCAGGTTCAGCGATTCGGTCGCGTTCTTGGTGAACACGATCTCGCGCGCGTCGACACCGACGAAGCGGGCGATATCCGCACGCGCGTCTTCGTAAGCGTCCGTGGCCTCTTCGGCCAGCTGATGCGCACCACGGTGCACCGCCGCATTGTGCTGGGTCAGGAAGGTGTGTTCCGCGTCCAGCACCGCCGTGGGCCGCTGCGAGGTGGCGCCCGAGTCCAAGTAGACCAGGGGTTTACCGTCTCGCACCGTGCGGCTCAGGATCGGGAAGTCGGCGCGGATGCGGGCGACGTCCAAAGCAGGCACCGTAGTGGTCATCAGCAGGGGCTCCTAAACAGCAGCAGCGGAGGTGAAGCGCACGTAACCGTTCGAGTCGAGTTCCTCGGCCAGCTCCTTGCCGCCCTCGGCGACAATGCGGCCGTTCACGAACACGTGCACGAAATCGGGCTCGATGTAGCGCAGGATGCGGGTGTAGTGGGTGATCAGCAGAATGCCGCCGTTCTCCCGCTCCTTGTACTTGTTGACACCCTCGGAGACGATGCGCAGCGCGTCGACGTCCAGGCCGGAGTCGGTCTCGTCCAGGATGGCGATCTTCGGCTTGAGCAGACCCAGCTGCAGGATCTCCTGGCGCTTCTTCTCACCGCCGGAGAAGCCCTCGTTGACCGAGCGCTCGACGAAGCTGGGCTCGATCTCCAGCTCGGTCATGGACTCCTTGAGTTCCTTGACCCAGGTGCGCAGCTTGGGGGCCTCACCGCGGACGGCGGTGGCGGCGGTGCGCAGGAAGTTCGAGACCGAGACGCCCGGAACCTCGACCGGGTACTGCATGGCCAGGAACAGACCCGCGCGGGCACGCTCGTCGACCGTCATCTCCAGCACGTCTTCACCGTCGAGGGTGATCGAGCCGGAGGTCACCGTGTACTTGGGGTGACCGGCGATGGCGTACGACAGCGTCGACTTGCCCGAACCGTTGGGGCCCATGATCGCGTGCGTCTCACCCGAGCGCACGGTCAGGTTGACGCCCTTGAGGATCTTGATGGGCTCGCCGGACTCGTCGGGGTTGGCGACCTCGACGTGCAGGTCCTTGATTTCCAGGGTGGTCATCGAATTCGAATTCCTTTGCGGGATGGGAAGTATGGGTGATCAGACGCCGACGGCGGCGAGTTCGGCCTCGATGGCCGCCTCGAGCCGCTCCCGGACCTCGGGGACCGTGATCTTGGAGATGATCTCGAAGAAGAAGCCGCGCACGACAAGTCGCCGCGCCACCTCCTCCGGGATACCGCGCGAGCGCAGGTAGAACAGCTGCTCATCATCGAAACGCCCGGTGGCCGAGGCATGTCCGGCGCCGACGATCTCGCCGGTCTCGATCTCCAGGTTCGGCACCGAATCGGCGCGCGCGCCATCGGTGAGCACCAGGTTGCGGTTGGCCTCGTAGGTCTCGGTGCCCTCGGCGGCCGCGCGAATGAGCACATCGCCCACCCACACCGTGCGCGCATCGGGCTTCTTCGAGGTCGGATCGCCCTGCAGCGCACCCTTGTACAGCACGTTCGACTTGCAGTTCGGCTCGGAGTGATCCATGAGCAGCCGCTGCTCGAAGTGCTGGCCGTCATCGGCGAAGTACACGCCGAGCATTTCGGCATCGCCACCCGGACCGGCGTAACGCACGGTCGCGGTCAGGCGCACCAGATCGCCGCCGAGGGTGACATTGATATGGCGCAGGGTGGCGTCGCGACCCAGCTTGGCGTGATGCGCGACGGCGTGCACGACATCGTCGGCCCAGTCCTGGATGACGATGACATTCAGCTTGGCGCTGTCGCCGAGCACGAATTCCACGTTCTCCGCGTAGGTTCCGCTGCCGCGCTGGTCGATGACCACATTGGCGTGCGCGAAGTTGCCCAGGCGAATCTGGGTGTGACCGTAGGCGGTCTTGCCCTCGCCCGGACCGGTGACCGTGACGGTAACCGCCTCGGCCACTTCGGTTTCCGCGCCGACGGACACGATGGTCGCCTGCTCGAAGCCCGAGTACGCCTGTGCGGCAACACGATCGGTCGGGGTGCCGGCGACGCCCAGGCGCGCGTCGGTGCGATCGACGGTCTCGACGGTGACGCCCTCGACGGAGTTCACCTCGACGACAGCCTGCCCGTCACGAACGGCGGTGCCGTCGTGCAGCCCGCGCAGGCGGCGCAGCGGGGTGAACCGCCACGCCTCGTCGTGCGCCGAAGGCACCTCGAACGCGTTCACGTCGAACGAGGCGAAGACTTCGCCCTTGTTCAGCGCCGGAGGACGAGCCTCGGCAGCAACGGCTACATTCTCGACCGTCATCAGCCGACGGCTCCTTCCATTTGCAGTTCGATCAGGCGGTTGAGCTCGAGCGCGTATTCCATCGGCAGTTCCTTGGCGATCGGCTCCACGAAGCCGCGCACCACCATCGCCATGGCCTCGTCCTCGGTGAGGCCGCGGCTCATCAGGTAGAACAGCTGATCGGCCGACACCTTCGACACGGTCGCCTCATGACCCATGGTCACGTCGTCCTCGCGGATATCGACGTACGGGTAGGTGTCCGAGCGAGAGATGTTGTCCACCAGCAGCGCATCGCACTTCACGGTCGACTTCGAGCCGTACGCGCCCTTGTTCACCTGCACCAGGCCGCGGTACGAGGCACGACCGCCGCCGCGCGCCACCGACTTGGAGATGATGTTCGAGGAGGTGTGCGGCGCCAGGTGCAGCATCTTGGCACCGGTGTCCTGGTGCTGACCCGCACCGGCGAACGCGATGGAGAGCACCTCGCCCTTGGCGTGCTCACCGGTCATCCACACGGCCGGGTACTTCATGGTGACCTTGGAGCCGATATTGCCGTCGACCCATTCCATGGTCGCGCCCGCCTCGGCCTTGGCCCGCTTGGTGACCAGGTTGTAGACGTTGTTCGACCAGTTCTGAATGGTGGTGTACCGGCAGCGGCCACCCTTCTTCACGATGATCTCGACAACCGCGGAGTGCAGCGAATCGGAGCTGTAAATCGGTGCGGTACAACCCTCGACGTAATGCACGTAGGCATCCTCGTCGACGATGATCAGCGTCCGCTCGAACTGACCCATGTTCTCGGTATTGATGCGGAAGTACGCCTGCAGCGGGATATCCACGTGCACGCCCTTCGGCACGTAGATGAACGAACCGCCGGACCAGGTGGCCGAATTCAGCGCGGAGAACTTGTTGTCACCCGAGGGAATGACCGAACCGAAGTACTGCTGGAACAGCTCCGGGTGCTCCTTGAGCGCGGTATCGGTGTCCAGGAAGATAACGCCCTGCTTCTCGAGGTCCTCGCGGATCGAGTGGTAGACGACCTCGGACTCGTACTGCGCGGCGACACCGGACACCAGGCGCTGCTTCTCCGCCTCCGGGATGCCCAGCTTGTCGTAGGTGTTCTTGATGTCCTCGGGCAGGTCTTCCCAGGTGGCAGCCTGCTTCTCCGAGGAGCGCACGAAGTACTTGATGTTGTCGAAGTGAATGCCGTCCAGGTCCGATCCCCAGTTCGGCATGGGCTTCTTCTCGAAGATGCGCAGCGCCTTCAGGCGGAAGTCGAGCATCCATTCGGGCTCGCTCTTCTTCGCCGAGATGTCGCGTACGACCTCCTCGGAGAGGCCGCGCTTGGCACTGGCACCGGCGACATCCTTGTCGGCCCAGCCGTACCCGTACGTACCAATGGAGGCAATGGTCTCCTCTTGGGACAGCGGCTGCACCTGGTCAGTCGTAGTCGTCATTCGGCACTCCTTCCGGAGTCGTGTGTAGAAGTCGTTGCGGGCTGGGCAACGTGGGGTTTTGCGTCTTTTGTTTTGGGGGTAAGCATCAGCGGCACATGCGTGGTGCACGCGCAGTCGCCATTGGCGATGGTCGCCAGTCTTTGTACATGGGTACCCAGGATTTCCTTGAACGCCTCCAACTCGGCGGCGCACAATTCCGGAAATTCCTCGGCGACATGCGAAACCGGGCAGTGGTGCTGGCAGATCTGTACTCCCGCACCGACTTTCCGGGTGGAGGCGGCGAACCCGGCTTCGGAGAACGCGTCCGCGATCTCATCGGCCTTATCGGTGGTCGCCTCCGGCGTATGCCGCTCCAACTGTCCGATACCGGCGACAATCGCGGCGACCCGCTTGCGCGCGAATTCGACGATGGCCTTATCCCCGCCGATCTCGCGCAGCTGGCGCATCGCGGCGCCGGCCAGGTCATCGTAGGCATGGCCCAAACGGCCGCGACCGGTGGCCGTCAACTGGTATTGCTTGGCCGGACGACCACGCCCCTGCTGCTGCCAGGACGCCGATCGCGCGGCCCGCGCCTCACCCGATTCGATGAGCGCGTCCAGATGCCGCCGGACACCCGCCGGGCTGAGGCCGAGCCGTTTGCCGATGGCGGTCGCGGTGATCGGACCCTCCTCCAGCAGTAGCTTGATCACGGCCTCGCGGGTGTGGCCTTCACCGGCCGGTGCGGGCACAACAGCAGGCCGGGCGCCCAGCTGGCGCCCGGTTTCCGCCTTCGCGTTCCGCAAACCCACTGTTTTCACAACATCAGTGTGACGGAATTACTTCCCGCGTTCCAGTAAGGGTCACCTGACTTTGGGGGTGCCGGGGGTGTGAACCTTTGCACACCATCCACACGCGGTCCGACCGGCGCAAAGTTCGGCAATCTTCTGGCTACTCTCAAACCTGACCGATTGAGCAGACGGATCGACCCACAGGAGACACCCCATGGGACACGCGGTCGGCCAGTTCCTCAGCCATGCGGTGGGCGTAGCTATCAGCCCGCTCGCGCTGATAGCGGTGATTCTGCTGATCGCCACACCGCGCGGGCGCTCGAACGCGGTGGCCTTCATGATCGGCTGGGTGCTCGCGATCAGCGGGCTTTTCGTAGTGCTGCTGACGATCGGAATCGTGGCGGGAGCCGAACACAATGGGCAGCCCGGCACCTGGGTGGCGTGGTTCCGGCTCATTCTCGGCGTGCTGCTGGCGCTCATGACGCTGCGGCAATTGCGACTGGCCCGGGCGGAGAACGCGGGCATGCTGCCCGCGCGACTGGCGCATCTCGAGCAGTTCCGGGGCGGGAACTGCCTGGCGCTGGGCGTGGTGCTGGCGCTGGCCAATCCCAAGAACGTCACGCAGATCGCCGCGGGCGCGGTGACCACGGCCGAATCCACCGCGCATATCGCCGGAAGAGTCGGCGCGGCACTGATTTTCATCGCCATCGCCTCGGCCGGAGTGCTGGTGCCGCTATCCCTGCACTTCGTGCGACGCGAGACCGCGACGGGCACCCTCGAACGCTGGAAGGAATGGACGGTGCGCAATCACTACGTGATCATGGCGGTGCTGTTCGCACTGCTCAGCGCGAAATCACTGGGTGATGGCATCAGCGGGCTGGCGTAGCGGTTCAGGCGCGGACGGCGACCAGTTTGGTGGGTCCTTCCAGCAGGGCATCGATGGAATCGGACCACGGGACGACACTCGTGGTGACGATCGAGGGATCGAAACGGCCGGTCGCGACCAGATCGAGGATCCGCGGGACGGCAGGCCGGACGTGGGCGCGGCCGGTATGGAAGGTGCAGCAGCGGGAGTACATGGCCAGCATGGGTAATGCGACGTCCTTGGCCTGCACGCTGACACTCGTGCACCAGCCGTCGTTCGCGGTGGCGTTGACGGCGGCGATGAGCGCCTTGGCACCACCGGCGGCCTCCACCGTGATGGGGAAGCGGCCGACCCGGGTATCGGGCTTACCCTCGATGACCTCCGCGCCGAATTTGGCTGCGATGGCGAGTCTTTCGGGGTCGGTGTCGAGGTAGACGGTGCGGGACGCGCCCAGCGCGACCGCGAGACCGGTGGCGTAGAGGCCGATGGAGGCAGCCGCGGGGCCACCCAGAATCAGCACTTCCACGCCCGGATCCGCCGCCAATTGCGGTGCGACGGCACGAAATCCGTCCGGAATATTGTCGCTGGCGCTTGCGACGGCGGCCGGGTCGACGCCCGCCGGGACGGGTACAAGCATGGCGTCCGCGTGCGGGATGAGCGCCAGATCCGCCCAGAGGCCACCCCAGTTCAGGCCACCCATGGAACCCAGTCCGAAGGTGGACATGAGGGGGTGTGCGGTGCAGTTTCCGGTGCGGCCGCGCAGGCACGCGGGACATGCGCCACAGGAGATTTGGAAGGGGACGACCACGGTGTCGCCGGGACGTACGGTGCGGACGTCATCGCCGACGGCGACCACCTCCGCGACGCCTTCATGACCGAAGGCGTACGGCCCCGGCAACGGGAACCTGCCCTGTAATACGGCGGGGTCGATATCGCAGGTGGCCAGGGCGATCGGGCGGACGAGCGCCTGATCCGGGGAATCGAGGACGGGTTCGGGGCAGTCTTCCCAGCGCAGTGCGCCGGGGCCGTCGAGCATGAGTCGCTGCATGCTTCGATCATCCCTAGAACGATCGTTCTAGACAACCCCACCTAGGGTGAGTTCTGCTCCGCGACAGCGATTTCCGCCAGGCTCAAGCGGATGAGCCGGGCCATGGCCGCCGACACCGTATGCAGCGGCTCCTGCGACCGCCGCACCCGCGCCAGCAGGGTCGCCCCCTCATAGGCCGCGACGACAGTGGTCGCCAGCTCATGCGATTCCGCCTCGGGCAGGCCCATTTCGGTGAGCAGCTCCGCGAAACCCGCTGCCATGGCATCGAATGCCGAAACGCACGCGGTGCGCACCGCCTCCACATCGCTGCCGCCGTCGAGCGCCGGAGTTCCGACCGGACAACCGTCGGTCCATTCCGAGACAGCGAGTTTCGCGGCCATGAAGTCGAACAGGCTTGCCGCCGTGCTGAACACATCCGCCGGGGCGTCCTGGATCATGCGTCCCACCAGCAGTCCGGTCCCCGCGATGGCCGATACCGCGATCTCCTCCTTCCCACCCGGAAAGTGGTGATAGATGGACCCGTACGGCAACCCGGCCGCCTCGCTCAGCTTCTTCAACCCGAACCCGTGATAGCCGTGCCGCGCCAAAAGCCCGGCCGCCGCCACCTCGATCCGCCGCTTCGACTCGGAAACCATGCGTCAAGCGTATGAGCGAGGTCCGACACCGGCAGCGCGAATCGATCCGAACCGGCACAGATCACTCAATTGTTTTGCACGATGCGCACTTTCGCAGGCCGTGCGCCATCACCCGCCGTGCCGAACCACGCGGGGCCCGGCGGTGGGATACGCCGCCGACTGTTCGGTTCCGCCGACGGGTCCACCGCACGGCATTCCGGTTCCGAGGGTTCGAAGGACAGCCGGGTGGTGGCCGCGGGACAACCGCCCTCGCCGCTCCGGGCGTGCACCGCGTCCCCGCGGGCGGGTTCACCACTCGGCACAGCCGGGCGATCAGAGTCCGGTGGTACCCGCCCTACTAGGCTTGACCACCGTGGCGGTAGCGGACGGCGCGGGGCGCAAGGTAATGGAGCTGGGTCGCCGGGTGCTGGGCCTGGACGTGCGGCCGTCCGACCATACGATCGCGGTGTTGCACACCAATGAGTCCGAGGTACCGGGGCTCGATCGGCGAGAAACGCTGCAGCTGATGCGGATCCGGTTGCTGGGGGCGACCGGGGTGGTCACCATGGCGATTTCGGCGCTGGGCGTGGGGGCGCAACCGGTACATCAGAATCCGACCTCCGGACTGCGGGTGCTGGGATTCTTCGCGCGAGCGCACACCTCGACGCTGGCCATGTGCATGATCGGCGCGACGCTGGTGGTGATGGCGTGGCTGCTGCTCGGGCGGTTCGCGGTGGGCGGCTGGGGCGGCAATCCGCGGCATCGGCTCACGCGATCGCAGATGGATCGAACATTGCTGCTGTGGATCATTCCACTCAGTGTCGCGCCGCCCATGTTCAGCAATGACGTGTATTCGTATCTGGCACAGAGTGAAATCGCGGCGCGAGGATTGGATCCCTATCAGGTGGGTCCGGTCGACGGGCTCGGGCTCAGCAATGTGCTGACCAATAATGTGCCGAATATCTGGCGCGAGACCCCCGCGCCCTATGGGCCGCTGTTCCTGTGGATGGGTCGCGGTATCGCGGAATTGACCGGCAGCAATATCATCGCCGGGGTTTGGATGCACCGGCTGCTGGCGCTCGCGGGCGTGGCCTTGATCGTATGGGCGCTGCCCCGGCTGGCCCGGCGCTGCGGAGTCGCCCCGGTCAGCGCGCTGTGGCTGGGCGCGGCCAATCCGCTGGTGCTGTTCCACCTGGTCGGTGGCGTGCACAATGACGCGATCATGCTGGGGCTCATGCTGGCCGGATTGGAATTCTGCCTGCGGGCCATTGAGGATTCGCCGGTATTCGACAGGAATGCCTGGGCCACGCTGATATTCGGTGCGGTCGTCATCACGCTGTCGTCATCGATCAAAATCACCTCGATCGTCGCGCTCGGTTTCGTCGGAATGGCGCTCGCCCGGCGCTGGGACAATGGCATTCGATCGGTGCTGCTGGCCGGTGCCATATTGGGCGCGCTCGCCATTGCCACAACGGCTTTCGTCAGTGGTTTCAGCGGGCTCGGATTCGGCTGGGTGTACACGCTGAATCAGGCCAGCACCGTGCGCAGCTATCTGTCGCTGCCGACCGCGGTCAGCATCATCACCGGATTCGGCGGCGTGCTGCTCGGTCTCGGCGATCACACCACGGCACTGCTCGATCTCATTCGCCCGATGGCCGAGATCGTGGCCGGGTTCGTGATCATCCGCATGCTCGTCGCCACCTGGACCGGACGTCTCAATCCCATCGGCGCGCTCGGTGTCGGCCTCGGCGCGCTGGTACTGCTGTTCCCCGTGGTGCAGCCCTGGTATCTGCTGTGGGCGATCGTTCCCCTCGCCGCCTGGGCGAACCGGCCCGCGTTCCGCGTTCCCGCCGTGGTGCTCTCGGTGGTGGTGAGCATGATCGTCATGCCGCGCGGTGCGGACTTCTATGTTTTCCAGATCGTCGAATCCGCCATCGCCACCGTGCTCGTGGGCGTGCTGTTCATTTTCCTGACCCGGAATGTGCTGCCGTGGCGCAATCAGCCGGGGGTGTCGGCTCCGTCACAGCGACCCACGGCTTACGGTGTCTCATCGTGACCGCAGCCTCCGAACCCGCCGTCAGAGTCGACGGCGTCGTCAAACGCTTCGGCGATACCACCGCGGTCGACGGCCTCAGCTTCGAACTGCAACGCGCACAGGTGCTGGCGCTGCTCGGGCCCAATGGGGCGGGCAAGACCACCACGACGGAAATGTGCGAGGGATTCGTCGCCCCCGATGCCGGAACCGTGCGCGTGCTCGGGCTCGATCCGATCGCCGATTCGGACAAACTGCGCCCGCGCATCGGGGTGATGTTGCAGGGCGGCGGGGCGTATCCGGGTTCGCGCGCCGGGGAGATGCTGGATCTGGTCGCCTCCTATTCGGCGAATCCGCTCGATCCCAACTGGCTGCTCAAGACACTCGGTTTGCAGGACGCGCGCCGCACGCCGTATCGCCGCCTATCAGGCGGTCAGCAGCAGCGACTGGCGCTGGCCTGCGCCCTGGTCGGACGGCCCGAAATCGTCTTCCTCGATGAGCCGACCGCCGGATTGGACGCGCAGGCAAGGCATTTGGTGTGGGAGCTGATCGACGCGCTGCGCCGCGACGGGGTGAGCGTGCTGCTCACCACCCACCTCATGGATGAGGCCGAACAGCTCGCCGATCAGCTGGTCATCATCGATCACGGCCGCATCGTCGCCCAGGGCACGCCCACCGAGGTCACCTCGCACGGGGCCGAGGGCCGTCTGGCCTTCACCGCCCCGCCGAATCTGGACCTCGAACTGCTGGCCCAGGCGCTGCCGGAAGGCTTCACGCCCAAGGAATCCAGTCCGGGCTCCTATCAGCTGCACGGTGATATCACCCCGCAGGTGCTGGCCACCGTGACCGCCTGGTGCGCGCGAATCAATGTGCTGCCCACCGATATTCGCATCGACCAGCGTCGCCTGGAGGATGTCTTCCTGGAACTGACCGGACGGGAAATCCGCGGATGACCGAGACCACCAACCGCTTCGCACCCGGGACGTTCGCCCCCGCGCCGCAGCCCACCACGCGCGCCAAGATGCTCATGGCGCAGACGCGTATGGAGCTGATCCTGTTGCTGCGCAATGGGGAACAACTGCTGCTCACGATGTTCATTCCGATCACGCTGTTGATCGGCCTGACGCTGCTGCCGATGAGCGGACTGGGCGAACATCGGGTCGATCGCGTCGTGCCCGCGGTGATGATGGTGGCGGTCATGTCCACCGCGTTCACCGGTCAGGCCATCGCCGTGGGCTTCGATCGCCGCTACGGCGCGCTGAAACGCCTTGGGGCGACACCACTCCCCCGCTGGGGCATTGTGGCGGGCAAATGCTCGGCCGTGCTGATCGTGGTGGTGTTGCAGTCGATCCTGCTGGGGGCCATCGGATTCGCGCTCGGGTGGCGGCCGTCGCTCGCCGGTTTGGCGCTCGGCGCCGTCGTCATCGCCTTGGGCACAGTCGCTTTCGGTGCGCTGGGGCTGCTGCTCGGCGGCACCCTCAAGGCCGAAATCGTACTGGCGCTTGCCAATATCCTGTGGTTCGTCATGCTCGGCACCGCCAGCTTGGTCTTCATGTCCGATGATCTGCCGAACGCGGTCAGCCTGATCGCCCGGATCATCCCGTCGGGCGCGCTGTCGGAATGCCTCGAACAGGCACTGCGCACCAGCATCGACTGGTACGGCTTGGCCGTCCTGGCTGCATGGAGCGCGGTCAGCGGCTGGCTCGCCACCCGCTTCTTCCGCTTCGACTGACACCCGGAAGTCACCAGAGCCGTTCCCTCCACGACACGCTGTAGTAGGCCGGGTGCGGAGCGCCCGCACCACCCGGCTACCATCGTTGCCGTGCTATCTCGCGCCTTCCAGCGATTCGCCGACCTGTTCCCGATGCCGTCCCTGCGGGCGCAGCGCATCATCGCCTTCGCGGTGATCCTGTCGCAGGCCGGAATCTCGGTGACCGGAGCCATTGTTCGCGTCACCTCGTCGGGGCTCGGCTGCCCCACCTGGCCGCAGTGCTTCCCCGGCAGCTTCACGCCGACCGCGGTGGCCGAGGTGCCCGCGATCCATCAGGCGGTCGAGTTCGGTAATCGCATGCTGACTTTCGCGGTCACATTGTGCGCGGCCGCGGTGGTGATCGCGGTCACCCGGGCGCGGCGGCGGCGCGAGGTGCAGGGGTACGCCTGGCTGATGCCGGGCGGCACCGTATTGCAGGCGGTGCTCGGCGGTATCACCGTGCGCACCGGACTGCTGTGGTGGACGGTGTCGCTGCATCTGCTGGCATCGATGCTGATGGTGTGGCTGTCGGTGTTGCTGTACGCCAAGATCAACGAACCGGACGCCGGAATCGAGACGGTGCGGGTTCCCAAGCCACTCCGGCTGCTGACCGGGCTGAGCGCGATCGCACTGACCGGAACACTGATCGCGGGCACTCTCGTCACGGGCGCCGGACCGCACGCCGGTGACAAGAGCATCGAGAAGCCGGTCGAGCGGCTCCAGGTCGAAATCGTGACGCTGGTGCATCTGCACGCCGAGCTGCTGGTCGCCTATCTGGCGCTGCTGGTGGGCCTGGCCTGCGGGCTGGCCGCGATCGGTATGAACAAGGCGATCCGTACCCGCATGATCGTGCTGCTGGTGCTGGTGTGCAGTCAGGCGCTGGTCGGCCTGGTGCAGTACTTCACCGATGTACCCGCCGCGTTGGTGGCGATCCACGTCGGTGGCGCGGCCGCCTGCGTCGCCGCGACCGCCGCGCTGTGGGCCGCCATGCGCACCCGGGAATCGGTTACCGCCGAGGTCACCGAACCCGCGACACAGGCCGCCTGACAGCGCGATTCGATGCCTGCCCGACGAACTTCGCCGGGTAGGTCATGACCTCCTGAGCCGAGTCGGGTCGGCGCGGCTCAGCGCGCGTCGGCCACGGCGATTCTGCCGCTGCCCAGGAAGCGGGTGCGCTCGATCGGCATATCCAGGCCCTGCGCCGCGGTGAGCAGATCGACGTCCATGGTGACGTCGAATCCGCTCTTACCCAACAGCTTTGCGAGGCTCTCCGGCCCCCAGGAGGATCGGAAGGGCTCATCGGCCATCGGGTTGTCGCGACCGGTCAGGGTCAGCAGCCGCTGAACCGCCCTGCGCCCGAACGCATTCAGGCGCGAATGCGTGGCATAGGTGACGATCAGCCGACTGCCGGACGCACTGTGCTCGCCGACAATCGCGACGGTGGCCGCCACCTGATCCGGGGTGAGATAGGGAACGACACCCTCCCAGATCCAGGTGGTCGGAACGGCGGCATCATGCCCCGCGGTGGCGAGCGCGGCACCGAGCGAGTCCTTGGCGAAATCCACTGCCACGAAGTGCACCGCACCCGCCACCGCGGTCCGCTCCCCCAGCCGTTCTCGCTTCTCCTGTTGCGAGGCAGGCTGATCCACCTCGAACACCGTGGCGTCCGCGAGCTCCTTCATCCGCCAGGCGCGCGCGTCCAGCCCCGCACCGAGAATCACCAGTTGCGGATTGCCGCGATCGCGCACCGCGTCATCAATGGTGACGGTCCGTGCGGCGAGGATTTCCGAAGTGCCCGCAACCAATTCGAACTCCATACGCGGTCCGAGCGCGCTCGGCATCTCCCCCGCGCGCACGGTCGCCACGAGTTCCCGCTCACTCTCGGTGAGCAGTTCCAGCGCGATCGGATCGGCGAAGCGCCCCACCGCCAATCGCCCATCCGCCACCGCGCGGCCCTGGCATACCAATACCGCGGTCCGACTTGCCTTGCGCTCGGCCATGCGGGTCATTATTCAGCAGGTGCCGGGGAGGCGGCATCGCGGACGCGCGAGTCTTCCGACGCGCGGGTACGCGGTTTCGGCCCTAGCCTTCTCCCGGGCGGGAAAGATCGAAAGGGTTGACCACCATGAATGTTGCGCTGTGGATCGTCGCGATCGTCTTGGGGCTGGCGTTCACCGCCGCGGGCGTGGCCAAGAGTACGCAGTCCAAGGAGAAACTGAACGAGAAGATGCCGTGGGTGGAGGATGTCTCCCCGAATACCCTGCGGCTCATCGGGATTACCGAATTCCTGGGCGGGCTCGGGCTGATCCTGCCCGCGTGGACCGGCATCGCTCCGGTGCTCACGCCGATCGCGGCGAGCGGTATCGCCCTCATCATGGCGCTCGCGGTGGTCGTGCACGTGCGCCGCAAGGAGTACGTGGCGCTGCCGATCAACGCGGTGATGTTCGCGCTGGCGGTGTTCGTGGCGTGGGGGCGATTCGGCCCTTACGCGTACTGATCATCCATTCGACGGCGACCATGATCCAGACGGCGATCGCGAAGGCCAACAAGGCTTTTCCGAGCGCGTGCAGCCACGGGACCTCGAGTACCGCGCCGGTGGACAGCGTCGCGACGGCGGTCATGCCCAGCGGGAAGACGGTGGCCCAGCGGCGAATGTCGTAGCCCGGGCGGTAGTGCACGATCTCGGCGACGCACAGCACCGCGTAGGCGAGCAGGGTGACGGTGAGCAGGATCGCGGTCACCACACGTAATGTGTTGTGCGGGTTGCCGGTCCAGTGTGGCCAGGCGGTGAGTTTGGTGGCGGCCAGCGTCGAGATCGCCACCGCGCCCGCCGCCACCCACTGATCCCCCGCGCCCTTCCAGATCTGGGTGAAGTCGAAGTGCGTGAATGCCGCCGCGTACAGGATCAGTCCGAGGATGAAGAACACCAGCGCGGCGGGCATGAGCCAATCGGCGATATGCGCCAGTGCGAGCGTCGAGCCGAGGACGGCGAGGCCCTGGGTGGATACGCACACCAGGAATGCCGCGCCCGGCATCCGCCGATTCCAGTGCCGGAGCACCGAAACCAGCAGTACCGGCCATACAACCGCTGCGATCACGAGCAGCCCCGCTGCCACGACATGCCAGCCCAGCAATGCGATTCGCGTACCAACGACCGTGGTCGCCGCGACGGCGGTGAGAGCGGGAGGCGTATCGGATTCGGTCTCCCAGCGCGACCGATCCCACAGCAGCCGGGTGGCGAAGTCCACCGCCAACAGCACCCAGACGACGCCCGCCACCGCGAGTGCGATCCGGGACAGCGCCTCGAAATCGGTGAGATGCAGTCCGACCGAGAGTATTCCGGTAGCCATCACGAACGCGCCCGCCACCGGGGGCATCTCGGTCCAGTCGCGTCGCAGGGTCATGCGCTCATCACATCGGCAGCATCGGCGCTAGTCAAGCAAACGCGCGGCTATTCGGTCAGGGGCATGCGGGCGAACTCTCGCCCACCAGTTTCACGTAGGTGCAGGCCCACAACCGGTTGATCTTCCACTGGCCGTCGTCCGCAATCAGCGGAAAGACCATTCGGGATTTCCCAGTCGGCAAGTCCGATGTGGCGGTGGCATAGAGCGCCGACCCGCTCCTGGTCACCTTCTCGACCCGAAAACCGAGCTGGAACTTGGTGAAGAACGACCCGACCCGAGTGGTCAGATCCGGGTCCTTCGCATCACCCCGAACCCGCAGTGGACGCTGCGCCACCGGAACATTGGGATCGAAGGTCTGTCGCAACTGCGCGTTCAGCTCATCGACCGAGGGCACCCCGGGGGTGGGGATATTCCACACATTGTCGCCTTCGCCCTGCGCACCCGGATATAACGCGGCCACGATCTGACCCCAGATCGTCTGGGCCTGGATCCAGAACATACTGGAGACCGTGTACTGGTTGACCGCGACAACGACGGTGAGTTTCCGTTCCGGCAGGTAGCGAATCTCGGTGGTGTAGCCGGGCACTGAGCCGTTGTGCCCCAGCCAGCCGTCGGTGACCATCAATCCCAGCCCGTACGGCAGCTGCGCGTCCGCGGCGGTGTCCTGCACTCGGGCGCGCTCACGGAAGGTGTCAGGTCACAGTAGGTCACCACGACCCAGCTTGCCCGCGTACTCCGCCAGATCCGAAATGGTCGACACCATGGATCCCGCCGCACCGAACAGCGCGGGCGTGGTGCGGGCGGTGACATCGGTCGGGTTCTCATCGAAATAGGAATATCCGTGACTCACCGGATCGGACATGGTGGTGTCCGCGGGATATTGGGTTTCGCGCAGTCCATAGTCGGCCGCGAGGTTGCCGAGCACGTCCCGAACCGGTTTACCCGATACCTTCTCCAGCACCAGACCTAGCAGGTAGTAGTTTGAATTCGAGTACACGGTACGGACATTCGGTGGTGTCGCGCGGCCCGGGTTGTCGACGATGGCACGCAAATAGTCACCGTCGCGCCACTCGACCGCCGGGGTCTTCAAATAGAGCTGCTCGCCGTGAGCGGCGAATCCATCGAGCGGACAGACACCGGCGCGCATATCGAGCAGGTCCCGGAGCGTGATTGTGTCCCCGTACGGGATGTTGTCGACGTAGCGACCGAGCCGATCATCGAGGCCGAGCTTGCCCTCGTCCACCAGTCGCAGAATCGCGGTGGCGGTGAATGTCTTTGTGACACTGCCGATTCGCACCGAATCGTGCACGGTGGCGGGGCGACCGGTAGCGAGATCCGATACCCCGTACGCGTGCACGTAGGAGCCCCGCTGCGGGTCGATCACGGCCACCATCATGCCCGGGATGAGGGCCGCCGCCATATTGGCGGCGGCGATCTCATCGATCTTGGTCGCCAATTCCGCCGGGAAGGAAGGGGTTTCATCCCCACCGTTCCGGCCGCACCCCACCATGGCCGTCGTCAGCACCAGCGCTACGACGCAGGCACGGCCGAATCTGCCGATCAGACTGCTATTCAAGGTATCCCCGCCCCCAGGTAGATCGAACAGGGACGAGCTTACCGGGCCGCGTTCGCGGGGGTTCGAATCAGAAGCTCTGCCAGCCGGGCTTGTTCTCGACCGCGAAGCGGTAGTAGTCGACGGCCTTCAGGTTCGCGGCGGCGGCCGGGTCGACGATGACCGTGACGTGCGGGTGCATTTGCAGGATCGAGGCGGGGCAAAAGGCCGAGACGGGGCCTTCGACGGCGGCGGCTACCGCGTCGGCCTTACCTTCGCCGGTGGCGATCATGAGCAGATGGTCTGCGTCGCTGATGGTTCCGAGGCCCTGGGTGAGGACGTGGGTGGGGACCTGGGTGAGGTCGTCCTCGAAAAAGCGGGCGTTGTCCTCGCGGGTCTTCGGCGTGAGCGTCTTGACGCGGGTGCGGGAGCGCAGGGAGGAGCCGGGCTCGTTGAAACCGAGGTGGCCGTTCGCGCCGATGCCGAGGATCTGCACCGAGATGCGTCCGGTTTCGGCGATCGAGCGCTCGTAATCGGCTGCGGCGGCGGGGATATCGGCGGCATTGCCGTCGGGGCTGTGCACATTCGAGTCGGTGAAATCGACGTGCGCGGTGAACTCGTCGCGAATGAATTGCGCGTAGGACTGCGGATGCCCCGGCGGCAGGCCGATGTACTCGTCCAGCAGGAAGGCTTGCACGCCCGCGAAACTCACCTCACCGGCCCGATATTGGCGAATGAGTTCCTGATACGCGCCGAGTGGGGAGGAGCCGGTGGCCAGGCCGATGGCGCGGGCGCCGCGGCGTACGTGGTCGGCCATGATGCGGCCCGCCAGTACTCCGGCTTCGGCCGCGTTATCGGTGATCACGAGTTCCATTGGGTTCCGTCCTTGTACACGGTGAGTGGGGTCAGATGGGAATCGGTGACGAGCAGGTCGGCTCGCATACCGGGGCGGAGCACGCCGAGTTCACCGGCGCGTCCGAGCAGGCGGGCTGGGGTCGCGCAGGCCGCCGTCGCGGCGGCGGTGAGATCGACCCCGGCGTGGAATACGGTGCGGCGCAGGACATCCGCGGCGCAGGCGGTGCCGCCCGCGATGGCGCCTTCGCCGTGCGGATCGTACAGTCGCGATACGCCGTCCTTCACCACGACATCGAGGCTGCCGAGGTGATAGCGGCCGTCGGGTTCCCCGGCGGCGGCCATGGCATCGGTGATGAGGGCGAGATTGTCCGGGCCGATGGTGTCGAACACCATGCGCACGGTGCCGTCGGCCAAATGCACACCGTCGCCGATGACTTCGGCCACCACATCGCCGCGACCGGCGGCCGCCATGGCGGCGGTGAGGAAGTTCGCGTCGCGGTGCGCGAGTTCGGGCATGGCGTTGAACAGGTGGGTGATGGACACCCGCCTGCCACGCCGCATGGCATGCACGGAGTGCTCGTAATCGGCGACCGTATGCCCCAGGGACAGAATCACGTTCGCGTCCGCGAGCACATCGGCCAGGGCGTCGAAATGCGCGGTCTCCGGGGCGATGGTGACCGAGACAATGCGGCCGCTCGCATAGTCGATGAGCCGTGCCAGCATCGCCGGATCACCGTCGATGATCCGGTCGGGATTGTGTGCGCCCCTGCGATGTTCGCTGATGAACGGGCCTTCGAGGTGAATGCCCGCGAGCAGTCCGGCATCGATGGCCTTGCCGAGCACGTCGATGCGCTCACGCAGTTCGGCCTCGGTGGCCGAGACCAGCGAGGCGATCAGCGTGGTGGTGCCGTGGCGGCGGTGGAAGTCCGCCGCCACCGCGACACCGTCGGAATCGGTTTCCGGAAAGCCGAATCCGCCGCCGCCATGACAGTGCACATCGATCAGCCCGGGCAGGATCACCGGCGACTCCCCCGCGCTCTCGGGGAGCTCACCGGCGAATCCCGTTGCCGGGCCCACATAGTCGAGCAGCGGTCCGTCGAACGACACCACACCGTCGGCGAGTTCGCCCGCCTCGGTGAGGGTGACGACCCGGCCGCGCAGTGTCGTCCTCAACGCGCTATCGCCCTCGATCGCGGCGTCATGCGGAGCAATCCCGCGGTCATTTCGCCTGTCCCAGTGCGGATCGCGCGGCCTGGACCGCGTCGTCGGCGGTGCGCGCGGCCAGCACCGCTGCCGCGGCGGCCCGGCATTGCTCCAGCGTGACCGCCGCGAGCTGAGCCCGCACACCGGCCAGCGAGCGCGGTGCCATGGACAGCGTATCGACGCCGAGACCGACCAGGACGCAGGCGAATTCGGGATTGGAGGCCGATTCGCCGCAGACGCCGACCTTCACATCGTTCTTGCCCGCCCCGGCGATGACCATGGCGATGGTCGCGGCGAGCGCGGGCTGCCACGGATTGTGCAGCGCGGCCAGCGTGGAGGACATGCGGTCCGCGCCGAACAGGTACTGGGACAGGTCATTGGTGCCGATGGAGAAGAAATCCACTTCCGCGCCAAGGTGTTCCGAGCGGATGGCGGCGGCCGGGATCTCGATCATCACGCCGGGTGAGCGCACCCCGGCCTCGCGCGCGCGGGTGGCGAAGTAGTTCGCTTCCTCGACCGTGCCGACCATCGGTGCCATGACGTTCACGGTAGCCCCGGTGGCCGCGCGCGCGGCCTCGATCGCGGTGAGCTGATCGAGCAGCGTCCCCTCATCGACGCTGCTCAACCGCAGCCCGCGCACGCCCAGCGCGGGGTTCTCCTCATCCGGCAGGTTGAGGAAGGGCAGCGGCTTGTCCGAGCCCGCGTCCAGGGTGCGCACGGTGATCGGCCGGTCGCCCAGGGCGCGGAAGATATCCGCGTATTGCTCGGTCTGCTCGGCCACCGTCGGCGCGGATTGCCTGCCCAGGAACAGGAATTCGGTGCGGAACAGGCCCACGCCCTCCGCGCCGAGTTCCACCGCGAGCTCGGCGTCGGCCACGCTGCCCACATTCGCGAGCAGCGGAACCGCGTGCCCGTCGGCGGTGCGGCCGGGACCGGTGGGCGCGTCTGCCTGCCGTGCGCGCACGGCAGCCACTTCCTCGCGACGCGCCGCATCCGGTTCGAGCTCGACCACACCGGTCGTCCCGTCGACCACGACGACGGTGTTCTCGGCGATCTCGGCCGCGCCGGGAGCGGCGACCACGGCCGGAATCCCCAGGGCCTTGGCCAGAATCGCGGTGTGCGAGGTGGGTCCGCCCGCGACGGTCAGCAATCCGACCACGACGGCCGGATCCAGCGTCGCGGTATCGGCGGGCGCGAGATCCTGCGCGGCGAGCACGAAAGGCTCTGTGCTGTCCGGGATTCCGGGCGGATCCACACCGAGCAGTTCGGCGACCACGCGCTGGCCCACATCACGCAGATCGGACGCGCGCTCGGCCATCATCCCGCCGAGCGCGGTCAGCTGATCGGCGAAATGCCGCACGGCCTCGGTGACCGAATGCGCGGTGGGACCGCCCGCGCGAATGCCCGCGCGCACCTGATCCAGCAGTGCCGGATCGGCCGCCAGCGCCGAGGTCATGAACAGGATGTCGGCGGCCGGGCCCTTGGCGTCCAGGGCCTGCGCCGAATACCGCGCCGCCACCGCCTCGAAAGCCGCTTCGGCACGGGAGATTTCGGCGTCGACATCACTGCCGGGCGCGTCGGAGGCGCTGGTGACCGGCGCGGACGCCAGCCACTTCACCGGTCCGACGGCGATTCCGGGAGCGGCGGCGACGCCGCGCACCTCATGCGTCAAGATCGGTCTCCAGCAGCTTGACCAGCTGGTCCAGGGTGTCCTCGTTACCTTCCTCGGTGTAGAGGATGACCTCGTCGCCCTGTTTGACGCCCAGGGTCATCACCTGGAGCAGGCTCCCGGCGGCGACCGGAGCCTTACCGTCGGCCGAAATGGTCACCGGGGCGGGCGATTTGGCGGCGGCCTGGGCGAACATGGCTGCCGGGCGGGCGTGCAGACCGGTCTTCGAGGCGACTACAGCTGTGCGATTGATCATTACGCGACGTTCTCCTTCTCGATCTCTTCTTCGTCGGGTTCGCGACCCGGGGTGGGCAGGTTCCAGCGTCGAATGATGAAGCTGAAGGTGACGTAGTACAGCACCGCGTAACCCAGGCCGATGGGGATCAGCAGCAGCGGATGCGTGGCCTTGCCGAAGTTCAGCAGATAGTCGATGGCGCCCGCGGAGAAGGTGAACCCGTCGTGGATGCCGAGCCAATTGGTCAGCGCCAGTGCGGAACCGGTGAAGATCGCGTGGATGAGCAGCAGCGGCCAGGCCACGAAGATGAAGGCGAATTCGAGCGGTTCGGTGATACCGGTGACGAACGCGGTCAGACCGGTGGACAGCATGATGCCGCCGATCATCTTGCGGTTCTCCGGCTTCGCGTTGCGCCAGATGGCGAGCGCGGCGGCGGGCAGGCCGAACATCATGATCGGGAAGAAGCCGGTCATGAAGGTGCCGGCGTTCGGGTCACCGGCCAGGAAGCGCGGGATATCGCCGTGCACGCCGTTGTAGTCGCCGATCACGAACCAGACGACCGAGTTCAGAATGTGGTGCAGGCCCAGCGGCAGCAGCAGGCGGTTGGCGAAGCCGAACACCCCGCCACCGGCGACGGCGTTGTCCGCCACGGTGTTTCCGAGCCAGGTCAGGCCGGAGTTGAAGGCCGGGTAGATGAACGCCATGATCACGCCGATGACGACGGCGGCGCACGCGGTCAGGATCGGGACCATGCGGCGGCCGGAGAAGAAGCCGAGGTAATCGGGCAGCTGGGTGCGATGGAAGCGCGTCCAGAGGATGGCCGCGGTGATGCCGATGACGATGCCCCCGAGGACACCGAAGTTGATCATCAGCTGTCCGCCCTTGGCGTCGACCTTGCCGTCGAGCACCACCGGGGACATGGCTTTGAAAACGCCACCCAGGGCCAGGTATCCGACGACCGCGGCCAAGGCCGTGGATCCGTCGGCCTTCTTGGCCCAGCCGATGGCGATGCCGACCGCGAACAGCAGCGGCAGATTGTCGATGAGCGCGCCGCCTGCTCCGGCGAGGACGTTGGCGACGGTTTTGAGCGCCGACCACCGGCCGAGCATGTCGTCCTGTCCTAGTCGTAGCAACAGGCCAGCGGCAGGTAGCGTGGCAATCGGCAGCATCAAGCTGCGGCCGAGCTTCTGCAGTCCGGACAGGTCGATTTTCTTGCGCGCGCTCTGGGCGGCATCGGCCATAGCGGTGGTCCTCAGTCTGTGAATAGGGTCACCCGGAGGTATGGTGACTGGTTATAACCACAGTAAACTGGTTATAACCAGCTTTGTCCACTCGACACGCACGGAGGAAAGATGTCGAAAGTCGATCAAATCGTCGCCGGTCTCGGCGGTACCGGCAATATCGTCGAGGTCGAGGGGTGTATCACCCGGCTTCGCGTCGAGGTCAAGGACGCTTCACTGGTGAACGAGAAGGACCTCAAGGCCGCCGGCGCGCACGGCGTGGTCAAGGCGGGCGCGGCCGTGCAGGTCGTGGTCGGGCCGACCGCCGACGCCCTGGCCGAAGACATCAACGATCTGCTCTGATCGCCATGAGCACGCAGATTCTCGCGCCCCTGCCGGGCACCGCCATCCCGCTGTCCGAAGTCCCGGATCCGGTGTTCTCGGCGGAGATGGTCGGCTCCGGCGTCGCCATCGAACCGCCCGATACCGATGAGCCGATCACGGTCGTCGCGCCCATCTCCGGCTCGATCGTGAAGCTGCATCCGCATGCCGCGGTCATCGTCTCCGATGACGGTCTCGGGGTGCTGCTGCACGTGGGCATCGATACCGTCGGCAAGCCCGATCTGTTCGAGGTCAAGGCCGTCGAGGGTGAGCGCATCGAGGTGGGCGAACCGCTGGTTATCTTCTCGCCGAATGCCGTTCGACGACTGGGGCTCAGCGCCGCGGTGCCGGTCGTGGTGATGGATACCGCGCCCGGATCGGCGCAGGACGCCGTCACCGGCGCGGTCGCCGTGGGCGATAAGCTTTTCGCCATCTGAACCAGCGGCGGACATGAACTGAGCCCCGGCCTGAATCAGGCTGGGGCTCAGTCGCATTGGTGTACTAGTCGGCCGCGGAGACGGTCATGTAGACCTGATAGCGGTCCGCGCGGTACCAGGAATGCGCGTGCTCGATACAGCGGTCCCGCGAGTAGGACATGCGATCGAACGCCAGCAGCGGTGAACCCACATCGGTGCCGAGCCAGCCCGCGCCGCGCTCATCGGCCGCGACCGCGCGCACCGTCTGATCGGCGCGATCGATCGGGCAGTCGTACTGCTTCTCCAGCAGCGAATACAGCGATTGCGTCAGATCGTGATCGAGCAGGCCGGGCAGCAGATCGGCCCGGTACCAGCCGTCATCGATGGAAATCGGCAGCCCGTCGGCCAATCGGAGCCGCACCAGGTGAAAAGCCTTCTCGCTGGCCCCGATCGCGAGCGCGTTGATCGAAGCCGGCGGTGGCACAGCGTATTCGGTGTGCAGCACCACGGTGCTCGGCGTGCGACCGAGCCTGCGCATGTCGTCACTGAAGGACGCCATATGCAGGCGTGAGCGCGCGACCCGCTCGGCGACGAAGGTCCCCTTACCCGGGATGCGGGTAATGACGCCCTCGGTTTCGAGCTGCCCCAGCACTTCTCGCACCGTCATGCGGCTGACCCGGTAGTCATCGCAGAGCTGGCGTTCGCTGGGCAGCATCTCACCGGGACGCAACTGCGCGCACAGCGTCGTCAGCGCGGAGCGCAGCTGCGCCTGTTTCGTCACTCGGACCGACACATCGTCCTCTGGGTGCGTACGTCCCCCGCGGATTGCGGGCTCATTGACCTACTTCTCGTTGCGCGCCTTGGGGAATCGCTTCTGCTTGGCGACCCAGCCCGCCATCTTGGCCCAGTGGCCCTTGGCCGGGGTGACGATGGAAACCAGCTCGCGGTTCCACTCATCGGCCTCGGTGAGCCCGTCGACGGTGGCGACGAGGGTCTTGGCGGTCTCGAGATCGCCCACTACCCGATCGCCGAGCACGCCGTCCGCGCCGACCAGGGTGACGCGGACGCCGACGCGGCCGATGGGCTGCAGCACCGCGGTGGCGGAACCACCGTGCTCAGCCAGGAATCCCTTGACGGAATCCACGACGGACGGCGACAGCTTGGCGGGTGCCTCGGCAGTGGTAGCGCTCATGCCCAGGAGTTTACCCATCGGTAAAACGGAGTCGATGAGCCGCCGTACAGCTCACAGTGGCGCGGGTGTAGAAACGGTTCATGCGCGCCATTCAGGTTTCCGAAAACGGCGGTCCCGAAGTACTGCGGCTCACCGAGGTTCCGGACCCGCAGGCCGGGCCGGGACAGCTGCTGGTGGAGACCGAGGCGATCGGTGTGAACTTCATCGACACCTATATCCGGACCGGGTTCTATCCCACGCCGCTGCCCTACATTCCTGGGGCCGAGGGCACGGGTGTGGTGACCGCGCTCGGGGCGGGCGTGAGTGATTTCCAGGTCGGGGATCGGGTGGCGTGGGCGACCGCTCCGGGCAGCTATGCCGAAAAGGTGCTGGTGTCAGCCGAATTCGCGGTTCCCGTGCCCGCGGGGGTGTCCGCGCCGGTCGCGGCGTCGGCGCTGTTGCAGGGGATGACGGCGCACTATCTCATCGAGTCGATCTACAAGCCGGAGCCGGATGAGACCGTGCTGGTGCACGCCGGGGCGGGCGGTGTCGGGCTGATCCTGACGCAGTTGCTGGCCCATCGCGGGGTGCGGGTGATCACCACCGTGTCGACCGATGACAAGGAGAAGCTGTCCCGGGACGCGGGGGCGGCCGAGGTGCTGCGCTATGACGACGAGATCGCCGCGCGGGTAAGGGAACTCACAGCCGGGGTGGGCGTGGCGGCGGCCTATGACGGCGTCGGCAAGAGCACCTTCGAGGCAAGTCTGGCCTCGGTGCGGGTGCGCGGCATGCTGGCGCTGTACGGGGCGGCCAGCGGGCCGGTGCCGCCGTTCGATCTGCAACGGCTCAATCCGGCCGGATCACTGTTCGTGACGCGGCCGACGCTGGCGCACTACGTCCGCGATCGCGCCGAATTGCTGTGGCGCTCAGGCGATATCATGAACGCCATCGCCGACGGATCATTGAATGTGCGGGTGGGGGCGAGCTATCCGCTGGCCCATGCCGAGCAGGCGCATCGGGATCTGGAGGCACGCAAGACGACCGGTTCGGTCGTGCTGCTGCCCTGACTCAGGGCATATCGCGGCCGGTGAGACCGCGATAGATGAACAGGGTCAGCGAATCGACGGCCTGTTCATCGGTCAGTTCCAGGCCACCCTCCTCGATGGCCTGCAATACGCCAGTGGTCGCCATGAACATCATGGCGAGGCTGGCGTCGACGCTGCCGGGCAGTTTCAGCCCGGCGGCGGGGAATCCGTCCAGGTGGTCGGCGATATCGGCGCGCTGTTCCGCGCCGTAACCGGCCACCATCTGCGCGAATTGTTCGTTGACCAGCGCCGCCTGACTCATGGCGCGCAGTACCGGCCAATTGCGCCGGGCGAAGTTCCAGTACTGCTCGACGTGGTACCGGACCGCCTCGGGATCGGTGAAGTCCGACTTGTGCCCGGGTGCCTCCGCCGAGGAATCCCCTTCCACCGCAAGGTCTTTCAGCAGGGACTGAAGTAGCTCTTCCTTGCTCGCGAAGTGGTTGTAGAACGAGCCCGCCGCGCGACCGGCCGCCGCGGTGATGTCGGTGATCTTGGTGTTGAGGTATCCGCGTTCGGCGAATACGCGGCGCGCCGCCGCCTTGAGCGCCTGCTCGGTCTCGGTCGACCGTTCCTGACGTCGCCCTGCCATGTTCTTCGACCACCTCCTTGACAGCGGAAACTACCACCCACAATACTGAATCCACATTCAGTGAATCTCGATTCAGTAATTGGAGTTGCGATGTCAACGCAGGTACTCATCGCCGGAGCCGGTCCGACCGGCCTCACCCTCGCCATCGATCTGGCGCGTCGCGGGGTCGCGGTCCGCATCGTCGATCACGCCGAAACCTTCTTCGACGGATCGCGCGGCGACGGCATCCAGCCGCGCACGCTCGAGGTCTTCGACGATCTGGGCGTGCTGGACGCGGTGCTGGCGGCCGGAATGCCGCAGCCGCTGATGCGGGTGCACATGGGCGGGGAATTCGTGATGGCGCGGCGCATGACGCCGATCCGGGAGGCCACTCCCGATGTGCCGCATCCGAATCCGTGGGTGCTGGGGCAGTCCGATACCGAGGGACTGCTGCGCGATCGGCTGGCCGAATTCGGGGTGCGGGTCGAACTCGGTACGGGCGTGGTCGATTTCGCCGCCGACGCCGGCGGGGTGACCGTGACGCTGGCGCACGACGGCGTGACCGAGACCGTGCGGGCGGACTATCTGGTGGGTGCGGACGGCGGGAAGAGCACCGTGCGCAAGGCGCTCGGTATCGCGTTCGAGGGCACCACCGATGAGTCGATTCGCATGCTGCTCGGCGATGTGCGGGCCGACGCACTCGATCACGAGTTCGGGTACTGGTTCGCCGATGCGGCGAATCCGATGAACGGCATCGCCATGACGCCGCTGCCCGGCGGGCGCAAGTTCCAGTTCGGCGCACCCCTGGAGCAGGACTCGGATACCGATCTGACGGCCTTGCAGAAGCTGCTGGAAGCGCGGTCCGGGCGCACGGATCTGGTGCTGTCCGAGCTGAGCTGGTCGACCGTGTGGCGGCCGAATATCCGCCTGGCCGAACGCTTCCGAATCGGCCGGGTGTTCATCGCGGGTGATGCCGCGCACGTGCACCCGCCGACCGGCGGGCAGGGACTCAACACCGGTGTCCAGGATGCGTTCAATCTGGGCTGGAAACTCGCTGCGGCACTGCACAATCCAGGGGCTGAAACCGATGCGCTGCTGGATTCCTATGAGACCGAGCGGCGTTCGGTGGCGGCGCGGGTGCTGGGTTTGAGCGCGGCACTGCTGGAGAAGACCGTGCAGGGCGATCCCGATGCCATGGACCGCGAGGGCACACAGCAGCTCGATATCAGTTATCGGGATGTCGTCGCGGGCAATGACTCCGGAGGTCTGGTCCGGGCCGATCTCGTCGCCGGGGATCGCGCGCCGGACGCGCCGCTGATCGATACGGACGGGCGTGCGATCAGTCTGTTCGAGGTCTTCCGGGGACCACACGCGACGCTGCTGATGTTCGGCAGTGGCACACACGAGGCGAACTCGGATGCGGCGGACGGGGGTGCGAGCACGGCCGAGACCGGCGCGCTCGAGGCGTTCGGCATTCGGGCGCGGACCGTGGTCGTGACGCGGCCCGATCACGGCGAGGCCGCGCCGGACACGCGGGCTATCGTCCCCGGAAATCGGTCCGGGCTTTCATCCGCCCGCGCCGATACCGGCGTGGAGCTGGTCGATCCGGATGGTCACGCCTACCGCGCATACGGCGTTTCCGAGGGTGCGCGGGTGCTGATTCGGCCCGATGGTTATGTCGCGACGCTGAACCGGTGAGCCGTGCCGGGGACATCCCGGGCGGTTGGTCGGATTGGTCCGGAACCAGCCGGTAGGCCGCCCCGGGAGCGACAACATCGGGAACCGTGCAGAATGATCTTGCTGCCGCGCAAGACGATTCATCGCGACCCCCTGGCGGAACACCGTAAGGTAGTCGCGGCGACCGTTCGGGCGGCCGGCAGGTGAAGGCATCGGTCAGAGGTGGTCTTGGATGTTGGTGAAGGTCCGCAACGACGACCCGTCGCGGCTGTCGGGCACCGAACGCACCGTGGTGAACTGGCTCAAATCCTGGAGCGGTCCGCACGCGGTACCCGGAATCGCGATCGTGCAATGCCAGGACGCCGATATCGTGGTGTGGACGCCGCAGACCAGTGTGGTGCTGGGCGTGCACGCCTTCGCCGAACGCGTCACCGGAACACTCACCTGCGCCGAGGGCGAGCCCTGGACGATCGACGGCAAACCCGCGCCCATCGACGGTGACGCCGATCCGCTCGAACGGGTCCGGCGGCAGACGATGGATCTGGCCCGTCAGCTCCGTTCCGCGCCCGGACGGGAGAACGTTCCGGTCAGCGGCCTCGTGCTGCTGGTGCCGCAGCTGGGCAGCCGGGTGAAGCTCGAAAAGGGGACGCTCCCACCGGGTATCGACGTCCTCATCGGGGACGGGCCGTCGTCGCTGCGCAGCTACTTCACCACGATCGCCGAGGGCGCGACGCCGTCCTGGGATGCCGCGCAGGTCGGCCAGGCGCTCGGGGCGCTCGGATTCGCCGCCGCCGCAACGTATTCCGATCTCGTATCGGAGGGTTTCCCGCCGCCGGAATCAGCGCGCAGTTCGGCGCTGCCGATGTCGGCCGCGCCGACGGTCGTGGTGCCCTCGGTGCCGGTGCAGACCGAGGCCCCGGCGGCACTGCCGAAGCGCGTCGCCGGAGCGTCCGGCATCCAATCGGTCAGCGGCTCCGGCACTTCCGGATCAGGGGCCCGCGAAGGCGGTCCGGCCGACCAGCCGGGCGGGCGCGGTGCGGCGGCGGGCGCGGGCGCGGCGGCGGGCGCGGCGGCGGGTGCGGCGGCCGCCGGAACAGCCGGTGCGAGTGGCGAATCCGGTGCGCCGAGCGGTCCGGGAGCCGCCGAACCCGCGCAGCGGTCCTCGCGCGCGGGCAAGGTCGCCGCGGCGGGCGCGGGTGTCGCGGGAGCCGCCGCGGCGGCGGCCGCCTATCGTGCCGTCACGGGATCCTCCGAACCCCACGAACCGCGCCCCAATGTCCCGCAGGGCGCACCGCAGGGTCCGCCGCCGCAACAGCCCCGGCCGCCGCAGCCCGTCGGCCCGCAAGGCAATCCACCGCCGCGTCAGCAACAGGTTCAGCAGGGCCCGCCCCCGGTCGAATCCCATCCGCAGGCAAGCTATTCCGCCGCACCCTCGCAACCGGCGGCCCCCGGCTTCCCGCTCTGGCCGAATCAGCAGAACCAGGGTCAGATGGCGCAGCGTCCGCGCCGCCGCAAGGATCTTCCGGTGTTGCTCGGGCTGATTCTGGTGGTGCTGGTGCTGGCGGTGGCCGCCATGTGCACCGGCCGCACCACCCACACCGATGAGAAGCCCGCCCCCGGCCAGCAGACCTCCGCGGTGCATCGCCCGTCGAGCAGCAGCGGCGGCGCGACCACGACCACCGACCCGACCATCCCCAAGACCACCATCGCTCCCCCGTGCTTCCCGATGCAGCCGGGTTGCTGACAACCCTCCCGCCCTTCAATGTAGGTTAGGCTTGGCTTACATACCTTGAAGGGAGTCTTTGCGTGCGCGTAGTCATTCTGTTCGGATCCGAAATGGGCACGGCCGAGAACGCCGCGGAAGCCATCGCGGATGAACTCACCGCCCATGACGTCTCGGTCTACGATATGACCGATTTCGACCCGGCCGATCTCGACGTCGCCGACTTCCACATCATCGTCTGCTCCACCTACGGCGACGGTGAACTCCCCACCGGCGCCGAACCCTTCTTCAACACCCTCGACGCCACCGTCCCCGATCTGACCGGCCTGCGCTTCGCCGTCTTCGGCCTCGGCGACATCATCTACGGCGACACCTTCAACCGCGGCGGCGAAATAGCCGCCGAAAAGCTCACCGCCCTGGGCGCGATCCAGATCGGCGAGCACGCCCGCCACGACTCCTCAACCGATATCCGCCCCAAGGACATGGCCCGCGACTGGGCCAACACCCTCCCGATCCCCACCCTGCTGAACACCTGAGCCCTACGGGATCGCCCGGTCACGCTCGACTCGAATCAGTCTGTCCAGCCGAGCAATTCGTCCAACCGCGCCCACATCTCCCGCACCACCGGATCCTCCGCGAGCAGTCCATGCAACTGCTCCCGGAATCCGGCGTACTCACCGCTGTACATCTCCAACAACCGCGGCTCACTCGCGACCGACGCCCGCACATTAGAAATCCGATCAGCCAACTTCAGCTTCACCGCCTCCGGCGTAGCCCGAATCTTCCCGTAAGCGTTGACATTCCGCTCCTTACGCGTCTCCCCCACCCCCGTAACCGCCCACACCAACCCCGCCACCCGCACCCCGAATTCGGCTTCGACCTCCTCGATCCCGACCCCGGTATCCTCCACCACGTCATGCAGCCACGCCGCCGCCCCGAACTCCGGATCAGTGACCCCGAATTCACGCAGCACCGCCCCGACAGCAGCCAGGTGATAGGTATACGGCCGCACCCCATACAACTGCCCGCCATGCGCCTTCGCTGCGAACGCCTGAGCGTCAGATCTCGAATCATTCTCCATGGGCCCACCGTGCCACACCACGATCAACGCGGCACTGGCGACGAAAACAACTGGGGTGCACACGAACTCGCCCGTGCGCAGATCAGCGATTCCGGGCGTATCGGGCGCGGGCTCGGTCGTATGCCGTTCGCAGCAGTTCGTCGATCACGGGTTCGGTTCGGGGGCCGGGGTTGAGGACCGCGAGCCAGCCCGCGCCCGCGTAGGTGGGGTGTGGGATGAGGGTGTCGAGGGCGCTCGGGTCGGTGGGGTGGGCGGATGACTCACGTGGTGGGTAGCCGAGGTGGGTAGTGAAGGCGTCTTTGCCCGCGTGGATGTTGAGGCGGAAGGTGTTGGGGCGGTTCAGGTTCGAGGAATTGTCGTCGGGGTAGTCCTTGGTGACGATGGTTGCGAAGGGTTGGGTTGCGGTGGGGATTTCGGCGTTGGGGGCGTAGTAGACGAAGGAGTCGCCCCAGGAGATTTCGGGGTAGGCGGGGTCGCCGGGGGCGGGTGACAGGCGCAGGGTGCCGGGTAGGGAATCCAGGAGGGTGATGAGTTCGTCGATGGTCATGGGTTCTAGCGTTACATTCATGTGCTTGTGGAGGGTTTCGCCGAGAATGGGCAGGTGACTGCGTGGCAGGTCTCCACTCGGGGGTGTTGCGTACTGCCGAGGTGGGGCGGCTGGCGGGGTATTCCGTACAGCAGGTGCGGAATCTCGAACGTGACGGCGTGTTGCCGCCTGCCGGGCGCACTGCCGCCGGGTATCGGGTTTATGACCGGTCGCATGTGTTGTCGGCGCGAGCGTATCGAGCGCTCGCGGCGGGGACGGGGCCGGTCGAGGCGAAACGGATCATGCGAGCAGCGCATGCGGATCCCGAGGTGACATTGCTGGAGTTGCTGGATGCGACGCATGCCGGGCTCGATCGGGAGCGGCGGGATCTCGCCGCTGCCAAGGCGGCCGTCCGGTTTATCAGTGCGGAGCCGGTCGCGCAGGTGCGCGACTCGGATGCGATGACGATCTCCGAGTTGGCCGACGCGCTCGGGATTCGGCCGTCGACGCTGCGGCATTGGGACGCAATGGGATTGGTGAGTCCGGGGCGGGGCAGCACCAGGGCGCGCACCTACTCCCCGGAGGATGTGCGGGCGGCCCGGATCGTGCATCAGCTGCGACTGGCCGGATACGGGATCACGTTGCTGCGGGGGCTGATGCCGGAGCTGCGCGGTGCACACCGCCGTGATGATGTGCTCACGGGCCTGGATGCCCGGGAAGCGACTATCCGCGCGCGGTCCAGGGCTCTGCTGGCGGGCGCGGCGGAACTCCACGCCCTGCTCACAGCCTCCTGATCAGGGTTCGACGGTGATCGTCAGGGTCGGATTGGGGTTGGGGCGGGAGCGGACCGTGGCGTCGGTGGCCACCTGAGAGGACGCGCATGCGCCCAGGCGGCCGTCCGCCTTGTAGACCACCGGCATACCGGCGAGGATGGCGTAGGCGCGGTCCCGTTCGACTAGATATTCGCGCGCACCCACGTTGAACACGTACATCTCATCGTTTTCGGTGATGGTCCGGTCGTCGAGACAGAATGTGCCCCAACGCCAATCGGACTCGAAGAACGCCCGAATGGTCTGCCGCGCCTGTTCGTACGTCACGCCCAAGGTTTCGGTCCCCAACCCTCATCGGTCACTGGTATCGGTCACGCCGCTGGATAACGCATTGTCCCTCATGGTGTTTGCTACGGGTGTACTCCTGCTGCGGCGAGTCGGGTTCCGGCGGAAGGGAATCGCAGACCAGGTGGTTCTCAACCAAGCGTTCAGCTGGCGTTGCCGGGTGGTCGCCGTAACTCCTCGTGATGCCCATATTTCTTGGGGCACAGGATCTTTGGGCAGACCCGCCGAGGTCCTGCGGATAACAGGACAAGTAGCCGGTCCGATGACCAAGTAGTTCTCCCGATAATCGAGATCACGATCCGAATGCCACCGGCAGGGTTGGCATATGCGGCGAGGACGCTGTTCTCCGGATGATTGCCGGACCAACTTCGAGGGGATCACATGAAAACCACCACGGCCGTACTCGCCGCTGGACTGGCGTTGCTGCTGAGCGGATGCGGTTCCACCACAACGGACTCCAGCGGTGCGAGCTCCACCTCCCGTTCGGTCTCCACCTCCGCCGCGACCCAGCCCACCAAGGCGACACAACCGGCCGACCAGTCCCAACAGCCCGGCACGCAACCCGGTCAGCAGACCCCCGTCAGCACCGAAACCGCGCCCGGCACCGCCATCACCGAAAGCCCCGCACCGAACAACCCGCCCGCGACCACCGTCGCCGCCCCGAACGGCAGCGGCCACGGCCTCTGCTTCGACGTCAACTCCGCACTCGCCAACACATCCCTGAACCGCCTCGCCGCAACCGCTTCCGGCCCCTGGCAGGTCGAATCGGGCAGCAACGACGCGATAGCGGACGGCTGCACCGGCGTCCTGTCCTACCTGGTAGCCACCTCGGGCAATATCCACCCCTACACCCACATCCTCTTCTTCACCAACGGCACCTACCTCGGCACCGCCACCTCCCAGCCTTACGGCTACACCAGCGTCACCGGCAAAACCCGCACCGCCGTCTCCGTCGACTACCGCTGGCTCAAAGGCAACGAAGCCCTCTGCTGCCCCGAAGGCGGCCCCAGCACGGTCACCTTCACCCTCAGCGGCACCACGGTCCAAGCCAACGGCCAGTTCCCGCCGAAGTAGCACACCCGCGTCAGTGGTCTCCGGTACCCGGCAGCCGTCGCTGTCGGGTTGAGAGGCAATCCGCATATATCTTCATTGGTGCAGGTTTTGGGGCTGGTGAGGAGAGAGCGGGTTCGATGCACTGGGATCAGATGAGAGATACGCCCGAGGATTTGCGCAGGCGGGCGACGCGGTTGCGCAGGGGGATCGGGCAGTTGGGGATTTTGGAGTCGATTATCGAGGCGGCGGAGGGGCCGTGGCTGGGGGCCATGGACGCCGATGGGCGGGGGGCCGCGGAACTGCGGATGCATTTGGCGGGGAAGTATCGACTGCTGGTGGTGGTGACCAGTGCGGGGAAAATCAGCCTGGTGCATGTGAATTCGCTGGTCAAGGGTGGGGACGGGGAGAAGGTCCTGTCCACCAAGACCGCGCTGCGCAAGGGGTGGGATGAGGAGAAGATGCCCAAGCCGCAGGAGTGGGTGGAGTACGCGGTGCGGTGGGTGTCGGATGTCAGTGGCGAGGTCGACCGGCGCGATGTCGTGGAATGGCTGCTGGCGGGGGCGGATCGCAAGCTGAGCACGGTGAACGATGTGATCGAGAGTCTGCGGATAAGTCTGCGCGAGCAGGAGGAGGTCCGCGATGAGCGCGCGGCCGAGGTCGCCGAGCTCAAAGCCGAACTGAAATACCTCAATTCGGTCGCCGAGCGCCAGGCCGTCGAATAACGAAAACCGCCGCCGGACACGGGGTCCGGCGGCGGTGATGTTTCGAATTGTCGCGGGTCAGCCGAAGGCGATGTGGCCCAGGGTGTTCCAGCCCATGACCGAGTCGACCGCCAAGCCGCAGAAGACCACGGCGAGGTAATTGTTCGACTGCAGGAACAGGCGCAGCGGCTTCACCGGCTCGCCCCGGCGCACGCCGGAGTAGAGCTGGTGCGCCATCAGCAGGAACCACGCGCCCGCCGCGATGGCCACGGCCGCGTAGATGGCTCCGGCCGCCGGAACCAGTGCCAGCGTCGCCAGCACCGTCAACCAGGTGTAGATGACGATCTGCTTGGTGACGACCTGCTCGGTGGCCACCACGGGCAGCATCGGCACGCCGGCCGCCTTGTAATCCTCCTTGTAGCGCATGGCGAGCGCCCAGGTGTGCGGCGGCGTCCAGAAGAAGATGATCAGGAACAGCACGATGGCGGGCCAGCCGATATTGCCGGTGACAGCGGACCAGCCCACGAGCGCGGGCATGCATCCGGCCGCGCCACCCCAGATCACATTCTGTGAGGTGCGCCGCTTGAGGCCCAGGGTGTAGACGAAGACGTAGAACAGAATCGTCGCCACCACCAGCACACCGCTGAGCAGGTTCGCCTGCCACCACAGCCACGCGAACGAGCCGAGCCCGAGCACGATGCCGAAGACCGCGGCATTGCGCGTCGGCACGGCCTCGCGTGCCAGCGGACGCTTGGAGGTCCGCTTCATCACCTTGTCGATATCGGCGTCCGCCACGCAGTTCAGCGTGTTGGCCGAGGCCGCGCCCATCCACCCGCCGAACAGCGTGGCCAGGATGAGCCGCAGATCCGCGTGCCCGCGGTCGGCCAGCAGCATGGTGGGAATCGTTGCCACCAGCAACAACTCGATCACCCGGGGCTTGGTGAGCGCGATATACGCCAGCACCCGCCGGGTGCCCGCGGCGAGCGGTCCACTACCCGTGACGCGGTCGGCCAGCACCGTCCCGGAGGAGCCGTGAGCGCCACCCGGCTGTTGCCCAATCCGCACTGTTTCTCCTCGCACGCCGTGCACTTGATCCGGTCTGGAAAGCAGCGCGCTCTGCTATCCCCCTTGGAGACATGACTGTGCCGGCGCGGCTACTACTACAGAGCATGGTAGACCCACGCCGACCGTGCTCTCGCCCAGGTCCGGCCCGGACGCACCGAAACCGGTTCGAAATCGGGTCTACGGGGCATCACGAAAGGGTCCGCGCGAGGACACGAACGTCGACACGTCGGCCGGTGAACGCGGGTTCCCGCGTGGAGCGGAAACCGCCACCTCTAGGGTGGTGGCTAGTCCGGTGCGCTGTCGGATGATTGAGTCGGCGCATCGCGCACGCCCCCGCCAGCGAGCCCGCCGACAACCTCAGTGTTCACGAGAAGGTCAGGAGAACCTCGGTCGTGTCAGTCACAGACGACATCCGCGCCCTCACGCAGCCGCATCACCCCACCGACTGGTCCGAAGTGGACACCAGGGCCGTTGACACGGCCCGTGTCCTCGCCGCCGATGCGGTGCAGAACGCCGGAAACGGCCATCCCGGTACCGCAATGAGCCTGGCGCCGTTGGCGTACACGCTGTTTCAGCGTGTGATGCGCATCGATCCGAGTGATCCGGAGTGGGTGGGGCGCGACCGTTTCGTGCTGTCCTGCGGCCACTCCAGCCTCACCCAGTACGTCCAGCTGTACCTCGCCGGTTTCGGTCTCGAGCTCGATGACCTGGTGAACCTGCGCAAGTGGGGTTCGCTGACCCCGGGCCACCCCGAGTACCGGCACACCAACGGTGTGGAGATCACCACCGGTCCGCTGGGTCAGGGTCTGGCGTCGGCGGTCGGCATGTCGATGGCGTCGCGGCGTGAGCGCGGCCTGTTCGATCCGGCTGCGGCACAGGGCGAGAGCGCGTTCGATCACTTCATCTACGTCATCGCCTCCGACGGCGATCTGGAAGAGGGCGTCACCTCCGAGGCGTCCTCGCTCGCGGGCACCCAGCAGCTGGGCAATCTGATCGTCTTCTACGACGACAACCGCATCTCCATCGAGGATGACACCCGCATCGCGTTCACCGAGGATGTGGCGGCGCGCTACCGCGCGTACGACTGGCATGTGCAGGTCGTCGAGGGCGGCGAGAATGTGACCGGTATCGAAGAGGCCGTCACCGCCGCGCAGGCCGTGACCGATAAGCCGTCGATCATCGTGCTGCGCACCATCATCGGCTTCCCGGCTCCGACCAAGATGAACACCGGTGGCGCGCACGGCGCGGCGCTGGGCAAGGACGAGGTCGCCGCCACCAAGAAGGTGCTGGGTTTCGACCCGGAGCAGAACTTCGAGGTCGACGAATCGGTCATCGCGCACACCCGCAGCCAGGTCGCCGATCGCGCCAAGGCCGCCAAGGCCGCTTGGCAGGATCAGTTCGACGCGTGGGCCGCGGCCAACCCGGAGAACAAGGCGCTGTTCGATCGCCTGCAGACCCGCGCGCTGCCGCAGGGCTGGGCCGAGACGCTGCCGTCGTGGCCCGCCGATCCGAAGGGTATGGCCACCCGTAAGGCGTCCGGTGCGGTGCTCGCCGCGCTCGCGCCGGTGCTGCCGGAACTGTGGGGCGGTTCGGCCGACCTCGCCGAGTCCAACAACACCACCATGCCGAACACCCCGAGCTTCGGCCCGGAGGACATCTCCACCGGTATGTGGAAGGCCAACCCGTACGGCCGCACGCTGCACTTCGGTGTCCGCGAGCACGCCATGGGCTCCATCCTCAATGGCATTGCGCTGCACGGTCCGACGCGTCCTTACGGCGGCACCTTCCTGGTGTTCTCCGATTACATGCGCCCCGCGGTGCGCCTGGGCGCGCTCATGCGCACCCCGGTCACCTACGTGTGGACGCACGACTCCATCGGCCTGGGCGAGGACGGTCCCACGCATCAGCCGATCGAGCATCTGGCCGCGCTGCGCGCCATCCCGGGCCTGAACGTGGTGCGCCCGGGTGACGCCAACGAGACCGCGTACGCCTGGCGCACCATCCTGGAACGTGACTCCGCCGAACGGCATTCGCATTTCGTGCCCGCCGATGCCCCGCATCAGGACGGTCCGTCCGCGCTGGCGCTGACCCGTCAGGATCTGCCGATCCAGGAGGGCACCTCGTACGAGGGTGTCGCCAAGGGCGGTTACGTGCTGGCCGAATCATCCACCGCCACACCGCAGGTGATCCTGATCGCCACCGGTTCGGAACTCCAGCTCGCGGTCGAAGCCCGCGCTACGCTCGAGGCGCAGGGTGTCGGCACCCGCGTGGTGTCCATGCCGTGTGTGGAGTGGTTCGACGCGCAGGATCAGGCCTACCGGGATCAGGTGCTGCCGCCGTCGGTGCGCGCACGGGTCACGGTCGAGGCCGGGATCGCGATGCCGTGGCACCGATTCACCGGTGACGCCGGTGAGAACGTGTCCATCGAGCACTTCGGCGCCTCCGCCGATTACAAGACGCTGTTCCGCGAGTTCGGCATCACCACCGAAGCTGTGGTCGACGCCGCCAACCGCTCGCTCACCAAGGTGAAGGGATAAGCCACCATGACTCAGAACACCAACCTCGCGGCCCTGTCGGCCGCCGGGGTCTCGGTGTGGCTCGACGATCTCTCGCGTGATCGCATCAAGTCCGGGAACCTCCAGGACCTGATCGATACCCGCAGTGTCGTCGGTGTCACCACGAACCCGACCATCTTCCAGGGCGCGCTGTCGCAGGGCCACGATTACGACGCCCAGGTGCGCGAGCTCGCTGCCCGCGGCGCCGATGTGGATTCCGCGATTCGCACCATCACCACCGATGACGTGCGCGCGGCCTGCGATATCTTCGCCGACGTGTTCACCGCTTCGGGCGGTAAGGACGGCCGCGTCTCCATCGAGGTCGATCCGCGCCTGGCGTTCGACACCGACGGCACGGTGGCGCAGGCCATCGAGCTGTGGAAGATCGTCGACCGCCCGAACCTGCTCATCAAGATTCCGGCGACCGAGGCCGGTATCCCGGCCATCACGCGGGTGATCTCCGAGGGCATCAGCGTGAATGTGACGTTGATCTTCTCGGTCGAGCGGTACCGCGCGGTCATGGGCGCGTACCTGGACGGTCTGACCAACGCGCTGACCGCCGGGCATGATCTGGCCAAGATCCATTCCGTCGCTTCGTTCTTCGTGTCCCGCGTGGACTCCGAGATCGACAAGCGCCTCGAGGCCATCGGCACCGAGGAGGCGCTGGCGCTGCGCGGTAAGGCCGGAATCGCCAACGCGCGCTTGGCCTATGCCGCCTACCAGGATGTCTTCGACGGCGGCGCACACACTTCGGTGTACGCGCGGCTGCGGGCCTCCGGTGGCGCGAACGCGCAGCGGGCGCTGTGGGCCTCGACCGGTGTGAAGAACCCGGACTACCCGGACACCATGTACGTGACCGAGCTGGTGGGTCCGAACACGGTGAACACGTTGCCGGAGAAGACGCTGCAGGCCGCCGCCGATCATGCCGAGATCACCGGGGACACGCTGTCCGGTACCGGTCCGGCCGCGCAGGAGATCTTCGATCAGGTCGCCGCCGCCGGCGTCAACCTGGACGAGGTCTTCGGTGTGCTCGAGGTCGAGGGCGTCGACAAATTCGTGAAGTCCTGGGAGGAACTGCTGGTCGCCACGACCGAGCAGCTCCAGGTAGCCGGAGGAAACTGACGGTGACAGCCCGCGCGGCGACAACGGTCACGAAGGGGAACCCGCTCCGCGATGGGCGGGACAGCCGGGTTCCCCGCATCGCCGGACCGTGCAGCATGGTGATTTTCGGGGTGACCGGTGACCTGTCGCGGCGCAAACTGCTGCCGGCCATCTATGACCTGGCGAACCGGGGGCTGCTGCCCCCCGGTTTCGCCCTGGTCGGGTTCGCCCGGCGCGATTTCTCCGATGAGGAATTCGCGACCCTGGTGAAGGATTCGGTCAGCTCGTCGGCGCGCACCCCCTTCCGTGAGGAAGTGTGGGAGCAGCTGCGCGAGGGATTGCGGTTCGTCCAAGGCACTTTCGAGGACGACGCCGCCTTCCATCGGCTGGCCACCACGCTCAAGGATCTCGATCGGGATCGCGGGACGGGCGGCAATCACGCCTTCTACCTGGCGATTCCGCCGACCGAGTTCCCGATCGTGCTGGACGGGCTCTCCAAGAACGGTCTGGCGCAACCGAATCCGGCGCAGACCGAACAGGCTCCGGCCTGGCGGCGCGTGGTGATCGAGAAGCCGTTCGGGCACGATCTGGAGAGTGCGCGCGATCTCAACGCGCTGGTCAATCGGGTGTTCCCGGAGTCGTCGGTCTTCCGCATCGACCACTACCTGGGCAAGGAGACGGTGCAGAATATTCTGGCGCTGCGCTTCGCGAACCAGCTGTGGGATCCGATCTGGAATGCCAATTACGTCGACCATGTGCAGATCACCATGGCCGAGGACATCGGATTGGGCGGGCGCGCAGGGTATTACGACGGTATCGGCGCGGCCCGCGATGTGATCCAGAACCATCTGCTGCAGCTGCTGGCGCTGACGGCGATGGAAGAGCCGGTGTCCTTCCAGCCCAAGCAATTGCAGATCGAGAAGATCAAGGTGCTCTCGGCGACGAAACTCGCTGAGCCGCTTGACGAGACGACCGCGCGCGGGCAATACACCTCCGGGTGGCAGGGCAGTGAACCCGTGGTGGGGCTGTTGCAGGAGGAGGGTTTCGACCCGAATTCGCGCACCGAGACCTATGCGGCGATCACCCTGGCCGTGGAGACGCGGCGCTGGGCGGGGGTGCCGTTCTATCTGCGCACCGGAAAACGCCTGGGTCGCCGCGTCACCGAGATCGCGGTGGTGTTCAAGCGCGCACCGCATCTGCCGTTCGATCAGACCATGACCGAGGAACTCGGGCAGAACGCGCTGGTGATTCGGGTGCAGCCGGATGAGGGCATCACCATGCGATTCGGGTCCAAGGTGCCCGGGTCCAGCATGGAGGTCCGCGATGTGAATATGGACTTCAGCTACGGCGAAGCCTTCACCGAGGACTCCCCCGAGGCGTACGAGCGGCTGATTCTCGATGTGCTGCTGGGTGTTCCGTCGCTCTTCCCGGTCAATGAGGAAGTCGAATTGTCCTGGAACATCCTGGATCCCGTCCTCGACCATTGGGCGTCGACCGGGAAACCGGATCCGTACGAGGCCGGGACCTGGGGCCCGGAATCCGCTGACGAGATGCTCGCGCGCAGCGGGCGGGAATGGCGGCGACCGTGATCATCGATATGCCCGATACCGATACCCGCGAGGTGTCCAAGCGGCTGATTCAACTGCGTGAGGCCAATGGCGTGGTCACCGTGGGGCGGGTGCTGACCCTGGTGGTGTGCACCCTGGACAGCTCCGAGGCCGAGGACGCGATCGATGCGGCCAATGACGCCTCGCGTGAACATCCTTGCCGGGTAATAGTTCTCGCACGCGGTGACCGCAATGCGGGCACGCGCTTGGACGCTCAGATCCGAGTAGGCGGGGATGCCGGTGCGGCGGAGGTGATCGTGCTGCGGTTGCAGGGTGATCTGGTGGCGCACGAGAGCAGTGTGGTGGTGCCGTTCCTGCTGCCCGACACCCCCGTGGTGGCGTGGTGGCCGCGTGGGGCCCCGGAGTTCCCGTCCAAGGATTCGGTGGGGCGCTTGGCGACTCGGCGTATCACCGATGCCACGTTCGCGGCGGATCCGCAGGAGACGATCAAGAAGCGTCGCGATTCGTACGCGACCGGCGATACCGATCTGGCGTGGAGCCGGATCACCTACTGGCGGGCGCTGCTGGCGGCGGCACTCGACGAAGCGCCGTTCGAAGCCGTTGAGTCCGTGACGATTTCGGGTCTGCGCGATGAGCCCGCGCTGGACATGCTGGCAGGGTGGCTGGCCGCCCGGCTGGATTGCCCGGTGGTGCGCAAGACCGGTGAGCTGAAGGTGGAGATGCGCCGATCGTCGGTGTCCATCTCCATCGCCCGCCCGCAGCACGGGCGTACCGCCACCCTGACCCGCACCGGCGAGCCCGATCAGCGATTCGCGCTGGCGCGCAGGGAAACTCGTGACTGCCTCGCCGAGGAACTGCGCCACCTCGACGCCGATGAGATCTACGCCGAGGCGCTGACCGGAATCGAGAAGGTGACCTATGAGTAAGCCCACCGTCGAAACCTTCAGCGGGCCCGACGAACTCGTTCAGGCTGCCGCCGCGCGTTTCGTGGTTCAGGTTGTCGAGGCGCAACGGCTGCGCGGGTCCGCCTCGGTGATCCTCACCGGCGGCGGTACCGGTATCGGGCTGCTGGAATGGGTGCGTAAGGCACCGGGCGATATCGATTGGTCCAAGCTCGACATCTTCTGGGGGGATGAGCGTTTCGTCCCCACCGGCGATCCCGAGCGCAATGACCTGCAGGCCCGCCAGGCGCTCCTGGATCACGTCCCCGTGGATCCGTCCCGCGTGCACCCCACCGAGACCTCCAGTGGCGACTACCCGGACATTCTCGAAGCCACCGGCGAGTACTCGGCCACCGTGCACGCGCACCTCGCCGAACACGGGGCCTTCGACCTCCACCTGCTCGGCATGGGCGGTGAGGGCCATATCAACTCGCTCTTCCCGCATACCGCCGCCACCCGCGAGGAGCACGATCTCGTTGTGGCGGAAACCCATTCGCCCAAGCCCCCGGCGGCCCGCATCACCCTGACGCTGCCCGCCATCCGCAAGTCCCGGCACGTCATGATCATCACCGCGGGTGAGGCCAAGGCCGCGGCGGTAGCCGCAGCCTTGAACGGCGCGTCCCCCCTGGATATCCCGGCGGCCGGTGCCATCGGCACCGAATCCACCACCTGGCTGCTCGACGAAGCCGCCGCGGCGGATCTCCCCCGCTGACGGCAGCCGTCCACCGGTAGCGCTGCACGGCCGAGTCGTCTTCGGACGAAGCGACTCCTGACGGCGGCTATAGCCCCACGAAAGCCGAGTCCCCTTAGGGTGACTCGACTTTCGCGTCGCGCCCCCTGCTCATACCCGAAATCCAGTACTCCAGGGTGATCCCTCAATGGGATATCGCCTGCCAGGGTGATGCCTGTGAGCCCCACCGGTATCAGCAACGCGAACCCCGGCCCCGCCCGCGTTCCGCGATCACCAACGGCCGCAAAGCTATGGTCCGCCCTGGGTGTCTACATCCTCGCGACCCTCACCGCCTCGGTCGCTCTACTTGCGGCACAACCTCATTCGGGCATAGACCCCGCCGCCCTGTCCCTGGTCCAGTTCGCCCCCGCCCTGGGCGCACTGACAACCTGGCTCCTATTCAGAAAAACCATCACCGCCGCACTCCCCCCGGCGACCTCCTCCCGCCAACTAACCAAAAACCTACTGGCGGTAGTAACAGCCTGCACACTCTTCTACCTACTCATCACCGCAGCCGCCCTGCTCACGAACACCGCCCTGGTAGGCCCCGCCCCGGTAGGCGGCGTACCTTTCGCGATCTTCATCCCCCTCCAGCTGATCGGCGCATTCGGCGAGGAAACCGGCTGGCGCGGCCTAATGCAACCCCTCCTCGAATCCCGCCTGACCAAATTCGCAGCAATCCTCACCACCGGAACCACCTGGGCCCTATGGCACGTCCAAGCCTTCACCGCAGGCCCCATAACCGCCCTCTGCTTCTTCCTGGGCGTCCTATCCTTCGCCACCATCCTCGGCTACCTCAGCACCGGCACCTTCCGCCAAAGAGTCCTGATCGCCGCAGTAGGCCACTGGCTCATCAACATCGCCTCCTGCCTCCTCACGGGCGACAACACCCTCGACCACCCCCAGGTCATCTTCACCGCGGTCGCAGCCGCCATCACCGCCGCAGCTGTAACCACCTACCACTTCCACTCAACCCGCGCCCACCCCTAACCCACCCTCAGGACTCATACCCCAACGGATAGAACACCTTCCCAGCCTCCAACAACGCCGCCGCAGCCCGATACTCGCGATCATCTCCCCGCAACAGCGGCAACACATCATCCGCATGACACATCGGCAAATGCGCCGACCCCCGAAAATGAGCCTCCACCAACCGCACAATCAACTCCCCCGCCAACCGAGGCGGCTCCGCCCGCCCATCACCCACACCCATGCCACACAGCATCCCGCATAGGTCCGACACCAAACCTTGGCTGCCCGCAGTCTTCCCGCCCAAGCAAATGGGGGCGACCGAATGACAGTCGTGTTCACTACCGTCGCAGTCCATGATGAAGAAGAGTTTGACCGTTCTTGCTTGTGCCGCAGCACTTTCCGCCGTCGGAGCCGGGTCGGCGTCCGCGCTGCCATTGGGGTCCGCGGATGTTCCGGTGAATTTGGGTTCCGCGCAGGCGGTTACGGGGTCAGGGGGTGGGGCGCTGTCCGGGAGTGCACATTCGTTGGCTGGGCTGTTGGCGGGGAGTAGTACGCCGTTCGTGAGCGGGAGTGCACAGGATCTGGGGAATGTGTTGAACTGCCTGTTCCCGAGTCCGGTGACACTTTGTGTGCGCGGCTGAAAGTCGGCAAAGTAGTCGGTTCACCGGATTCGGTTGCGTGAGGGTGACTCTCGACATCGGGGCGGCGGTAAGGTCGGGGCGACGTAGCTAGGGCGGGGGCCATGGTGGGGCATGAGCGGGTTCGGCAAGGCATTGGTGTGGTCGAGACCAGCCTCGGGGCGGTGCGGGGGCGATGGGAGGGCGCTGTTGCGGTGTTTCGGGGCATTCCGTATGCGGAACCGCCTGTCGCACAGCGACGATTCGCCGCACCGGTTCCGGTGCGGCGTTGGGACGGCGTTCGGGATGCGCTGGAGTTCGGGCCGTCGGTTCCGCAGGTGGGGCATATCGGGTCTGTGATGTCGTCGGTGTCGGGGGACAGCGGGGACGGCTCCGGGGACTGTTTGACGGTCAATGTCTGGTCGCCGGATCTCGGTGGGGTGCGGCTGCCCGTTATGGTGTGGATTCAGGGCGGGACGTATCTGGAGAATCACAGTCGGAATCCGCATTATGACGGCGCTGTGCTGGCTGGATGCGGTGTGGTTGTGGTCAGCATGAACTATCGCGTGGGGGCGGATGGGTTCGCTCGGATAAGCGGCGCGCCGGACAATCGCGGGATTCTCGATCAGATCGAGGCGTTGCGATGGGTGCGGGAGAATATCGGCGCGTTCGGGGGCGATTCGGGGAACGTCACGGTGTTCGGCCAGTCGGCGGGTGCGGCGTGTATTGCCGCGCTGCTGGTTATGCCGAAGGCGGCGGGGCTGTTTCGGCGGGCGATCTGCCAGAGCATGCTGGGTACCTATTTCTCCGGTCGGCTGGCAGGCGCGATCTCGGCGACGATCGCCGCACGACTCGGCGTCCACGCGACCGTCGACGAGCTGAGCCGCTTTCCGCCACGCGCCCTGATCGATGCGACGACCGCGGTAATCCGGTCGATGCCGGGGCTGGTCGAGTCCTGGGGACCGATGGCCCTCACTCCGACACCCTTCTCGCCGATCATCGACGGTGAGATCCTGCCGTCCGCTCCGTGGCACGCGCTCGCGAATGGCGCCGCACGAGATGTCGAACTACTCATCGGGCATACCCGCGACGAATATCGGCTCTACACAACGCAACCCGATGGCGTGCCTAATCGGGCACGAATCGCCGAGGCATTCGCGCACCTCGCTCCCGGCGGGCACGACGCGGCTTATCGCACGGCCTATCCGCATGCCACGTCCCTGCAACGCTACGAATATCTGAACGCCGACTCGCTGTTTCGGATGCCGAGCCTGCACCTGGCAGATGCCGCACACTCTGGTGGCGGGCCGGTGTGGTTCTACGAACTGGGCTGGAGTTTCAACTCCGAACAGGGTGCCTCGCACTGCCTGGACTTCCTGCTCATCTTCGGCACGCTCGGGCCCGAGGAGGCGAGTGCCCATCGCTCCGCTCATCCGGACGTCGCTATCGAAATCACCGGTGTCGGCGCCCGCATGCGGGCCGATTGGGTTAATTTCGCCGCGGACGGTTCACCGGGGTGGGCGCCCTACGATTCGCGCGCACGCACCACCCGCGTGTACGACGCTCAGCCGACTACGCGGCCCTACCCCGAGGATCGATCGCGGCGCATCTGGGCCGCGCATCGGTTCGGGACGCTGGATCTGCCACGCTCCTGATCCGCTCGGAAGGAAACAGGTGCGCTGCGCACCCTAGATGGCTATAGTTTTATATAGTCAGATAATTCCGAGGGTTAGAGAGGCGAACATGACCGCGATCGAGGGTGCGAACGTGTTGGTGACCGGCGGGCAGCGGGGGTTGGGGCGGGCGTTCGCGCGGGAGTTTCTGGAGCGGGGGGCGGCGAAGGTGTATGTGACCGCCAGGAAGCCGGAGGTTAGTGAGGATTCGCGGGTTGTGGCGGTGGAGTTGGAGGTTACCGATCCGGATTCGATTGCGGCGGTGGCGGATCGGGCGGGGGATGTGGGGATTGTGGTGAATAATGCGGGGGTTTTGCGGTCGGGATCGCTGTTGCGCGGGGAGATGGGGGATGTGTTGGAGACGTTCGAGACGAACGTTTTCGGGCCGTTGCTGATTGCCAGGGCGTTCGCACCGATACTCGCGGCGAACGGGGGTGGGGCGTTGGTGGATATTCATTCGGTGCTGTCGTGGAGTTCGGGGGCGGGAGCCTACGGGGCGTCGAAGGCGGCGCTGTGGTCGATCACCAATTCGCTGCGAATCGAATTGGCGGGGCAGGGAACTCAAGTGCTGGGGGTGCATTTGGGGTTCGCCGACACCGACATGGTGAAGGCGATCAGTGCGCCGAAGATCAGTCCGGCGGAAGTGGCGGGGGCGGTGGCCGATGGGCTGGAGCAGGGTGCGGCGGAGGTGCTGGTGGATGAGTTCACCAGGAGCGTCAAGGCTTCGCTGACCGGGCCGGTCGAGGGCCTCGCATTGCCGTTCAGTCGCTGAAATTCCCCTTCGTTCAAAGGAATTCATCATGCCGCTGTGGCATATCCATCATCCCGCCGACACCTTCACGGCGGAAGACAAGCAGAGCTTCGCCAAGGACATCACCGACTATTACGCGCGGTTCGGGCTGCCGGAGTTCTACGCGGTGGTGCTGTTCCACGAGATCCCGGCCGACTCCTTCTACGTTGGCGGCCAAGCGATTCCAGCGGTGCGCATCACCATCGACCATCTGGCGCGCCAACTCGACGATCCCGAAATGCGCAAGCGAATGACCGAACGCCTGCACGCCCTGATCGCCCCGTACACCCACGATCGCGGCCTGCACCTCGAATTCAACGTCACGGAAGTACCGCGAGACACCTGGATGATCGCGGGCCAGTTCCCGCCGCTCCCCGGTACCGATATCGAGCGCGGCTGGGTCGAGGCGAATAAGCCACTTCCCTACTGAGCGACGGGAGCCAGCAGCGCCGAGGCCAGGGTTTCCGCCACCCACCGTTCGGTATCGGTGGCGGACCAGCCGCGGTCGACCATGAGCGAGCGGTAGACGTCGTACGCGGTGAGCGCGTACATGATGTCCGCCGCGCGCTCGGCAGTGAGATCCTGGCGCAGAGCGCCTTTGGCGGCCAGCTCGGGCGTGATGTGGGCGGGACCGTCATACCGGCCGCGTTCGGCGGTGGCCAGGAAGGCCCCCACCTCTGGATCCACCGCGGCGGTCACCCGCATGACATCGAGCAGCGACATGTACCGCTCGGAAACAGTCCGCATGTGCACGGCATAGAGCAACAGCTGACGGACCGGATCGGGCTCGGCGAAGAGCTCCCGAACCCATTTGCGCTCCGGCGGCGGCGTCGAGGACTCCTCATCGGGCCCGGCGACCAGCACCGCCGCAGTCTCGGCCAGCACCGCGACCTTGGTCCCGAACGCCTGATAGACGGTCTGCACGTGCACGCCCGCGGCATCGGCGATGGCTTGCAGCGTGGTTGCCGCGTACCCGCGCTCGGCGAAGAGCACGGCGGCGGCCTCGGCAATGCGACGACGCGTCTGAGCACGGCGACCGCCGCGAGCGGGAGCGGTTGACATGCCTGCCATCCTATCTATAGTTCACTATATAGCGCACTATAGCTGAGAGAGGTTCGGCGATATGCGAGTGCTCTGTTCGACAACTCCGATGGAAGGCGTCTTCGCCCCCGTGGTCCCGCTGGCGCGAGCATTGCGCGCCCGCGGACACGATGTACTGGTGGCGACCGCACCGCAATTGATTCCCCGCGTCGAAGCGGCCGGATTACCGGCGGCGCAGGCGGGCCCGAACGCACCGGACGCCGCGGCGCAGGCGGTGGCGCTGCCGGAGTTCAGCGCCGGGACGCAGCCGTGGCGCATCGGCGCGGTGATGTTCAGCCGCGTCATGGCACCGGCGAAACTGCCCGAATTACGCGAGATCGCACGGGGATTCGCCCCCGATCTGATCGTGCACGCACCCGTGGATCTGGCCGCGCCGCTACTGGCGGCCGAACTCGGCATTCCCTCGGTCACGTACGGCACCGGCCTGCTCCTCGAACCTGACTTGATCACCGCGATGGCGGATTGGGTTGCCCCGCTGTGGCATACATCCGGCATCGAACCCGATGAGTACGCGGGCCTATACCGGCATGGCTATATCGATCCGGTCCCCGTCAGCCTGCAATCCGAGCTCGGCCCCGCGCAGCGAATCGCATTGCCGATCCGCCCGGCGGTCCCGGGACACGAAGATGACGAACTCCCGGACTGGGCAACCCGACTGGGCGATCGGCCGGTGGTCTACGTATCACTGGGCACCGTGCCGATCTTCAATCAGCCCGCGGCCTTCGGCCCGCTACTGGAGGGACTCGCCCACCTCGACGCCGACATCGTCGTGACACTCGGCAGCGATACGGACCCCGCGGCGATCGGCCCGCAACCCGGCAATATCCATGTCGCGCAATGGTTGTCACTGGCCGCACTACTCCCCCACTGCGATGCGGTGCTCTGCCACGCCGGCGCGGGCACCACCCTGGCCGCCCTCACGCACGGCATCCCCCTGCTGCTGTCCCCGCGCGGCGCGGACCAATTCCCCACGGCCGCCGCAGTCCGTCAGGCGGGTGCGGCGCGCGTACTGCCGCCGGACCGCATCACCCCGGCTGCCGTTGCCGAGGAAGTTAGCCTGCTGCTTACCGGGGACGCGTATCGTAGTGCCGCCGAACGCATTCGCTCGGAGATTGCCCGTATGCCCGCACCGGCCGCGGCGGTCGATGAGCTACTGCACCGCTTCGCGCTCGACCCCCGAGCCGCGCCGTGAACGGAGATGCCCTGTGCCGTATACGAGCTACGTCGATGTCCTGCTCATTCTGACGCGCGGCAATGAGGTGCTGCTCGCGCGGCGGGCGAATACCGGCTATTCGGACGGATTGTGGAATCTGCCGTCCGGCAAGCTGGAATCCGGTGAGGATCTGGAAGCCGGGATGATTCGCGAGGCGGCCGAGGAGATCGGTATAGGACTCCGCCGCAAGGACATTCGCATGGCGGCCGCGGTGCACTATCTCCCGCCCGATGGGCAGGCCCGCGTCGGATTCTTCTTTCACGCCGATCGCTGGTCCGGTGAACCCTTCAATGCCGAACCGGACAAGTGCTCCGATCTGCGCTGGTTCGGGTTCGATGAGATTCCCCCGGACACGGTCCCCTATACAAATGCCGGATTGGATCTGTTTCGGCGCGGTGAGCATTTCAGCGTGTCAGGCTGGACACCGACGGCCGATACAGCCGGGGACTCGAGTGAGATTGGCTGATATCGGCGTTCGAACAGCAGGGCGGTGGATCATGGCGGTATTCGTCGTTGGGCTCGGCGTTGCGCTTTTGCCGCGCGTCACTACGGACAAGCCGCCATTCGATCCGGATTCGATCCCCGGCACCCAGGTGGTGTGGGTGACCGCCCCGGCCGGTGAAGCGCGCGGAACCCTGGAGTTGTGGCAGCGAAATCGCCTGCGGGACTGGAAGCGCAGCTTCGCGACGCCCGCGTGGGTCGGTGCGGAGGGGATCTCCGAACTCGCCGCGGAGGGCCGGTCCTTCACTCCGAAGGGCACTTTCGCTTTGACCGAAGGATTCGGACGCATTCCGGATCCGGCGGCGCGGCTGCCCTACATCGCGATCGACCGATCCAATACCTGGTGGTGGGTCTCGGATGCGGAAAGTCCGCTGTACAACCGGAGCTTCCGCTGCGCCTCCCCGGACTGCCCGTTCGACACCTCGCTGAGCGAGAATCTGGGGCGCACGGAGCCGCAGTACAACCACGCGCTGGTCATCGATTACAACCGTTCTCCGGCACTGCCCGGCGCGGGTTCGGCCTTCTTCGTACACGGTGATGTCGGCAGGCCGACGGCGGGTTGCGTGGCCGTCTCGGAGGATGTGGTACGCACCCTGCTCGCCACCCTGCAACCGTCCCGGAAACCGGTGATCGGCCTGTACGCGAGTTGAAAAGCGCTCCGGCCCACAGTGACTCGGGCCGGAGCAACCGTCGTACGAATCAGACGCACATACCGTTCAGGTTCACGGCGTTGATGGTGGTCTGGCCGACCGCGGGACGCATATCCGACGAATCGTCGAAGTAGAACGCGCTCACCGTATGCGTGCCCTCGACACCCGGAACCCAGAAGATGCTGGCGGTGCCGTCGGTGACCGGCACCGTGCCCACCACATTGCCGCCCATATTCGGCAGGTGGCTGGTGAATTCGACGAACCCGTGCGATACCGGGGTGCCGTCCGCCATCTTCACCGAGGCCACCGCGGTCTGCCCGCAGCCGACCGAGGCCACCTTGACCGGCCCGATCGGCGCCCCCGACATGGAGACCGACAGGTTCGGCGTCGCCGCCGCACCCGCCTGCGGTGCGATGACGGCCACCGTCACCGCCAGACATGCTGCCGCGACCGCCGTACCGGCTATGCCGCGCGAAACTTCCAATCCGCTCATCGTGCCCCGTCTTTCGGATTTCCGGACCAATCGTGGACAGATCATCGAACCGGAGGCAGGGTACCGGATTCGGGGGCGGTGACCCGGTAGGCGGGCCGATCAGACCAGGAAGGTCAGCGCGGATTCGGCCTCGTTCTCCAGCGCCTCGGTATGCGCGGCGATATTGAGGCAATCGCTCAGGGTCGCACCGGCGTCGAGTTTCGCGATGACACGGGATTCGGCCTGTTTCACCGCCGCCGCGGCGGCCAGCAGTCCGTCGAGTGCGGCCGGTTCGACCACCACGATGCCCTCCTGATCGGCGAGCACCATATCGCCGGGGCTGACCGGCACGCCGCCGCAGGTGACCCGCACCTGGAGTTCACCGAGTTCGGTGGTGGAACCGGACATGGGCGTGATGAAGCGGCTGTAGATGGGCAGTTCGCATTCGCGGACATAGCCGATATCCCGGTACCCGCCGTCGACGATGATGCCGCCGAGCCCGCGCACCAGCGCACCGCGCGCGAAAAGCTCACCCGCGAGGGCGATTTCGCTACTGCCACCGTCGACGATGACCACATCGCCGGGCGCGGCCGCCTCGATGGCACGCAATGCTCCGAAGAAGTCGTCCTGACAACGAACGGTGAAGGCGGGTCCCAGGATTCCGATACCCGCCGAACGCGGTCGAATCGCACTGTCCATCACCCGTAATGACTTGTCGGCGTCACAGAGTGCGGTCGTATCAACGGATTGGAATGCGGCGGCATATCGGTCGGCGAGCATGAGCGACGCCTTTCGAGTCGAATGCTGGTGGATCCTTCGACCCTACCGACCAGCGCCCGGGCAATTAGGTGTGTCGCGGGAATCGGGCGCGAGTGCGAGTGGGTTCGAGCTGTGCGCCGCTCGCGTTTCGCACACTGACCAGTTCCAACGCCGTCGCGGAGATGATCGTGATCGGCGTGATCACCTGTGCGGCGGATTATCCGAACGCGAACTACCGAGTGGTGTCGGCCCAGATATCGGGCGGCACGATATTGCGGGATCGGCCGTGCGAGTCCAGAATTCGGCCGAGCAGTTTCTCATGCCGCAGCGTCACAGTGCGTTCGGCGACGACCAGGCCGGGATGTGCGGTGGTGAGCTGATTTTCGAAACGCGTCACCTCGGCGACCGAGTGCAGTCCGGCCTGCAGAATGAGATTGTGGGTACCGCTCACGGCCGCGCAATTGCGGGTCTGCGGTAGCCGGATCAGGGCGTATCCGATCTCGGGCAGCGCGGCGGTGGGTGCGGTCGCCCGATAGGTGACCGCCACCGGCCAGCCGCCCAGCGGGCGCGCGAAATCGCAGCGGAATTTCAGCATGCCGAGCCGGGTGAGTTCATCGATGCGCCGCTTCACGGTGGCCCCGCTGGTGCCGAGGGCGGCGGCGACCGCGCGGTGCGAGGCCCGGCCGTCGAGCGAGAGCTGTCCCATCATGGCGCGGTCGACGTCGGTGATGCGGCGGTCGTGCGCGCGGGTGGCCGCGATGGCGGGTGTGCGCAGGCGCTGCCGCTGATCCGGGGCGAGGGCGTCGATGCGCCAGCTGCCGCCCTCGGCGAACCAGTGCGTGACGATCTGCGTGCGAATGGCGGCGATATGCGGGACGGCCGGGAGCAGGTCCAGGGTGTAGCGCGCCATCTGATCGAAATCCCGAGTCGCGACCGTGGCGAAGATGCGATTGCTGCCACCGGCGCGCTCCAGGGTGAGCATATGCGGATGCCGGGCGAGCGCGGCCACGACGGTCGCGGTTTCCCCTGCGGCGCAATCGATATCGACATACGCGGCGCAGACGTGATCGTAGAGCGCCGGACCCGGTGACATGCACACCCAGGCTTCGCCGCGCTCACCCAGCCGCTGCCAGCGCCGCGCCACGGTGACCGGATCGACCCCCAGCACTCCCCCGAGTTCGGTCCAGGAGGCACGGGGGCGCAGTTGCAGGGCGTGGATGAGCGCGAGGTCTTCCTCGCTCAAGCGCCTGGCATCATCCTGCATTCGAACCCGTCTTCCTGGCGACATCCTGCGAAATACCCGTCCACATCGGTCAGTCTCGCACAATCGATACGACCCTCGATGCGGAGAGAGCTGGAGACTGCGGCATGGCATTCGGTGACTATCAGAACGAGATCTACTTCAACGGCCTGCGCGGCGTGGTGCCCACGCTCCCGGTGAGCTTCGATGAGCTCGAGGCGCGCGCACAGGCCGCCATGCCGCCGTCGGTGTGGTCCTATGTCGCCGGCGGCGCGGGCAATGAGCGCACCCAGCGCGCCAATGTCACCGCCTTCGATCACTGGGGTCTTATCCCCCGCATGTTCGTCGGCGCGGCACAGCGCGATCTCTCGGTCGATCTGTTCGGAATGACCCTGCCCGCACCGGTTTTCATGGCTCCCATCGGTGTGATCGGCATCTGCGACCGGGACGGGCACGGCGATCTGGCCACCGCGCGCGCCGCCGCCCGCACCGGGGTGCCCATGGTGGCCTCCACGCTCATGGTCGATCCGCTCGAGGATGTCGCGGCCGAATTGGGTGACACCCCCGGGTTCTTCCAGCTCTACACCCCCACCGATCGCGATCTCGCGGCCAGTCTGGTGGAGCGCGCCGAGCAGGCGGGTTACAAGGGCATCGTGGTCACCCTGGACACCTGGGTGACGGGCTGGCGGCCCCGCGACCTGGCCACCGGTAACTTCCCGCAGTTGCGCGGGCACTGCCTGGCGAACTACTTCAGCGATCCGGTCTTCCTGAAGAGTCTGGCGAAATCGCCCGCCGAGGATCCGCAGACGGCGATCCTGCGCTGGATCCAGGTCTTCGGAAATCCGCTCACCTGGGCCGATCTGCCGTGGCTGCGGTCGCTCACCAAACTGCCGCTGATCGTGAAGGGCATCTCGCATCCCGATGACGCGCGGCGCGCCCGCGATGGCGGGGTGGACGGCATCTACTGCTCCAATCACGGTGGGCGGCAGGCCAATGGCGGTATTCCGGCCATCGATCTGCTCCCGGATGTGGTGGCTGCGGCCGAGGGCCTGCCGGTGCTGTTCGACTCCGGCATCCGGTCGGGCGCGGACATCATCAAGGCGCTGGCGCTCGGGGCCACCGCCGTCGGCATCGGCCGCCCGTACGCCTACGGGCTGGCACTCGGCGGTGCGGAAGGCATCGTCCACGTGCTGCGCACGCTGCTCGCCGAGGCCGATCTCATCATGGCCGTGGACGGGTATCCGACCCTCGCGGATCTGACGCCGGAGGCTTTGCGCCGGGTGCTGTGAGGCAGGGGCGCGTCCTTGGTGGAGTGCACTAGGGAATGCGCGCGAGTGCGGCAATCGGCCGAAAAGTGTTGAAGCCGTGAGAATGCCGCTTGCGGGTGTCCTAAAGTCCGTGGCCACCACCACACGGTGGTGCTACTGCGAATCAGGAACACCTATGCAACTTCGCACTTTGCGCGCCTTCCTCTCCCTTTCCGCTGTCAGCTCGGCCATTGTTCTCGCACTACCGGGAACGGCCTTGGCGGCTGGCAGTATTCAATTCGCGGCTGCGGTCGACTCGCCCTCGGGCGGATCGTTTCCGTCCTGGGGGCCGGGACCGTCGCCGATCGGAATGGTGGGGGCGGATTTCACCGGGGACGGGGTGCCCGATATCGTCGCCGCCGATTTCCAAGGCGACGGCCCGATTATCATGGCGGGCAAGGGCGATGGCACTTTCTCGCCCGGAAAACGTGTCGGGTCGGTGGGTATCGGATACGGCGCTATCGGGGCGGGCGATCTCAATGGCGATGGCAAGCCCGATGTGGTCGCACAGGCGTGGACGCAGATCGCGGTCTTCCTCAACAATGGCGACGGCACCTTCAAGGTGGGCAAGAAGTACACCACCCTGGAGGGCGCACAGCAGGAGGTCATCGTCGCCGATGCCAACGGTGACGGGAAAGCCGATGTGCTGAGCCTGATTCCGACCGGCGTGCAGACCTGGCTGGGGCAGGGTGACGGGACGTTGAAGTCGGGTCCGTCCGCGATCATCGCCGGACCGGCGGCGGCGTTCACCACGGGAAAGTTCAACAGCGACAATAAGATCGACATTGCCGTGAACAATGATCTGCTGCAACAGGTGGAGGTGTTCACCGGTAATGGCGATGGCGGGTTCACCCGCCGCGGTGCCAGCACCAGCGGATTGATCACCGAGGATGTCCGGGCCGGTGATTTCAACGGTGACGGCATCGACGATGTGGTGACCGCGGATTCGTTCTCGTTCAGCACCACCGTGCTGATCTCCGATGGCCAGGGCGGTTTCAAGAAGACCAATCGGGTGAATCTGTCCGGCCTCGGCCCGACCAGTATCGCGGTCGCGGATTTCGATCACAATGGCACGCTCGACGCGGCGATGTCGGCGGTATTGAGTTCGAAGATCGTGGTATTCAACGGAAATGGTGACGGTACGCTCACCACCGCCAACAGCTATCCGGTGACCGGTCAGCCGCAGACGCCGGTGATCGCCGATTTCAATCGCGACGGCAAACCCGATATCGCGGTCGCGGGTGCGGCCAACGCGGTGTCATTCCTGGGCAACAATTCCTGATCGTCATCCGAATGACCTCGCGGGATCCAGGCGTTCGCGCCAGGCCCGCGGGGTCATTCCGTGTTCGCGGCGGAACAGGCGGGTGAAGTAGCCCGGATCGGCGATGCCCGCGCGCCTGGCGATCTCGGCGATCGACAGGTCCGAATCGGTCAGCAGCCGCCGCGCCTCGGCCATGCGGCGCTCGATCAGCCAATCCTGCACGGTGCGCCCGGTGCGGCGGCGAACCAGTGTGGTGAGGTAGGCGGGGGTGAGCCCGACCGAGCGGGCGATATCGCGCAGTGAGATCGGCTCGCCGAACCGCTCTTCGATGACCTCGAATACCTCGGCCAGCACGGTCTCATTGCTGCGGCGCAGATCGCCGACCACATCGACGGCCAGGCGGGCGACATCGACCAGCAGCAGGGTCAGGTGCGCGGCGGCGGCTTGGCGGTATCCCGGGCGACGTGCGGCCAACTCGGCCTCGATCGCGGCGATCGTGTACTCCCACAACGGTTGTCGCTCCGGCGGAACTCGCAGGCGGAGCAGTCCGCTGGAGATTCCGTGCAGGAAGGGGAACAGCAGCGGATGCGAGCGCCACACCGGCCAGGGCGCGCGGGCGTCGTCACCGAGCGCCGCGGGATCGAAGAGCACTCCGACCGCGCTCTCCAGCCGCAGGCTCGTCGCGTCGATGACCGCGCCCGGCGCGACGACATACACGTCACCGGATTCCGCAGGCGGCTCATTGTCGGTGGCTCCGGCGTCGATGTACATCAGGACCGGGAAGTCGTGAATATGGGGCACCCCGTGCGCGGGCCGCATTTCGGCCGTGAAGCGCATGACCGACAGTGGCGGGACCGCCGGGTCGGCGGAGTAGCGGTACACCGGAACGCCCGCCTGATATCGGATGGGGTGCGTGCGCTCGGACATGAACCAAAGATAATCCCAGTACTACCGAAAATCTCCCAATTATGGTGAACGCGAAGCGGCGAACATGGAGAACATGACGAAAAATACTCCACTTTCGCAAGCCATGGGCAATGAGCACGACTATCTTCCGGCCGCCGGACGCGATGGCATGCTGCCCTTCTACGACGTGATGACACGGGCGCTCGGCGTACGCAAGGTGCACGGCGCGCTGTTGCGACAGGCGAGCCTCGCACCGGGTGATCGCGTGCTCGAAATCGGCTGTGGCACGGGTAACCTCACTATCGCCGCCAAGAACATCCAGCCCGGCGCGCAGGTGATCGGCACCGATCCGGATCCGCTGGCGCTGGCCCGCGCGGAGCGGAAGAGCAAAGGCCGCAACGGGCTTCGCTACGAGCGTGCGTACGGTCAGGCGCTGCCTTTCCCCGACGGCGGCTTCGACCATGTGCTCTCGGCTTTCATGCTGCACCACCTCGACCCGGAGGTGAAGGAGGCCACCGCTGCGGAAGTGTTCCGTGTGCTGCGCCCGGGCGGGCAACTGCACCTGGTGGATATCGGCGGAAACCTCACCGCCGCCGATGGATTCAGCGCCCGCCGCATGCTGAAGAATCCGCATGTGGCCGCCAACCTCGGCGATGGCATTCCGAGCCTGCTGCGCAAGGCCGGATTCGATTGCGAGGAAGTGGATTCCCGCGTCTACCGGCATGTCAGCCGTGTCACCTACTTCCGCGCGACCCGGCCGTCCTGAGCAACGGATCCGCGCGGCGTCACCTCAGCGCGGTGCTCTCGGACCGCTCACCACTTGAGCACGGGCAGCGGGGAAAGCGGGTGCGTGCGAAGGCGTTCCGCGCCGAGCTGAAGCAGGCGGCGATGGAATCCGGCATCCGGGAATTCCTCGGTCAAATCCCGATAGGCGGCTCGCCGAACACCGAAGCGCCCCAGCACCGCCATCTCCACATCGACGGCGTCGGCCCGGCGGAAGATCTCCACCGGGTCGTCGGCGTCGCCCGCCGCACGGAGTTTGTGGTGCTGGTCGATCATCCGGGTGACCAGCGGGGTGAGTTCGCTCTGGCCGTTGCCCTCGAGCCAGTGCCCGGCGAGTTCCTCCGAGGGCGCGAGGTAGTCGAAGGTGCCCGCGGTCCAGATGCCGAGATCGTGGAATACGCCCGCCGCCAGGAACTCCGGGCGATCGCTCGGCGCGGGTCCCGTCCCCTTCGCGATCAGGTCGCTGAGCGAGATGACTCGCAGGACGTGGTTGGTGTAGGCGACTCGATCGGGACCCAGTTGTGCGGACCACGGTTCGAGGCGGCGATCGATTTCCTTGCGCAGCGCAGTGCTGTCCATACCTGGAGACGATAGAAGAATCGCCGGGCCGGGGGCCGATATCGGGGCGTGACGCGGCTGATTTCTCTTGGCACAGGACGGATTTCGCGGTCGATCGCGAATAGGTGGCCCGCTCGCGCACGGGCGGGCCACCTGCCGACGCTATGAGGTGACGGTCGCGGGCAGGCCGAGCGCCTGCAGGGTGTCGACCAGGAAAGCGTTCACCGCGTCCGGTCGCTCCAGCTGGACCAGATGGCCCGCGGCGGGCACCTCGATCACCGTGCGCAGATCGGGCACCCCCGCGCGCATGGTCGCCAGCGGATCGCGACCGCTGAAGCCCTCCATATCCGGATCCTTCTCGCCGTACAGGAAGAAGGCGGGCACCGAGACCTTGGCGTCCGCAAACGCCTCGGTGAGTTCCCAGTTGCGGTCCAGATTGCGGTACCAGTTCAGGCCGCCGGTGAATCCGGTGCGCTCGAAATCGGCTACGAGCGTGTCGAATTCCTCCTGCGAGAGCCACGACCAGGGCAGCGGCGGGGCCTCGGGCAGCACATCCAGATAGCCGAGGCCGGGCGGGTTCTTCCAGGTGTCCAGGTAGTGGTACTCGCCGCTGAGCGAGTAGTAGACCCGGGCCAGGAAGCCGCGCGTATCGGCCGCCAGTTCGGCATCGGCGATACCGGGGGTCTGGAAGTACGACAGGTGCAGGAAGTGCTTCTCGGCTGCCCGAGTCCAGAAGGCCGAGGGCGCGCGGGGCGGGCGCGGGCTGAACGGATTGTTCAGCACCGCCACCGCCGCGACCCGTTCGGGCGCGCGCAGCGACAGCTCCCACACCAGTTGCGCGCCGAAATCCAGACCGACGAAGACGGCCTTGTCCGCGCCGATATCGTCGAGCAGGAAGAGCAGATCACCGATGACGGCCGCATTGGTGTACGACTCCAGCCCGGCGGGCGCGTCGGTGCGCCCGTACCCGCGCAGGTCCGGCGCGATCGCGCGATACCCGGCCGCGGCCACCGCTTCCAGCTGGTTGTGCCACATGAACCAGGTGTGCGGGAACCCGTGGCAGAAGATGACCGGATACCCCTGTCCCTGCTCCGCCACGTGCATACGGATCTCCCCGGTATCCACCGTCCGATGCGTCAGCTCCACTACCGCCTCCAATTTCTAGAACACGTTCTTATTTCAAGGTAGTGTCCAGAGGTCGTGAGCGAAATACCCAAGATTCTCGCCGGAACGGTCGCCGTGGTGACCGGAGCCAGCCGTGGCATCGGCAAGGGCATCGCCCTGGAGCTGGGCGCGGCCGGTGCGACCGTCTACGTCACCGGGCGCACCACCGTGCCCGGACATCTGCCCGGCACGGTGGCGGGCACCGCCGCCGAGATCGACGCGCTCGGCGGCGTCGGTGTGCCGGTGGTCTGCGATCACAAGGACGACGGGGCGGTGGAGAAGCTGTTCGCGCAGGTGCGCGATGAGCAGGGCCGCCTGGACGTGCTGGTGAACAATGTCTACAACTCCCCCGCCGCCGCGCGCTGGCTGGGCCGCAAGTTCTGGGAGGTGCCCGCCAAGGCGTGGGATGAGACCTTCGACATCGGGGTGCGATCGCACTATGTGGCAAGCGTTTTCGCCGCACCGCTGCTGATCGAATCCGGCGGGCTGATCGTGAACGTGTCCTCGCCGGGCGCGGTGCGGTACATGCACAATGCCGTCTACGGCGTCGGCAAGACCGCACTCGATCGGCTCACCGTCGATCTGGCGCACGATCTCGCCGATACCGGGGCGACGGCAGTATCGCTGTGGCCGGGCATCGTGGATACCGAACTGCTGCAGATGGTTCCGGCCGATGCCGACGGCAATCGCATCGTCACCCTGCCCGGTGAGGGCAGCTTCGATCTCAATGACGCCGAATCCCCGCGCTTCCCGGGCCGCGCCGTCACCGCTCTGGCCGCGGATCCGAATCGCAAGGCGCGCGGCGGAAAAGCCTGGAAGGTCGCCGACCTCGCCGAGGCGTACGGCTTCACCGATATCGACGGCCGCGTACCGCGCGCGGACTAGTCACCACCGAAAAACGTTTCCGGACAAGAGGAGTACAGCAAGTTATGCGTCGCGTTTTCGTCGTCGGTGTCAACATGACCCCGTTCGTCAAGATCGGGTCCCGCGAGTGGACCTACCCCGAAATGGTCGGTGAGGCCGTGCGCGGGGCACTCGGCGATGCGGGTGTCACCTATGACCAGGTGCAGCGCGCCGCCGTCGGCTATGTGTTCCAGCCGTCCGCCGCCGGTCAGCGCGCGCTGTACGACGTGGGGCTGACCGGGATTCCGGTGGTGAACGTGAACAACAACTGCGCCACCGGATCCACCGCGCTGATGCTGGCGCGCGAATGGGTCGGCAGCGGGATCGTGGATGTGGCCCTGGCGGTCGGGTTCGAGCAGATGACCAAGGAGGCCATGGCGGGTCCGGCGACCCGGCCCAAGGCCACCACCGTGGATCATCACCTGGGTGTGATGCGGGGGCAGTACGAATTCAGCCAGGCGCCGATCACCACGCAGTTCTTCGGCAATGCCGCCATCGAGCATATGAAGCAGTACGGCACCACGCCCGAGCAGTTGGCGGCGGTCGCGGTCAAGAACCATGAGCATTCGACGCGGAATCCGCTGGCGCAGTTCCAGGATGCGTACACCCTGGAGCAGGTGCTCACCGATAAGCCGGTGCACGGGCCGCTGACGCGTTCGCAGTGTTCGCCCATGTCCGATGGCGCGGCGGCGGCGGTGGTGGTCAGCGAGGAGTACGTGCGGGCGCACGGCCTCGAGGCGCAGGCCATCGAGATCCTGGCGCAGGAGCTCGCCACCGATGACGGGACCTCGTTCTCGACCGGGTCCATGATCGATGTGGTGGGTGCGCCCATGACCCGCGCGGCGGCCTCGAAGGTGTTCGCCACCGCGGGAATCGGCGTGAATGATGTCGATGTGATCGAGCTGCACGACTGCTTCACCATCAACGAGCTCATCACCTATGAGGCGCTCGGACTGTGCGGTGAGGGCGAGTCCGGCGCGTTGATCGAATCCGGCGCGACCACCTACGGCGGCACCTGGGTGGTGAATCCGTCGGGCGGGCTGATCTCCAAGGGGCATCCGCTCGGCGCGACCGGCCTGGCGCAGGCCACCGAATTGTCCTGGCATCTGCGCGGACTCGCGGGCGACCGGCAGGTGCCGGGCGCGCGCACCGCGCTCGCACACAACCTCGGCCTAGGCGGCGCGGTGGTTGTCACCCTGTACGCCGCCAACACCCTCTGATTCCCGGACGGAGTGAGATCCCTATGACTGCAATCGATCCCGACACCCTGCTGCGGCTCCCGGTGCACAATGGGCACGCCCTGGTGGCGGGGCTGCGGCGGCACAAGAACCGGCCGGTGCTCACGCTCGGCGACCATATCCTCACCGGCGGTGAGGTTTTGGACGCCGTGAGCCGGTATATCGCGGCGTTCGAGGAGTACGGCGTCGGCACCGGAACGCCCATCGGCGTGCTGGCATTGAACCGGCCCGAGGTGCTGTTCACCATCGGCGCGGGTCAGATCGTGGGACAGCGGCGCACCGCGCTGCATCCCATCGGCGGGCTCGACGATCACGCGTATGTGCTTGCCGACGCGGGGATTACGACGCTGATCCTGGATCCGGTGCCCGCGTTCGTGAAGCGTGCGCGGGAGCTGGTAGATCGCGTGGAGGGACTGAACCGCGTGCTGACGCTCGGGCCCGTGCCCGAGGAGCTCGCCGATGTGGGCGTGGATCTGCTTGCGGCAGCAGACAAGTACGAGCCGCGGCCGGTCGAGGCCGTGGAACTGCTGCCCGATGACGTCATCTCCATCGCGTACACGGGTGGCACCACCGGTAAGCCCAAGGGTGTCATCGGCACCGCGCAGGCCATGGCCACCATGACGCAGATTCAGCTGTCGGAGTGGGAATGGCCGACGCGGCCGAAATTCCTTATCTGCACACCTCTTTCGCATGCTGGTGCGGCGTTCTTCCTGCCCGTGGTGCTGCTCGGCGGGCAGTGCGTGGTCGTGCCGCGTTTCGAGCCCGGTGAGGTGCTCAAGGCCATCGAAGAGCACAAGATCAGCGCCACCATGCTGGTGCCGTCCATGCTCTACGCGCTGCTGGATCACCCCGATTCCAAGACCCGCGACCTGTCCTCGCTGGAGACGGTCTACTACGGCGCTGCCGCCATCGACCCGAATCGGTTGCAGGAAGCCATCGATCGCTTCGGCCCGATCTTCGCCCAGTACTTCGGCCAGTCCGAGGCTCCCATGGCGATCAGCTACCTCGGCAAGGAGGAGCACGACAAGGAACGCCTCACCTCCTGCGGCCGCCCCTCCACCGCCATCCGAGTCGCGTTGCTGGACAAGGAAGGCAACCAGGTCCCCCAGGGCGAAGTAGGCGAAATCTGCGTCTCCGGCCCACTGCTGGCCGGCGGCTACCTCAACCTCCCCGAGGTCACCGCCGAAACCTTCACCAACGGCTGGCTGCACACCGGCGACCTGGCCCGCCAGGACGAAGACGGCTTCCTCTTCATCGTCGGTCGCAGCAAGGACATGGTCGTCACCGGCGGCTTCAACGTCTTCCCCCGCGAAGTCGAAGACGTTGTCTCCGAACACCCCAAGGTCCTCAACGTGGCCGTCGTCGGCGTCCCCGACGCCTACTACGGCGAAGCGGTCACCGCCGTAATCGTCCTGGACCCGGCCACCGCCGCCGACCCCGCCGCCATCGAAGTGGTCACCGCCGAAATCCAAGCCGCCGTAAAACAGCGCAAGGGCTCCGTCCAGGTCCCCAAGCACGTCATCATCATCGAGGAACTCCCCCTCACCGGCCTCGGCAAGCCCGACAAGAAAAACATCCGCATCCTGGCAGCCGAACGCCTCGGCCTCGCCTGACTCACCACCCAGAGCGCCCCGCCGACCACCTCGATCCGGTCGGCGGGGCGCTCTGTTCGTGCGGGGGCATCGCCGACCCTGCAGTAACCGAGCCGCAAGCTTTTAGAAACAGACGTAGGTCAAATTGTCCGCGCGGACGCGTCGAAGTCCGTATATTCGGCTGCGCCCCAAGGCAATTGATTCACCGGCGAGGAGCCTCCATGCGCAAGACCTACCTGTTCGCAGTCCTACCGCTACTGGCCGTCGCCACCCTCTCCGCCCTCACGACAGGACCCGCGGCGGCCGCGAACGGCTGCGGCAATCAGCTCGCGGATTGGGGTCCGGCGGCGAATACCGCGCACTACACCGGGTCCAATCAGGCATACGGGACCGCCGCGATCGACCTGACACGCGCCAGCGATATCACGGCCACGGTGACCCAGAGCGGATTCGTCACCGCCGTCTACTATCCGATCGCTACGGTCTCGGTCAGCGGGACCACGCTGACGGCCTCGCAATCGGGCGATCAACTGACCATGACCGCAACCGATTGCAATAGCGCGGGAAAGGTCGTGGCCGCCAACGCGAAACAGCAATCTCAGGTCGGAGGCGCGACGCAGATCCTGTGGCAGGGCAAGGTCACCCGCTGAGAGGTGTCCGGGTAGGCGAACGCCCCGTCGACCATGATGGTCGACGGGGCGTGCCGCGAAAGCCGTTGCGCTACAAGCTAGATCACGAGGCAGGAGCTGCCGCCGTTGAGGCCGGTGCCTACGGTGAGGGGGATGGACTTGGTGTCGCCGTTCTGGACGATCTGGAGGACGTGGGTGCCGGGGGTGGCGGGGGTCCAGTTGGCTACGTGGGTCTTCGGGGTGGGGCTGCCCTGGGTGGCGGCGAACCAGACGCCGTTGTCGTAGAAGTCCATGCCCGCGGTGGAGGTGCTGTTCGCGGTTACCGCGTAGGTGCAGCCGGTGCCGTAGCCGTTGCTGAGGCCACCGCCCGCGATGATGACCTGGGAACCGATCTCGGCTGAGGCCTGTGGGGCGGCCAGGGCGAGACCGGCGGCGGCCAGGGCGATGGTGACGGGCAGGGCGTTCCGAAGATTTCGCATCGAATACCGACTCCTCTAGTTGCTCTATTGGACCCGAACCATGCTGCCGGTCAAGCACTCCCGGCTGCATCGGTCATGTGCCCCAAATCTGGGGAACTCACGCGATCGGGCGGAAGTCTCGGTTTCCGATATGGATCGGGCGGGGTGCGGGAGCCGCGAACGGTGCGGTGAGGGTGTTCTCGACGCTGTTGAAGACAATGAACAGGTTGGAGCGCGGGAACGGGGTGATGTTGTTGGAGGAGCCGTGCATGATGTTCGAATCGAACAGCAGCGCCGAACCCGCGCGGCCGGTGAACTGGGCGATGCCGTGTTTATTGGCCAGTTCGGTGATGTCGGATTCCGATGGGACGCCGATCTCCTGCTCCCGCAAGGAGTTCCGGTAGTTGGCGTCTGGCGTCTCACCCTGGCAGGGGACGAACGTCCGGTGCGAGCCGGGCATCACCATCAGACTGCCGTTGAACGGGTAATTGTCGGTGAGCGCGATGGACAGGCTCACCGCGCGGGGCGCGGGCATTCCGTCTTCGGCATGCCAGGTCTCGAAGTCGGAGTGCCAGTAGAACCCCGCACCGCGCAGGCCGGGCATGTAGTTGATGCGACTCTGATGGATGTAGACTTCCGAGCCGAGCACCTGCCGCGCCAAACCGGCGATTCGGCTCTCCCGCACCAGATTCGAGATGACGGCACTGAGCTTGTGCACCTCGAAAATGGAGCGGACCCGATTCGAACCCTTCTCGATGACAACGCGCTCATCGAGCATGAGTTCGGGATCGCGGGTCATGCGCCCGAGCTCGGCCGCCACATCGGCGACCTCCTCCCGCTCGAGCAGATCATCGAGGATCGCGAAGCCATCCGACTCGAAATTCGACAGCGCCGGAGTCCCGATCTCACCCCAGACGGTGGGATCGATGCGCTCCAGATGCGGTGCCGGGCCGGCGGTGCGGGTGGGGTATCGATCGATCAACGCGTGCGACGACATTCCTTGCGAACTCCCATCTTCGGCTAGTCGACGGCGACGAGCGGGTAGACGCCATGCTCGTCATGCACTTCCTTGCCGGTGACCGGCGGATTGAACACGCACAGCATGCGCATCCTGGTGCGGGTGCGCAGCCGATGCTTCTCATGGCCGTTGAGCAGGTACATCGAACCCGGACCCAGGTCGTAAGTGACGCCGTTGTCGAGATCTTCCAGGGTCCCGTCGCCTTCGACGAGCCACACCGCCTCCACATGATTGCGGTAGTGGAATTCGTGCTCGGTCCCGGCTTCGATGGTGGTCTCGTGGAACGAGAAACCGACGCCGTCACCGCCGAGCACGATGCGCTTGCTGCGCCAACCCGCTTCGGCCACATCACGATCGGTACCGGTGATCTCCGAGGTGGTACGAACGATCATGTCAGTGCGCTCCTTCGCAGACCACGCCCACCGATTCGGCGAGAATGCCCAGACCGTGCTCCAGTTCCGCACTCGTGATCGTCAGCGGCGGAAGCAGTTTCACCACCTCATCGGACGCGCCGGAGGTCTCCGTGAGCAGTCCGCGCTCGAACGCCGCCTGGCATACCTTGCCCGCCTGGGACGGTTCATCGAAGACCAGGCCGTGCACCAGACCGCGGCCGCGGGTGGACAGGCCCTGGAACGACTCGGTCAGCTTGCTCAGATTGCGATGCACCAGTTCACCTTTGGCGAGCGTGCCGGTGCTGAGCAGGGTGTCGGACCAGTAGTGTTCCAGCGCCACCTGCGCGGTCACGAAGGCCGGATTGTTGCCTCGGAAGGTGCCGTTGTGCTCACCCGGAGCCCACTGATCGAGCTCGGGCTTCATCAGCACCAACGCCATCGGGAGTCCGTAGCCACCAATGGATTTCGACAGCGTGACGATATCGGGGGTGATGTCCGCCGCCTCGAAGGAGAAGAACGGCCCGGTGCGGCCGCAACCCATCTGCACATCGTCGACGATGAGCAGAATCTCACGGTCGGCGCACAATTGGGCCAGACTGCGCAGCCATTCCACGCTGGCGATATTCACACCGCCCTCGCCCTGCACGGTTTCCACGATCACGGCGGCGGGCTTGTCCACGCCCGAGGACGCATCGTCGAGGATGGTCTCCATCCACACGAACGGGTCATCCCCGCCCTCAGGCAGATAACCGTCGAACGGCATCGGGGTGGCGTGCAGCAGCGGCACACCCGCACCGGCCCGCTTGGCGGCATTGCCCGTAACGGCCAGCGCGCCCAGCGTCATACCGTGAAAAGCGTTGGTGAAGTTCAGAATCGTGGTGCGCCCGGTCACCTTGCGCGCCAGTTTCAATGCGGCCTCGACCGCGTTCGCTCCGGTCGGCCCGGGGAACTGCACTTTGTAATCGAGGTCACGCGGTTCCAGCAGTGTGGTCTGAATCGTCTCCAGCAATCGCCGTTTGGCGACGGTCGACATATCCAGTCCGTGCGTAATGCCGTCGCGCATCACATAATCCACCAGCGCCTGCTTGAGCACCGGATTGTTGTGCCCGTAATTGAGTGCACCGGCACCGGCGAAGAAATCCAGGTAGTCCCGGCCGTCCTCATCGCGCAGCCACGAGCCCGACGCGGTATCGAAAACCGTCGGCCAGGCACGGCAGTAACCACGCACATTCGATTCGATTTCGTCGAAAATGTTCATATCGAGGGTAGTCATCATCCAACCTCCTGGTGAGGGGTTATGCGGAACAGATGCTCGGGTTCGTGGCCGTCGGGGAAATGGCTGGGATCGAAGAGCGCGCGGTGGCTGAGCCGGCAGTCGCGCCGTACGGCGAGCGAGGCGAACATGGCCCGTGACGCGGTGTTATCGGGCGAGATGGTGGTTTCCAACTCCTCGACACCGTGCTGGGACAGGTTCTCCAGCAGGAAGTCGAGCATGGCCACACCGAGGCCCTGACCGCGGTGTTTGCGCTCCACCGCGACCTGCCAGACGAAGAAGGTGCCGGGTTGTTCCGGGCGGACATAGCCGATGACGAATCCGCCCACTTCACCGTCGATTTCGACGACCGCCGAAGTGGCCGCGAAATCACGGCACCACAGCAGATAGGCGTAACTCGAATTGGTGTCGAGCACTCCCGAATTCGCGGCGATCTGCCACAATCGGGCTCCGTCTTCCAGGGTAGGAGTTCGAAGGAGCGCCGCATTCTCGCCGCGTACCGAGTGCAGGGGAATCAGCGCGGTAGGGGGTTCCGGAGTGATTTGCTGAACTAGGGCGTCGAATTTCATGAATTGGGTTTGCATGACCCAATTCAGATTGCCGAACGAACTTTGAGGTCTTCTTGTCGCTTCGTTACGATCGTGTGACGATCCGGTGTCATCGGGTGGCGCTCGGCAATCTGATGGTGAATCGCGCACCGCCACTGGGAGTTTCGTCACACTTCACCCGACCACGATGGGCCGCAACGGTTTCCGCGACGAGTGCCAGGCCGATGCCGGTGCCGCTGGCGGCGCGGCGGGCATTGCGCACGGTGGCGAAGCGTTCGAAGATGCGTTCACGTTCGGCAACGGGGACACCGGGACCGGCGTCATCGACGGTGATCACCACCTCCGCGCCCGCGCGCACGGCGGTCACGGCGACCACACCGCCGCCGTGCCGGTCGGCATTGTCCAGCAGATTGCCGATCGCGCGCTCCAGCTCCAGTTTCCGGCCCGAGATGATGATTTCCTCGCGCGCGGTCAGCAGATCCGGGGCGTAGCCGCGATCGGCCAGCATATGGGTGAGAAGTTCTGCGGCACAGAGTGGTTCGGTATCGCCGCGATGCACTCCGGCCTCGACCCTGGCCAGTTCGAGCATATCGTCGAGGATGTGGCGCAGATGTTCGAGTTCGACGCTGACGAATTCGAGGGCGCGACGCGATCGTTCGGGCAACTCGCCCGAATGCCGGTTCAGCACACCGACACTGGTGATCAACGTGGTCAGCGGGGTGCGGAGTTCATGGCTGACATCACCGACCAGGCGACGTTCCCGATCGACCCGGCGCTGTAGCGAATCGACCATGGTGTTGAACTCTTCGACGGTGGTCGACAGCCGTCGCCGCGTCACCCAGACTCCCACCGCCACACCGAGAATGGCCGCGATCGCCCCGACCAACAGGGTGAGCATCACCGCTGGGTGTCGAGCCGGTAGCCCAGACCGCGCACGGTGACCACGAGTTGCGGATCCGAGGGATCGTGCTCGATCTTGGTGCGTAGTCGGCGCACATGCACGTCGACAATGCGCTCATCGCCGAAAAAGCCACGGTCCCAGATGCGTTCGAGCAATGCCGTGCGACTGAGCACGCGGCCGGGGCTGGCGGCCAGTTCGCACAGGACTCGGAATTCGGTGATGGTCAGGTGCAATTCCTCATCGCCGCGCCGCACCGTGCCGCCGTCGGGCGAAAGCATCAGCGGGGCATCGGGATCCGCGTCAAGCACCAATTCCTCCGGCTGTTCCGGCGCGGGTTCGTCCTGGGCGTTCGCCAATCGCGCGCGGCGGCGCAGCGCCCGCATGCGGGCGGTGATCTCCTTGATCTCGAAGGGTTTGGTGACGAAATCGTCCGCGCCCGCCTCCAGCGCCGCCACCACATCGTGGGTGTCATCGCGGGCGCTCACCACGATGATCGGCACATCATGGTCCCGGCGTACCTCACGGATACAGGTGAAGCCGTCCATCTCGCCGAGCATGAGGTCCACGATCATGACATCGGGCACGCCGTGATCGCGCAGATGCTCGAGCGCGGTCTCCGCGGCTTCGGCCTCGGCGACGTCGTAGCCCTCGTCCTCCATGGCGAGTCGCAGCGCCCCGCGAACCCGGTCGTCGTCCTCCACGATCATCAGGTTCGCACCCATACCCACATCCCTCACCTGCGCGCGAATGCGGCGAACCGCATCCTCTCCAACGCGCGCCCGAGCGGGCGCGCACGAACACCCCCGCGATTACCCGGATGTGCGGAACCCAAACAGGCGAGCGATTCAGACCTGGTCAGCGCTCGGAGGCGTCAGCCGGACCGCGCGCACCACCCGGACGCCGCGGCGGGCGCTGGCCACGCTCGCCTCGACCACGGCGCGGGTGACGAAATGCCCCAGTGCGGTCGCCACGAAGACCGCGGCGATCAGGATGGGAGCCCACTCCCAGGTCAGCGCCAGCACCATGCGCTCGAACGCGCCCCGGGGCTCGACCATGGGTTCCCAGCTGTTCAGCCGCACCCAGCGGCCCAGGAAAACGCCTATGGCGCAAAGGAAATGGATGGTGAGAATGACGGGCACGCGCCAGAACGCCAGCCCGGAACGCTCCAGGAAAGCGCGTAGCTCGGCGAGAACCAGGTAGTAGGCGACGAATCCGGAGACGATGAAAACGCCGTACACCGGCAGCACCGTACTCACCACCGGCCCATTGCCGATGGCCTTGATGTCATCGCGCAAATGCACCAGATCGGTCACCACGTAGGGCGCGTTGGGCAGGAACAGCATGAGCAGCACGACCCCCGCCCACCACACCGGCGATACCGGCAATCGCTTCCCCACCTGCGGGTTCGACCGAAACACCAGCAGCGCCAGCGCAACAGGCACCCAAGCCAATACCGAGTTCCACGTCATCCACAACAGATCCCGCCGCAACAGCCCCGCCAGACTCGGTGTGACCGCGTTCACCACGTCCATGGATCCATGATGCACGTAGACAGCACAAGTCGCCCGGGCGTCGCTGAAAGCGAGACCCGGGCGTTTTGCGCTGACCGAACTAGCTGAACTTGATCTCGAGCCCGATTCCCAGAATCGAGATCAACCAGATCACCCCGAGAAAGATGGTGATCCGATCAAGGTTCTTCTCCACAACCGTCGACCCGGAAAGGCTCGACTGCACGCCACCACCGAACAGGCTCGACAAACCTCCGCCCTTGGCGCGGTGCAACAGCACCAGCAGCACCAGCAGCACGCTGGTGATGATCAGGAGGATATCGAGGAACATCCGCATTTCAGCGAGTATAGGCGGTCGTCAGGGGGACGATTACCAACCCCCTAGTGAGGGGCATGCCGTTTCGGCGCGCGCTGGGCCGTCTCTGACGATCCCACCACGTCCCGCAAAAACTTGGCACGAGATCTGACATGTTGCGTCCCGCGACGTCCTTGCCGCTGCAGGCCGAACAAGATCATTTCCCCAGGATCTTCGGTGACCTCGGCCGTTCACAGCGCTCCAATCAGCAACGCGGCCGCAATCGACCAATGGAGTGCCCCGACGAGCCAGTACTCGCAAATATGTTCGAACTCTGGCCGTGCGCCACGGGATGCACCGCCGCGGCCGGTCACCATAGATCTCAGCATCGCGGTACCACTCACTCCCCCACGTTCGGCGCCATGAGTGGCCGCCGTCCGCATGTCCGCGCCAAGCCGTGGTCCCTCGTCGCAGCTGTGGCCCAAAGCCGCTCGGATGAGGACGGATGTCGCAGATCCAAGTTGACGCGTGTTGTCGCCACCGAAACCTGGATTACGCCGTCCCACTCGGCGCCGAAGCGCATACTCAAAATGTCAACACATGCCAACACAATTTAAAGGGGTTGGGGGCTATGGCATTACAGTTCCTTGGTGGGCCGAGCGGGAAGAACGGCTCGCCCTGCGTATACGAACTCGATGGCGACTACATCTGGCAGGGGTATCCAGTTGACGATCCAGACCTGCTGGAACAGTTGAAGATTCCCGAGGGCGAGATCGTTGTGCGGGTACCGAAGGCTGTGGTCCAGTTCCTACCGAAAGACGAGCCGCATGGAGTTGCTGACTGACGAGCAGTGGTCCGCGCTGTACGCATCGTGCGCCCGGTCGGCGCTGCACCTGGAGTTGCGCGACGTGTATGCCGTGCCCGACGAGGTAGAGCGCATATCGGCGTGGAGGTCCGGCGCGCTCAGTGAAGCCGAGGACCGACAATGGTGGGCGCCGTGGCTGGCGATGACCCGCGAAATGACCGGCCGTGGTGTGGATATGCGCCGCGCGCGCGTTGTCTCCGAACCAGTTTCGGAGTACATCCACTACGAATGGGAGACCACCCGAAACCCCGAAGGTGGCGAGCAAGTTCGCTGGCTGCCACGTCATCACACGATGGAGTTGACTCTGCCCCCGGTCGACTTCTGGCTGTTCGATGATCGCCTAGTGCTGTTCAACCATTTCGATGGTGATGGCAGATGGGCGGGGAATGAACAGTCCGACAACCCAGAAACGGTGGCCCGCTATCGCGCTGCGTTCGAGTCGGTTTGGAGATTGGGAACTCCGCATAGCGAATACCGGCCTGCTCTCAAGTGAACAGCACCAGCGCCAAACAAGCTCGTGAGGGACTGGGAAACCGGCTTCGTGAGATCAGATTGGACGCGCGATTCTCGGCGCGAGAGCTTGCCTCTCGCGCCGGGTGGCATTTCACGAAGGTCTCGAAGTTTGAGAATGGGCACCGGACTCCAACCCTGACCGACCTCGAAACGTGGTGCAGTCTCTGCGATGCAAGCGATCTGCTGCCCGACCTTGTTGCTGCCACGCGTGAAATCGAGCAGATGTATGTACAGCTTCGTCGACTACACGACTCGGGGACCGCGCGCTACCAGCGTCAAGTCCTGGACGAGGAACAACATGCACAACGGCATCGAGTGTTCTCGGTTTCACTGATTCCAGGGCCCGCGCAGACTGCGGATTACGCCACCGCGGTCCTGACTGATATCGCTGCGCTGTCGGGCTATCCGACTGCGGATATCGCCGACACAGTCGCGGTCCGTATGAAACGCGCCGAGCTGCTGCGGTCGTCGCGCATCTTCCACATGATCCTGTGCGAGAACGTCATACGGATCGGCATCGCCCCACCAGAGATCATGATGGCCCAGCTCGAACACCTGCTCGCGGTGATGGACTATCCGCATGTGCGCCTTGGCATTCTGCCGACGGCGATACGCCAGTACATGCCGGTGTGCGAGTTCTGGATCACCGATGGGGCCGAGGTTGAGATCGAAACATACTCGGCGATCTTGCGAATCGAGCAGCCCAGCGAGATCGCGGTGTACGCCAAGGTGTTCGACCACTACGCCCAACGGGCCGTCTATGGCCGGCGCGCACGGCAATTGATCCATCGCGCCATCGCCGAACTGCGCCAACATCGGTCAACAACCTACGGCGAATAGGGTCCCGGCTTCTAACGTTCGAGGTAGGTGCTTGGGGCCGGTCTTCACCGTCCCGCCCCAAGCAGCCACCCACGGCGAGAAGACGGCGAAGGAGCATCGATGGCTCTCACCGAACACGAGGCGAAGGTCTTAGGCGCACTGTCCTGTCTCGACGTCGCGAGCGCGCTGTCCGTACGCGAACTCGGCAGGTGCACGGGACTGACGGAGTCCTCGATCCGCAAAGCGCTTATGCGCCTGTCTCGTTCGGGACTGGCGCTGGGCACGGTTCAAGGACCGTCTCGGTGGCGACCGACCCGGCGCGGCCGACTGGCTATCGCGCTGCCGTCCTACCGCGAGTACGCGGGAGGGCGACGATGAAGGCACGCAAGTTCGTTCCCGCGCTCGCGGTTGGGCCTTCCAGGCCTCAACCGGTAATCGGCTACATTGCACGCGAAGTATCCGGGACGCACCGAGACCAGGATGAAGCCGCCATACACCGCGCCGCCGCGAAACTCGGATGCGACGTCGCCGCGATCGTCTACGACTTCTCTCGGCGCACTACCCCACACATGCAACTCATGGGCATCGTGTGGAGCCAGGACGCTGCAGCGGTCATCACGCCCAGCGCACTACATCTCCCCAGCGCCGCCGTCGCAGACATACTCACCGTCGCCGATGTGATCTTCCTGGACACCGCGCAACGCTACAAGCTGCACCAAATGGGCATCGCCGCCGTGGATCTGTACTCGCACGCCGAATCCGAGGCGATCTAGGCACGGAATACTGCTCCGAAAGTCTTTGCGACACAGCAACGTTGAGTCACGCAACACCTGGTGCACATGGTCGAGTGTGGTGAGTTCACGGGCGTAGTTTGCGGCATCAGAGTTAGCGCGGGCCGCGTATCGACAAATCCGTCGATGAAGCCGACTTGCGACCGCAGCGAAAGCGCTGACGACCGGCGGGGCGGAGGTACATCTGAGAGACCCCGCCGGTCCGAACCACAACCGCCACAACAAAGGAGGCCGAGCGCGATCCTACTCGCCCGGGTTGCCTCTATCGCAGTTCTCCATGGCCGATAGGGATCTCGGACGACCCGACCGGCACATCGCGGAGTCGACGTTTGTGACCCACGCCTGTTTTCGATCTTGTATGGTGGCTAACCGAGTCTCATCGCTTCTCGGGGGAATTATCTTGGAACACAAGGGTTTACGGCGGCATATCCTGGCTTTCGCCGCGATTTCGATGGCTGCCACCGCCGCTGTCGGTGTTGCCGAGGCGAGCCCCGGCACGCCTGTTGTCACGATCTCGCTGCCCGCTCCGACCGGGGCGAACGCGGTCGGCATGACCGAATGGCATCTCGTCGATGACGCGCGCGCCGACCCGTGGGATGGCACGCGACGGCGCGAACTGATGGTGCAGATCTGGTATCCGGCCGGCGACGCCGGTAGTGCGCCTGTGGCTGCGTGGATGCCGCCGGGTGGAGTGCAGGAGCAGCAGTTCGGGCTGGGGCAGTTCGGAGTCGCAGCGGACAGTTGGAAATTGGGGCCGAGTCATAGCCGGGACAGTGCGTCGGCGCGGGTCGGCGGGCGGTTTCCGATTCTGCTGAATTCTCCCGGGATGGGTGACACCACCGGTTTCAGCACCGCTCAGGCCGAGGATCTCGCCAGCCACGGTTACATCGTGGTCGCCATCAACCACACGCATGAGTCGTTCGCGGTGCAGTTCCCGGATGGGCGCACCGAACGCGGTGTGGTGCCGATGGATTCGCCGCCGAACGTGCTCCCCGATCTGCTGCTTCCCGTCCGGGTGGCCGATGCGCGATTCGTGCTCGATCAGCTCGCGGCCGCGGCGGCGCACCCGGGCGATGCCGCGCTGCCGCAGCATCTCGCCGAAGATCTGGACCTGACGAAGGTCGGAATGTTCGGCCATTCGCTCGGCGGATCGACCACCGCGCAGACCATGCATGACGATCCGCGAATCGCGGCCGGGGTAAATCTGGACGGGCCTATACTCGGCTCGGTGGCCGCCGAGGGTCTCGATCGTCCGATGCTGATGCTTGCCAGCGATACCTCGCCCTGGTTCGGAAACGCCGGGTGGGAGCCGTATTGGGCGACCAATAGCGGTGTGAAGCTGCCGCTGCGCATCGCGGGCACGCGACATATGTCGCTCTGCGATGAACAGGTGATCGCGGCGCAGCTGGCCACCGCGGGACTCATCAGCCCCGAACTGAAGGACACCGCGATCGGCACGATCGATGCCACCCGATCGGTCGACCTCCAGCGTGCCTATCTACTCGCCTACTTCGATGCCGCGTTCGGCCGCGGCGTCGCCAATCCCGCGGAAACCATCACGCGGCTCGCGCAGCCCGAGATGCTCCCGCATCCCTAGCCCTCATCCCGCCGTCCCCGACCAGGGCAGCAGCAGTCCATCACCTGCGGTGCGTGGCACATAGTGCACGTGAATGTGCGGAATCGTCTGAGCGGCAACGGGTCCCGATGAGGTGATCAGGTTGAAGTCGACGCGCTGACGACCGGCGTAGACCTCGGCATCACTCATCGCGGCCCGCACCGCGAGGTGATTCGGATGCTCGGCATGCCAATCCGGGATGATCAGCATGTGTCCCGGGGTGACAGGGTTCAGCGGTTCGAAACGCACGGCCTGCGCACTGACGCGTTCCGCGTAGTCTCCGCGTTCGATGCGATCGCAGAACGGGCAATCCGCATCGAGAATGGCCGGGGTTCTTCCGGGGGCAGACATGACCCCATTCTCGATCCCTTAGCCTGGAAAACTATGCGGATCTTTCTGGCGGGCGCCAGCGGCGTCCTCGGCACCCGGCTCGTCCCACTGCTCATCGCGGCAGGCCACCAGGTAGCGGGCATGACCCGCTCGCCGGAAAAGGCGCAGCTGCTCGCTGCGGCCGGAGCCGAGCCCGTCGTCTGCGACGCCTTCGACCCGGACGGCCTCGTCGATGCCGTCACCGCCTACGCCCCGGACCTGGTCATGCACCAACTCACCGACCTCCCCGACGACCCGGCCCGCCTCGCCGAAGGCCGGGCGGCCAATGCCCGCATTCGCCGCGAGGGCACGGCGAATCTGCTGGCGGCCGCCGATGCCGCGGGCGCGAAACGGTTCATCGCTCAGAGCGTGGCCTGGGAGATGACCGGAGAAGGCTTGGCAGCCAAGGATTTTCTCGAACAGTCGGTGCTCGCCGCGAATGGCGTGGTGCTTCGATACGGGCAGTTGTACGGTCCCGGAACGTACTATCCGGACAACCTTCCGCCAGCGCCTCGCATCGCCGTCGATGAAGCAGCGGCGCGCACCGCTCAGGCCCTCGATCTCGCATCGGGTACCTACGAAGTCACCGACGGATCAACTTCTGCGGTGAGCCCGATCGAGTAAAGGCGAACATTTGTGGCGGTGGTCGGATTCGAACCGACGACCCACGGCTTATGAGTCCGTTGCGCTGCCAGGCTGCGCTACACCGCCGCGGAGGACAGAGAAATCGAATCCCAAGGCAGCGCCTCGATCTCGCTAGCAACGAGTCCCGGCCCCTGGCCGGTTTATCCTCCATGCCCCGAACGGGCTTGTGGTAGAAGAACACTCGCAAATCCGAGTGGCTGGCGCAACCGATTATTAGGTGGGCACTCAGGTGCGCCACCAGGAGCGGGCCGGGTCGGGCGGGGTTACGGCTATGAGGTGCAGGGTGCGGCCTTCGCCGATGGTGAATTCGGCTACCCGGGCCTCGGCGGCCGCGTCGGTGGCGGTGAGGCGGAGTTGATGCTGGCGCATGTGTTCGGACCAGGAGCGGACGGTGAAGGCTTCGATGAAGCGGTCGGCGTGGCCGACATCGCGGTAGAGGCGCCATTCGGTGGCGCCGGTGCGCTGGCGGGAGCGGCCGACCCTGGTCATGGCGGCGGTGAAGTCGGCGGTCAGTTCCTCGGGGACGTGGTAGGTCTCGAGGACCAGGACGGGGCCGTCGGCGGGGGCCGGTTCGAAATCGAGGACGGGGTCCTGCCAGTGGGTCGACGGGGTGGTGTCGAGGGAGGAGATGCGGACCGGCCACCAGCGAGTGCTGATGGCGCACACCACGAGTAGGACGGTCGCGGTGACGAGAGCGGTGACGGTGCCGTGGCGTTCGGCCACCAGGCCCCAGGCCAGGGAGCCGATGGCCTGGCCGCCCATGAAGACGAGTTGGTAGACCGACAGACCCCGCGCTCGCACCCAGCCGGGGAGCAGCAGCTGCATGGTCGAGTTCATGGTGGACATGGCGATCATCCAGCCGAAACCGCCGACCACCAGGAGAGCCAGCACCACCGGCATATTCGGCACCAGAGCCGCACCCAAGGTGGCGGCGGCGAAGGCCAGGGCGGCGACCGCCAGCATGCCGGTCGGAGCAAGAAACCGGCGCACCCGGCTGAGTTGAGTCGCGCCGAAGACCGCACCCGCACCGAGAGCGGCTAGCAGCAGACCGTAACCCGAGGACGAGAGCTGGAGTCGGCCATGCGCGACCAAGGGCAGCAGCGCCCACAACGCACTGCCGGGGGCGAGAAAGAGCAAGCAGCGCAATAGCACTCGGCGTACGGCAGGAGCGGCCCGAATGAAGCGCAGGCCCGCCAGCAGCGCGGCGATGGGCCGTTCGACGGGGAGATCGTCATCCAATCGCGGACGCTTCCAGCGCAACAGCACGAGCAGAATCCCGGTGAAGGACACCGCGTTCAACGCGAACACCAGCGTCGGACCCGAAAGCGATACCAGCACACCGGCAATCGCGGGACCGACCGCGCGGCCGATATTGTTGCTCATACTGCCCAGCGCGGCGGCGGCGGGAATCTGACTGCGCGGCACCAGATCCGGTTGCACCGCCTGCCAGGCGGGTGCGGTCAGCGCCTGTCCGCAGCCGAGCAGGAACAACAGCGTGAGCAGCAGCACCGGGGTGGTGTGGCCGGTCGCGGTGAACACCGTCAGCAGCGTCGCCAGGATGGCCATGGCGGTCTGCGCCACGATCAGCAGCCGACGACGATCCACCAGATCGGCCAGCACCCCGGACGGAATGGACAGCAGCATGACCGGCAGCGTGGTCGCGGTCTGCACCAGCGAGACCAGGGTCGCGGCATTCGGCTGATCGACCAGAATCCATTGCGCGCCAACGGTTTGCATCCAGGTGCCGAGATTGGACACCAGCTGCGCGATCCACAGCGCGCGGAAGACCTTGGACGCCAGCGGTGCCCACGGCGATCCGGGCGTCTCGGTGCGTACGGCTGTCACCGGATCAGCTTAGTCTCAGCAACCAACCGGTCGGTCTACGCGGGCCGCCTCCCCACCGCATGTCGCCAACCGCCCGAAACGCCTGTCACGATTCCGCCGCGGTCCGCACCCGCGCCGCGTACGTGGCCAGCATGTCCTCGACCAACCCGAGAATCGCCACATCCAGATCGGGCCGCGGATACACCCCCCGCACGACCGCCTCGCCCGAGAACAGGTGGAGCATCATGAAGAAGATGGGTTCACGCAGCTCAGCGGGAAAATCATCGAGCAGCCCGGTCCGATTGAGCGTGGCGACGATATCGCCGTAGTACCCCTCCGCGATGGGCGCGATGCGCTCGCGGAGTTCGGTGTCCGATCGCGCCGCGAGAAAGATCTCGCGCAGCGCGTGGATCAGATTCGACGATTGCGCCGCCCGCAGGAACCGTAGCGCGGCATCGAGCGCATTCTCCTGCGCCCCAAGGTGTTCCATGGTCGCGCGATAGGCGTCGAGCTGCCGGGAGAACGCCTCCTGCGCCGTGCGCACGATCAGATCCAGGCGCGTGTCGAACTGCCGGAACATGGCACCGGCGGACAATCCCGCCCGGCCGCAGATCTCCTGCACGGTGGCCCGCTGATAGCCGACCTCACCGATCGCGGCAATGGTCGCGTCGACCAGCTTGGCCACCGTCGTGGCCCGGCGCTCCTGTTGGGTGCGGCGCGGGCGCGAAACTTCACTCACGTCGCACCATCCTGCCGTGCCGGTGACCGCGGGCGAAGCAGTGCCCCGGGGTGACCGTTGACACATTCCATTTCCGCATCATATGGTCTGCATCGCAACTTAGAAACTAAGCACTCTCTATCTATGGTGAGCGCTCTGCCGTCAGGGGCGGCATGAAGGAGTTCGAAATGACAGCGGGGACTCGAACCACGATCGCGCGGGCCACCCTGGCCCTGGCGGCGGGACTGACGGTGACCATCTGCCCGGTGGTAACCAATACGGCTGCGGCGGAACCGGTTACGGTGGAACCCGCACTGCCGTTCCCGGTGCCGCCCGCACCGCCGTATCTGGATCCGGGCTTCTACCAACCCGATCCGGCCCGGGTGGCGGCGGCGCAGCCGGGCGAGATCCTCGCCGCGCGGCAGGTGAACCTGGCCAATTTCTGGCTGCTGCCGCTCAATACCAATGCCTGGCAGCTGTCCTACCGCAGCACCAATACCCGCGGCGAGGCGATCGCCGCCGTCGCCACCGTCATCGTGCCGCACCGCCCCGCACCCAGCGGTGCGCGCGGACTGCTCTCCTTCCAGTTCGCCGAGGATTCGCTGTCCCAGAACTGCGCACCCTCGTACACCCTTCAGATGGGTTCACTGCCCAATCCGCTGAACCCGGTCATCTCGGCCGAATTCATCGAAGTGCAGGCCATGCTGCAGCGTGGCCACGCGGTGGTGATCCCGGATCATCAGGGCCCGAACGCGGCATACGCGGTCGGTCCGCTCGGCGGGCGCATCACCCTGGACGGCATTCGCGCGGCGGAGAATTTCGAACCCGCCGGACTGCCCGGCACCGCGACTCGCGTTGCGCTGTGGGGTTATTCGGGCGGCGCGATTCCCACCGCGCACGCGGCCGAACTCCAGGCCGAGTACGCGCCGGAATTGAACCTGACCGGTTCGGCCGCGGGCGGCCTGATGGCCGATATCCGCATGGCCGTCGACTACAACAACGGCACCTCCACCTTCGGCGGCGCGGTGCTGGGCGGACTGTTCGGCGTCGCCCGCGAGTATCCGCAGGTCGCCCAGTTCATCGACCAGCATATGAACCCGCTCGGCAAGGCCGTGCGCCTGGTGCACGAAGGCCAGTGCGTCGCACTGCAATTCGCCGGATTCCCGTTCATCAACATCAAGGGCCTGTTCGACTATCCGGGCGATCCCATGCGTTCGCCCGAAATGCAGCCGGTGCTGGACGAACTCAGTCTCGGCCGACGCGGCACGCCCACCGCGCCCATCTATATCTACGAGGCGCCGCTCGATGAGGTCATGCCGATCAACGCCGTCAACAATCTCTACGACAACTACTGCCAGGATCCCAACGCCCGCGTCGCCTACACCCGGGACCTGCTCAGCGAGCACGGCATAGCGGCCGTCGCCGGAACGGCCAGCGCGGTGCTCTGGCTCGACGACCGTTTGAACGGCGTCCCCGTCCCCACCGGTTGCCATCAGCGCGATGTCCCGACCGAGATCACCGATCCGGGCGCGTTCGCGGCGTTCGCCAACGCGATCGGCGGCACGCTCGCGGCCGCACTCGGTATGCCCGTCTGAATCCGTACGATCGGCTACATGTCAGCAACTCGCAGGTGGTGTGCGCTGCTCGTCTTGACGGCGGGCGCGATGGCCGGATGCACGAATTCCCAGCAGGCCAGTGATCAGCCGACGGTGACGCCGATGGGACGAGCGTTCGTATCGACCGAGGTCAAAGGCACCGCCATTCCCGGCGGCGGGCCTTTGACCCTGCGCTTCCAGGACGGGCGGGTGACCGCGAACGCGGGCTGCAATACCGCCACCGGACCGGTCACCCTGGACGGGAACACCCTGAAGGTCGGCGAACTCGCGACCACCATGATGGGTTGCCCGGGCGATGTCGCCGGGGCGGATGGCTGGGTGGCGGGACTGCTGCACTCCTCCCCCACCTGGAAACTCGACGGATCGGATCTCACCCTCACCGGAAACGGCAATACGGTGACCATGCTCGACCGCAAGGTCGCGCATCCGGATAAGTCACTCACCGGCACCCCGTGGATCGTCGACGCGCTCGTGCGCAATAACGGCGTGGAACGCTCCCAGACCCTCGACGAGGTGCGCCCGACCCTGACCATCGCACCCGATGGCAGCGTGTCCGGCAGCGCGGGCTGCAACAGCATGACCGGCCGTGCCGAGATCACCGGTTCCGATATCAGCTTCCATATCGCCACCACCAAGATGATGTGCGATCCGCAGGTGATGGACGTGGAACGGGCGGTACTCCAGGCACTGGACGGAAACGTCACCGCCACAGTCGATTCCAACACCCTGACGCTGCGCAACGCAGGCAACGGCACCGGCCTGAACCTGCGCGCGGAGTAGGCGCACACGCCGAAATTCGTTGTCGCCGGACGGTATCGGAGCGGTACCGTCCGGCGCTATGCATACGAGATACCTCAATGTGGTGGATGTGGAGGCCACCTGCTGGCAGGGCCCGAATCCACCCGGACAGCCGATGGAGATCATCGAGATCGGCCTGTGCGTGCTGGACCTCGAGGCCCGGGAGCGAGTGTCCAAGCACAGCATTCTGGTGCGCCCGGATCGGTCCACCGTGAGCGAGTTCTGCACCCAATTGACCACCCTCACGCCCGAAATGGTGGCGACCGGCGTGTCCTTCGCCGAAGCCTGCGAGCTGCTGCGCACCGAATTCCATGCCGATTCCCGCCCGTGGGCCAGCTGGGGCGCGTACGACCGGCAGCAGTTCGAACGCCAGTGCGCCGCAACCCAAGTGCGCTATCCGTTCGGATCGAAGCACACCAATGCCAAGATCGCGTTCTCCGAGTCCCGCGATACCGGGCATCGCTTCGGCATGGCGGGTGCGCTGAAGGCCGCGGATATCCCGCTGGAGGGTACCCACCATCGAGGCGGCGATGACGCCTGGAATATCGCCGCGCTGATCCTCGACATGATGCGCCGCGACCGCTGGCCCGAATAGCCCGCCGGAAGTTCGCCGACGCGGCACAATCGAGGGAGGTTCGCGACCAGCCGAGGCCACCGGAATTGCGCCGGACCTGCGCATTCCACCTCTACTCTGATGACCCGGCGTACGCGACATATCGGACATACGGGAGAGGGTGGGTCGCATCAACGAGCGGGAGGCCGAACTCGACGGCTGGTTCCGGGCGGAAGTCGCGGCGACGCGACCGGGACCCACACGGCCACAACAGGAATCGCTCGAACCGGGCAGCGAGCTCACCGGTGCGCGGGCGCTCGAATTATTCGAGGCGCAGGCCACCTCGCGACATCTGGATCTGGCGGCGCGACAGCTCGCCCGCGACGGGGTCGGGTACTACAGCATCGGATCCTCCGGGCATGAGGGCAATGCGGCGGTAGCCGCGGCATTGCGTGTGAACGACCCCGCACTGCTGCACTATCGCTCCGGCGGGTTCTTCGTCCAGCGCACCCGGCAGGTGGGCGGCATCGATCCGATACGCGATGTGCTGCTGGGCATCACCTCGGCGATCGCGGATCCGATTTCCGGTGGGCGGCACAAGGTTTTCGGCAGTAAGGCCGCGCACATCATTCCGCAGACCTCCACCATCGCCTCGCATCTGCCGCGCGCGGTCGGGCTGGCGTTCGCGCTCGAGCGCGCCGCGCAAATGAAGGTGGCCTGCCCGTGGCCGTCGGACGCGGTGGTGGTGTGCAGTTTCGGTGACGCGTCGGCCAATCACTCCACCGCCACCGGGGCGATCAATACCGCCGTACACACCGCGCAATTGGGCGTCCCCGCGCCCATCCTGTTCGTCTGCGAGGACAACGGGATCGGCATCAGCGTGCCCACCTCGCGCACCTGGATCGAACAGGCCTACGGCGCGCGCCCGGGACTGCGGTATTTCGAGGCCGACGGGGCCGAACTGACCGATGCGTTCGCCACCGCCCGGGAGGCCGCGAATTGGGTTCGCGCACACCGCAAACCGGCATTTCTGCGCTTGCGTACCGTGCGCTTGCTCGGACACGCGGGCTCCGATGTCGAATCGGCGTACCGGCGGCCCGCCGACATCGCGGCCGATCTGCGCGGCGATCCGGTGACGCGTACCGCGCGACTGATCATCGGCGCGGGTTTCGCCACGCCGGGAGAAATGCTGCGCAGGTACTCCGATATCGGTCTGCGGGTCACGGCGACCGCCGAAAGCGTCAGGGGCGAAGCACAACTCACCTCCGCCGCCGCGATCATGGCCCCGCTCGCGCCCGCGCGGCCGACGGTGGTCCGCACCGACGCCCTGCGCGGCAGCGCGGGTCCGGCGGCCCCGTCGACCGCGGAAACCGACGCCGGTACCCCAATGACATTGGCGCAGGCCGTGAATCACACCCTCGCACAGCTGCTCACCCGCGATTCCGATGTGCTGGTCTTCGGCGAGGACGTCGGCCGCAAGGGCGGGGTGTACGGCGTCACCAAGGGTTTGCAGCAGACCTTCGGTGTGCGAAGGGTTTTCGACACCCTGCTCGATGAGCAGAGCGTGCTCGGCACGGCCCTGGGCGCGGGGCTGGCGGGCTTCGTGCCGATTCCGGAGATCCAGTATCTGGCGTACGTGCACAACGCCCTGGATCAACTACGCGGTGAGGCGTCGACGCTGTCGTTCTTCTCCAATGGGCAGTATCGCAATCCGCTGGTGGTGCGCATCGCCGGATTGGCCTATCAGAAGGGCTTCGGCGGCCACTTCCACAATGACAATTCCATTGCGGCACTGCGGGATATCCCCGGCGTGGTGATCGCCGCGCCGTCTCGCGCCGATGACGCGGCGGCCATGCTGCGCACCTGTGTGTCGGCGGCGCGGGTGGACGGTCGGGTCTGCGTGTATCTGGAGCCGATCGCGCTCTATCACACCCGTGATCTGCATCGCAGCGGTGACGGCGGCTGGCTCGCCCCCGCCGCGGCGGTGCGTCACGCCGAGATCGGCCGAGCGCGGGTGCACGGCACCGGGACGCATCTCACGATTGTGAGCTTCGCCAATGGCGTGCCCATGAGCCTGCGGGTCGCGCGGCGGCTGGCCGAGCGCGGCGTGCACGCGCGGGTGCTGGATCTGCGCTGGCTCTCGCCGCTGCCGGTCGAGGATCTGCTCGATAATGCCCGCGCCACCGGGCGAGTATTGGTCGCCGATGAAACCAGGCGCGGCGGAGGCGTTTCCGAGGCGGTGTGCACGGCGTTGCTCGATGCCGGATTCGACGGCCGTATCGCGCGGGTCACCAGCGAGGACAGCTTCATTCCACTGGGTCCCGCGGCGAATGTCGTACTGCTCGATGAGGACCGTATCGAGGCGGCGGCGGACAAACTGCTCGCGGCGCTCTGACGGCCAGAATTCCTCGGATACGGAGGGTGGCAACGAGCGGAGCGAGCCCGATGAGGGGTGGTCCCCCGTCCGCTCGTTGCCGGCGCCGGTCCGGTCGGCGCCCCTGTGCCGATGAGGGGGCGGCACAAGCTTTATCTACTATCTCCGTACGTAGATAGTATTACCGTACGAGGGTCCTACATGGCAATACCCGGGTGTGACAGTAAGGGTTCCCTCAGGTTTCGTCCGTACACTCGGGCCGACCAACGGGAGGAGTTCGATGCGGGCGGATGGACGGTGGTCGGTCCGGTGAGCGTCGCCGCGTGCCTGGCGCTCTACGGATTCGCCGTCGCGGTGCTCGCGCCGCGACTACTGCGCCTGGTGGAACACGGGGGTGCCACACCCCGGGTGGCCCTGGCCGCCTGGTTGTCCGCGATGGCGTCGACCGTCCTGGCGTGGACGGTGGCGCTCGCGATTCTCATTCTCGACCTTGCCACACACCGGGTTTCGAGTGCGCCACACCGCTTCATGGACAGCTGCCTGGTGCATCTGCACGATGCGGTGCTCGGCGATTACGGCCTGCCGGTACAGACCGGACTGCTGCTGCTCTCCGGATTCGCCGCCCTGGCCGCCGGGCTGGTGGCGGCCAGACTGGTGCGGACGCTGCTGAAGGCCCGGCGCACCACGCATGAGCACGCGCGGATGGCGCGTCTGGCGGGCCGGCACCATGCCGGACTGGACGCGGTCATCCTCGAGGTCGATCAGCCCGCCGCGTATTGCGTTGCGGGCAAACCACATACGGTCGTGGTCAGTCGCGGCGTGCTCAGCGCGCTCGAGGACGATCATCTCGAAGCGGTGCTCACTCATGAGCGCGCACACCTGGAGGGCAGGCATCACCTGGTCCTTGCGCTCACCCGGGGCCTGGCCACCGTCATGCCGCGCATCGAATTGTTCACTCACGGTGCGGCCGAGGTGGCGCGTCTGCTGGAGATGATCGCTGATGATGCCGCGGCGCGAATTCACGGCCGCGGCACCGTACTTCAGGCGCTGCTCACCCTCTCCGGCATCGCCGACGGACCGGCGGGCGCGCTCGGCGTCGCCGAGGTCGGGCTGGCGGTGCGGGTGGAACGGCTGGCCGAGCCAGCCGCTCCGGCCCAGCGCACCCGGGCGCGGGTCACGCTCACCGCCGCGGCGGGAGCGGCGGTGCTGATTCCGCTGGCAGCGGTGGGTGTGGGGGTAATCGGTCTGGTGATCTGCCCGCCGGTGGGGTGATGCTCCGGTCGAGCCGATACAGCGCCGTCGCGGCGATACCGCCGATGACGATCAGGCCGATCCACACCGCGCGATCCATACCCGCGGCCCGGGCCGCGCCCACGATGACGCCGGTGGCCAGATTGCCGATCAGGATGCCGACGCCCACGATGGTGTTGTAGAAGCCGTAGTGGGTGGCCACCAGGCGGTCTCCGGACAGCGAGACCACCGTATCCATCTCGAAGGGGAAGACCGCCGCCGTGCCGACCGCCAGCAGCGCCGCCGCGACCAGCAACGCGACAATGGCGGCCACCGGACCGAAAGGCTGTGTGCCGGGCACGATTACGAGCGGCAAGAAGGCCACCGACAGCATTGCCATACCGGCCACCAGGCTGCGGCCCGAACCCCAGCGGGCACGCAACCAGGCGGTGATGCGCAACTGCCCCGCGACGGCGACCACGCCGGAGATGACGAACAGTGCCGAGGTCACCGTCTGCGCACTCGCACCGGCGATATAGCCCGCCTGCAACGGGAGCGCCAGATACACCTGGAACGACAGCACATACGAGCCGATCATGGCCACGGAGAAGGCCAGGAAACGGCGATTGCCGACGATGGTGCGCCAATCCTGGAGTACCGACGCACCGGTCGGAGCCGCCGCCTTGCGCGTGGGCAGGGCGAAGAGCTGCGCCATCGTCAGCGCCGCGAAGACCACCGCCGCCGCGGCCGCCGTGACGCGAAAATCGAAGGCCAGCAGCGCGAGTCCCACCAGCGGTCCCGCGAGAATGCCCGCCTGGTAGAAGACATTGAAGACCGCGAACGCCTCCACGCGCCGCTCCCCCGCCTCCGCGGCCAGATACGCGCGCACCGCCGGATTGAACAGCGCACCGGCGAATCCCGTCGCGGCCGAGGCGATCAGCAGACCGGGCAGCGATGAGGCGAAGGCCAGCAGCGCGAAACCACCTGTGCGCAGCAGACATCCGGCCACGATGAGGGGTTTGTAACCGAGCCGGTCCGCGAGCGTACCGCCCAGCAGGAACATGCCCTGCTGGGAGAAATTGCGCACCCCGAGCACCAATCCGACCGCCCACGCCGCCAGACCCAGTGGCCCGGCGAGGTATCCGGCCAGGTACGGCATCAGCATGTAGAAGCCGAGGTTGATGCCGAACTGGTTGACCATGAGCAGCTGTGCAGCGCGGTCGAAACCGCGGAACTTGGTGAGCACGCTCACCGGACGCGCTCCACGGTGAACGCGCTGGGATCGAGCACGGTGTCGCAGCGGGTCCAGGACTCGACCTGACGTTGCGCCGGATGGGTCAGGACGTCGGGCTCGGTGGGCGGGGTGACATCCAGCAGGCCGTGTTCGGCGCAGTAGTCGTCGTTGTAGACGGTGTCGAAATAACGGTGCGGGCCATCGGGGAACACCGCCGCGACCGTGGCGTCCGGACCGTACGTGCGGGCCGCCCAGCCCGCCACCAGCGCGACCGCACCGACGCTCCAGCCACCGCTGGCGAGGTGGGTGGCGGCGAGGGTGCGGCAGGACCAGACCGCCTCGGCCGGTGCGACCCAATGGATTTCGGCGAAGGCGGCGTAATCCACATTGCGCGGATAGATGCTCGAACCGAGTCCGCGCATGAGCCGGGTCCCGGCCCGCTGCCCGAAGATGGTGGAGGACACCGTATCCACGCCTATGAGCTTCAGTGCGGGATTGCTCCGGCGCAGTACTCGCGCCACACCCGCTGAATGCCCGCCGGTGCCCACCGCGCACACCAGCACATCGACGGTGCCGAGCTGTTCGATGAGCTCCAGAGCCAGGGATTCGTAGCCGTCGACATTGTCGGGATTGCTGTATTGATCCGGGCACCACGAATCCGGTTCGGCCGCAAGCAGTTCGGCGACCCGATCGCGGCGCGCCTGCTGCCAGCCGCCGTCCGGATGCGGGGCGGCAACCACTTCCACCCGCGCGCCGTAGGCGGTGAGCATGCGCGCGACGATCGGTTCCAGTCCCGGGTCGGTCACCAGGGTCACCGGGTGCCGGTACACCAGTCCGGCCAGTGCCAGTCCGAGACCCAAAGTCCCACTGGTGGATTCGATGATCCGCGCACCGGGCGCGAGATCACCGCGCAATTCGGCGCGCCGCACCATGTGCAGGGCCGGACGATCCTTCATACCGCCGGGATTGAAGCCCTCGAGTTTCGCCCAGAAGCCGAGGCCGCCGGGCGCGAACGGTTCCCCCACCCACAGCACCGGGGTATTGCCGACCAGGCCGCGCGGGCGGCGCGCCGCACCGGGTGCGGCGATCACCTGCTCATCGACCAGGGCGGCGATCTTGCCGAGCATGATCTTGTCCATTGCGTATCGCTTTCGGTATCGAGCCGCCGGGGGCGGCCGAAGGACGCGGGCAGCGGACACCGGCCGATGGCGAACACACACCGGCCTGACGCTGACCGATCAGCGCCGGGCGATACACAGGCGCGTCAACAGCATTCGGCCGCTGACGACGGAGAAGACCGGATTCGGCGGGCCGCGCCCGGAATCCGCGCCGGAGGATCGCGCCGTGCCGAGCACCGCCAGCGCGGCCGCGATGAGCAGCATCAGCTGCGAATGCGAGATCTCCGGGCTGGCGGGCAGCGAGACCTTGAGACAGTGCTCCTGATGCGGTCCGCAATCCATGACTTGCGCGGCGGGACTCCGGAATTCGCCCGGGAGGTGAATGAAGGCCGCCGGTGCGATCGCTTCCTCGGCGAGCGGCGTGCCGCCGTGGTGGTGTGCGTCGCGGTGCGAGAGCGTGCAGTCGGCGGCCACTGCCACCAGCAGCAGTACGGCGGCCAGCAGTGCCGTCAGCACCACCGAGGGCCGCAACCGGGCTCGCCGCACACCACCTCCCGACTCGAATCCGGTTGACCGGATGCTGGTTCCGAGGGATCACGTACGCCGTGGCGACATGATCGACACCGTCCGGAAACAATCTACTATCTCCGTACGTACTTAGTCGGAACGGTGTGAGCTAGCAGACGGTGGCGGCGGCGCGGCGGGGATCGGCGTGGCGGGTCAACGCTTACCGCGGGTCAGCTTGCGCAGCGCGGCGCGCAGGCCCTCGGACTCCTCCGCGCTCATCTGCTCGACGAAATGGGCGAGTACCAAATCGGATCGGCCTCCGCTACCCAGCGCCTCGCGCATGAGCCGGGCGCTGTATTCCTCGCGGCTCAGGGTCGGCCAGTAGCGGTAGGCCTTACCTGCGCGTTCGCGCTCCAGCCAGCCTTTGCGATGCAGGTTGTCCATGGTCGACATGACGGTCGTATAGGCGATATCGCGTTCGGCGGCCAGGCCGTCGAACACCTCACGGACGGTTGTCTTCTCATTGCGATCCCAGATCCGTTCGATCACGACCGCTTCCAGGTCGCCGAAACCTCGCGCACCCATGCGTGTCACTCCTCATCTCACGACGCCTCATACGCCGTGCCTGGGCTCGAAGTCCTGGTGCGTGGTACTTGGAATAGGGGGGACGCCCGTACCTGCTCGAGCCGGTGTCCACTGGTCCGCAGCGTATGCCCTCACATACGTTCTACGTACGTAGACAGTAGTATCGTGCACCCGTGCGGGATTCCACGCAACTGGGCGGGAAATGTACACCCGTGGTTCACCTACTGGACAGCGAACACCCCGGCGGGAGTGTCTAGTCGGCTATGCGGTGCCCGGCTTCGCGCAGCACCTCGGAGGCTTCCACCAGCCGATGATCCGGGACCAGCACCAGATCCGCGTGATAGGTCGAGACCACGAACACCGGGATGGCGGCGTCGGCCAGCGGGCCGACGAGCGCGGCCAGCATGCCGGGTTTGTCCAGGGCGTGCGAGCCGTCGCCGTAGAAACCCTTCCAGCGCTCACCCTCGACCCAGCCCGGCGCCTCGCGAATCGCGGTGAGGCCCTCCGGCGCTCGCACCAGCGCGATCCAGTCGTCATCCTCGGGGAAGGTCGAATTCGGCAGATGTTCGACCACGAACTGGGACGGGACTATGCGCAGACGCTGGCGGGCTGACATAGCTGCATCGTAGAGGCGACCACCGACTGAATACCGGGCGGTCGCGGACCGACCGGCAGCCAGGTGGCGTGTCGCCCGGGCGGCCGGTGACGGCGTACGGGCTCAGCGAGCCAGACCGGCGCGGTGCGCGTAGGCGATGGCCTGTCCACGATCTCTCACCCCGAGCTTGCCGAAGAGCGAATTGATATGGCTCTTGACGGTGCTCACACCGATGAACAATTCGCGGGCGATCTCGGTGTTGTTGCGGCCCTTCGCCATCAGGCGCAGCACATCGAGTTCGCGATCGGTGAGATCGGCGGCGGGAGCCGAGGGGGTTTCGAGGGCCGCGACCAGGCGTGCGCCCACATCGGCGGCGAGGGTGGTGTGACCGCTGGCCACCGAGCGAATCGCGGCGGCGATCTCGGCGCGGCCCGCGTCCTTGGTGAGGTAACCGCGCGCACCGGCACGCAGTGCGCCCGCGATGGAGGCGTCATCGGCGTAGGTGGTCAGCACCAGCACCGCGGTCTCGGGATGGGTGGCGGTAATCGTCGCGGTCGCGGATACGCCGTCGATGCCCGGCATGCGCAGATCCATCAGCACCACGCGGGGTGACAGGCGGCGCACCAGCTCGACGGCTTCCGCGCCGTCGCGGGCCTCGCCGACCACCTCGACATCCGGGAGCAGTGACAGCACCGTGCTGAGACCGTCGCGCACCGTGGTCTGATCATCGGCGACCACCACCGTGATCACCTGCGCGGCACCAGGATTCGCACCGTCCATCGACCGTCCTCCTTCCCCGCCGTCACCGTGCCGCCCACCGCGGCGATGCGTTCGCGCATACCGAGCAGACCGGCACCCGAACCGGATCGGGCCAGTGCGCCGAATTGCGTGGTGATCGGATTCGACACCGTCAATTCGAGCTCCGCCGGATCGTCACGCCGAATGAGCGTAACCGGCTGTCCCGGAGCGTGTTTGCGGGCATTCGTCAGCGCCTCCTGCACCGCCCGCGCGAGCGCCACCGCCACCTGTTCGCTCACGGCATCGGTGCCGACCGCGGGTTGCTCACTCCCACCGGGCATCTCGACCGCCCCGCCCGCGGCGCGATGCTCGGCCGCGAGCCGGTGCAGTTCGGCACCCAGGTCGATATCCTCCGATCGGAGCGTGCCCACGACCCGGCGAGCATCGGCCAGGCCCGAAACCGCCAGTGCGTGTGAGGCTTTCACCCGTTCCGCGGCCTGATCCGCCTGTCCCGCCTCGAGCAGGGCGTCGGCGGCGTCGAGCTGTAACACCAAGCCGCCCAGGGTATGCGCGAGGACATCGTGGATATCGCGGGCGATGCGACCGCGCTCGGCCAGCGCGGCGGCGCGATCGCGTTCGGCGCGAATCACCCGGCTCTGCTCCAGCAGCAGTCGATTCTGCTCATTGGTGATGCGGGTTTGCCGCCGGTTCCAGCCCATCAGGGCGACGACCACGATGGAGATGACAATGCCCAGGAAACCGGTCGCGGTGGATCCGGCCAGCACCGCGGACACGCACATGGCGGTCACGGTCACCGCCGCCATGGTGATACCGAACCACAGGGGGTCGGTCAGCACCGCCACCGACAGGACCACCAGTACCAGGGCCGTGATCATCGATCCGGTCAGCTGCACGGCGGTCAATCCGCCGCCGATGGCCATGGCGCACAGGAAGATTCGCTCCGTGCGCCGGGCATCGAACGGGGTCAGCAGCCAACCCGTCCAGCCGATCCAGGACACGATCGCGGCTACCGCGACCCACGGTTGGTGCAGGCTCGCATCATGCCAGGAGGTCGCGATCACCGCGACCAGCCCGATCAGGCGGAAGAGCCTGGTCAGGCGAGTCGGGGGCGTTCCGAGCAGCATTCGGTCAGTCTGCCGTAACCAGGTGCGGGTGTGCGGCGCGACGGGCCAGGACGACGCCGCGGCCCGCGCGATTCAGGGCGAGCATGATCAGGATCGCACCCACCGAGGCCACGACATCCGCGCCGAGGTGCTTGGCTCCGATATCGACGCCGATGCGGACCGCCAGCAGTATCAGCCACAGGGCCGAGCCGAGCCAGCCGGTGCGCGCCTGCCATCCATCACCGGTCCGGCGGACCTGGGACAGCGCGCCCATGGCGAGTCCGACCGCGATGCTCAGTACGGCCGACACCGCAAGCAGGACGACCGCGACTGCGCTGATGCCCGCCGCGGGGATCGCGGATTTCAGTTGAACGAATCCGACGACGCCCAGGATGATGGGGCCGCGCCACATGCGCATCGGGTCCAGGTCCTGCCAGCGGGTCTGGCGGAGCATGATCCAACCGACCACCAGCACGATGATCGCGCCTTCGACTACCGCGTTCTGCAAGTTCATGATTCGAGCGTCGGTCAGAAGCGGGTCGCGTCCCACCACCCCGGGGTGGAGTGCGGGTGGAAATCCAGGGATTTAGTAGTGGTGACCAAAATTCGAATGACGGGGTGCGGCGCGCGCCGTACGGTCTTGGGTCATGAGTAGTAGTCCCAGGGAAATGGCGGTGCGGAACGAGGAGATCGCGGACGCGGGCGGTTATCGGACGGCCGGCGGCGTCGAGGTCGATATTCGCGCGGCGCTGGCGGCGGCGCGGGCCGGAACCGTTTCGTACGCACCGGAAGACGTCGTCGCCGGGGTCGAACGCGGAAGTTTCGCCGGGCGGCCCGAAGTCACCGATGAGGGCAGTATCGACGCGGCACGACGGTTGTTCGAGAGTGGCGGGCGATCGGTCGGGGTGCTGAATTTCGCATCGGCGCGGAATCCGGGCGGTGGGTATCTGCGTGGCGCGCGGGCACAGGAGGAGGATCTGTGCCGCAGTGCGCTGCTGTACCGATGCCTGCTGGAGGCACCGGATTATTATGCGGCGCATCGTGATTCGACGGATCTTCGATACAGCGATCGGGTGATCTTCTCGCCCGGTGTGCCGGTTATTCGCGATCGGAGTGCTGAGTTGCGCACGGATCCGTACCCGGTTTCGTTCCTTACCTCGCCCGCACCGAATGCCGGTCAGCTGAATCTGCGTTCGGAACAACCCGTTTCGGTGCGCGAGGTGCTGAATACGCGTGCGGCCAAGGTCCTTGCCGTCGCGGCGCGGCATGGCATCCGCGATCTGGTGCTCGGCGCGTGGGGTTGCGGGGTCTTCCGCAATGATCCCGCCGAGGTCGCCGCCGCATTCGCCCATGCGCTCGATATCCACGGCGCGGCCTTCGACCGGGTGGTGTTCGCCGTCTGGGATCGGGCCGCTGTCTCCGCCAATCGCACCGCGTTCGAGGACAGATTCCTCTCCCCCACAAGACAATCGGGATAGCAGGACAATGACGAACAACTTCGAGATCAGGGCCGATTACGACCGCGACAGCATCGTCGTCTATCAGGCATTCCGGGAGCAGATCGCCGCACCCGCCGTGGCGGCGCAGCGGTTCGTGCCGCCGTTCTCCACCAATCGCATGACCTGGATCAAACCGTCCTTCCGATGGCTGATGCATCGGAGCAACTGGGCGCGCAAGCCCGGGCAGGAATGCATTCTCGCGGTGCGGATTTCGCGGGCCGGTTGGGAGGAGGCATTGGGACAGGCGGTGCTCACGGGTCATGACCGGCGGGTGTACGCCGACTCGACGGCTTGGCGAAAAGCGTTCTCGCACGCGGTGGTTCACGTGCAGTGGGATCCGGAGTACTCCTTGCGGGCCGCCAAGCTCGACCATCGCAGTATTCAGGTCGGACTGTCCCGGCACATTATCGATCGCTACGTCGACGAGTGGACCGTGGAGATCCGCGATGTGACGCCGCTGGTGCACAAGATGTCGGCTCATCTGCGCGCGGGCCACGTCGATCGCGCCAAGGCGCTACTGCCGCCGGAACGGCCGTATCCGCTGGATGCCGAGCTGGCACACCGAATCGGAGTGCGCTGACCGCCGCGTGAGATCCGGCGAAAGCGCCACCGTCCGGGCGCGCGCCGATTACCCTGCGAAACGTTTTCATTTCAGTTTCGACGTGGGTCGCGACAGTCGTCAGGTTTCGTGCTGGCGGATCCGCCGGAAGGACCCTGCTGTATGCGTAAATCCCTGTGGGTCAATGGCATTGCCCTCACCGCCGCCGCGCTCATGAGCGCCGCCGGACCCGCCTCGGCCACCGTGTCCGACACCATGGGCTACGACTCCACCTTCAAGGTCGGCGTCGATATCAAGCCCGGCGTCTACACCACGACCACCGCCGCCACCATCTGCGCCTGGGCGCGGCTCTCGGCCATCACCGACGATCTCAGCGCGGTGCTGGAGAGCGGCGGCGCGATCAACGGCAAGGTCACCGTCGAGATCAAATCCGGCGATATCGCGTTCTTCACCACCGGCTGCGGCACCTGGAAGTTGCAGACCACCACCAATATCTCCACCGGGTCCGGCGGCAGCGGATCCGGGACCGGCTCGTCCTAGGCTGCCCGCCGTGTCCACCCCCGGGTGGACACGGTCCGGCCCCGAGGTGGTGGTCGCGACGGCGGTCCGGGAGCACGCTGAAACACATGGTCATCATTCATCTACTGCCGAATATCGCGGGCTGGAGCCTGCAGGCGGTCGGGATCGTCTGGCTCGTCACCGCCGTCTGGTTCGCGGCGCAACGCCGGGACACGCTGCGCGGCAAACTCTGGCATTTCGCGCGCACCCTGCTCCCCGAACCCTGGATGATCATCGGCCTGGCCGCCCTGATCATCATCCTGAACCTGCTCCCCGCCTCGATCTGGCACCCGATCAGCTGGCACAACCCCGCCCTGACCGAATTCGGATCGGTCCTGGTAATCGCCTCGTCCGCCCTCATGATCTGGGCACGACTGGCCCTGGGCAATATGTGGGCCGGACGCCCGATGATCCAGCAGGAACACGAATTACGCACCGGCGGCCCCTACCAGCTCGTACGACACCCGATCTACACCGGCATCCTCGGCGTCATGTTCGGCCTCACCCTCATGGCCGGATTCGGCCCCTCCACAGTGACTTTCGCCTTCGTCCTGGCCTGGCTGCTCCACCGAGTCCACGAGGAAGACCGCATCCTGATCAACACCTTCGGCAACGACTACCGCACCTACCAACAACAGGTCAATACCCTGATCCCCCTGCCCCACCGCATGATTCACCAGTGAGCCCGACGAACGACGTGAAAATGCCGATGGGGCCGGACATCTGGTGATGTCCGGCCCCATCGGGGGGTGTAGCGACCGTTACGGGAGGGGGCCGCCGGCGGCGATGGCTGAGAGGGTGGCGAATTCGTCGCCCTTCAGGGAGGCGCCGCCTACGAGGGCTCCGTCGATATCGGTTTGGCTGATCAGTTCGCCTACGTTCTTGGCGTTGACCGAGCCGCCGTAGAGGACTCGGACTCCGGCTGCCACTTCGGGATTCGCCAGGTCGGCGAGTTCCTTGCGGATGGCGCCGCAGACCTCTTGGGCGTCGGCGGGGGTGGCTACCTTGCCGGTGCCGATGGCCCAGACGGGCTCGTAGGCGATGACGACCTTGGAGATTTCCTCGGCGGTCAGGCCCTTGAGAGAACCGCGGAGCTGTTCGAGGTTGTACTCGACGTGGGTCTTGGATTCGCGGACGCCCAGGCCCTCACCGATGCAGACGATCGGGGTGATGCCGTATTTGAGCGCCTGCTTGGCCTTGGCCAGCACTGTCGCGTCATCTTCCAGGTGGTACTGGCGACGCTCGGAGTGACCGACGACCACGTAGGTGCAACCCAGCTTGGCCAGCATGGAACCGCTGATCTCGCCGGTGTAGGCACCCTCGTCATGGGTCGAGACATCCTGCGCGCCATAGGTGAGCAGAAGGCGATCGCCCTCGATGAGGGTTTGCACGCTGCGCAGATCGGTGAACGGCGGGATCACCGTGACATCGACCTTCGCGAAGTACTTCTCGGGCAGGGCGAAAGCGATCTTCTGCACCAGAGCGATGGACTCCAGGTGGTTCAGATTCATCTTCCAGTTGCCCGCGATAAGCGGCTTACGTGCCATTGCTCAGTCCTCCAGTACCGCGATGCCGGGGAGTTCCTTGCCCTCCAGGTACTCCAGCGACGCGCCGCCACCGGTGGAGATATGCGAGAAACCCTCATCGGGCAGGCCGAGGGTGCGCACGGCCGCGGCCGAATCGCCGCCACCGACCACGGTGAACGCGCCCTTACCGGTGGCGACCACGATCGCCTCGGCAACGCCGCGGGTACCGGCCGCGAACTTCTCGAACTCGAACACGCCCATGGGCCCGTTCCAGAACACCGTCTTGGCCTCGGTCAGCAGTGCGCCGAACCGATCGGTGGACTCCGGACCGATGTCCAGACCCATCCAGCCTTCGGGAATCTCGTTGGCGGGCACCACCTTCGACTCCGCGTCGGCGGCGAACTTATCCGCCACCACGATATCGCGCGGCAGGTGGATCACATCGGCGTACTTGTCGAGCAGACCCTTGCAGGTGTCGATCATCTCTTCCTGCAGCAGCGAACCGCCGACCGGAAGCCCTTGCGCGGCAAGGAAGGTGAAGCACATGCCGCCGCCGATGACCAGCGTGTCGACCTTCGGCGCGAGCGCCTCGATGACCGCCAGCTTGTCGGAGACCTTGGAACCGCCGAGCACGACCGCGTACGGGCGCTCCGCGTTCTCGGTGAGCTTGCGCAGCACTTCGGTCTCGGCCGCGACCAGTCCGCCCGCGTAATGCGGAAGCAGCTTGGCCACATCGAAAACCGACGCCTGCTTGCGGTGCACGACACCGAAACCGTCGGAGACGAACGCGCCGTCATCGCCGACCAGCTCGACCAGCGCCGCGGCCAGCTTGGCCCGCTGCGCGTCGTCCTTGCTGGTCTCACGCGCGTCGAAGCGAATGTTCTCCAGCAGCAACACATCACCGTCGGTGAGGCCCTCGGACCGCGCGAGCGCGTCCTGCCCCACCACATCACCGGCGAGCTGCACATTGCGGCCCAGCTCTTCGGCCAGACGCGCCGCCACGGGAGCGAGCGAGAGCTTCGGATCCGGCTCACCCTTCGGGCGGCCCAGATGCGCGGTCACAACCACTTTCGCGCCCGCCTCGGCGAGCGCCCTGATGGTCGGAGCCGACGCGATGATGCGGCCCGGATCGGTGATTACACCGTTGTCGTCGAGGGGAACGTTCAGGTCGGAGCGCACGAGTACGCCCCGACCCTCGACACCCTCGCTCAGCAGATCCTGGAGTGTCTTGATCGCCATCGCGCTTACAGGGACTTGCCGACGAGACCGATGAGGTCGGCCAGGCGGTTGGAGTAGCCCCACTCGTTGTCGTACCACGAGGCGACCTTGACCTGGTTGTCGATGACCTGGGTCAGCGGCGCGTCGTAGATGGAGGAGTGCGGGTCGGTCACGATGTCGGTGGAGACGATCGGATCGGTGTTGTACTTCAGGATGCCCTTGAGCGGCCCGTCGGCGGCGGCCTTCATGGCGGCGTTGATCTCGTCGACGGTCGCGGCCTTCTTCAGCACGACGGTCAGGTCGGTGAGCGAACCGGTCGGAACCGGCACGCGCAGCGCGTAACCGTTGAGTTTGCCCTGCAGTTCGGGGAGCACGAGGCCGATGGCCTTGGCGGCGCCGGTGCCGGTGGGCACGATGTTCAGCGCGGCGGCGCGGGCGCGACGCAGATCCTTGTGCGGGGCGTCCTGCAGGTTCTGGTCCTGGGTGTACGCGTGCACGGTGGTCATGAGGCCGTGCTCGATGCCGAAGGAATCGTTGAGCACCTTGGCAATCGGACCCAGGCAGTTGGTGGTGCACGACGCGTTGGAGATGATGTTCTGCGAACCGTCGTACTTGTCATCGTTCACGCCCATCACGATGGTGATGTCCTCACCCGAGGCGGGGGCGGAGATGATGACCTTCTTGGCGCCGGCGGACAGGTGACCCTTCGCCTTGGCGGAGTCGGTGAAGATACCGGTGGACTCGACGACCACGTCGACACCCAGTTCGGCCCACGGCAGGGCGGACGGGCCCTCCTTGATGGCGAGCGCCTTGATGCGCTGCTCACCGACGACGATGAAGTCACCGTCGACCGAGACGTCCTGCGGCAGGCGACCCAGGATGGAGTCGTACTTCAGCAGCGTCGCCAGGGTCTGGATGTCGGTCAGGTCGTTCACCGCGACAATCTCGATGTCGGTGGTGCCGAGGGCCTTCAGCGCCTCTACGGCCCGGAAGAAGTTACGTCCGATGCGGCCGAAGCCGTTGATACCTACCCGGACAGTCACGTTATCGCTCCTCAGTTGTGTCGCGGAACTTATTCTGTTGCACCCCTCACCCTAGACCGTCACGAGGATGTAACGGACAGGCCCCTCTCACGGCCGTAGGGCCCGGTGTGAGCAGGTGGCACAGTCCATACGGAACGGTCTGCGAGGGTGCACTGAAACACCGATGGCACCGCACCCTTTTCGAGGTGCAGCGCCATCGGATCATTATGTCCGATTTCAGGACATGATCACGCCTCTTCCAACAACTCCGCGGTAACAGCGGATTCGGTGTCCGGTATGCCAAGTTCCTTGGCGCGCCGGTCAGCCATCGACAGCAAGCGTCGAATACGGCCTGCCACAGCGTCTTTCGTCATCGGCGGATCGGCCAGCTGGCCGAGCTCCTCCAGCGACGCCTGCCGGTGCAGCACACGCAGTTTGCCCGCGGCGGCCAAATGATCCGGCACATCGTCGGCCAATATCTCCAGCGCGCGTTCCACGCGGGCGGCGGCGGCGACCGCGGCCCGGGCCGAACGACGCAGGTTCGCGTCGTCGAAGTTCGCGAGCCGGTTGGCCGTCGCCCGGACCTCGCGGCGCATGCGCCGTTCCTCCCAGGTGAGCCGGGTGTCCTGCGCGCCCATCCGGGTGAGCAGGGCGCCGATGGCCTCACCGTCGCGCACCACGACGCGATCGGTACCGCGCACTTCGCGCGCTTTGGCCGAAATGCCCATGCGGCGAGCCGCACCGACCAGGGCCAGCGCGGCCTCCGGTCCGGGGCAGCTGACCTCCAGCGCGGAGGAGCGGCCCGGTTCGGTGAGCGAACCGTGCGCGAGAAACGCTCCGCGCCAGGCGGCTTCGGCATCACCGATGCTGCCGCCGACCACCTGGGCGGGTAGACCCCGCACCGGGCGACCGCGCACATCGAGTAGGCCGGTCTGACGCGCCAGCGCCTCGCCTTCCTTGGAAACCCGTACCACGTACCGGGAGGTTTTCCGGAGTCCGCCCGCACCCAGGACGTGCACATCGGAGCCGTATCCATACAGCTCGAAGATCTCGCGTCGCAGTCGGCGTGCGATGGAACCCATGTCCACCTCTGCCTCAACGATCACGCGACCACCGACGATGTGCAATCCACCGGCGAACCGCAGTAGCGCGGACAGTTCCGCCTTGCGCGAGCTCACCTGAGAAATGGTGAGCCGGCTCAGCTCGTCCTTCACTTCCGCTGTCATCGCCACGAGACGCGCTCCTTTCCACCCAACCCGGTGCGCACATGTTGGCCCATATGCCGTCCTTCGACTCGAAGCCCTGCTGATTCCGGCCGAGGTTGCCGGATCACCTGATCCAGTGCGGCGGCAAGCTTTCCGGGGTGGTGCCGGTCTGTCCCGGCCTCGGCGACATCAGCGAAGGTTACTCGTGCTCGCAGCTGTTCGGCAGCTCTTGCCACATGTTCGCGCTCCCTACCCTCGGGTACGGATCCGGAATCCACCAAAACATGGTCGACCGTGAAATCCGGTGCGTGCTGGGACAATACATGGAGATGCCGTTCCGCGGAGAATCCGGCCGTTTCGCCCGGTTCCGCAGCTAGGTTGAGCACCAACACTTTCCGCGCCCGAGTGTGCAGTAGAGCTTCGTGCAAATCGGGCACGAGTACGTGTGGAATCACGCTCGTGAACCAGCTGCCGGGGCCCAGCACCACCACGTCCGCATGCTCGATTGCCGAGGTAGCCTCGGTGCACGCGGGCGGATCCGACGGAATCAGCCGCACCCGCCGCACCTTGCCCGGCGTCGTCGCCACGGCCACCTGACCTCGAATGCAACGGCTCACCCGGGGGTCGCCCTCCAGGCCGGCGACATCGGCTTCGATGGTCAGCGCGATCGGCGACATGGGTAGCACGCGACCGGTGATCCGCAGGATCCTGCCCGCTTCGTCAAGGGCCGCAACGGGATCCCCGAGCTCCTCGGTGAGGCCCGCCAGGATCAGGTTGCCGACCGAATGCCCGGCGAGCGCGCCGGAGCCGCCGAAGCGATGCTGGAGCGTCCGCGCCCAGACCCCGTCGGACTCTTCGGCCAAGGCCGCCAACGCCATTCGCAGATCACCCGGCGGTAGCATGCCGAGTTCCGCCCGTAGCCGTCCGGAGGACCCGCCGTCATCGGCGACCGTCACCACCGCCGTGATCTTGCGGGTCAGCCGCCGCACCGCCGTCAGCGTCGCGTACAGACCGTGTCCGCCACCCAGCGCGACGATCGCGGGGTTGGCGCCCCGGCTCGCCGCGGTGTCGGTGTCGCGCGCACTCATTCCCGCCCCAAATCCCGATGAACCACGCGAACAACGTCCCCCGATCCGTTGTTCGCGCCGGCGCCGAGTAGTTCACCCAGGGCCTCCGCTATTGCCACACTGCGGTGCTTACCGCCGGTGCAGCCCACTGCCACGGTCATGTATCGCTTCCCCTCTTGGCGGTAGCCCTCGGTGGTGAGATCGATGAGGTGGCGGCCGGTACCCAGATAATCCTGGGCACCCGGACGTGACAGCACGTACTCACTGACCGGGGCATCCTGTCCGGTCTGTTCGCGGAGTTCCGGGACCCAATGCGGATTGGGCAGGAAACGCAAATCCAACACCATATCGGCGTCCAGTGGTACTCCGTACTTGAAACCGAACGATTGGATTGTTAATTGGAGGGCGGTGGGGGTGGCCCCGCCGTAGGCCTCTTCCAGCTTTCGGTGCAGCTGATGAATCGATAGCGCGGTGGTGTCGATAACCAGGTCGGCCGCGGTCTTCACCGAGGAAAGCCGCGCCCGCTCGGCCGCGATGCCCGCGGTCAGCGTGCCGTCGGCGCTCTCGCTCTGCAGCGGATGGCGCCGCCGGGCGAACCCGTAACGACGGATCAGGACATCGTCGGAGGCCTCCAGGAAGAGAATGCGGGTGGGCACGCCCGCGGCGCGCAATTGTTCGGTGACCGCCGAGAGATTTCCGGTGAAGAACCTGCTGCGCACATCCATGACCATGGCGAGCTTGCGAATCGGCGGATCGGCGCTCTCGCCGAGTTCGACCAGGCGGCCGATCAACTCGGGCGGCAGATTATCGGCCACGTAGTAGCCCAAATCCTCGAGCACCTTCGCAGCGGTACCACGCCCCGCTCCGGATAAACCGGTGACGATGACCACCTCCACCGGTTGCTCACCGATCTCGGTCGTACTGCTGGATTCTGCGACCGCATTGCTGCTGGCTTCGACGCGCGTCATGTCCTACCGGGTTCGTCTCTGAGGGTCCCTCGATCATCCTGCACCGATACCCGATTGCCGCGCAGGCGCACGCTCGAGGAGAGACACAGATGTAATTCTCCCTCCCGACCTGCACAGTCGGCGTGTCGCGCGACTCGCTCTCGGCGTGTCGCGCCACTGACCGGGGATGAACTAGTCGGTATGCAAAGCAGCGAGCACTGCCTTGGCCGTAGCCATCCCGATGCCCGGGACCTCGGTGATCTGCTCCACCGTAGCCTCCTTCAGCTTCGCGACCGATCCGAAGTGCGTCACCAGCGCCGTTTTCCGGGTTTCGCCCAGGCCCGGCACGGTATCGAGCACCGAGGCGGTCATCCGGCGCGAACGTTTGCTGCGATGGAAGGTGATGGCGAAACGGTGTGCCTCATCGCGGACCCGCTGGAGCAGATAGAGCGCCTCACTGGTGCGCGGCATGATGACCGGATCGGGTTCGTTCGGCACCCAGACCTCTTCCAGGCGCTTGGCCAGGCCGATGACCGCGACATCGGTGATGCCCAGTTCGTCCAGGATCTCGGCGGCGGCGCTCACCTGCGGCGCGCCGCCGTCGACCACGTACAGGTTGGGCGGATAGGCGAAGCGGCGCGGTTTACCGGTCTTCGGGTCGATGCCGGGCAGGCCGGGTTCCATTGCGTCCGAATCGGATTCGGCGAGCTCGGCGGCTTCGGCGGCATCCAGGTCGCGGCGCAGTTTGGCGAAGCGGCGGCGCGTGACCTCGGCGATGCTGGCCACATCGTCGGAGCGGCCGTCACCGGCGGCCTCCTTGATGGCGTAGTGCCGGTACTCGGACTTGCGGGCCAGGCCGTCCTCGAACACGACCAGCGAGGCCACCACATCGGTGCCCTGCACGTGGCTGATATCGACGCATTCGATGCGCAGCGGTGCGCTGTCCAGATCCAGGGCGTCCTGGATCTCCTGGAGCGCGGCCGAGCGGGCGGTGAGATCGCCTGCGCGCCTTAACTTGTGCTGTTGCAGCGCCTCCTGTGCGTTGCGCTGCACGGTCTCGGCGAGGGCCTTCTTATCGCCGCGCTGCGGGATGCGGAGCTGCACGGCCGAACCGCGCAGGGTGGAGAGCCACTGCTGCACCTGTTCGGCGTCCCGGGGCAGGGCGGGGACCAGGACTTCGCGCGGCACCACATTGCCGGGCTGTTCCTCACCGGTCTGCTCGGCCAGGGTGGACTGCTCACCGTAGAACTGGGTGAGGAACTGCTCCACCAGGGCGGGCAGTTCACCGCCCGATTCGACCTCGTCGATGGCATCGCCGGATTTGTCGACCACCCAGCCGCGCTGACCGCGCACGCGGCCGTTGCGGACGTGGAAGATCTGCACGGCGACTTCCAATTCGTCTATGGCGAAGTCGATTACGTCCGCATCGGTGCCGGTGCCGAGCACCACGGCCTGCTTCTCCAACGCGCGGCGCAGTGCCTGGACGTCATCGCGCAGGCGTGCGGCGGTCTCGAAATCGAGCTCCTCGGAGGCGGCGTGCATCCGCTTCTCCAGCTCCTTGACCAATCGGTCGGTCTTACCGGAGAGGAAGTCGCAGAAGTCCTCGACGATCTGCCGATGCTCATCGGCGCTCACCCGGCCGACGCACGGCGCGGAGCATTTGTCGATATAGCCGAGCAGGCAGGGACGGCCGATCTGGTTGTGCCGCTTGAAGACTCCGGCCGAACAGGTGCGCACCGGGAAGACCCGCAGCAGCAGATCCAGGGTTTCGCGAATTGCCCACGCGTGCGCGTACGGGCCGAAGTACCGCACGCCCTTCTTGCGCGCGCCGCGATAGACGAATACCCGCGGATACTCCTCGTTGAGGCTGACCGCGAGCACCGGATACGACTTGTCGTCCCGGTAGCGGACATTGAAGCGCGGATCGAATTCCTTGATCCAGTTGTATTCCAGCTGTAGCGCTTCGACCTCGGTGGAGACGACGGTCCACTCCACGCTGGCGGCGGTGGTGACCATCTGGCGGGTGCGCGGATGCAATCCGGAGATATCGGCGAAGTACGAGTTCAGCCTGCTGCGCAGGCTTTTCGCCTTACCGACGTAGATGACCCGCTTGTGGACATCCCGGAACTGGTAGACGCCGGGCTCAACAGGAATGGTCCCCGGCGCGGGCCGGTACGTCGCGGGATCTGGCACGCACCCAGATTAACGAGCCCCTCCGACAGCTCCCCCGCGCCCATCACACGACCAATCCGGCGAACGCGACACGACACTCATGTAGGACGCGCCACGCCGGAAGACTCATCCGCGGGCACGACGGCTCCGAAGGTACGGGCAAGATCACCGAACTGCCTGATCAGCGAACCCAGAGGAGAGCAGAACCATGATTCGCCTTCGCCGCCGGCGCCGGTCGCTCGCGATAGGGGCCGCACTGACGCTGGCCGCCGCCGCGCTGGTCGGGGTCTCCGTACCGGCGGCCGCCGAGTCCGCGGACGGCACCATATTCGTGTACGGCGACTACCTGATTCACGAATCGACCGTCGTGATCTGCGGCGGTCCGGTGCTCACCGCGCCCGCGCCCCTGCTCGTCGCATAACCGCGCCACGCCGACCGCTCGCGCGCGTACTCCCACGTACCGCCGCCGACTGAGGCCAGTATGGGTGCGCACTGTCATCGGACCAGCTGTCCACGCAACAACGGGAGAGTATTGAAGATGAACCGTCCCCACCTCCGTTCGCTCGCCACCGGCTCGGCCCTGAGCCTGGGCGCGGCGGCCCTGGTCACCCTGGGCGCACCGGCCACGCAGGCCGACGCGCCCTGCCGGATCGACCGCACCCTCGACACCGCGACCTACACCTGCCCGGAGGGTATGTGGTACGCCGCCGTCGTCGAATGCCTCGGCACCCGCCAGGTCGGCCACGGTTTCCAGTCCCCGACGTACATCGTCGGCGACTCACCGCGCCCCATGATTCCCATGACCATCGAATGCAATGGCGAGGGCAAGCAGGGCATCGTATTGAACGCCTATACGGACGGGCCGTTCTGACACTCGGTTAGCCGTCGCACCCCCTCTGCGCCGAAACATGTTGCGGCGCAGAGGGTGTGGTTGCACACCTGTCAGGCGCTGACGCGGATTCGGGCTGCCTTGGACAGGGCGGTGGCGAGGTCGCCTCGGGTGCCTATTTCCAGGGTGTCGAGTTCGAGCCAGTCGGCCATTTCGCGAAGTGCCGCAGCGAGTTCCACCGCTACGCGGGTACGGTCGTGGCCCGGTTCGAGGAATGCTCCTGGGACGCGGAGGATTCCGGTGGTGCGGTCGGCGCGCAGGTCCACGCGGGCGACGATCTCGCCGTCCAGGAGGAATGGGAAGACGTAGTAGCCGTGCACACGTTTGTGCTCGGGGGTGTAGATCTCGATGCGGTAGTGGAAGTCGAAGAGGCGTTCGGTGCGGGCGCGGAAGAAGATCAGCGGGTCGAAGGGGCACAGTAGGGCCGAGCCGGTGACGCGGCGCGGGATGCGGGCCGCGGTGTGCAGGTACGCGGGTTTGTCCCAGCCTTCGACGGCGACCTGTTCGAGTTCACCCGCGGCGATGAGGTCGGCGATGGCGGGCTCGGTCTGGGTGCGCTTGAGGCGGTAGTAGTCCCGCAGGTCGGTTTCGGTGGCGATGCCGTGCGCGGCGGACGAGCGGCGGACGAGTTCGCGGACGGCGTCGGGCTCATCGATCTCGCGGGCGCAGACCTCGGCGGGCAGGACGCGTTCGGTCAGGTCGTAATGACGTTGGAAGGCAACGCGTTTGGGGACCGAGAGTTCACCGGAGGCGAAGAGCTGCTCGCACACCACCTTGGTCTCGCTGTAGTTCCAGCCCCAATTGTCCTTGGCGCGTGGCCGATCCAGCTCCAGATGCTTCTCGATCTCACCGGCGGTGCTGGGGCCGAATTCGCGCAGTACGCTCTGCACCTCGTCGGCCAGCTTCTCATCGCGGTGGCGGCCCAGGCCCGCCCAGCGGCCGTGCCGGTATTTGATCATGCGCCAGCGCATGAGCGGCCAATCCTCGACCGGGAGCAGCGCGGCCTCGTGCGCCCAGTATTCGACCAGTTTGCGCGGCCGCCGCGCGGTATCGCTCCAGGCCATCTCATCCAATAGCGCCCGGTCGTACGCACCGATGCGACTGAACACCGGTGCGTAGTGCGCGCGCACCACCGCCGAGACCGAATCGATCTGTAGCAGTTTGGTGGTGTCCAGCACCTTGGCCAGCGTGCGGCGGGTGGGCGGACCGCTCGGGCGGGCGGTGGCGAAGCCCTGTGCGCCCAGGGCGATGCGACGCGCCGCAGCGACGGTCAGAGCAGCAGATCCATTGGAGGAAATCGGCACAGTAGAACAATGCCACGCCGCACCGACAGATCAGTTCGATACACTCGTGTATCGAACTTCTACAACCCTAGGAATTGGGCATGATCGAGAACCCGGATGTCATCGTCGTCGGCGCCGGTCTGGCCGGTCTCGTCGCGACCCACGAACTGGTCAAGGCGGGACGCCGGGTGCTGGTGGTGGATCAGGAGAACCGCGCCAACCTGGGCGGGCAGGCGTTCTGGTCGCTGGGCGGCCTGTTCTTCGTGGACAGTCCGGAGCAGCGCCGCCTGGGCGTGAAGGACTCCCTGGAGCTGGCCATGCAGGACTGGCTGGGCTCGGCGGGCTTCGACCGCGAGGACGAGGACCACTGGGGCCGCCAGTGGGCGCGCGCCTATGTGGAATTCGCGGCCGGTGAGAAGCGGCAGTACCTGCACGATCTCGGACTCCGGGTGACGCCGCTGGTCGGCTGGGCCGAGCGCGGCGGCGAATTCGCCGACGGGCACGGCAATTCGGTACCGCGCTTCCATCTCACCTGGGGTACCGGGCCGGAGGTGGTGCGGGTATTCCTGGAGCCGGTGCTGGCTGCCGAACAGCGCGGGCAGGTCGGCTTCGCCTTCCGCCATCGCGTGGACGAATTGGTGGTCGCCGATGACGCGGTCACCGGTATTCGCGGCAGCGTGCTGGAGCCCTCGGACGAAGCGCGCGGTGTGGCATCCTCACGAAATGTGGTGGGCGACTTCGAACTCGCCGCCAAGGCCGTGATCGTCACCTCCGGCGGCATCGGCCACAATCACGACCTGATTCGCGCCAACTGGCCGGTGGATCGCCTGGGCCCCTGCCCCGAGCACATGATCTCGGGTGTGCCCGCGCACGTGGACGGGCGCATGCTCGGCATCACCGAGGCCGCGGGCGGGCGCATCGTGAACCGGGATCGCATGTGGCACTACACCGAAGGCATTCACAACTGGGATCCGATCTGGCCCGATCACGCCATTCGCATCATTCCGGGTCCGTCGTCGCTGTGGTTCGATGCCAATGGAAAGCGTATGCCCGCACCGTGTTTCCCGGGTTTCGACACCAATGCCACCATGAAGCAGATCCTCTCGACCGGCTACGACTACTCCTGGTTCATCCTGGATCAGTCGATAATCGAGAAGGAGTTCGCGCTCTCGGGTTCGGAGCAGAATCCCGATATCACCGGTAAGGATCTCAAGCTCACGCTCAAGAGCCGGGTGGCCAAGGGCGCGCCGGGGCCGGTGGAAGCCTTCAAGCAGCACGGCGTGGACTTCATTGTCGCCGATACCCTTTCGGATCTCGTCGCTGGCATGAACAAGATCGCCCGCGGACCGCATCTGGACGCGGCCGATATCGAACGCCAGATCGTGGCCCGCGATCGCGATGCCGAGCACAAGTTCAGCAAGGACGGCCAGCTCATGGCCATCGGCAATGCCCGCCGCTACCTCGGCGACAAACTGGGCCGCGTCGCCACCCCGCACAAGATCCTCGACCCCGCGCACAGCCCGCTCATCGCGGTGCGATTGAACATCCTGACCCGAAAGACGCTGGGCGGCTTGCAGACCAACCTCGACTCCCAGGTCATGCGCCCGGACGGCACCGCCTTCCCGGGGCTCTACGCCGCGGGTGAGGTCGCCGGTTTCGGTGGCGGTGGCGTACACGGTTACAACGCCCTGGAAGGCACCTTCCTGGGCGGCTGCATCTTCTCCGGCCGCGCCGCCGGACGAGCGCTGGGCCGCAGCCTGAAGTAGCGCACCGATCGGAAGTTCTTGCCGCCCAGGCCGATGCGTGGGCGGCAATTCCGTCTCAGGCCGCCACGAACCACCGATAGCAGTCCCGGCGCAGCAGCAGCGCCAGCACCACACTGGACGCCATCACGCCGAACAGCACGGTGAAAGGCCCGACCCCCGTGGGCATTTCGGCCGATACCAGCGTGAAGACCCCGAAGAACGCCTGCAGGCTGGCCACTCCCAGCGCCGCGATCCAGACCCATTGCGAGCGCAGGCCGAAAAACAGTGCCACACCACCGGTTATCCAGGCGGCGCAGAAGTGCCCGGCGCTGCCGAGCATCTCGCCGAATCCGTCGGTCGCCGCCAGCAGCACGTGCAGAAACGCGAATCCCGCAGCGAACAAAGCCGCGTTCCGAGTTTCCCGCACCTGTGCGGGCAACTCGATCTCGGAACTATTACGGCGAATAATTCGTAGAACCTGTGTCAATCGCTCGAAAATCGTGGCAGGAACACTGTTCCCGGCACCCGTCGACGAGATGTCCACCTCGTCGACCACAGCCGAAGTCGAACTCACAGCACTCCTCATCGAGTAACCCCTGGTTGCGCGCCCCCTGCGAACGCGCAGAACCTGACGCTAACCAAATGTTTTGCTGCGAGACAATCGAGTTCGGGAAGTTATGACCATGGCCACAGCGCATAGCACGCACGGCAAACAGTGATATCGAACACATAACGGCCGCACACGAATTGCGTGTGCGGCCGTTGTAAGCGCAGGTCCCCCAGCGATTTTCCAGTATAGCGCCGGAAGCCGGAAACTACTTGTCGTCCATCGGGATCGGCGGAATCACCGGGAATTCCCCGGTGTATCCGGCCCGCTCCTGCGCGATGGCCAGCACCCGCGGTGCGGCGAACTTCCACCCGATCATCAAGGCGGGCACGATGATCACCAGGCTGGCGACGGTCCAGGTACCCACCGGCCGGTCGAAGGCCATCAGCACCAGCACCGCGAACAGGAACACCAGCGTGGCGATACCGGTGTAGGGCGCGCCGATCATGCGGAAGGCGGGTCGCTCGGCGCGGCCGTCGCGCGACCAGTACCAGAGCTTGAGCTGGCACAGCACGATGGTGGCCCAGGACGCCAGAATGCCCAGCGAGGCCACATTCAGCACGATCTCGAAGGCGTCCTCGGGGACGATGTAGTTCAGCCAGATGCCGAACAGCGCGATGGTGCTGGTGAGCAGGATGCCGCCGTAGGGCACACCGGCACTGGACATGCGCGCGGTGAACTTGGGCGCGCTGCCGTTCATGGCCATCGATCGCAGAATGCGCCCGGTCGAGTAGAGACCGGCGTTCAGCGAGGACAGCGCCGCGGTGAGCACCACGAAGTTCATGATCGAACCCATGTGCGCCACACCGACTTTGCTGAAGAAGGTGACGAACGGGCTCTCACCGGCCTTGTAGGCGGTGTACGGCAGCAGCAGCGCCAGCAGGATGACCGAACCGCAGTAGAACACCGCGATACGCACGATCACCGAGTTGATGGCGCGCGGCATGATCTTGGCCGGATTCTCCGTCTCACCCGCCGCGATGCCGACCATTTCGACCGCGGCGTAAGCGAATACGACACCCGAGGTGACGGTGATGAGCGGCAGCACACCGGTCGGGAACCAGCCGCCCGCATCGCTGACCATCCGGAATCCGGTGGCCGCGCCGTCGACATCGAAGCGCCCGGCCAGGAAGACGGTGCCCACCACCAGGAACGTGACCAGAGCCAGCACCTTGATCATGGCGGCCCAGAACTCCATCTCGCCGAACCACTTCACCGAGGCGAGGTTGATGCCGAGCACGATGATCAGTGCGCCCAGGGCCAGAATCCATTGCGCCACAGGCTCGAACGGGCCCCAGTAGTGCAGATAGGTGGCCACCGCGGTGGTGTCGACAATGCCGGTCATGGACCAGTTCAGGAAGTACATCCAGCCCGCGACGAACGCGGCTCGCTCACCGAAGAATTCGCGAGCGTAGGAGACGAACGATCCCGAGGAGGGGCGATGCAGTACCAGCTCGCCCAGGGCGCGCAGGATGAAGAAGACGAAAACTCCGCAGACCAGGTACACCACGAACAGCGACGGGCCCGCGCTGTGCAGGCGACCGCCCGCACCGAGGAACAGGCCGGTGCCGATGGCGCCGCCGATGGCGATCATCTGCAACTGACGAGGTTTGAGCGCCTTGTGATAGCCGCTGTCCTCGGCAGTCAGATTTGTGGCCTGTGTCCGGATCTCGGTCATATGCCGGTTAACCCTCCGCAATCGTGTGTTGAGGCGGTCCGACAGTACCTTGCAAATAACTGAGAACCACATCGCCGCTCCGAGCTGGGTGAGTTACTCATGGTCAGGGCACTTCAGCCGATATGACCGGCTTCCCAGTGCTGATAACCAGCGCGACGCCGATAGTCGGCATATCGCCCGAGCAACGCAAAATCCTGTCGGCATCGCGCCCCGGCGCTAGAGTCCGACCATGAGGCGCATGCGACGGCATACCTGGAGCGGCGCCGCGGCCGCCCTGCTGCTGCTACTCGGAGCGGCCACGGCCTGTTCGTCCGATTCGGACTCGAAACTGGGCGTGTGCGAGACCTCCCCCAACGGCACCCCCATCAGTGCCAGTGCGGGTAGCGGCCCCACCAGCACGAATCTGAGCCTGCACCCGGAGATCGCCACCGGGTACCGGACCGGTATGAAACCGGTGCACACCAAGACCTTCGCGGTCTCCACCGCCAATCCCATCGCCACCGCGGCAGCCTGCAAGGTGCTGCACGACGGCGGAACGGCCGCGGACGCGCTCATCGTGGCGCAGACCGTGCTCGGCCTGGTGGAACCGCAGGCGTCCGGACTCGGCGGCGGCGCGTTCCTGCTCTACTACGACGCCGCGAGTAAGCAGATCGACGCCTACGACGGCCGGGAAACCGCGCCGGCGGGGGCGACACAGGACTATCTGCGCTGGATAAGCGATACCGACCGCACCACACCGCAACCCAATGCGCGGGCCAGCGGCCGCTCCATCGGCACCCCGGGCGCACTGCGCATGCTGGAGCTGGCGCAGCGCGAACACGGTAAGCAAACCTGGCGTGATCTGTTCGCCCCGGCGATCGCCTTGGCGGATCAGGGTTTCCAGATCAGTCCGCGGATGGCGGGCCAAATCGCCGACAGCGCAGCGGATCTCAAGCGCGATGAGAACGCGAGCGCGTACTTCCTGCAGCCCGACGGCAGCCCGAAGACCGCCGGGACGACACTCACCAATCCCGCGATGTCCAAGACGCTCAACGCGATTGCCACCGACGGCGCGGACGCGCTGTACACCGGGGCCATCGCCAAGGACATCGTCGACGCCATCAACACCACCTCGGGCGGGCGCACGCCGGGTCTGACCACGCTCGCCGATCTGGCCGCGTACCAGCCGAAGAAGCGCACCGTGGTGTGCGCGCCGTATCGCACGCACGAGGTCTGCGGTATGCCCAATCCGTCCTCGGGCGGGATCACCGTCGAGGCGACGCTGGGCATTCTGTCGAACTTCGATCTGGCGTCCATGAAGCCGACGGACACCACCGGCGACAATGACACCGCCCGCAATGGCGGTAAGCCCACCGCGGAGGCGGTGCACATCATCTCCGAGGCGGAGCGGCTCGCCTACGCCGATCGCGATAAGTACATCGCGGACTCGGATTTCATTCCGATGCCGGGCAATTCACCGCAGGCACTGTTGAATCCGGACTACCTGAAGCAGCGTGCCGGGCTGATCGATCGCAATCACAGCATGGGCACCGCACAGCCCGGCGACTTCGGGCCGGTGCCGCTGGGCACCGCCGCACCGCAGCCCGAGCACGGCACCAGCCATATCTCCATCGTGGACGAGTACGGCAACGCCGCGTCCATGACCACGACGGTGGAATCGGCGTTCGGCTCCTTCCATATCGTGGACGGGTTCGTGCTGAACAACCAGCTCACCGACTTCGCCGCCGAACCGCTCGGCAAAGATGGCCTGCCCGTGGCGAATCGGATCGACGCGGGGAAGCGGCCGCGCAGCTCCATGGCTCCGACGCTGGTCTTCGACCGCGCCGCCGACGGTTCTCGTGGACAGCTGACGTACGTCACCGGATCCCCCGGCGGCGCGGTGATCATTCAGTTCGTGGTGAAAACCCTCGTGGCCATGCTGGATTGGGGCCTGAACCCGCAGCAGGCGGTGTCCATGGTGGCATTCGGCGCGGCCAACTCCCCCACCACCAACGTGGGTGGGGAGCATCCGGCGATCAATGCCGCCGACAACGGCGATCATGACGCACTCGTCCAGCAGCTACGCCAACTAGGGCACCAGGTATCAGTGCTGCCGCAATCCAGCGGCCTGTCCGCATTGGTGCGCGACGGGAACGGCTGGGTGGGCGGAGCTGATCCACGCCGCGAAGGCGCGGTGCTGGGCGACCCCAACTGACCCTCGCCTCACCCTGATCCCACCGCCACGACGTCGCCGCTGGTGCCGCGTCCAGGAAACACCGCACTACACCGGCCCATCATCCAGGCGCGTTCGTGTCCGGGGTGGTGAAAGGATTGCCACACAACGCGCCTGGACACGGCACCTGTGGTGCTAGCGATCAGTGTGCCTGGGCCACGACGCCGCTCAGTTCGTTCGGCGCGTGGTCCAGGGTTACCGAGGCGGCGATGGTGCCCGCTGCCAGGTCGATGTGGTGAATCTGTTTGGTGGCGGGATCGCTGACGAAGACGTTCGCGCCGCGCACGAAGATCGACGGGCGGGCCTGCTGCCATTCGAGGGGCTCCTCCCAGGCGCGCAGGACCGGGAAGCTGCGGGTTTCGGTGCCCGCCAACGGGTCCACCACGTGGATGCGGCCGTCGGTGCCGAGGATCAGGGCCTCGCCCTGTGCGCCCCGGGCCAGTGAGCGGAAGGTGTAGCTGGTGCCGATCGGGACCAGGCGGATGCTTCCGTTACGCGAGTCGATCAGGGAAATCTGTTGCGGGCGTTCCAGTTCGGCGTTCTTGTCCTGCTTGTAATCGCCGAGGGCGATCGGTGAGGCGTCGCTGCCCGCCTGATTGCCGATGCGGCCGTACGGCGTCGGGCTGGTGACCTTGGTGATGACACCGTCGCGGTAGACCAGCGCGCCGGTCTGGCAGCCGATGACGACCGCTTCGCCCGCGACTGTGGATTCGCCGTGCACACCGGGGCAGTCCTCATTGCGCGCGATCTCGCGGCGCTCCTTGTCGAGAACCACTATGCCGGTGCGCTTTTCCTCGGTGCCGAGGGTGGTGACCAATTGCCCGTTCGCGAGTTCGACGGCGACGCCGTGATGCGCGGCGGCGGATTTGTATATCTCTGCCTTGGGCTGACCGTGGTCGAGCTCGCGCGGATCGAAGATGGTGGCCTCGCCGGTGCCGTCTGTGAACAACACGGTGCGATCGGCGTGCCGCACCACGTGGCCGGGTTTGGCCCCGGGGAATTTGATATCGGTGAACTCGCCGCGCACCGCATCGAGGGCCTGGAAACCCTCCTTGGTGGACACCATGATGTGGGTGTCGTTACCGGCCGGATTGACACGGTTGAACCCCGCCAGCGGGAGATCCTTTGCCACCGTGAGGGTTCGGCCGTTCAGCAGGTAGATACCGCCGTCATACGTCACCGCGAGCGGTTCGGCGATCACGAGCCGATCGTCCTTGCTGTCCGTGCTACAGCCGCTCAGGGCGACCACCGATGCCAGGAGGCCGGTGAGCGCCGTCGCGGAGGCGACTCTGGTGCGGGTCGTCATTATTGCTCCTCATCATCTTCGGTTGTTGCGCAACGCATAGGGGTCACGGCGGGGTCAGGCCGGTGACAATGGCTTCGGTGTTGGCGCGCATCATTTCCAGGTAGGTCGCCGCTCCCCCGCCCGGCGCGGTCAGCGATTCGGTATGCAGGGCTGCGACTTTCACGTGCACGCCCGCCTGTTCGGCCAGGACCCGAGCCAGACGGTCCGGCTGGGAGGAGTCGGCGAAAATCGTGGGTACCCCGGACTCCCGTACCGCGGTGGCCAGCTCGGCCAGGTCCGAGGCGCTCGGAGAGGCGAGCGCGGTACCGCTGGGGACGATCGCGCCGATCACCCGGAAGTCGAAACGCTGTGCCAGATAGCCGAATACGTGGTGATTGGTGACCAGTCGGCGCTGCTCCGGGGCAAGGGTGGCGAAGCGCTGGGTCATCCAGGTGTCGAGGGCGGAGAGCTCGGTCAGATAGCGGGCGCTGTTACCGCGCACCGCGTCGGTGTCGATGCCGGGAATCTCGAGCATGCGGGCGCTGATCACTTCGGCGGCGCGGCGGGCCCGGGCCGGATCGGTCCAGAAGTGCGGATCGGGCCGGTCGCTGTTGCGGTAGGTGATCGGGTCAACCCGTTCGCCCACGGAAAGCGTAGGGACACCGGAGTCTTGGGCCGCGATCACCTGACGCTGCACGCCGGTCTCCAGCCCGAGCCCGTTGTGGACCAGGAGTGTCGCCCGCTCGATTCGAGCCGCCTGCTGGGCGGAGATGGCGAACTGGTGGGGATCCGCACCGGCGGGCATGAGCACCAGGACATCGGCGGCGGCACCGGCGATGGCCTTCGTCATATCGCCGAGAATGTTCGTGGTGACGACGATTTGAACCTTGGCGGTATCGGAGGACGAGCAACCGGACACCGGCAGCAGCGCCGCGAGGGCGACCAGGCTGACGGCGCAGAGGCGGAACAGGGATTTCATCGGCCGGTCTCCACCATGTGCGCGGGGGCGATATCGAGGGGGAAGGTGCGGGCGCGACGCAGATTGTCGCGGTAGTCGATCTCATGGATCGCGCGTCCGGTCGCATCGTTGAGGTAGGCGCGGTTGGTGTCGATCTCGATCACGGGGCGGACAGCACCGGAGACGGGTTCGATGAGTACCTGCGCCCGTGCGGTTTCCGCGCCCGTCGCGATGTCGTGGGCGTGCAGGACACCGTCACGGGTCAAGGCGAGCAGTGAACTGCCCGACCCCGCCGTGTTGACCGCGAGCACCGGACCTGTCTCGACGAAACGCCAAGCGCGGGCATCGATATCGAGCACCCAGGCACCGCGATCACCGGCCCGCGCGGCGAGCGTGGTGCTGGTCGCGCGATGGGTGAATTCGGTCGCGCGTTCGGCCGCGGGCACCGGGGTCGGATAGGCGATCTTGGTCGCGGCGAACCCGCCGTCCGCCACGATCAGCAAAGCCCCATCGGCACAACCGAATACGACGCCACGACGGGTCACGACCGGTGAGCGTGGTTCGAGGCACTGTTCGGTGAGCGGAGTGACAACGCCGCCGTCGCGTGCGCGGACTTCCGGACTCCCGGAACCGGTTACCGCGATGAGGTGCTCCGCGTACGGGACCGCGATGCCGTCGACGATTCCGCGCACGGTGACGGTGCCGGTATCCAATGCCGCACGGTCCAGGAGCAGTGTCCGCGCCGCCGCCCCGGAGCCCACGACCATGGCGGTGACCATCTTGTCGCTGTTCACGGCGGTCACGCCGCCGTGTGCCACGCCGCCGATATCGCGAATCGTGGTGCGGTAGTAGTGCATATGGTCGCCGTGATCGACGGTCCAACCGCCGCCGTCCACCACCCGGGTGGTATCAGCGGTGACCGGATATCCGAAGCGATCGTCACCGGCCAGCCGCACCGTGCCGGGTACACGCCCTGCCTCGGAGATCTGCCCGGTGATCAGATCGATCACCCGAATCGCACCCTCGGCATCGGCCACCACCAATCGCGACTGAGGCGAATCGGTTTCCTCGGCTCCCGCCACATACCCGTGCGGCGGCGGCTCGGCAGGCGCAGGTTCCTCGGCATCCGCACCACACCCGGCCAATGGCAGCGCTGTGGCCAGAACCATGAGCAGCACAACGCCGTTCGCACTCGGTACGGGCACCGTCCCCCGAAGTCGCGCCATCCGTGCGACGACCGGCGCACGCAATCGCGCCGCGACCGCCGAGAGGAAGAACAGCGCGACCGCGAGCGCGGAGATGGTCGCCCCGGCCGCGGTCCCCGCATGCCAGGAGGCCAATAGTCCGGCGACGGTGGCGAATCCGCCGAAGAGAGCGGCCAGCACCATGATCACCGGAATGCGATGCGACCAATAGGTGGCCGCCGCGGGCGGTGCGATGAGCAGCCCGAAGACCAGCAGCGTTCCCACGACGTGAAAGGACGCGACGATCGCGAGCGTCAGCAGTCCGAGCAGCGCCGCCTGCGCCCAGCGAGGTCGCAGCCCGAGCGTATGCGCGGTGCGCGGATCGAAGGCCAGGGCCACGAACGCGCGGTGACCGAGCACCGCGACGGTCAGCGAAACACCCAGCGCGACAGCAAGGTACGCGATATCTCGAGCACGGATCGCGAGCACATCACCGAACAGCAGCCCGGTCACATCCACGGCGAAGGACTGTGACCGCGAGACGATGAGCACGCCGATCGAGAGCATGCCCGCGAACAGCAGCCCGATCGCGGTATCCGCCGCGAATCGCGGACTCCTCCCCAGCGCGGTCACCCCCGCCGCCATGGCTCCGGCGCTGAAAGCCGCGCCCAGCACCAGATTTCCGCCCAGCAGTGAGGCGATGGCCACGCCGGGCAGCAGCCCGTGCGCCATCGCCTCGCCCAGAAAGGCCATGCCGCGCACCACAACCCAGGTCCCCGCCGCCGCGCAGACGGCCGAGACGAGCAGTCCTCCCCACAGCGCGCGCTGTACGAATGAAACCTCCAACGGGGCGATCAGCCACTCCATGGGACGGCACGCTATTATGAAAACGATTTTCAATACAAGTTAGGTGACGCAGTGCACAGTTCATCCACCCCGGCCGTGCGGCTGGACGCTCTGACCGCCGGATACCGATCGCGCACGGTGCTGCGCGAGATCACCGCCGAGATTCCGGCGGGGCGAGTGACGGCACTGGTGGGGCCGAACGGGTCCGGCAAGTCGACCCTGCTCGGCGTGCTGGCGGGCGTAATCAGCCCGGCCGCAGGCACTATCGCGCGCACCGGCGCACGGCGGCCCGCACTGGTCGTCCAGCACAGCGGCGTCCCCGCGACGCTGCCGATCACCGTGCGCGACACGGTCGCCATGGGCCGCTGGGCGCATCGGGGTCCGTGGCGGCGACTCACGCGCGATGATCGAGCGGTGGTGCGCGACTGTATGGATCGCATGGGGATCGCCGGTCTCGCGGATCGCCGCCTGACCGATCTCTCCGGCGGGCAGCGGCAGCGCGCGCTGCTCGCCCGGGCCCTGGCTCAGGAGTCGGACCTGCTGCTGCTCGATGAACCCACGACGGGATTGGATATCGAAGCGCAGCAGGAGATCTCGCGGACGCTACGCGAGACGGCGGCCGCCGGTGTCACGGTCGTGCACGCCACGCACGACCGAGCCGAGGCACTCGACGCCGATCACTGCGTACTGCTTCGCGACGGCACGGTGGCCGATATCGGCCTACCGCACGATGTCATGAATGCCCGCGCCACCGGACGGAATTAGTCAGTTGGTGTTCGCGGCAGTGTATTTCGCACCCAGTTCACGGAAACGATCCATCGCACCGGCCGCGCGCAGTTTGTCATTGGTGCGAATGGCCATCATGGGCACGTATTCGTCGTGCACCAATTCCAGCCGGGCCCAGGACTTCTTATCCGCGAAGGAGATGCCGCGAATATCCTGCCAGCGGAACTCATTGTCGCCCAGGATATTCCGGACCGAGACGCCGCGCTTACCGACTCGCACCCGGGGCCTGGTGAGCAGCAGGACCGCACCGCCCAGCAGCAGGCCGAAGACCGCGAGACCCAATTGATCGGCGAGACGGAAATTCACGCCCGTCGATCCCCGGCGCAGCAGAATGCCCGCGACGATGAAGATGAGCGCCAGCACCGCCGCGACGATGCGCGCGGTCATGATGGCGTGCTGCGGGCGCACCTCGAGATCCCATTCGCCGCCCGATGGCGCGGGGTTCTCGGTCTCCTCGGCGGCGTCCGCGGTCGATTTCGACTGCGCGCCAGCGGTTTCGGTGCCAGACACTTCGGTTTCACCGGCCTTCGATTCGGGTGCCGACGGTGGGGTCGCCGGTGTCGCGGACGGTTCGGTGCGGCGGGGCGGTTCTTCCGCTCCGCCGTCCCGCTTCCAGATCCGGACGACTGGCATGACTCAGACTGTCTGCGAGAGTTCGCGCAGGGTGAGCGCGGCATCCAGGGCGGCGGCGGACGCCTGCTCACCCTTGTTCTCGAACGAACCGGGCAGCCCGGCGCGATCCAGGGCCTGCTGTTCGGTGTTCACCGTCAGCACGCCATTGGTGACCGGGACGCTCTCATCGAGCGAGACCCGGGTCAGCCCGGCGGTGACCGAATCGCATACGTACTCGAAATGCGGTGTCTCGCCACGGATTACGACGCCAAGGGCGACCACCGCGTCATGGCTGCGGGCCAGCGCCTGCGCCACCACCGGCAATTCCATCGCGCCCGCGACGCGGACCACGGTGATATCGGAGACCCCCGCGTCCCGCGCGGTCTGCTCCGCGTTGGCGACCAGCGCATCGCAGATGGTGGTGTGCCAGCGCGACGCCACGATGCCAAGTTTGAGATCCTTGGCATCGGCGAGCTCGAACGTGGGTACGCCCGTGCCGCTCATCGGTTTTCCGCCCTTCTCAGTGCTCGGGAACAGTCGGTCAGTTCGCGGTTTCGCCCAGGTCGAGATCGTCCAGGCCGACCAGGTCGTGGCCCATGCGATCCCGCTTGGTGCGCAGGTAGTGCAGATTGTGCGAATTGGCGCGCACCGGCATCTGCACGCGTTCGGTGATGCTCAGGCCGTAGCCCTCGATCCCGGCGCGCTTATCCGGATTATTGGTGAGCAGCCGCATCGAGGTGATGCCCAGATCCACCAGAATCTGTGCGCCCGTACCGTAATCGCGGGCGTCGGCGGGCTGGCCGATGGCGATATTGGCGTCATAGGTGTCCAGCTGCTGCTCATCCTGCACCTGGTACGCCTGGAGCTTGTGCATGAGGCCGATACCGCGGCCCTCGTGACCGCGCATGTACAGCACCACGCCGCGGCCCTCATCGGCCACCAGCTGCAATGCCGCGTTCAGCTGCGGACCGCAGTCGCAGCGCAGCGAACCGAAGACATCGCCGGTGAGGCATTCGGAGTGCACGCGCACCAGCACGTCCTCACCCTTGCCGTCCGCACCCGCGATATCGCCCATGACCAGGGCCACATGCTCGGACTCGTCGTATTCGCTCTCGTAGCCGATGGCCTTGAAGTCACCGAACGAGGTGGGGATGCGGGCCTCGGCGACACGCCGGACGTGCTTCTCGTTCTTGCGCCGCCAGGCGATCATGTCGGCGATGCAGATGAGCGCCAGATCATGTTCGTCGGCGAAGACGCGCAGCTCCTCGGTGCGCGCCATATCGCCTTCGTTCTTCTGGCTGACGATCTCGCAGATGACGCCGGCGGGGCTGAGCCCGGCCATCCGGGATAGGTCGACCGCGGCCTCGGTGTGCCCGGCGCGGCGCAGTACGCCACCGTCCTTGGCGCGCAAGGGAACCACGTGGCCCGGGCGGGTCAGGTCATCGGACTTGGCCAGCGGATCGGCCAGCACCCGCATGGTGGCGGCGCGATCGGCGGCGGAGATACCGGTGCTGATGCCCTCGCGGGCATCCACGGACACGGTGTACGCGGTGCCGTGCTTGTCCTGATTGACCGCGTACATGGGCGGCAGGCCCAGGCGGTCGCAGTCTTCACCCGTGAGAGGTACACAGATGTAACCGGAGGTGTAGCGGATCATGAAGGCCACGAGCTCGGGTGTCGCCTTCTCCGCCGCGAAGATGAGGTCGCCCTCGTTCTCCCGGCCCTCGTCGTCGACGACGACAACGGCCTTACCGGCTGCGATGTCGGCGACTGCGCGCTCGATGGTGTCGAACCTGGTCACGTCTGTTGTGCTCCATCTCGAATTAGGTGCCGCTACCTACAGTAGGCCAGCGTCCGTTTTGCGCCGCCTCCGGCTTCGTCTTGCGCTAGCCGCGCTGAACGAGCCTCTCCACGTACTTAGCGATGATGTCCACCTCCAGGTTCACCGTGGCGCCCACCGGAGCGGTGCCGAGCGTGGTGAGTTCGCGGGTGGTCGGGATGAGCGAGACCTCGAACCAGTCCTTGCTGCCGTCCGCGGCGACCTCATCGGCCAGGCCCAGACCCGAGACCGTGAGCGAGATGCCGTCGACGGTGATGGAGCCCTTCTCCACGACATAGCGGGCGATGCTGTCGGGCAACGAGATTCGCACCACCTCCCAGTTCTCGGACGGGGTGCGGGAGAGCACGGTGCCGGTGCCGTCGACATGGCCCTGCACGATATGTCCGCCGAGGCGGCTGTTCACCGCGGCGGCGCGTTCCAGATTGACCCGAGCGCCGTTGGCGAGGCCGCCGATGCTGGAGCGATTGAGGGTCTCGGCCATCACGTCGACGGTGAAGGTGTCGCCCTCGACCTGCTGGTCCACCACCGTGAGGCAGACGCCGTTGACCGCGATCGAATCACCGTGTCCGGCATCGGAGGTCACCAGCGGGCCCCGAATGGTGAGCCGGGCCGCATCGGCCAGCTGCTCGGTGGCGACGATCTCGCCCAGCTCCTCAACGATGCCTGTGAACATGCCCAACCTCTCCCAGTCGCCTCGGACCGTGCATCCGGCCCTTCGCTTGCGCCAACAGCCCGGACCATCGGTGATATTCCCCGATGAGCGGGCGTTCGACACCAGCCTAACGACAGGCGGTCGTAGGAGGCAGAGCGCCTCACTCGCCCGAACATCACACTTCAGACAGCTGTGTCCCGAGATCGTCGGCGCGTCGTACCCAATTCCGACTCGCTTACACCAGAATCTTGCGCATCTGACGAAATGGTCGCAAGATTGTTATGCAGCTGATTCCTACAGTTCAACTTCGCTCAGTTTTACATCTCGCGAGCAGTTCAGCGCAGAACAGTCCCGCATCCGCCGCCGTGTCCGGCGCGGGTGAATCTTCGCCACGTCGAACCGAAGGAAGGTTGGACCCCGCGCGGGTCGGATCCAGGTGGACTACAACACAATTGGGAGTGCAGCGTGACCACGCTTCTCGATACCACCCTCGAAGTTCGTTGCGTGCAGTACCGGCGCGAATTTCATCTCCCGGCATCGATAGATCCCACGTCACGACACATTCTTCTGGAGATAGGCAGCCGTTACGGCGCCGTCACCATGCCCGCCGAACTAGGCGAACGCGTGCTCGCACGGCTCACCCAGGCCGAACTGGCCGGGCCGGTCGTACATCATCCCCGCGCGCGGCGCTGGACCTTCATCACCGGTCCCGCCCGGCCGGAGACCCTCAGCACCCCGGTCGGCGCGGCACTGTTCCGGATGTACGCCACCGTCGCGTGCGCCGGAGCCCAGGTGGTGCTGCCGTCCGCCGATGACGAGCGGACGGGCTACCGCACCTGGATTCAGCCGCCCGAGACGGTCAGCTCGGTGCCGCCGCTGGAAGCGGTGGTCGAGGCCCTACTGGGCCGCTGACGCCTCCACCGCAATCACCTTCTGCCGCAAGGCTTCCACCGTCGCGGCCGGATCGGCGGTGTTGTAGACGGCGGAACCCGCTACGAAACAGTCGATTCCGGCTTCGGCCGCCTGCTCGATGGTGTCCATATTGATGCCGCCGTCGATCTCCACCACCAGGCGCAGCTCACCGGAATCGACCAGGCGGCGCACGATGCGGGCCTTCTCCAGCACCTCGGCGATGAAGGACTGACCGCCGAAACCGGGTTCGACGCTCATCACCAGCAGGGTGTCGAAATCGCGCAGGATCTCCAGGTACGGCTCGATCGGGGTGCCGGGTTTCACCGACAGCCCGGCCTTCGCACCGGCCGCGCGGATATCGCGGGCAACGGCGATCGGGTTATCGGTCGCCTCGGCGTGGAAGGTGACGTTGTACGCGCCCGCCTCCGCATAGCCCGGCGCCCAGCGCTCGGGATCCTCGATCATCAGATGGCAGTCCAGCGGAATGTCGGTGGCCTTCAACAGACTCTGCACCACCGGCAGACCCAGCGTCAGGTTCGGCACGAAGTGGTTGTCCATCACATCCACGTGCACCCAATCGGCTCCCGCGATGGCCTTCACCTCATCCCCGAGGCGCGCGAAATCGGCGGACAGGATGGACGGCGCGATCATGGGCGCGGGCCGCGTGAAAGGAGAGGATGGGGTGCACACACGCGGCAGTCTAACGGTCGCCGCACCCTCGAACCCCGGATAGTCGCGTGGCAGCCCGCCGGCGAACTCGATCGAGCGGGGTGAGTACGGATCCGGGTGGTGGATCGCGGCCATTGCGCTGATTGCGGGGCGCGGAAATGGGTAGCCTAGTGCAGGTGATCAACATTTCGGCGGAAAAAGGGGTCCGCGCCACACCGGTCGAGATCGGTGTCGCCGCGTCCGTCTCCCAGTTGCCCATCGTGCGCGGACTCGCCGAAACCCTGGTGCTACTCAGCGAATTCACCCTGGACGAGGTAGCCGACATCCGGCTCGCCGTGGACGAGGCCGCCTCCACGGTCATCGCGCTGGCCGTACCCGGGTCGACACTGCAGTGCGTGTTCACCGTGGGTGACAGCGATTTGGTGATTCGGGTCAGCGGAATCGCGGGCTCGGAAGGGTTGCCGAACCAGCACAGCTTCGGCTGGCACGTACTGCGCACCCTGGCCGATGAGGTGACGGCCAACCAGGGCGCATACGATCCGGCAATCTCCGGATACCCGACGACGGTGGAGTTCCGGCGGGTCCGGGGGAAGGCGTAGTGACCGACGAGGACATGGTGTTCGCCTCGCCAGACGCGTCGCAGCCCGATTCGCCCGATTCCGGGCACAGCGCCCCCGAAACCGCTGCCACCGCAGCGAAATCCCCGCAGGACACCACAGCAGCGGACGCTGCCTCGGCTGCCGCCGCCGCGCAGGACGCGTCGACCGGCACCGAGGACGACACCGAGAACAACGAAGCGGCCGATAACGATGACGCGGTCGACGCCGAGGAAATCGAAGAGGTCGCCGAGGAAGTCGCGCGCAGCGGCTCCGGATACGACGATGTGGCGGCGCTGTTCGAGCAATTGGCCGCCACCGAACCGGATTCCGCGCGCCGCGCCGCACTACGCGGCCAGCTGATCAATCGGTGCATACCGCTTGCCGATCACATCGCCCGCAAATTCAGCGGGCGCGGTGAACCCTTCGACGATCTCACCCAGGTCGCCCGGGTCGGCCTGGTGCACGCGGTGGATCGATTCGATATCGGGCGCGGCTCCAACTTCCTGTCCTTCGCGGTGCCCACCATCATGGGCGAGGTCCGCAGATACTTCCGCGACAATACCTGGGCCATGCGAGTTCCGCGGCGGGTCAAGGAAACTCACCTGCGCATCGGCGCGGCCATCGACGCGCTCTCCCAGCAGCTCGGCCGCTCCCCCACCGCCAAGGAGATCGCCGCCCAACTCGGCATCGATCCGGATGAGGTGACCCAGGCCGTCATCGCCGGAAACGCCTACCAGCCCAGCTCCATCGACGCGGTCTCGGTCGGCCGCGATACCGAAGCCTCACTGCTGGACACCCTCGGCGAGGAGGAATCCCAATTCGATCGGGTCGAGGAGTACGTGGCCATCCGGCCGCTGCTCGCCGGACTGCCCGAACGCGAGCGGCGCATCCTCACCATGCGGTTCTTCGAATCCATGACCCAGACCCAGATCGCCCAGCAGATGGGGATCTCACAAATGCATGTGTCCCGAATCCTCGCGAAAACCCTTGCGCGCCTGCGGGAGCAGTCCGCCCGCGAATGAGTGCCGGGCAAGCAATGGGCTTGCCTGCGCCCGCCGCCGGTGGAACGATCGAGGCCACTCGGCACGCACCGCAACCTGGCGGGACCATGACGCAGTACCGCGATCAGCACATCGTGAATCAGATCGACCAGCTCGTGAACGAACAGCTGGCCGACGGAGAACCACGCACCGGCTACGACTACGGCGATCCGGATTTCCCACGCTGCCCGCACCCCTGGTGCGATGAGGAATGGCATGGGCTGCCGATCACCACGCGCATGGCCGAAATGCGATGGCGCGGTGAGGTGGATCCCGGATATCGATATCCCGATGATCAGTCGCCGGTACTGTGCCCCGGATCCGATGATCCGGGCGATTTCACACCCGCCGATCGATTCCGGGCGCTGGCCGAGCTGCGGCATACGGTGTCGGCGGCGCGCACCATCACCCGGCGCACCCGGACCCAGCCGCAATGGTGGTGCTGCTTCCATATCGCGGATCTGACCATCAACTCGGTGATTCGGTACGGCAGTGGGCGGCCGCAGCGGTTCCTCGAGGTGAATGGCGAAACCATCGAGCTGATACCGGATTCCGATGGCAGCTGCATGCTCGGGCGCACCGATCTCGGACCGGATGACACCGAGCGGCCGCAGTGGATGGCGATCCGCTGCCGCCGCGCGCCGCGGGCGGGCGTATGGGTGTCATGGCGGCCGAATCCGCCCGCGCGGCAATGAGGAAGGCGCAGGACTGAAAATGCGGCCCGCGATTCACGGGCCGCATTCCTCGACTACATCCGATTCATTCGAGCGGTTTGCGCAGGGCCGCGACGAACATGGCGTCGGTGCCGTGGCGGTGCGGCCACAGCTGTGCGCCGGGGCCGTCGCCGAGATCCGGTACGCCCGGGAGCAATTCGCGGGTGTCCAGCTGTTCCGCGCCGGTGCGGCGCACCATATCGGAGACCACCGAGACCGTCTCTGGGAGGTGCGGGGAACAGGTCGAGTAGACGACCACGCCGCCGGGGCGGACCAGATCCCATGCGGCGCTCAGCAATTCGCGCTGCAACTTGACCAGATCCTTGACGTCCGAGGGCTGCCTGCGCCAGCGTGCCTCCGGGCGACGGCGCAGCGCGCCTAGTCCGGTGCACGGGGCGTCGACCAGGATTCGGTCGTATCCCGGGGTGAGTCCGCTCTCGCGGCCGTCGGCGATATGGATATCGACCGGCAGTCCACGAGCCGCCTGCCGCACCAGGTCGGCGCGATGTTCGGCGGGTTCGACAGCATCGATGTGGAAGCCGTCGATATCGGCGATCGCGCCCAGCAGTGCGGTCTTACCGCCGGGTCCGGCGCACAGATCGAGCCAGCGGCCGCCATCGGGGCCTTCCAGGGGTGCGCGCGTTACCGCAAGCGCGACAAGCTGACTGCCCTCGTCCTGCACGGCGGCCATACCCTCGCGCACCGGCTCCAGCTTGCCCGGATCGCCACTCTCGAGATAGACGGCGTACGGCGACCACTTACCTTCCTCGCCACCGCTGACCAGCGCCAACTCCTCGGCACTGATCTCACCCGGCCGGGCGACGAGATGCACGGTGGGCCGGGCGTCATCGGCCGCGAGCACCTCCTGCAACTCCCCCGCCCGCGCGCCGAGCGCATCGGCGAACGCCTGCGCGATCCACACCGGATGTGCGTACTCGAAAGCCAAGTGCCCCAGCGTGTCCTGCGGCGCGAGCTGCTCGACCCATTCCTCGGCCGTCTTCTCCGCCACCCGCCGCAGCACCGCGTTCACGAAACCCGCACGCCCCGCGCCATATTCGGCCCGAGCCAACGCGACCGAGGTATCCACCGCCGCATGCGCCCCGATCCGGGTCCGCAACAGCTGATAGGTCCCCAACCGCAAAGCATCCAGCAGCGGCCCATCGATCTCCTCGACCGACCGCCCCGCACCCGCCTCGATCACCGCATCCAGCAACCCCAGCGACCGCGCCGCCCCATAGGTCAACTCGGTGGCCAGCGCAGCATCCCGCCCACTGATCTTCCGCTCCCGCAACAACCCCGGCAGCACCAAGTTCGCGTAAGCATCCCGCTCCCGCACCGCCCGCAACACATCCCGCGCCACAACCCGCACCGGATCCACCCCGTGCACGGCCGCAGCGGCTTTCCCACCCGCAGCACCGGACTTGGACCCACCGGACTTGCCAGTGGCCGCACGCGGTTTCGCACCCGACCCAGCGGAATCACGCCCACTGGAAACGGCCTTGCCGCGCTGCTGATCACGCGGCGCCGCAACAGATTCCCGCTTACCACGAGGACGTCCGGCATCGTCGCGCTTACCGCTCGGGGCAGTGAATCCGGCACCCGCACCACCGGACTTTCCGCCGGTTGCGCGGGAGTCCTGGCGGCCGGACTGAGCCGTACGCTCGCCGGACGCACGGCCAGAGCCGGAGCGTTCGGAGGTGCCGCGCGGAGAATCGGGCTTGCCCGCGCTGTAGGGCCGCTTGGTGTCGCTGTCGGGGCGCGCCGACTTGTATTGGCGGGATCCGCCGGTGTTGTCGCCGCGGGTCGGCTCGCCGGATGCTGTGGCGGGCTTGCCGTATGGCGCGTTGGCCGCGCGTGGACGCCAGTCGCGGCGCACGGGCTTGGCGGGGCGGTCGTCGCGAGCGGCGCGAGCGCCGCTGTTATCGCGACGGTCGGTGCCGGCGGAACGAGGTGTGCCCGTATCGCGGCGGTCGGTGCCGCCGGTGCGGGCGGTGCCGCTGTCTCGGCGGTCGGTGCCGCCGGTGCGGGGAGTGCCGTTGTCGCGGCGCTGGCTGTTTCCGTCGGCGCGGCTTGCGCTTTGGCGGAGGCTGCGTTTGCCGGTGGAATCGTCCCGCTCGGGGCGGGTCATTCGGTGACCGCGCCGGGCTGGAGGCGGGCGCCGCGCGCCCAGTCGAGGGCAGGCATCATGCGCTTTCCTTGGGGTTGGACCTCGGTGAGGCGGACGGCTGTGGTGGCGGTGCCGATGAAGACGCCCGACTTGCGGACCTCGATCTCGCGTACGGGGAGGGTTTCCTCCACCATTTCGACGGGGCCGAGCTTGATGCGCTTACCGTCGACCTCCGTCCAGGCTCCGGGGTTGGGGGTGACCGCGCGAATACGGCGGTTGATGGCGAGGGCGGGTTCGTCCCAGCGCACGCGGCCCGCTTCGACTTCCACCTTGGGGGCGTAGGAAACGCCATCGGCGGATTGCGGAACCGAGTGCAGCGCACCGGCTTCCACCCCGTCGAGGGTGGATTCCAAAAGGTGCGCGCCACTTTCGGCGAGGCGCTCGAGCAGAATGCCCGAAGTATCGGTGACCCGGACCTTTTCGGTGACGGTGCCGAACACCGGCCCGGTGTCGAGTCCCTTCTCGATCAGGAAGGTGGACGCGCCGGTGATCTCGTCACCGGCCAGGATCGCCGCCTGCACCGGGGCCGCGCCGCGCCAGGCGGGCAGCAGTGAGAAATGCAGGTTGATCCACCCGTGCCGGGGAATCGCCAGCACCCGCTCGGGCAGCAGCGCACCGTATGCGACCACCGGGCAGCAGTCCGGCGCGAGCTCGGTCAATTGCTCGATGAATTCGGGTTCGGACGGCTTACGCGGCGTGAACACCGGAATCCCGTACTCATCGGCGAGCAGTCCGATGGGCGAACGCGTCACCTTGCGCCCGCGCCCGGCCACCGCGTCCGGCCGGGTCACCACCCCGACCACTTCGTGCCGCTCCGATTCGATGAGCCGCCGCAGCGACGGCACCGCCGGTTCGGGCGTGCCAGCGAAGACCAAGCGCATCAACGACTCCGTTCCCTGGTGCGACGGCCGCCGCCGATCTCGGACGCGGCCAGCACCGTGATTCCCTGTGTGAACCAAGACGATTCACGCAGGGTGCGCATCGCCTCCTTACGAACGGCCGGATCCAGCCGCTGCAGGAACAGCACACCGTCGAGATGATCGGTCTCATGCTGTACGCATCGGGCCAGCAGCCCTTCCGCCCGGAACTCGACCGCCGCGCCGTCCATATCGACGCCGCGCGCGATCACCGTATTCGCTCGCGAAACATCCTCGCGCACACCGGGAATCGACAGGCAGCCCTCGGGCCCGATCTGCGTCTCATCGCCGATCACCTCGAAGACCGGATTGATCAGATGCCCCTGCGCGTCCCCGGTGTCGTATACGAACACCCGCAACCCCACCCCGATCTGCGGCGCGGCCATGCCGACCCCACCGCTCTCGTACATGGTGTCGAGCAGATCGGTCACCAACTGACGCACCTGCGGATCGAAGGTCTCGACCTCCGCCGCGCGAGCGCGCAGGATCGGATCGCCGAACAGGCGGACGGGCTGGATGGTCACGGACTACTCCCGGTGCGAACGAATACGGTCGTCTCATTTTACGGATAAGAACGAACCGCCACGCCGCGCACCGGGCCGCGACCACCTCAGGAATGTGCCGCCAGCACCACTTCACTGATACCGGTGCCCAGCGCGACGGGCACGCAGGCCGGTGTCACCGCATGGTCCGGATCGAGCGCATTGCGCACCAACTGCTGCACGTATGGGTCGTAGACCTCGTGGAAGTGTCCGGTCTTGTTCACCGCGCACAGGTCCTGCAACACCACATTGGTCGCGTCGGCACCGCGCAGGGCGATGTTCTCGAAGGGCTGGATCATCTCATCGACCCGGCTGCCGATTGTGGTGTAGCGCACGCCGGGGACGGTGTCGCCACCCGCGTTCAGCTCACTGATGAATGCCGAACCGGCCGCCTGCTGGACCGCCGCGACGGAACTGAACAGTTCGGCGACGGTGTAGAGCGCGGGCACCTGCTGGGCCACGGGCACCAGGCCGTACATGACACCGCCGTAGCTGGGTGAGGCCACGCCGACCCACTGGCCGACCTTCGCCGCGCCGTCGAGTTTGTTGATGAAATAGCGAGTTACGCTGGCGCCCTGGGAGAATCCGACCATATCGACCTTGGCGGCCCCGGTCGCTGCGAGCACCTGATCGACGAACGCGCCGATCTGCGCCGAACTGGCCCACACATCCTCGGTGCCGTAGCTCTTACCGCCCGGCTTACCGCCGTAGTTCACCGCGAAAACGCAGAATCCGGCCTGTACGAGTTGCGGGCCGATGACCGAGAAGTCGGAATAGGCCGAGGAATCTGTGCCGTGTGCCAGAACGACCGGACGCGGATGGTCAGCGTTCGGCTTGCACGCGAAGTTGTTCGTCCCCTCCGGCGTGGCGTTCGGATGCAGCTTCAAATAGTTGGCCGCGGCGAGCGGACCGTCCTGCGGCGGGCCGGGTTCGGTCGGCACCACCGGCGGCAGAAAGAAGATCGTCCCTGCCACCGGCTGCCCCGAGGGCTGTGCCGCCGATTCGACCGGCATCGCCGTCATACCCGCAATAACCCCGAGCACCATCACCCCGACCGGTGCGACGCTGCGCAACAGCGACTTTCGCGACCGGCTCCTCCGAATTCCCATATAGGAATGATCGCTTGTGAGGGGTCACAATGCCTACCTGGTTGCGGTGTTGTGACCCCACTACTTTTCGGGTGTGTCGTCTTCGGCGAGGATCCGGTAGAGCGACCGGCGCGCCTCGGTGAGTACCTCCGCGGCCTTGGCGGCCTGATCCGGTGTGCCCGCCGCGGCGACCTGTGCGGCCGCACCCATGAGCTGACCGATCAGCGCGCGCAGATCGAGCGCCTGATCGCCGACGCCGTCCTTGACGTCCTGCCAGGGATCGCCCAGTTCAGCGCGATTCTCCTCCAGGTACGCGGTACCGGCCTCGGTGAGCTTGGCGGTCTTGCGACCGGCCACCTTCTCAATGATGACCAGACCCTCGTCCTCGAGCTGCGACAGCGCGGGGTAGATGGAACCCGGGCTCGGACGCCATACGTCCTGGCTCTTCTCGCGGATCTGCTGGATCAGCTCGTAGCCGTGCATGGGCCGCTCCTGCAACAGCAGCAGGATGGCGGCGCGGACATCACCGCGACGACCACGTCCACCGCGACCGCGTCCACGACCGAAGTGCGGGCCGCCACCGGGACCGAAACCGCCCGGGCCGAAACCGCCGGGACCGAATTCCGGGCCGAAACCACGGCCGTGACCGTGGCGATGCGGACCGTTCTCACGCGGGCCGAATTCGCCGCGTCCACCGCGTCGCATCCGCGGGTGTTCGGGGCCCTGCTGCTCATCGCTACGCAGTCGCCGCCAGGGCCCGCGGCCCCTGTTGTCAAAGTTCTCCATGCGTTCCATGGTGTGCCTCCTAAAGGCTTCGTCGTTGTTCTTGACGCTATCAACGATATATCGGCAATCTGTCGACAGCAAGTGTGTCGTGGGACACGAACCTGCCGGTTTGGTCTTTTAGGCGGGACGGGCGATCAAACCGCGCGAGGCGACGATATCGCGCAGGGCGCTCGGGCGATCCAGCACCGACACCGGATCCACCAGCGCGAACTCGCAGCCGAGAGCCGTTGCGCCGCCGTCGGCTTCGGCGCTGTCACCGATCATCAGGGCCTTCTCGGGGGCAACACCCAGGCTGGTGAGAGCGGATTCGAAGATGCGCGGGTCCGGCTTCACCGCACCCACTTCGAAGGACAGGGTGAACTCGTCGATATAGCCGTCCCAGCCCCGGCTGCTGAATGCCGGGCGGATATCCCAGGCGATATTGCTGACGATGGCCACCGGCACGCCGCGCTCATGCAGTGCGCGCAGGACCTCACCGGTATCGGGATAGGGGGTCCACATCACCGCGTCGAGCATCCGCTCGTAGATCTGCGTGGCCGGCACCTCCGGCACACCCTTGCGGATGAGCGTCTGCATATAGGCGATGCGATGCAGGGCGGGATCGAGATCCCTTCGCTCCCAGGCATATTGGCCCTCCTCGTCGAGTTCGACGAATTGGCCGACCGGGGCGGTCATCGCGCGCATGATCGCGGCGACCTCGTGGGTATCGAGGGGACGACCGTCGCCGTCGGTCAGATCGGCGTTCTGGTATTCCGATTCCTCGAATCGGAATACGGTGCCGGAGAAGTCGAAGAGAACCGCCTCGATCGCCATATCGCCACCCTACACAGCGGGTTTCCGGCGCACTGTGGCGTTGCTCGCACTCCTCAACTTGTCTGAGGAGTTTGCTACGGTGGAGGGATGACGGACTCCCCGGTGCTCCAGGTCGACGCGGTCGATGTCGTGCGGGATGGAAACGCTATCCTGCAAGCGGTTTCACTGACCGTGCGCGCGGGCGAGCACTGGGCGCTGCTGGGGCCGAACGGGGCGGGTAAGACCACCTTGCTGCGCATGCTGGGCGCGTTCGAGCATCCCACGCGCGGGACCGTCGAAGTGCTCGGCAAACGACTCGGGCGGGTGGATATGCGCGAATTGCGCACGGCCATCGGGCATGTCGATCCGCGGCATGCGCCGCGCAGTCCGCTGACCGTGCACGAGGTCGTGCTCACCGGCATCACCAACACCGCGGAGTTGGTGCCGCGCTGGCAGCCCAGCGCCGAACAGCTCGCCGAAGCCGATCGGCTGATCGAGATGCTCGGCCTCGCACATCGACATGACGCGCCCTGGCCGATTCTGTCGCAGGGGCAGCGCGGGCGAGCGCTCATCGCACGCGCGCTCATGCCGAGACCGCGACTGCTGCTGTTGGACGAGCCCGCCACCGGGCTCGATCTCGCTGGGCGCGAACAACTTCTGGAGCGGATCGACGTGCTTCAGCATGCGCACCCCGAGCTCGCGTCGGTGCTGGTCACTCACCATCTCGAAGAGCTCCCGCCGGGGACCACGCATGCCATGCTGCTGCGCGATGGTCGCGCGCTGGTGAGCGGACACGTTGATGAGGTGGTCACGACCGAGCACATCAGCGACGCCTTCGATCACCCCGTGCGGATCGTTCGCTCGGACGGCCGCTGGAGTGTGCGCCCGGCGCAACCCGCGCTGAGCTGAGCCGACTCTCCCACAACCCAATTCCAGGGCTCGGAGGATTGCGGCGCTCAAGCCAGGGAATCGATCCAGCGCTCCAGGCGATGCCCCTCCCCCGCCATCATGTCCGGATCACGGAATGTGTTGGTGAGCAGTGAGATTCCCTGATAGGACGCGAAGAGCGCGACCGCGAGTTCACGGGCGTCCTCGCGACCCATTGCCGCGAACTGGGATTCGATCCAGTCCAGCAGGGCGCGCATGACATCGGCGAGTTCCCGATCCAGGCCGTCGGCGCGCTTATCCAGTTCGGTGGCGAGACTGCCGGAAGGGCAACCGAATTGGACGGCGGTATCGCGCTGGTCTACCCAGCCGCGCACCAGCGCCTTGAGTCGCTCGGCCGGGCTGTCGAACTGTTCCAGCGCGGCGATGATCTCCTTCGCGGTGCGGTCGTGCGCGCCGATCGCCGCCTGGACCAGCTGATCCTTGGTCTTGAAGTAGTAGTAGACGTTTCCCACCGGCACCTCGGCGGCGCGCGCGATATCGGCGATGGTGGTCTTCTCCACGCCCTGTTCGTGGAAGACCTTGGCGGCCGCATCGGCCAGCCGCTCGCGTTTACCCGCGCCGCGACCCACTGAGTTAGTCATACAACTCACTATAGACAATCGCCGGTCGAATGCCCTACGGTCTTATTAGTCAGTCAACTAACTCAGGAGCAAAGATGATCGTGGTAACCGGGGCAACGGGCAATGTCGGCAGCACAGTGGTGCGGATCCTCGCCGATGCGGGCGAGAAGGTAGTCGCGGTATCGCGCGGCACCAAGCCGGTGGAACTGCCCGAAGGCGTCGAGCACCGCACCGGCGATGTGGGCGATCTCGCCAGTCTGGCCGAGGTCGCGGCCGGAGCGGACGCACTGTTCCTGCTCATCACCGGTGAGCAGCTGGCGTCCGGGCCCGAACCGGAGGAGATTCTCGAAACCCTTGCCGCGCAGGGTGTTCGGCGGGTGGTGTTCCTGTCCTCACAGGGTGCGGTGACACGGGCCGAGAGCGCGGGCTATGCCCGCACCATCGCATTCGAAAAGGCTTTGGCGGCATCGGATCTGGAGTGGACCTCGGTGCGGCCGGGTGCGTTCGCCAGCAATACCTTCGCGTGGATCGAACCCGTGCGGACCCAGCGCATGGTGCCCGCACCGTTCGGGGATGTGGGGCTGCCGGTGGTCGATCCGGGCGATATCGCGGCGGTGGCAGCGGCCGCGCTGCGCGAGGACGGGCATCACGGGCAGGCGTACACGGTGACGGGGCCCGCGGTGATCACGCCGCGGGAACAGGCGGAGGCGCTGGCGGCCGCGCTCGGGGAGCCGTTGCGGTTCGTCGAGTTGACGCGCGACGAGGCCAAGGTCAACATGCTGCGCTTCATGCCGGAATCCGTTGCGGATCACACGCTTTCGATTCTCGGTGAGCCGACCGCGGCCGAGCAGGAGGTCAGCTCCGACGTGCAGCGCGTCCTGGGCCGCCCGGCGACCAGCTATGCCGAATGGGCTCGGCGCGTCGCGCCCGCGTACCGCTGAAGCCGACACAACCCCTTGCCGATTTAGTATGCACGCGCTTATCGTCTACACATGCATACTAAATCTGACCTCTTCTCCGACGGCACCGTGCTGATGCCGTGGAATCCCGGACCCCGCCAAGACCTCTCCGGTGACGTTTTCGTCAGCGTGACCGACTTCCTGGCGGGGTCGGACGAGGAGGTTCGAACCATCTACGAGATCGGGCTGGAACTGGGCCGGACCTGGCCGGTCATGCAGGGCGCGGTCGGGCTGTGGCTGTGGGGCAGGCCCGCCGAACGGCGTGGCGGATCCATCACGGTGTGGGAATCCGAACGCGATATGCGGCGATTCGTGCGCTGGCCGGTGCACACCGCGATCGTCAAGGCGTGGCGAGGCAGGGTCGGTATCGGAACCGATTCGTGGCCGGCCGAACGGTTCGACGCGGAACAGATTCTGACCCGCGCCGCGGACACGATCGAACGGCCGCACCGCACCGCCGCATAATCTTGTCCGCATGAGGACAACCCGCCCGGATCTGGCAGCGATGATCGTTCCCCTCGGCCGCGCGCTGATGGCGGCCGAGCAGCCGATCCTGGCGGCACACGGGGTGAGCATGTGGGCGTACGTCGTACTGCTCGCCCTCGGCGAAGGACCCGCACGCGGACAGGGGGTGCTCGCCCAGGAGATCGGCGCGGACAAGACCCGCATCATCGCCGTACTCGACGACCTGCAAGCCCGCGGCCTCATCGAACGCACCCCCGACCCGGCCGACCGCCGCGCCCGCCTACTCGCCCTCACCCCGGCCGGACGCCGACTACGCGATGCGGCCCAAGCCGATATCCAGGCTCGCGAAGACCGTCTGCTCGACCGCATCCCGGCCGCCGACCGCCGTGGCTTCCTCAACGCGCTGACCGCGCTGGCCGCGCTTCCACGTCACGAGGTCACCGGCGAGTAGCGCCGAATGCGGCAGCGGCCGTATTCCACTGTCCGGCACGGGCTCTCAGCCGATATCGACCGGATCGATCTGCACGCGCAACGGGTCGTCGGACTTGTGGGTGCTGCGCACGGCCTGGGCGATGCTCAATGCTTTGGACAGCGAGGATCCGGCCGAGCGGTCCACGCGCAGAATCATCCGCTCCACTTCAGCGGGAGAATCGCCGGAGGAGAACGGCTTTCGCGCACCGGGCGGTAGCGGCACCGGGCCGAGCACCTCGACCACGTCGGGAAGCTTTGCCTCGGCGAGCAATTCGGCGATCGAATCGGCGGTACCGTCGATGGCGGCCAGCCGAACGGCGGGCGGGAACCGCACATCGATCCGCTCCCCCAGTTCGAACTGGGCGTGCCCCACCGGATCCCAGCGCAAGAACGCCTGCACGGTCGCCAACGCCGGATCCGCCATGACGATCACCTGCCCACCGGAACGCACCAACGCCGCGGCCGACATCCACCGTCGCATCGCATCCTCCGCCGCCCGCAAATCCTCACGCCCGAGCAGCGCCCACCCGTCCAGCAGCATCGCCACCGAATACCCGCCCGGCACAGACGGTTCCGCCCCAATAGTGGACACCACCACCTGTGGCCCCTCCGGCACCGAACTCAATACGGTCGACCCACCCGACCCCCGCACCGGCACACCCGGAAAGGCCCGTCCCAGTTCTTCAGCGGTTCGCGCGGCACCGATGACAACCGCCCGCAATGCCCTCGAACCGCAAGCCCCGCACCGGAATGCCGCCTCGGTGATCCCACACCACCGGCACGCCGGACTGTGCGCCACTTCCGAACCGCCACGCGGTGTTCCAACCCCCACCGCCACGCCCAGATCAACCCGATCCCGCGCACCCCGGGCCTGCGCTCCCGTGCCGTGACCGCGCCCGCCACCATCGCGTCCGGGATTCCCCCAGCCGCCCGCGGCCGCACGGTCACCCGCGTCGGTCCGGCCACCGGAAGATCCGCGGTCACCCGGGTTGCCCCAGCCGCCCGCGGCGGCCCGGCCGCCGGAAACCCCGCGGTCACCCGGGTCGCTCCACGCGCCGGAGGCCCCGCGATCATCCGTCTGCGCCCACGCGGTGGTATTTCCGCGCCCACCGGAACCGTGCGTGCGCGCTCGGCCGTCGCGTCCTTGCGCGCCGGGACCGGGCGCACCCCAATCGTTCTCGAAATTCAGCCCCTGCTGCTCGTACTCGCCGCTCTGCTGGGGTCCCCGGCCCTGCGCGCCCGACGCTCCCTGCGAGGCGGCGCGGCCCCGACCGGCCGGACTCGCGCCGCGCTGATCAGAGGTCGTCCCGCGACCGGCACCTCGGCCCGCATCCGATGCGGCGGCGGTACCGCGCGCCGTCGTGGCTTTAGCCGCCGTCGAAGCGCGGATGTTGTTGTCCGGCAGAGCCAATGGGCCGTTGCAGTGGCGGCAGCGGGCCGGGGTGCGGCATTTCGAGCAGGACAGGGCGGGGATGTAGCCGCGGCGGGGGACCTGGACCAGGACGGGTTCGCCTGCGGCCAGGGCGCGGCGGGCGGCCATGAAGGCAGCGGCCGGGATGCGGATCGCGCGCGCCATCGGATCCCGCTCTAGTGCGGCATCGGTGTCGCCGGGCGCGATGAGGCGGGGCATCACCTGGCGGAGCAGACTGCGTTCGGCGAGTAGGTCATGGGCCCAACCGGATTCGACGATGGCCTGCACCTCGGCGGTGCGCGCGAACCCGGCCGCGACGAATGCCGCCCCGGTCTCATGCGCGCGCAACATCGCCACTTCCCGCGCATGCGGATAGGGCGAGCGAGGCTCCGCGTAGGTGTCATCCCCGTCATCCCAAATAGCGATGAGCCCGAGGTCTTTCACCGGCGCGAACACCGAACTGCGAGTGCCGACGACCACCCGAGCCGTCCCGCGCAAAGCGGCCAGCCATCGCCGATACCGCGCCGAAGGCCCCAACCCGGCCGCCAACCCAACCGCCGACTCCCCCACCAGCGCAACACATTCCGTCAGCACGCGATCCAGATCCCGCTGATCCGGCACCATCAGAATCGCACTGCGCCCACTCCCCACGGTCGTAGCCGCCAACTCCGCCAACCGCCGCGCCCAATCCTCCCCCGGCAGCGCCTGCCAAGCCGCCCGCGGCCCCCGCCCAGCAGCCACCGCACCGAGGAACGAATGCCCATGCGCATACCGACCCCATTCGGGGTACAACTCCGAAACTTCCTGCCCCGCCACAGCTTCAGCAAGACCGGGGTCCGATTCCGCGTCGCCCTCCACCACGTCCGACCCGGACGCGGCCGGTGAATGTACCTCCAGCGCAACAGCAGTCGTGGGCTGCTCGGTGATTCCCGTGTCCAGTGATGATTCGACTGCTGCCGGAGCGGTTTCCGGGAGAGCGTCGTGTTGATCGGGCGCGCTGTCCGGGATCGGGTCGGCCGGGTCGTCGAGGTCGATCGGGGCGGGTTCGGCGGCAACGGCTTTCGCGGCGGCCTTACCGCGGCGCTTCTTCGGAGCTGCGGGTTTGGGGGTCGCGCCCTCGGATTCGACTTTGGCGTGGCGGGGTGGGATGGCCAGGCGCAGGACATCGGCTCGGGTGCCCGCGTAGCGGGCGGCCACGGCGGTGACGAGGCGCAGGATCTCCGGGGTGAGGACCTTCTCTGGGGAGACCACTCGGTCGAGGCGGACGAGTTTGCCTGTGTGGGAGGTCTTTTCGAGGCGTTCGAGAATGTAGCCGTCGATGAGGCGGCCGGAGAAGCGGACTCGGACTCGGACGCCGGGTTGGGCGTCGGCGTCGAACTCAGGGGGAACGAGGTAGTCGAAATCCCGGTCCAGGTGCGCGGGTTCGAGCAGGGGCAGGACCCGGGCGATGGGGCGGGGGGCGGCTACGACGGCGGGAGCGCCGGGCTCGGAGATGGTCTCCGTGCTCGGCGCTCCCGTCGATGCCTGTCCCGTGTCGGCCAATTACAGACCGGCGGCGGCGCGCAACTTCTCCGCGCGGTCGGTGCGCTCCCAGGGCAGATCCACATCGGTGCGGCCGAAGTGGCCGTACGCGGCGGTGGGCGCGTAGATGGGGCGCAGCAGGTCCAGATCGCGGATGATCGCGCCGGGACGCAGGTCGAAGACCTCGCCGATGGCGGCCGAGATCTTGGCCGGATCGACCAGTTCGGTGCCGAAGGTCTCCACGAACAGGCCGACGGGGGCGGCCTTGCCGATGGCGTAGGCGACCTGAACCTCGACGCGCTCGGACAGACCGGCGGCGACGACATTCTTGGCGACCCAGCGCATGGCGTAGGCGGCCGAACGGTCCACCTTCGACGGATCCTTACCGGAGAACGCACCGCCACCGTGGCGAGCCATGCCGCCGTAGGTGTCGACGATGATCTTGCGACCGGTCAGGCCGGCATCACCCATCGGACCGCCGAGCACGAACTTGCCCGTCGGGTTCACCAGCAGCCGAATGTTGTAGGTGTCCAACGGATTCGGCAGCGACAGCTCGGCGAGCACCGAGTCGACGACCTTCTCGCGGATGTCCGGGGTGAGCAGGTTGTCCAGGTCGATATCGGCCGCGTGCTGGGTCGAGATGACGACCGTGTCCAGGCGCTTGGGGATATCGCCCTCGTATTCGATGGTGACCTGGGTCTTGCCATCGGGACGCAGGTACGGCAGCACACCGGACTTGCGGACCTCGGTCAGGCGACGGGAAAGCTTGTGCGCCAGCGAGATCGGCAGCGGCATGAGCTCGGGGGTCTCGATGGTGGCGTAACCGAACATCAGACCCTGATCGCCCGCGCCCTGGCGCGCGATGTCATCGTCCTCGCCGCCGACGCGGGCCTCGTGCGAGGTGTCCACGCCCTGCGCGATATCGGGCGACTGCGCGCCGATGGCGATGTTCACACCGCAGGACGCGCCGTCGAAACCCTTTGCGGAGGAGTCGTATCCGATCTCCAGCACCTTTTCGCGGACGATCGTCGGGATATCGACGTAGGCCGAAGTGGTGACCTCACCGGCCACGTGCACCTGGCCGGTGGTCACCAGGGTTTCCACCGCGACACGGCTGCGCGGATCGGCCGCGAGCAACGCGTCGAGGATGGAATCGCTGATGGCATCACAGATCTTGTCCGGATGACCTTCGGTCACGGACTCACTGGTGAATAGGCGGCTGCCAGTCGTGCGCACAGTTGTTCCCTCTCCCTCAACGGGTTTCTCGTATCGGGCTGCCACGGTAGCGCTTCTCCACCACCGCACAACCCTTTGTCTCAGGTTATGCCAATAAATTCGTCACAAGGCGCGAGGACGCTCCGGTGACGAACATATCGTGACTCAGACAGCTGCCGTCATGTGGCAGCCGTCCGAACCCTGCGGTGCCGAGGCTTCAGCGGAGCAAGGGGCCGAGCGCATCCAGCACTCGACTGGCCAGCAGTGCCTTGGATCCGTGGTCCAAGGCGATCTCGGTGCCATCGGCACCGAGCAGCCAACCATCATTATGGTCTACTTCGAAGGCTTTGCCTTCACCAACTGCGTTGACCACCAAAAGATCACAGCCCTTACGGGCGAGTTTGGCGCGCGCGTGGGTGAGCACATCGGCGTGTTCATCACCGGTTTCGGCGGCGAAGCCCACGATCGCGGTGCCCGGTAGCTGACCGTCCCGGCGCGACTGCACCAGACCCGCGAGAATGTCCGGGGTCTTGGTCAGTTCGATCGAATTCGGTTCGTCCGCACCCTTTTTGATCTTCGCGGCGGCCACGTTCACCGGCCGGAAGTCGGCGACGGCGGCGGCCATGATGACCGCGTCCGCACCGATGGAATGCTTGTCGACCGCCACCTTCAACTGCTCGGCGGTATTGATGTGCACGACTTCGACCGCGGCGGGCGGGGGCATACCGATGGTGTTGCCCGCGATGAGCGTCACCTGGGCACCGCGCTGCGCGGCCACCCGGGCGATCGCATACCCCTGCTTACCGGAGCTGCGATTGCCGAGGAACCGCACCGGGTCCAGGGGTTCACGAGTGCCGCCGGCGGATACGACGACGCGACGGCCCTCGAGATCACGCGGGATCGCGTCCTTGCGCTCGAGCAGCAGTGCCGCGAGCGCGTAGATCTCCTCCGGTTCGGGCAAACGCCCTGCGCCGGAATCGGATCCGGTGAGCCGCCCGTGCGCGGGCTCCATCACGGTGGCGCCGTGCGCGCGCAAGGCGGCCACGTTCGCGATCGTCGCGGGATGCTCCCACATTTCGGTGTGCATCGCGGGCGCGAACAGGATGGGACATCGGGCGGTGAGAAGTGTGGCGGTGAGCAGATCGTCCGCGCGGCCGGAAGCGGCACGCGCCATGAGATCCGCCGTCGCGGGGGCGATGACCACCAATTCGGCTTCCTGACCGAGTCGCACATGCGGCACCTCGGGCACATCGGAGAAGACTCCGGTGTGCACGGGATGGCCGGACAGCGCCTCGAAGGTGGCCTTGCCGACGAAATTCAACGCCGCCTCGGTGGGGATGACGCGCACCTCGTGGCCGGTTTCGGTGAACCGGCGCACGAGGGCGCAACTCTTGTATGCGGCGATACCGCCGCCGACACCGACGATGACCCGGGTCACCGCATGCCCCGGGTGGATTCTGTCGTCACTACGCCTCCAGCGCCGTAGAGAGTTGCCTGGCTCTTACTCTCTCGGGGGCTTATTCGCCCTCGGAGTGCTCCAGCAGATCGGCGTGGATCTCACGCATGGCCACCGACAGCGGCTTCTCCTGCAGACCCGGCTCGACCAGCGGGCCGACGTATTCGAGAATGCCGTCGCCGAGCTGGTTGTAGTAGTCGTTGATCTGCCGGGCCCGCTTGGCTGCGTAGATGACCAGCGCGTACTTGGACGAGGTCCGTTCCAGCAGTTCGTCGATCGGCGGGTTGGTGAGGCCGACCGGAGTGTCGTAGGCGGGGACGGTCTTCATGTCCGTACTCACTAGGAAGGCTCCTGCGGGTTGGTTTGAAAGGGTGAAACCGGCTCACTTCGAAGATGAGCCGGTTGTTCTTTCGAGAACTACCTCGAAATTGTGCTAACGAACAAGGATACCAACTGCTCACAGGCAGTCGTCACCTCGTCGTTCACTATGACGATGTCGAACTCGTCACAGGCCGCCAATTCGGTCTTGGCGGTGAGCAGCCTTCGCTCTATGACCTCGGGCGATTCAGTGCCTCGCGAGGTGAGCCGGGAGACCAATTCCTCCCAGCTGGGCGGGGCCAGGAAGACCAGGGTGGCTTCCGGCATCGCCTTGCGGATCGAGCGCGCTCCCTCGAGGTCTACCTCGATCAGGACCGGGTGTCCGGTCGCGAGCGCTTCACGCACAGGTGCGGCCGGGGTACCCGACCGCTGTAGTCCACCGTGGATATCGGCCCATTCGAGGAGCTCGTCCGCCGTGATCATGGCGTCGAAGTCTTCGCGGGACACGAACCGGTAGTCGCGACCGTCGACCTCCCCGGGCCGGGGGGCCCGGGTGGTGGCCGAAACACTGAAAACCAGTTCGGGCAGTCGTTCGCGCACGCAGCGCACGACAGTGGACTTGCCGACGGCCGAGGGGCCGACCAGTACTACCAGTCGTCCCTTCCGAGTGTGTTCGACCACCCTCGGATTAATCTGCCGTGAAGTCGAACCGGGCCAGCAGCGCCTTACGCTGCCGGTCACCCAGTCCGCGCAGGCGGCGAGTGGGAGCGATTTCGAGCTCGCTCATGATTTCGGCTGCCTTGACCTTGCCCACCTTCGGCAGAGCCTCGAGCAGTGCCGACACCTTCATCTTGCCGAGAACTTCGTCCTTCTCGGCATCAGCAAGGACCGTCTTCAGATCGGTACCGCCACGCTTCAGGCGCTCCTTGAGCTCCGCCCGAGCACGGCGAGCGGCAGCCGCCTTCTCCAAAGCAGCGGCGCGCTGCTCGTCAGTCAGCTGGGGAAGGGCCACGGTTCCTCCGTCTCATCGTTCATTGCATGTACTCCCGCCGTTCTAACCCGGCGGTCTCAGCGACCGTACCCACGACGCCTCCCGATTGCGAACCCGCCCCCCAGGTCAGCGCGTGATTCCGAGCACGACCGGGCGGAATGCGGCCATCCGGGTGGCCGGTCCGACCGGGTCCGGCGACTCATCGCGAAGGTGTACGAATCCCCTTGTGGCCAGGGGTTTTTCGGCTTTCGGCGGATGTGCGGAACAGCGTTACCGATGTCCGATTCAGACCGTGACCCACCTGTAATCATCCGACCTGGAACTTCTTCGAATTTCCCGGCGTGTCGCGCGAAACTGCACCGCGTGTCGCGGATCACCCGACCCATTCGAACACCGTTCGAACACACGATCCCGCCGCAGGTCCAGCCCCCTAATGCCACCCCGATCGGGCGCGCTGACCCCTGACGCCGTCACAGACGGGTGAAACCCGAAGGATGCGACTTCCCGGGCGTTTCGCCCACAGCGCAGCGCCAGGGGACGATCAGGACAAGCGATCGATCAATCGTCGTACTGGCAGAGCTCGATCAGGGTGCCCTCCGGGGCGCGCAGATGGGCCACGCGCATACCCCACGCCTGCTGGTCGACCGGTCCCGCGGCGAGTACGACACCGCGCGCTTCCAGCGTCTTCGCGGCGGCATCGACATCGGCGACGCGGAGCACGACCACGACCGCGTCCACGCCATCGCGCGGGCGGTGTTCGGCACCCACCGCGGCCTCCATGAACGCGCGGGTGAACAGCGCCAGATCGGCGTCACCGGCGACGAAGCAGGCGTAGGGACCGTCGGCGGGTTCCGCGCCGCTCTCATCGGGATGTTTGAGCGGTAGGCCCAGGACATCGCGGTAGAAGCGATAGCTCGTCGTGAAATCGTCTACCAGGACACGTGTTTGGGCGTAGGACAGCAGGCCCAGGTTGTTGTTCGACACAGCGCAAACCTAATCAGTTGGACTGCACGGCGATGCGCAGGCCCAGCGCGACCATGACCGAACCCATGACCGCGTCCAGGGCGCGCCGGACCCGGCGGCGGGTGAAGGCGTGCCGGAGCGCGCCGACGCCGATCGCCAGGGCCGCGAACCAGGACAGATTGGCGACGGTGCAGACAATGCCCAGCTCCAGGGTGCTCAGCACGGTGGGGTCGGCCGGAAGGAACTGCGGGACCAGCGCGATGAAGAAGACAGCGCATTTGGGGTTGAACAGGTTGGTCAGCAGGCCCTGGCGGAAAGCCAGGCCCATCCCTCGCTCCCGGCCCGAATCGGCCGTGGCAGGCGCGTATTCGCCGCGCCGGGCCGCGAGCAGAGCGCGAATTCCCAGGTAGCCCAGGTAGATCGCGCCCGCGAGCTTGACAACCGTATAGGCCATCGCCGAGGCGGCCAGCAGCCCCGCTATGCCCACGGCGGTCACGATGGACCAGGTGAACACACCCACGGCTACGCCTGTGGCACAGGCGATTCCGGCGCGACGGCCGGTGACGGCGGCATTGCGGATGACGATCATCCAGTCCGGTCCCGGTGACATGGAACCGAGCAGGATCACACCGGCCAATGCGAGCACCTCCGCTGTCGACATCATGCCGACAGCGTACGAGCGCGGCCGCAACGCCGCGCCGGGTTCACCGATTGCCGTCAGCGCGTGGGCCACACCGCTTTCAAGCGCGGCGCGGCGTCGGCGGCCTGGCGATAACCCGCCTCGTACGAGGGGTTCAGCGCGGCCGGATTGAACAGGTCGACGCCGAAGACGGCGATCGTCTCCGCATCCGGAACGATGGACAGCGTTGTCGCGCCACCCAATTCACTGTCCGACGCCGCGTGCGGAAACATATGCGCCAGCGGTTCGATGATCAGCAGGAAATCCGCCCCCGCCGCCAGATCGGCATTGATGGGCGACCGCATCCCACCGTCGATGTAATAGCGGCCCTCGATCGGAATCGGCGGGAACACACCGGGAACCGAGGTACTCGACGCCAGCGCCTGCGGCAGCGTGGCCACACCGTCACGGGTCCAGGCTTGCAGTTCACCGGTGGTGATATCGACGGCGGTCACAATGAAATCCGCCTCCGACCACTCGGAAACCCCTGCGACACCGGCTATCCGGGCGATATGCGCATCGGGATCGCCGACCCCCATCTCCAGCGCACGAGCCCCGGCCCGCCGCCGCGCCTCATTCCCGCTGATGCCCGGCGTGGCGAGAATGCCCATGATCTCACCGAAACCCGCCGGATCGATCTGCGGCGCATCGCCATCCGGGACCGGCATGGAGACCAGCTGTTGCAGATCACCGTGCCCGGTGATGACCGAACCCACCACCGCGCCCGCCGACGTACCGACAACCCGATCGGCCAGCGCCAGATCGATCCCGGCCTCCCGTAACCCGACGGCCAGCCCGGTCATCCAGCAGATGCCCAGCGCCCCGCCTCCACCGAGAATCAGAGCGTGCTGAATAGCGTTGGGCGGCACCGCGTCAGACATGGGTACCACTGTACCGAAACGGCCCGCTGCGAGATTTCACAACGGGCCGTTCAGAAGTCGATCACCGCTGTAGGAAAGCGAACTCCTCGGCCAGTTCGGCGACGCGGTCCTGCAGGGCCGCGACCGAGGGGCCGGATTTGAGGACCTCGCGGGAGACGTTCGGCAGGACGGCGCCGAGATCGCTTGCGGGGACCAGGGTGCGGATGGAGTCGGCTCCGCCGCCCTGCGCGCCGACACCCGGCATGAGGATGGGGCCGTTGAGGGCGGACAGGTCCGGGGACTCGGTGAGGGTCGCGCCGATGACCACACCGACCGAACCGAAGTCCGCGCCCTTGTTGAGCGCTGCCGCGTCGTCGACCATGCGCTGGGCGATGGTGCGGCCGTCCGGACCGGTGATGCGCTGCAGTTCGGCGGCTTCCGGGTTGGAGGTGGCCGCGAGGACGAAGACGCCGCGGTCGTTCGCGCGGGCCAGGTCCAGAGCCGGTGTGAGCGAACCGAATCCGAGATACGGCGAGACGGTGACGGCATCGCTGGCCAGCGGGCCGTCACCGAGCCAGGCGTGCGCGTAGGCGTCCATGGTGGAGCCGATATCGCCGCGTTTGGCGTCGGCGAGCACCAGGGTGCCCGCCTCACGCAGTGCGCGAATCGTCTCCTCCAGCACGATGATTCCGGCCGAACCGTAGGTTTCGAAGAACGCCACCTGCGGTTTGACCAGGGCCACCCGACCGGCGAACGCCTCGACGCAGGCATTGGCGAACTTCGCCACGCCGGCGGCGTCCTCGGTCAGGCCCCAGGCCCGCAGCAGCGGCGGATGCGGGTCGATGCCAACACAGACGGGTCCGTGCTTGCGCATCGCATCCCGCAGCCGCACACCGAAACTCGTCATCGCGTCAGCCCCGCAGGGTGGCGTGGAGTTCCTGCAGGGACCGCACGCCGATGCCGCCGTTGATGGTGGCCTCGATGCCCTGCACGGCCGCGGCCGCACCCTGCACGGTGGTGATGCACGGGATGTTCGCGCTCACCGCGGCGGTGCGGATCTCGTAACCGTCCACGCGCGGACCGTTATTGCCGTACGGGGTGTTGAAGACGATATCGACCTCGCCGTCCTTGATCATGTCCACGATGCTGGGCTGATCGGTGGCCTCGTCCGAATGCTTGCGCACCTGCTCGCACGGAATACCGTTGCGGCGCAGCATTTCCGCGGTGCCTTCGGTTGCCAGGATGCGGAAGCCCAGGTCGTGCAGGCGCTTGACCGGGAACACCATGGCGCGCTTGTCGCGGTTGGCGATCGAGACGAACGCGGCGCCTTCGGTCGGCAGCGAACCGTAGGAAGCGGTCTGGGACTTGGCGAATGCCGTACCGAAGTCGGCGTCGATGCCCATGACCTCACCGGTGGACTTCATCTCCGGCGAGAGCAGCGAATCGATACCGCTGCCGTCGGGCCGCTTGAAGCGGTGGAACGGCAGTACGGCTTCCTTCACCGCGACGGGCGCGTCGATCGGGGTGTACCCGCCGTCGCCCTCGGCCGGGAGCAGGCCCTCCTTGCGGAGTTCGGCGATGGTGGCGCCCAGCGCGATTCGCGCCGCGGCCTTGGCCAGCGGGACCGCGGTGGCCTTGGACACGAACGGCACGGTGCGGCTGGCGCGCGGGTTCGCCTCGAGGACGTAGAGCACATCGTCCTTGAGCGCGTACTGCACGTTCAGCAGACCCTTGACGCCGATGCCCTTGGCCAGCGCCACGGTGGAGCGGCGCACGGCCTCGATATCGCTGCGGCCCAGGGTGATCGGGGGCAGGGCGCACGCGGAGTCGCCGGAGTGGATACCGGCTTCCTCGATGTGCTCCATGACGCCGCCCAGGTAGACCTCGTCGCCGTCGCACAGGGCGTCGACGTCGATTTCGATGGCGTCTTCCAGGAACCGGTCGATCAGCACGGGGCGATCCGGGCTGATATCGGTGGCTCGGGAGATGTAGCCCTCGAGGGTCTGCTCGTCGTAGACGATCTCCATACCGCGACCGCCCAGCACGTAGGACGGGCGCACCAGCACCGGGTAACCGATCTCGGCGGCGATCTTCTTCGCGGCCGGGAAGGTGGTGGCGGTGCCGTACTTCGGCGCCGGAAGTCCCGCTCCAACAAGGACATCGCCGAATTCGGCGCGGTCCTCGGCCAGATCGATGGCGGCGGCGGAGGTGCCGACCACCGGAACGCCCGCGTCCGTGAGCTTTTGGGCCAGACCCAGCGGAGTCTGACCGCCCAGCTGGCAGATAACGCCAGCGACGGTGCCGGATTCGGTTTCCGCGTGGTAGACCTCGAGGACATCCTCGAAGGTCAGCGGCTCGAAGTAGAGCCGGTCCGCGGTGTCGTAGTCGGTGGAGACGGTCTCGGGATTGCAGTTGACCATGACGGTCTCGTAACCGGCTTCCGAAAGCGTCAGTGCCGCATGCACACACGAGTAGTCGAACTCGATGCCCTGACCGATGCGGTTCGGACCCGATCCCAGGATCAGAACCTTCTCGCGCTCCTTCTGCGGCGCCACTTCGGATTCCGCGGCGGGATCGAGCTCGTAGGCCGAGTAGTGGTACGGGGTCTTGGCCTCGAACTCGGCGGCGCAGGTGTCGACCGTCTTGAACACCGGGCGGATGTGCAGGCGATGCCGCAGTGCGCGCACGCCGTCCTCACCCGCGAGTTCCGGTCGCAGCGCGGCGATCTGGCGATCGGAGAGGCCGTAGTGCTTGGCGGTGCGCAGCAGCGGCTCGTCCAGTACGGCCGCGTCCAGGATCTCCTGGCGCAGTTCGACCAGCGCGGCGACCTCGGCCACGAACCACGGGTCGATGCCCGAGGCCTTGGCGGTGTCCTCGATGCTCGCGCCCAGGCGCAGCGCCCGCTCCACCTGGTAGATGCGGCCCTCGGTGGGGGTGCGCAGATCTTCCAGGATGGCCTCGACATCGGTCCAGTCGCCATCGGGCTGGGTCCAGAAGCCGGTGGCCTTGGTCTCCAGCGAGCGCAGCACCTTGCCCAGCGCCTCGGAGAAGTTGCGGCCCATGGACATTGCCTCGCCGACCGACTTCATGGTGGTGGTCAGCGTCGGGTCGGCGCCCGGGAACTTCTCGAACGCGAAGCGCGGAGCCTTGACCACGACGTAGTCGAGCGTGGGCTCGAAGCAGGCCGGGGTCTCCTTGGTGATGTCGTTGACGATCTCGTCCAGGGTGTAGCCGATGGCCAGCTTGGCGGCGATCTTGGCGATCGGGAATCCCGTTGCCTTGGAAGCCAATGCGGACGAGCGCGAGACGCGCGGGTTCATCTCGATGACGATGAGGCGGCCATCGGCCGGATCCACCGCGAACTGGATATTGCAGCCGCCGGTGTCGACGCCGACCTCGCGCAGGATGTCGATGCCGAGATCACGCATCTTCTGGTATTCGCGGTCGGTGAGGGTCATGGCCGGAGCGACGGTGACCGAGTCACCGGTGTGCACGCCCATCGGGTCGACATTCTCGATCGAGCAGACGATGACCACATTGTCATTGCGGTCGCGCATGAGCTCGAGCTCGAATTCCTTCCAGCCCAGGATGGATTCCTCGATGAGCACGTTCGCGGTCGGCGAGGCCGCGAGGCCGCCACCGGCGATGCGATCGAGATCCTCATCGTTGTAGGCCATACCGGAACCGAGGCCGCCCATGGTGAACGACGGGCGCACCACGACCGGGAAACCCAAGTCGCGCACGGTCTCCCGGACCTCGTCCATGGTGTAGCAGACCTTGGAGCGGGCGCTCTCGCCGCCGACCTTGGCGACGATGTCCTTGAACTTCTGCCGGTCCTCACCGCGCTGGATGGCTTCGAAGTCCGCGCCGATGAGCTCGACGTTGTACTTCTCCAGAATGCCGTTGTCGTGCAGGTCGACCGCGCAGTTCAGCGCGGTCTGACCGCCCAGGGTCGCCAGGATCGCGTCCGGGCGCTCCTTGGCGATGACCTTCTCGACGTACTCCCAGGTGATCGGCTCGACGTAGGTGGCGTCGGCGAACTCCGGGTCGGTCATGATGGTGGCCGGGTTGGAGTTGACCAGCGAGACGCGCAGGCCCTCGGACCGCAGCACGCGGCACGCCTGGGTTCCGGAATAGTCGAACTCACAGGCCTGGCCGATGACGATCGGACCCGAGCCGATCACCAGGATGTGATTGAGGTCGGTACGGCGTGGCATCAGGCACCTTCCATCAGGCCGGCGAAACGATCGAACAGGTAGGCGGCGTCGTGCGGTCCGGCGGCGGCCTCGGGGTGGTACTGCACCGAGAAGGCGCGGCCGCTGACCAGCTGAACACCTTCGACGACACCGTCATTGGCGCAGATATGGCTGACCTCGGCCTTGCCGAACGGGGTGTCGAAGACCTCGCCGCGCTCGCCTTCGAGGGCGAAGCCGTGGTTCTGGGCGGTGATCGAGATGCGCCCGGTGTGATGTTCGATGACCGGGACATTGATGCCGCGGTGGCCGAACTTCATCTTGTAGGTATTGCGCCCGAAGGCGCGGCCCAGGATCTGGTTACCGAAGCAGATGCCGAACAGCGGGATATCGGCCTGCAGCACCTGCTGGGTGAGCGCGACCGCGCCGTCGGCGGTGGCCGGGTCACCTGGACCGTTGGACAGGAACACCCCGTTCGGGTTCAGTTCCTTGATCTGGTCGAAGGTGACGTTCGAGGGCACCACGTGCACCCGCATACCGCGCTCGGCGAACATGCGCGGGGTGTTGGACTTGATGCCGAGGTCGACCGCGACCACCGTGAAGCGGTGCTCGCCGACCGGCTCGATGGTGTACATCTCATCGGTGGAGACCTCACCGGCCAGGTCCGCGCCCAGCATGGAGGGCTGCCCGTTGACCCGCGCGACGAGCTCCTCGTAGTCGGCAAGGGCGGTGCCGGAGAAGACGCCCGCCTTCATGGAACCGCGAGTGCGCAAGTGCCGCACCAGGGCTCGGGTGTCGATGCCCGCGATGCCGACAATGTTCTGGTTCTCCAGCTCATCCTGCAGCGTGCGCTTGGAGCGCCAGTTGGAGGCGCGGCGCGCGGGATCGCGCACGGCGTAACCGGCGACCCAGATCTTGCTCGACTCGTCGTCCTCGTCGTTCCAGCCGGTGTTGCCGATCTGGGGCGCGGTGGCCACCACGATCTGGCGGTCGTAGCTGGGGTCGGTGAGGGTCTCCTGGTAGCCGGTCATCGCGGTGCAGAACACCGCCTCACCCAAAGTCTGTCCCTGTGCGCCGAAGGTCGTCCCGCGGAATACGCGGCCGTCCTCGAGCACCATCACTGCGACGTTGTCGCTGCTCATGCCTCGTCTCCCGTCTTCGTCGTCTCTGTCTGCGGTGCGCCAGTCCAGGCCGGGTACACCGTCTTGTCGTCGCCCCGGAATCCGGTATCCACCTCGGTTCCGGTCGGCAGCTTCCAGCGAATCACCAGCACACCGCCTTCGGTCATCACTTTGCCCGCATGCCCGCGCTCGGTGCGCACCGCGGTCACCGACTCCTGCGGAATCCAGATGGTGCCCGCGCCGTCGCGCTCGAGCAGGATGCCGCGCTCGAATCGGGTCAGTTCCGCGGTGGCGCGGAAACCCAAGTCGCCCACGGTGACTCGCTGAATCCAGCTCGGGGCCAGGGTGCTGCCGAGGTAGAGGCCCGTGGTGGGCTCCAGCAGCTGTGCGCCGCAATCGGCGGGCACGGCCGGCAGGTCACCGATCGACGCCGCCTGCTTCTTCGCGCGGCCGGTCCAGGCCCGGTACATGCCCCACAGGCACAGCGCGAAAAGTGCGAGCAGCACGACGATCGTCAGTGTTCGCTCCATTACGGTCCTCCTCGGTTCCCCACCCGCCGGTCGCCACCGGCGAAGACCTCATCGCCACCGCGCGGGGCGCTGGCGACTCCGTTGCGCGAGGTGACGCGGCCGCGCAGGAAGGTGGCGGTCACCTTCGCGGGCAGGGTCATCTCGTCGAACGGGGTGTTGTGGGCGATGCTGGCGAGTTCCTTCGCGCGCACCGTCCACTCGGTGTTCGGATCGATCAGCGCCAGGTTGGCCGGTTCGCCGACGGCGAGCGGGCGGCCCTGATCGTCCAGGCCCACGATGCGGGCCGGGTTCTCGCTCATGACGCGGGCCACGCCGCGCCAGTCGAGCAGGCCGGGCTGGACCATCGTGCGCACGATGATCGACAGGGCGGTCTCCAGGCCGAGCATGCCGGGGCGGGCGGCCGCGAATTCGCAGCACTTGTCCTGTTCGGCGTGCGGGGCGTGATCGGTTGCGACACAGTCGATGACACCGTCGGCCAGGGCCTGGCGCAGCGCGGTCACATCGGAGGATTCGCGCAGCGGCGGGTTGACGCGGTTGACCGCGTCGTAGGTCTCCAGGCGCGAATCATCGAGCAGCAGGTGATGCGGGGTGACCTCGGCGGTGATCGAAATGCCCTGGGACTTGGCCCATTTGAGCAGTTCGACGGTGCCCGCGGTGGAGGCGTGGCAGATGTGCACGCGCGCACCGGCATCGCGGGCCAGCAGGGCGTCACGGGCCACGATGGATTCCTCGGCGGCGCGCGGCCAACCGGCCAGACCCAGGCGGGCGGCGTTCGGACCCTCGTGCGCCACGGCGCCCTTGGTCAGGCGCGGCTCCTCCGCGTGCTGGGCGATGAGCACGCCGAGGGAGTTCGCGTATTCCAGCGCGCGGCGCATGATCAGCGGGTCGTAGACGCAGTGGCCGTCATCGGAGAACATGCGCACCGCGCCGACTCCGGCCGCCATGGTGCCCATTTCGGCGAGCTGCTTGCCCTCCAGGCCCACGGTGACCGCGCCGACCGGATGCACGTCGACCAGGCCGACCTGCTGTCCGCGCCGCCACACATGGTCGGTGATGACCTGCGAATCGGCGACCGGGCTGGTGTTGGCCATGGCGAAGACCGCCGTGTAACCGCCCAGAGCCGCTGCGGCGGAACCGGTTTCGATGGTTTCGGTGTCCTCGCGGCCCGGCTCGCGCAGATGCGTGTGCAGATCGATGAAGCCGGGGAGCAGGAATTGCCCGGTGCCGTCGATGATTTCGGCGTCCTCGGCCTTCAGACCGGCACCGATCTCACGGATCTCACCGTCGGCCAGCAGGACATCGACCGGGTCGCCTTCGCCGTACAGACGGACGTTCTGGATCAGGACGTTGTTCATGCCACCACCTCGTCGGTTCCTACCAGCAGGCGGAAGAGCACCGCCATGCGCATATGGACTCCGTTGTTGACCTGTTGCAGCACAGCCGCTTTGGGGGAATCGGCGACGGCCGACGCGATTTCCATGCCGCGCAGCATGGGGCCCGGATGCAGTACCACCGCATGCTCGTCGAGCATGCCGAGGCGGCGCTCGCTCAGGCCGTAGTTGATCGAGTACTCGCGCGCCGACGGGAAGAAGCCGCCGTTCATGCGCTCGGCCTGCACGCGCAGCATCATGACCGCGTCCGCGCCGGGAAGTTCGGCATCGAGAGAGTGCGAGATCCGCACCGGCCAGGCCTGCACGCCCACCGGCAGCAGCGTCTGCGGCGCGACCAGCACCACATCCGCGCCGAGGGTGCTGAGCAGGAAGGCGTTCGAGCGCGCCACCCGGCTGTGCAGGATGTCGCCGACCAGCACGATCCGCTTACCCTCCAGATCGCCGAGCCGCTGACGCAGGGTCAACGCGTCCAGCAGCGCCTGGGTGGGGTGCTCATGGGTGCCGTCACCGGCATTGATGATGGCCGGGCCGGGACCGGTGAAACCGCCGCTGCGCTCCTGGATCTGGGAGAACCAGTGCGCGATCTGATGTGCCGCGCCCGAGGCCGGATGCCGCACGATGAGCGCGTCCGCACCCGCCGCGTGCAGGGTCAGCGCGGTGTCGCGCAGCGATTCACCCTTGGAGTTCGAGGAGCTCGACGAGCTGACGTTGATCACGTCCGCGCTCATCCACTTGCCCGCGACCTCGAAGGAAACCCTTGTACGCGTGGAGTTCTCGAAGAACACCGTCATGACCGTGCGCCCGCGCAGGGTCGGCAGCTTCTTCACCTCGCGCCCGAGCAGGGCCTGTTCGAAGCGTTCGGCGTCATCGAGCAGTTCGGTGGCGGCGGCGCGATCCAGATCGGTCACCGAGAGCAGATGCTTCACTTGTCACCCTCCTGACGCAGGTACACACCGTCGCGGCCGTCGTGCTCGCGCAGTAGTACCGAGATGTCCTCGCTGCGGGAGGTGGGCACGTTCTTGCCGACGTAGTCGGCGCGGATGGGAAGTTCGCGATGGCCGCGGTCGATGAGCACGGCCAGCTGCACCGCGCGCGGGCGGCCCAGATCGCGCAGTCCGTCCAGGGCCGAGCGCACGGTGCGCCCGGAGAACAGCACATCGTCGACCAGCACCACCAGCACGTCTTCGATTCCGCCTTCGGGCACCGAGGTGCGCTCGAGCGGACGGTGCGGTTTGCTGCGCAGGTCGTCGCGGTAGAGGGTGATGTCCAGGGAGCCGACGGCGGGGCGGACCCCGGCGAACTCCTCGATGCGATTTGCCAGTCGAGCGGCGAGAGTCGTTCCGCGCGTGGGGATTCCGATCAGCACCACGCGGGGGGCGGCGGGATCGCCGGAGTCCAGCGCGGTCTTCTCGATGATCTGGTGCGCCATGCGCGCGATGGTGCGGCCGACATCGGAATCCGAGAGCAGCTCGCGCCCCGCGTCCACCTGTGCGGGATCGTGTCGCTGCGAGTGGTCAGCAGCGCTCGACTTGGCAGCCCGGTCTTCGGGCACAGCCATGCCGACCTCCTTCCCCGCCTCACCGGACGGTCCGTTAAAGGATGTCTTTTCGGGTTGCGAGCCTAGCAGCGCCGCCGACCCGGGCCGTCACCGCACCCCTGTGGCAACCAGCGGTTCGCGGCGGGTCGGCGAGTTGTGCGTGACACACCCGCGGACAAGGTGCGGGTTCGGCGCGATCGGGCCGCATAGGCCCCGCACCAGGGAGTTTTCGACTACGAATCCTCACAACCCGGACATGGCCCAGGCAACCGCGCAGCTATGAATTGAACCGATCGGTCTCGTACTGCCGCTCGGCCTTTCCCCATCGCTGGGAGGAAGCTCACAGTGTGCGAGCTGCCGATCCGCCCGCCGAGTCCCGCTTGGCGGCAGGTCTTCATACACCGTAAACCGGTCTGTGCGATGCTCGGAGAGTGAGCAACGAAGCCGACTTCACCGAACCTGCCCGCGTCACCTTCCGCGGCCACGGCGGTATCACCCTCGCCGGTGACTCCTGGGGACCCCAGGACGGACCACTGGTGGTGTTCCTGCACGGCGGCGGCCAGACCCGCCATTCCTGGAAGGATTCCGGGCTCGCGCTGGCCAAGGCCGGAATGCACGCGGTGCTATTGGACGCGCGCGGGCACGGGGACAGTGAATGGGCACCCGGCGGCGATTACACCCGCGCGGCCATGGTCGAGGACCTCATGACGGTGCTCGAGCAGCTCGGCAAGCCCGGATTCGTGGTCGGGGCCAGCATGGGCGGGCTCACCGGGCTCATCGCCAGCGCGCATCCGCACCATGAGCGCATCACCGGACTGGTGCTCGTCGACGTCGTTCCCCGCCCCGAGGTCGCGGGCGTACAGCGCGTGATCAGCTTCCTGGGCAGCAATCCCGAGGGTTTCGCCAGTCTCGAGGAGGCCGCCGACGCGGTGGCCGCGTACCTGCCGCATCGCCGTCGTCCACGCAATCCCGAAGGGCTGCAACGCAATCTGCGTCAGCGCGAGGACGGACGCTGGTACTGGCACTGGGATCCGGCCATGCTCGGCGGTGATCGCGGCGAACAGATCGACGTGCACACCAAGGCACTGGAGGACGCCGCCCGGCAGCTGACCATGCCGGTGCTGCTGGTGCGCGGCGCGCTCTCGGATGTGGTGAGCGAGGAGGGTGTGCAGTCCTTCCGCGCACTGGTGCCGCATGCCGAATACGCCGAGATCGGCGCGGCCGCGCATACCGCGGCCAGCGATGCCAATGACGAATTCACCGATGCCGTGGTCGATTTCGTGCGCGCGCACGTGAGCGTGGCCTGAGGACTAACAGTCCCCCAGCATTCGATCGAGCAGGTGGCGGATCAATTCGACCACCTGCTCGCGGGTGTGAGAGCCGATCAGCACGCCCTGGGTGATGCTGCCCAGACTGAAGACGATCAGCTGGGCGTCCAATTGCGCGGTGTCGAAAGCCTTGCCGGGCTTGCGATTGCGGCGCAGCTGCTCGGTGAAGAGATTGACCAGGTACAGCGGCGCGCCATGGGTGTCCTCGGGTTTGATGAACTCCGAATTGCTCAGCGCCGCCGCGTGATAGGCCGCCAGCACCAGCGCGTCCGCATGACTCGCGTCATCGAGCGGAAGCAGCGCCAGCGATACCGCCTCGATCACCTCGCGCGGTGGCGCGTCCGCACCCAGCACCCCGACCCGGGCGGCGAACCGCTCCCCCGAATCCACCACCACCGCGAGGTGTGTGGCGAGCAGTAGCTCCCGCTTCGCGCCGAAGTAGTACTGGATCAGGCGTACCGAGATCCCGGCCTCGGCCGCCACCGACTGGAAGGTCGCCGCCTCCAGGCCCCCGGCGGCAATGACGCGCCGGGCGGCCGTGGTGATCTCCCGGCGGCGCTGCTCGTGATCGACCAAACGTGGCATGGGGAGTCATGGTACGCCCATACCACGCTACCGATTACACAATTAAGATTGAACAATCTGAATTGAACAATCCAGGTTGTCGATCTACCGTGGAGTCATGACCGATGCCACCGTGACCGTTTCCCGGTCCGCCGCGCGCGCCGCCCGTGACCTCCGGATTCTGGTCGGGCGACTGCGCAGGCGATTCCTGGAGCAATCGGACAGCCGCGAGCTCACCCCGTCACAGCAATCGCTGGTCAGCCGGTTGAGCAAGGCGGACAGTTCGGCCAGCGACCTCGCCGCCGCCGAACGGGTGCGGCCGCAGGCGGTCGCGGCCACCCTGAACATTCTCGAGGAACGCGGGCTGATCGAGCGGCGTCCGGATCCGGCGGACCGGCGGCGGCAACTGGTGTCACTGAGCGATGCCGGGCGGGAATTCCACGAAGGCAGGCGGCGCGCGGGCGACGAGTGGCTGGCCACCGTCATGCAGGAGAAGTTCACCGAGGACGAGCGGCACATCGTGCTCGAAGCGCTCACGCTACTGGAAAGACTCGGGCAGGAATGACTTCGGTTCTCGCACGACGCGGGCGGGCGGCGTCCGGGGACGGCTTCGATCGCTCCCTGCTCACCCCGATGCTGCTCGGGACGATTCTCAATCCGATCAATTCGTCGATCATCGCGGTATCGCTGGTGCCGATCGGGGTGGCGTTCGGCGCGCCCGCCACCGAGACGGCCTGGCTGGTGTCGGCGCTGTATCTGGCCACCGCCATCGGACAGCCCGTGGTCGGGCGGCTCATCGATCTGTTCGGACCGCGGCGGCTGTTCCTCGCCGGGGCGACGCTCACCGGAATAGCCGGTGTGCTGGGCGCTTTCGCACCCGCGCTGTGGGTGCTGGTGGTAGCGCGGATCGTGCTCGGATTCGGTACGTGCGCGGGATATCCCGCGGCGATGTACCTGATTCGCGGTGAAGCGGACCGCACCGGTAAGGACAGTCCGGCGGGCGTGCTGACCGCGCTCGCGGTGGCGGCGCAGACCATCGTGGTGATCGGACCGCCCCTGGGCGGTCTGCTGATTCACGTCGGCGGCTGGCGCGCGACCTTCGCGATCAATATTCCGCTGGCGGTGGCATGCCTGGTCGCGGGACTGCTGTGGCTGCCGAAAACCGCTATGCCGCAGCGGGAGAAGACCTCCGGACTCGATATCCCGGGCATCGCCCTGTTCACCGCACTGCTGCTGACCGCACTGCTGTTCCTGATGAATCCGCAAGCCGCGCACTGGTATCTGCCGGTCCTGGCCGTCGCGGCCGGAGCCGCGCTGGTGATGCGCGAACTCCACACGCCCGCACCATTTCTCGACGTGCGCGTACTGGGCGGCAATTTCCCACTGCTGGCCACCTACGGCCGGGTCATGCTGACCAGCACCGTCGGCTACTGCTTCCTCTACGGCTTCACCCAGTGGCTCGAATCCGGCCGCGGCCTGAATCCCGGTGCGGCCGGGCTCATCCTGCTACCCCTGTCCCTCACCGGTATCGCGGTCTCGGCCATCACCGGCCGCCGCGCGGTGATTCGCGGCAAGCTGATCGTCGGCGCGACGGCCCAAATCGTCGGCTGCACAGTCCTTCTGCTCATGCCCGGCCACGCCCCCATCTGGCTACTGCTCACGGCCGCCTGCGTCATGGGCATCCCACAGGGCCTCAACAGCCTGGCCAATCAGAACGCCGTCTACTACCAATCCACCCCGGACCGCATCGGATCCTCAGCCGGACTGCTCCGCACCTTCAACTACATCGGCGCGATGATCGCCGCCGCAGCGGGCGGCGCATTCCTGAACACCGGCGCCAGCGCCGCCGGATTACACCACCTCGCAATGTTCATGCTCGCCGCCGCAGCCCTGTTCCTCGCATTGACCCTGGCCGACCGTTCCCTACGCTCGGTGGGGCGAGCCGCCCGACAGCCCTGAATCACCGCGAAGCGGATAGCGGGACGGGTCCGCCCGGATCGCACCGAATCATGCGACTCGCAGTTTCCCGACCTGGGCAATCAACAGCCGGTCACCAAACGCGAGCGTGTCCGTGGAGATTGTGAAATCGAGCGTGTTCCCGAACAGATACTCCACAACCGTCCGGTTGCCGACGGTAGCGAAGCGCAGCAGGCATGCACGGGGATAGAAATTGTCCGGACCAGTCGAGACGTAGCGCATGGCGGGTAGCTCGAAAACCAGGCCGACTCCCGGAATATCTTTGCGGGACAGGGTTTCTCCGACGAAATCGACCTTCGTGACGCCATTCTTGATCGACGAGAGCCTGGACCAAGTCGAGCAAGCCTGCATAGCCTCCAGCAGGGCGACAGGGTCTACGACACGATTGAGAACCGCGATCTGCGTGTCACCATCGCGTCGCTCGCCAATGGACAAGACACGCTGTATGGCACCCGCGAAGGGATCGTTTGTGAGGAGCTCGATCGCGGCATTGCGAGCTCGGCATGGTGGCGAATCCTCCTTGGCATACATTCCGGCAATACCCGCCTGGATCACCGCATTGCCCCACGGCAGTGCATAAGTGATGTCGGGTGTATCGCTGGTGGTCAACAGATAGTCGGTCATCGACCGTGATTCGACGGCGGGCACTGCGGTGACATGGTCGCCGCAACCGGCGGCCGCAATGGTCATAGTGACGAGGGCACCGGCTAGCACCAGATGGCGAAACATGGGTCCGGATTCTCCCGAGCACAAATCGATCCAATTGATTCGCGCAGAGCCTAGTGTGGCAACCCGCACCGCCAACGGGATGGCTGCTTGAACATGTCCGCGATAGAACGTATGTTCGACAGCATGTCGACGCCATTACAGGGATCGCTGCTCGACGGATTCGGCGAGCTCGAAGTCGGTGCGCTGGGTGGACTCCGGCGCACCGTCCTGAGCGCGGGAGCGTGGGTGGATGTGCTTCCGGGCTGGTTGAGCGGGGCTGACACGCTGTTCGAGCGGCTTGCGGCCGATGTGCCGTGGCGGGCGGATCGGCGTGCCATGTACGACCGGGTGGTGGATGTGCCTCGGTTGCTGGCGTTTTACGAGCAGGGGCAGGGGTTGCCGGATCCTGTTCTGGACGAGGCTCGCGATGCTCTGAGCGAGCACTATCGGGGTGAGCTCGGGGAGCCGTTCACCACGGCGGGACTCTGCTACTACCGGGACGGGAATGACAGTGTCGCTTGGCATGGCGATACCTCGGGGCGCGGGGCCACGCACGACACCATGGTGGCGATCGTGTCGGTGGGCGCCGCACGAGCGTTGCTGCTGCGGCCGCGTGGAGGTGGGGAGAGTCTGCGGTATCCGCTCGGGCATGGGGATCTCATCGTGATGGGTGGATCCTGCCAGCGGACTTGGGAGCATGCGATTCCCAAGACGCGGCGGCCGGTGGGGCCGCGCATCAGCATTCAATTCCGGACGCGCGGCGTGCGCTGAACTCCGGATCGCGAACCGCGCGGAATGGAAACCGATCGGTTCGGGTTCATTCGCTGCGCAAGCAGACAGTGCGCGAGGAGTGATGCGATATGGCGAGTTTCGAACTCGGTGGCAGCCTTCCGGTGAACCGGATCGGTTACGGCACCATGCGATTGGCCGCCGCGCCGGAACCCGGTTACGACGCGGGGATGGGGCATATCTGGCGGGCGCCCGCCGATCGGGAGGCGGCGATCGCGGTGCTGCGGCGTGCGGTGGAACTCGGGGTGAACCTCATCGATACCGCCGATTCGTACGCGCTGGGCGAGAACGAGGAGCTGGTCGCGGAGGCGCTGCACCCCTATCGGGATGATGTGGTGATCGCGACCAAGGTGGGCGTGGTGCGCCCGTCACCGACCGAATGGGTACCGCTCGGACATCCCGCCTATCTGCGCCAGCAGGCCGAATTGGGTTTGCGGCGACTGAAACTCGACCATATCGATCTGTTGCAACTCCATCGCGTCGATCCACACGTACCGCTCGAAGATCAGATCGGCGCGCTGCGGCAACTGGTGGACGAGGGCAAGGTGCGGCACATCGGGCTCTCCGAGGTAGGCGTGGATGAACTACGCGCGGCCCAGGAGATCACGCCCATCACGAGCGTGCAGAACATGTACAACCTCGGGGCCCGGCAGCACGAGGATGTGGTGGATTACACCGCGGCGCAAGGGATCGCGTTCATTCCATTCTTCCCCGTCGCGATGGGCGCGCACGCGGCGGCGGACGGCCCGCTCGCCGCCGTGGCCGCCGAACTCGGCGCGACAACCGCACAGACATCGCTGGCGTGGCTGCTGCGCCGTGCGGACAATATCCTGCCGATTCCGGGCACCACCTCCATCGCGCACCTGGAGGAGAACATCGCGGCGACCGCCGTGCGACTCTCCGATGCGCAGTTCGAACGGCTCTCCGCCATCGCGCCGGTGAGCGTGGACGCGTAGTAGCGCAGTGCCGCAGGCCGTTTCAGGGTCGGCGAGCAAATTCCGGAGCGTGTTCGGCGAGCAGTCCGCGCGCCACCAGGTAGGGCGGGAGACTGCGCAGGACGGGCAGGCGGCGGAAAACGCGAAGAGCCAGTGGGGTATTCGCGGAATTCGAGATATTGAGCTTGCCCGCCACCGCGGGTGCGATGGCTCGGGCGTGCGCTATGCGCTGCATGCCCTGGATGACCCGGGTCGGAACGGCGCGGCGGCGCTGCACCCGGGCCAGATCGGAGGTGCCGACCGTGCCCGAGATCAGTTTCGGGGCAAGGATTCTCGCCGCCACCACACCGTCCTGAATGGCCAGGTTGATGCCCACTCCCCCGACCGGTGACATGGCGTGCGCGGCGTCACCGATGCAGAGCAGGCCCGGGGTGTACCAGCGATCGAGCCGATCGAGTTTGACATCGAGCAGTTTGACCTCGTCCCAGCTCCGGACCGCGTCCACGCGATCGAGTAGCCAGGGTGCGGCGGCGGCCATATCCCGCAGGATCCCGGTCACCGGATGCTGTTGCCGCACAGCCGAATCGCTGCCCTTGGCCAGCAGAATCGCGCACTGCCAGTAATCACCGCGGTCGAGCATGATGGCGAACCGGTCGGCGGTGAGCACCGGGACCGCGCCCGCCGGGTCGATATCGTGCCGCGGAACCCGCATCCACCACACATCGAACGGGGTCTGCCAGGAACGCACCGGCAGCCCCGCCGCGGCGCGCAGGGTAGAGCCCCGGCCGTCGCAGGCGACGGTGAGGTCGGCGCGAAGTTCGCCCGCGGCACCGTCTTCGGTGCGATAGCGCACCCCGGCGACCCGGCCGTTCTCGCGCAGCAGTTCGGTCGCCTCGGTGTTCATGCGCAGCCGGAAGGTGGGTTCGGCATCGGCCGCGTGCGCGAGCAGAGCCAGCAGATCCCACTGCGGCACCATGGCGATGTATTTGTACCGGCCCGGTATGTGCTCGAAGGTGGCGAGGGTCCGCATACCCCCGGCGATCGGGATCTGCACCGAATTCAACCGGCGCTGCGGCAGTTTCGCGAACTCCTCGTGCAGGCCGAGTTCATCGAGTAGTTCCAGGGTGGTGGGGTGCACGGTGTCACCGCGGAAATCGCGCAGGAAGTCCGCGTGTTTCTCCAGCACCGTCACCTCGACGCCCGCGCGCGCCAGTAGCAGCCCCAGGATCATGCCCGCCGGACCACCACCGGCGATAAGACAGGTCGTATCTTTCATCGGGCACCCCTCCCGAGCGATAACAATCGGTCAGGTCAAGGGTAGGCCGAAAAGCCTGGTGGTCAGGCTGATCTACCGATCCCGGTAGAGGATGAAGAAGTACGGGTCACGCAGGCCGCGTTTGTCCATCACCCCGAGCAGGGTGTCCTCGTCCACCCGCCGGAAGATGTCGATGATCGGCAGATCGTCGTAGATCATTGCGGCGCTGGACTTTCCGCGGAATTCCAGATTGCGCAGCCGGGCGCGCGGGGTCTTGGTGCGCAGCGCCGGGCGCAGCACACCGAGCGAACGGCGCACCGGCCCCAGCGTGGCGACCGGCACCTTGCCCGCGAGGAAGAGCGGGACTCGGCGCGGGTCCACCGGGAAGATCTGCCCGTCGGGGGTGCTGAAGAGCAGCGGCTGCACCGCATCGGCGCTGTCGAACTGCTTTCCGTACCAACCGGATTCGACCAGCATGCCCTTCCAGGGATGGTCGGTGTCCAGTTCGGCCCCGCGCCAGCGGCCGACGGTCACCTCCTCCACGCGCGCGGCGGGCAGCCCGTCGAAGAACTGCCAGGCCTGTTCGGGGGTGCATCCGGCGGATCGCAGTTCCGCCAAACGCGCCGTGGCACTCGATACCGATTCACCGATGGCCATCCGCGGCCTCCTTGCCCGAGTGGATGAAAGATTCTGACTCACAATATCTCAGGGCCTCGGCGGGCTTCCCGCCCCTAGGCTGACCGCATGCCGACACAGCTCGCCGCCCACGTACACGCCGCCAATCGACTCACCGCGCGCTGGTGCGAGCGGGCGGGCACGGACGATTTCGTGCTGTCCGGATGCGGTGTCTGGCCGCTGCTGGCACTGCTGGCGGCGACCGCCGATGAGCCCGTGCGATCGGAACTCGCTGCGGCGGCCGGAGTTTCGCCCGAGACCGCACATGCGCAGGCGCTGGCCATGCTGAAGACGCTCACACACGCGGATTCGATCTCGGCGGCGCTGGGGGTCTGGGTGCGCCACGATGTCCGACTGCGGGACGAATGGTTGCGCGCGCTGCCACCCGGTACCGCCGATGTGCTCGGCGGCCAGGCTCAACTGGACGAGTGGGCGAGCAAGTACACCGATGGATTGATCGAGCGATTTCCCCTGCAAATCGACGCGAACACCCTGCTGGTGCTGGCCACCGCGCTGGTGGCGCGCACGCGGTGGCAATCGGCTTTCACCGAGATCCGCATGGAGATCACCGAGGGACCGTGGCGCGGATACGCCGCGACCGGGCTCGATCGCTCGACGCGCGGCGGCAGGGATGCGAGTGTGCTGGAAACGCCACGGCCGGTCACCCGGGTCGTCGTGGAAGGCACCGGCGATCTGGATGTCCATCTACTGCTCGGCGACGACACCCCGGGCGAGGTGCTGCGCGCCGGACTCGCCGCCATCGACGGCACGGTGCCCGCGCGCACCGGATTGCCGGCGGGAACCGACGCCCCCGGGTTGACCGTACGCGAGATCGAGAGCACCAGCCGGTCCGATGTCGAACGAATTCTGCTGCCCCCGTTCACCGTTCGCTCCCTACACGATCTGTGCGAGCAGCCCGGGCTGTTCGGTTTGACCACGGCGCTCAACGATGGCCGCGGGCACTTCTCCGGCATGTCCGACACCCCGCTGGCCATTCAGGCCGGCGCGCAGGACGTGTACGCGAAATTCAGCGCGACCGGTTTCGAAGCGGCGGCGGTCACCGCGTTCAGCATTCAGCCCGGCGGTATGCCCCCGCGCGATCGGTTCACCATCCGGTACACCGAGGTGACCTTCGATCGGCCGTTCGGATTCCTGGCGGTGCACCGGCCGACGGGTGCGGCCGTGGTCGCGGGCTGGGTGGCGCGACCACCCGTCTAGCGTTTTAGTCCCATTGACAAAATACTTGCCGAAAAGGGTGGCGCTCCACGTTTTAGTCTCCTAGGCTAAAACACATGACGACGGCACGAGACACAGCGGAGGCGATCCGGGCGGCCAACCGGCCCGAAGACCTGTTCGGTACCGCCACAGCCGATTCCGCCACCCGCGCCGAGGGACGGCGGCGCTATCACCGGCTCGCCGCACAGGTGCATCCGGACCGCGCCACACCCGGTGAGATCAACCTGGCGCGCCGGGCATTCGAGCGCCTCACCGAGCTGTACCGGCAGTGGTCGCAGGCCGATGACAGCGCATCGCGAGTGACCGGGGCGCGCGGAACATATCCGATCGGCGCACTGCACGCCCGCGGCTCGGTCGCGGACCTCTACCGCAGCGGCCGGGACCGGATCGTCAAGATCCCGCGGCACGGCGCGGCCAACAAACTGCTCGCGGCCGAACGAAACGCATTGCGAGACATAGCGATCGTCACCGCCGAACACGAATGGCTGCGGCCGTACTTCCCGGTCCTGGCCGACACCGTCGATCACCTGGACACCGATACCGGCGAACAGCGGACGGTGAACGTGCTCGACGCGCTCACCGACGGCTTCGTCACCCTCACGGATGTGCACGCCGAATATCCGGACGGCCTGGACCCGCGCGATTACGCGTGGATGCACCGGCGGCTGTTGCGCTGCCTGTCCGGGGCGGCGCTGGCCGGATGGGTGCACACCGCGATCTGCCCGGCCAATGTTCTGATCCATCCGGCCCAGCACGGGGTCGTCCTGGTCGGCTGGTCCTTCGCCAGCCGCCCGGGCGCGGCCGCCGCCGCGACCCTGGGCTCGCTCGACTATCCACCGGAGATCCGCGATGCGGTCTCCCCTGCCACCGATGTCCACCTCGCACACCGGCTGATGCTCACCATGCTCGGCCGCCACACTCCCCCGGCGATGCGCTCCTTCGCCGCGGGGTCCATGCAGTCCGATCCGCGGCTGCGCCCCGACGCCGCCGACCTGCTCGGCGAATTCGATGATCTGCTCGACCGGCTTTACGGACAGCGCCGCTTCCGGCCCTTCGAGCTCACGAAAGGACAGTGATCACCATGGGTTACGGAAACTGGGACGATAGCGCCTACGACGCCGCCCGCACCTTCCGCGCCGCCCGCGGCCTCGACGATTTCGGCTACACCGCGGATATGCGGTCGCAGCCGTGGGACGACTGGAAGGCACACCCCTCGCTCGACCCCAAGGGCGTGAAGTTCCGCGAATCCCGCGATTCGGATGATCACGGGAACTCGCTGCCCATCGCGGTGCTGTTCGATGTCACCGGATCCATGGGCGCGGTGCCGCGCATCATGCAGGAGAAGCTCGGCAAACTGCACGGGCTGTTGCAGCGCAAGGGATATGCCGAGGATCCGCAGATCATGTTCGGCGGTATCGGCGACGCGGACTCGGACCGAGTTCCCTTGCAGGTCGGGCAGTTCGAATCCGACAACCGCATGGACGAGCAGCTGCGGCTCATCTTCCTGGAGGGCAACGGCGGCGGGCAGAAGTCCGAAAGCTATGAACTGGCCGCGTATTTCATGGCACGGCACACCGCGACCGATGCGTGGGACAAGCGCGGGCAGAAGGGCTATCTGTTCATCGTCGGAGACGAATTGAACAAGCCGCGCTTGGCTTCTCGGCACATTCGCCGGGTCATCGGCGACAAGGTGGACCGCGATATCACCGTCGAATCGGTGTTCCGCGAGGTTGCCGACCGCTGGCACGTGCACTACATCCTGCCCAACCAGTCCAGCTACTACAACGATCCGGAGATCTCGGACTACTGGCGCGGACTGCTCGGCGAGCGATTCCTGCGGCTGGACGATCCGGCGGCGGTGTGCGAGCTCATCGCGCTGACCATCGGCATCGGTGAGGATCGCATCGATCTCGGTGCGGGACTGGCGGATCTGCGCGATATCGGTTCGGTCGACGAGGCCGACGCGGTCGGCAAGGCGCTCGCCCCCATCGGGGCCGCACGACGCACCCGCAGTGCCGGGGCGCTGCCCGCCGCCACCGGCGACGATGACGTCGACTTCGGAAACTAGAAGGGAGAGAACCATGTTCGGCGATCGCCACCTGATAGTGGTCGACCTCGGGTTCGGCGATGCCGGCAAGGGGGCGACCGTGGATTGGCTGTGCGCGCCCTCGACCGGGCTCGATGTGGCGGCGGTGGTGCGCTTCAACGGCGGTGCGCAGGCCGCGCACAATGTGATCGCCGGCGGACGGCATCACACCTTCCGGCAGTTCGGGTCCGGCACCCTGTCCCGGGTGCCGACCCTGCTGTCGCGCTACATGCTGGTCGAGCCCATCGCGCTGGCCGCCGAGGCGCGAGCGCTGGAACTGCTCGGGATCGCCGATCCGCTGTCACTGGTGTCCGTCGATGAACGGGCACTGCTCACCACCCCGATCCACGGGGCCGCCAACCGTTGCCGGGAAGACACGAGGGGTGCTGCCCGGCACGGTTCGTGCGGAATCGGGATCGGGGAGACCGCGAGCTACGCGCTCGAACACGACGCGCCGCGGGTGGCGGATTGCCTGCGGCCGGATGTGCTGCGGCGCAAGCTGATCGCGCTCGAGCAGCACTACGCGCCGCTGCTCGCGGACAGTGCGCACGGATACGACGCCATCGACGATCTCGTCGACGTGTACACCGAATTCGCCCGCGCCGTGGCGATTCTGCCGGGTGATCAGCTTGCCGCGATCGCCGCGCATGGGCGATTGGTATTCGAGGGGGCGCAGGGAGCGCTGCTGGACGAATGGCGCGGGCTGCACCCGTACACCACCTGGTCGACGGTGGAACCGCGCAATGCCCGAGCCATGCTCGCCCGCATCGACGCGCCCGGATACGTCCTCGGCGTCACCCGCAGCTATTTCACCCGGCACGGCGCGGGACCGTTCCCGACCGAGGACGCCGAACTGTCGATTGCCGAGCGGCACAATGGAACCGGGAACTACCAGGGCGAATTCCGGCGCGGGCATCTGGATCCGATCCTGCTGCGCTATGCCGTGGAAGCCTGCGGCGGTGTGGACGGACTGGTGGTCAACCATCTCGACGCGATCGGCGATATCCGCACGGCCACGGGCTATCTCACGCCCGAGAGCTATGTGGACCGGCTCGATCTCGGGGCCTGGCAGGATCTGGTCCACCAGCGCCGGTTGACCGATCTGCTGAATCGCGCCACACCGGTGCTGGCCGACCTGCCCGCCGATGTGCCCGGATACCTCGAGGCCGAACTCGGCGTACCGGTGGTGCTCACCGCGAACGGTCCGGATCGCGCCGATCGCACCCCGGCAACAAATCGGTCATTTCGCCCAACTCGGGCCGAACACGCGAATCCTCCCCCGGCTACGGCATGATTGACCACTTGTGGAGCAACAATCCGCGGTATCCATCGATGTGATCGCCCTGCGCTACGGGCGCGATGACGCCACCGTCACGGTGGGCGTCGCGCCCCGGCGCTGGGAACCCTTCTCCGGCGAACTCGCCCTGCCCGGCGTGCTGCTCGGCCGAGGTGAACGCCTGGAAGCGGCCGCCCGGCGCGCCGTGCACACCAAACTCGGTGTGCCCGAAGACGCCATCCGCGCCGTCGGCCAGCTGGTCACCTTCGACGAGCCCAACCGCGACCCGCGCGGACCCACCCTGTCCATCGCCATGTGGGCGGTCATCGGCGACCACGACGGCGATACCGCCGAATGGGCCAACTTCGAGCGAATGCCACACCTCGCCTTCGACCACAATCGCATCGTCGACACCGCCCGCGGGCTCTTCGCCGAAATGCTGTGGAAGCACCTCGAATTCACCCGGCCCCTGATCGGCGAACAATTTCCGGCCACCCGCGCCGTCGAACTGACCGCCGCGCTGGAAGGTGCCCGGCCCGATCCGGGGAACCTCAACCGCACGCTCGCCGCGCTACCGGGCCTGACGCGCACCGGCGACCGCATGCGCGTCAAAGCCACCGGGCGACCGGCCGCGGTCTGGGCGTTCGAAGCCGAGTAGACATCCCGCCCTGTTCAAGGCATTTCATGAGGTGAGCACCGAATTTCGGTGCGGGTGGGCCGCTTTCGTGAGTCCCGGCGTATCTGACACGCGAGCCTCACATATTTAGATGCGCATATCTACGTCTAGGTATGTTCATGGCAGAACCTCCCGGATGCCAGCCCGGCAATCCGGGATCAGGCCGAGGGCGTGCTCGTCAGCACCGACTTCACCAGTGCGCGAATGGCATTGCGCAGGCGCTCGGTCTCCCCCGCTCGGACCATGGCACGCGCTACTTCCGAGCCGACCGAGCTGAAAAGCAGGCGGCCCGCCGCCTCCGCGTCCAGATCGGGGCGAGCTTCGCCGAGCAGATCGGTGATGTGACGGTCCCAGGTGCCGTGGAATTCGGCGGTGCGGGGGTGCGGCGGAATGGGCGCGCCCGTATACGCGGCCATGAGCTCGACATTCTCGGCCATCATGACGGTCATCGCATCGAAGAAGGCGAGCAGGCGATCACCGGCGGACGCGCCCGGCCCCAGCGGCGGCGGGCCGGTGCTGATCCCGGCCAGCAGCGCCTCGGCGGGCTCGGCGACCAGCGCGTGCAGCAGCCCCGCGCGACTGCCGAAGCGATGAAAGATGGTGCCTTTACCCACCCCGGCCGCCGCCGCGACCCGGTCCATGGTGATGGCGTCCGCGCCGAATTCGGCCAGCAGCGCGCGGGTGGCGTCCAGAATCGCGCGCCGATTGCGCGCGGCATCCGCGCGTTCCTTCGGCACGACACGCTCTTTCGCCGCGACGCGTTCCGTCGATGCGGCGTGTTCGTTCGACGCGTCGGACCGATTCGGCGCAGCGCTCTCCCCCATCGACGCAGGCTGCTCAGCTGGCATTTCCTCGGCTTTCATTGACAACTTGACCGACGGTCCATATCGTAGCGACGCATAACTGGACCGTCAGTCAATTTATGAGGTTTCGATGCAGGCAATCCTATTGACCACCACCGGTGCACCCGACGTCCTGGTGCCGGATGAGGTCCCCACACCGCGGCCCGGAGCGGGACAGGTACTCGTGCGCAACGAGGCGATTCCGGTGCTGTATCCGGAGACCATGCTGCGGTCGGGGGCCTTCCCCATTCCGCTGGAGAAGCCGTTCGTATTCGGCACCCAGGCCGCTGGCGTGATCGTGGAACTCGGTGACGGCGTCGACCCCGCACTGCTCGGACAGCGGGTGATCGTGGCGAGCGACAGCTTCGGCACCTACGCCGAATTCGTGTGCGTCCAGGCCGAATCCGCGGTGCGCATTCCGGACGCGCTCTCCTCGGTCGACGCCGCCGCGCTGACCATGAGCGGATCGGTGACCGTTCCGCTGCTGGCGGCCGCCAAACTCACCGGCACCGAGACCGTGCTGATCGAGGCCGCCGCAACGGGAATCGGCGGCTATCTCACCCAGCTCGCCAAGGAGGCCGGGGCCGCGCGCGTCATCGCCACCGCGGGCGGGCCCGAAAAGGCCGAGCGCGCTCGCGAATTCGGCGCGGATCTGGTGATCGACCACCTCGATCCGGAATGGCCCGCGCGCCTGCGCGAAGCACTCGGCGATGCGACCATCGACGTGGTGTTCGATTCCATCGGCGGCGAATCCGCCACTGCGCTACTGGATCTCATGACCCCGCTGACCGGTCGCATGCTCAGCTACGGTTTCCTGTCCGGCGCACCCGCGCAGGTCACCGCGATGGACCTGATCATGCGCGGTCTCACCCTGATCGGCTGCTCCGGTCCGGCCTGGCTCGCCGGTGTCGCGAACTCGCGCGCCGCCGCCCTGGAGCTCGCGGCGACGGGATCGATCACCCCGCTGGTGGATCGCGTACTGCCGCTCGACCAGGCCGCACTGGCCCACCAGCTGCTCGATCAGCGCGCCGCCAAGGGAACGATTGTGCTGCAACCTCGTTAGCCCGATCGCCCGCCCCGCCCGGCGGCCTCGGAATCGCGGGACGGATCGACACGCTGTGCTGTCCGGCGACCCGGCGCGCAGACCGGCCAAACCTTCCGATTCGGGCGCGGCGTCCGCATAGAGTGCGTAGACGACAGCGGCGCGGCATCCCACCGGAAGCGAGACTCCATGAGCTCCTCGAATACCGTCCTGATCACCGGCACCTCCACGGGTATCGGCCTGGCCACCGCCATAGGAGCGGCGCGCGCGGGCTGGCGAACCGTGGCCACGATGCGCGATGTGGGGCGCGCGGGGGCGCTCATGGACGCGGCCAATGCGGCGGGCGTGGCCGGGCTGATCCGCGTGGAGGCCCTCGATGTCACCGATTCCGGCTCGGTCACCAACTGCGTGCAGAAGGTGATCTCCGATTACGGGCGACTGGACGCGGTGATCAATAACGCCGGGGCCGGATTCGTCGGGACCATCGAGCAGACCGGCCTCGAGCCGGTGCGAAATGTCATGGAGGTCAACTATTTCGGCGTGGTCGCGGTGACCCACGCCGCCATGCCGCATCTGCGCGCGGCGGGCGGGCGGTTGATCACCGTGACCAGCGTCGGCGGGGTGATCGGGCAGCCCTTCAACGAGGCGTACTGCGCGGCCAAATTCGCCGTCGAGGGTTTCATGGAGGCGCTCGCACCGGTCGCGGCAACCGTCGGGGTGCGGGTCCATGTGATCGAACCCGGCGCGGTGGCAAGCGAATTCGTGGCCAGCCAGGGCATCGATATCCCGGCCCTGCTCGCCGCCGCCGGACCGTACGCACCGGCGCTGAAGTTCTATGTCGAGCGCACCCAGCAGGCGTTCCGCAGCGCCCAGACCCCGGAGCAGGCGGCGGTCCCGATCATCGCGGCGCTGACCGACGACGAGGCGCCGTTCCGGGCGCAAACCTCCTCGTGGGCACGGGGATTCACCTCCACCAAACTCGCTGATCTGGATGGCGCGGCGGTTCAGATGGTCACCTCGAGCTGGGTGGAGAAGCACGATCACGTCGGCGCGGATCACTAGCGCCGAGAAACACCCGGTAAAACGGCAATGAGCGCCATCCGGATTCCGGAGGCGCTCATTCGCTGTGGCATAACGGCTCTCAGCCGGTGATCTCCCATTCGTACACGGTGAGTTCGGACGCTCCGGTCGTATGAATGGGGTCGGTGAAGACCAGATCCCGTGCGGCGTCCAGGCTTTCGGCGAGAATCACGTACGCCCCGCCGCTGTCATCGGTGAACTTGCCGGTCTCGACCAGCTGCCCGCGCGAGCGGACGCCATCGAGCCAGTCCCGATGCGGCTGTGCCACAGCCGGATCGAAGCGCGGGGTGCGCATCGCCAGCACCAAGTACTTGCGCACCCTGCGCCTCTCCCTTACCTACTTGTCGTCGTCGCGCGGCGCGCGAGTCGCCGCCGCGGCCGCCCGGACCTGCGGTGCGACCTGCACCACCTGGCCGAGCACACCGTTGATGAACGAGGGGGAATCATCGGTGGAGAGCTCCTTGGCGAGCTCGACCGCCTCATCCACCGCCACCACGGGCGGAACATCATTGGCGTGGAACAGTTCCCACACCGCGACCCGCAGAATCGCGCGGTCCACGGCGGGCAGCCGGGACAGCGCCCAATCCTGCAGATAGGACTCGATGGTGCCGTCCACCCGATCCAGATCGTCGGCGACGCCTTCGACCAGGACCCGGGTGTAGGGGTTCACCGGGGCCACCGAATCGTCCCGCACGGAGAGCGAGACGCGTTCGGACAGCAGATCGGCCGGGTCGATATCGCGGGCCTCGGCTTCGAAAAGCAGATCCACCGCACGTCGGCGCGCCTTGTGTCGCGCACCCAGCTTCTTGAAACCGGCGGACTTCTTGTCCGGGGGTTGGTTGGCCACGGTCACCATTATCCGCGCGTCAGGAGTTGACGCGGCTGATGTAGGAACCGTCGCGGGTATCCACGCGCAGCTTGTCACCCTGGTTGATGAACAGCGGCACCTGGATCTCGGCACCGGTCTCCACGGTGGCGGGCTTGGTGCCCGCGCTGGAGCGGTCGCCCTGCAGTCCCGGCTCGGTGTGGGTGACGATGACGTCGATGGCGACGGGGAGCTCGACGAACAGCGCCTCGCCCTCGTGCATCGCGATCTGGACCTGCATGTTCTCCAGCAGGAAGCCGGCGTTCTTGCCGATGGTGCCTTCCTGCAGGTGAATCTGGTCGTAGGTCTCGCCATCCATGAAGATGAAGTCCGAGCCGTCGTGGTACAGGTAGGTCATATCGCGACGATCGACGGTCGCGGTCTCCACCTTGACGCCCGCGTTGAAGGTCTTGTCGACGACCTTGCCCGAGACGACGTTCTTCAGCTTGGTGCGCACGAAGGCGGGACCCTTACCCGGCTTGACATGCTGGAATTCGACGATCTGCTGCAGCTGATTGTCGATCTTCAGCACGAGGCCGTTCTTGAAGTCACTGGTGTCCGCCACTGTCCTGCGATCTCCTGTTTGTCGGTCAACCGGCGTCAGTCGACGACGGTCAGGTCTTTGCTGGTGCGGGTGAGCAGCTCCGGGCCCCCCTGGCGAACCACGAGCGTATCCTCGATCCGGACTCCGCCGCGGCCGGGGAAATACACACCTGGCTCGACGGTCACCGCCACGCCATCGAGAAGTGTACCCGTGCCGGTTTTGGCGATTCCGGGCGCTTCATGAATCTGCAGGCCGACCCCGTGCCCGAGACCGTGCACGAAGAGTTCGCCGTGGCCCGCCGCCTCGATGACCGAGCGAGCGGCCGCGTCCACCGCGCGGGTGGAGATACCGGGGGCCAGCGCTTCGCGGCCCGCTTTCTGCGCGGCGTAGACCAGGTCGTAGATCTCGCGCTGCCAGTCCGAGGGCTGGCCGAGCACGTAGGTTCGGGTCATATCCGAGTGATAGCCGTCGACCATCGCGCCGAAATCCAGCTTCACGAAATCGCCCTGGGCCAGCACCGCATCGGTCGGACGATGGTGCGGGACGGCCGAATTCCGGCCCGCCGCCACGATGGTCTCGAAGGCGACCGCGTCCGCGCCGTGCTCGAACATGAGCCATTCCAACTCGCGCGCCACCTGGCGTTCGGTGCGGCCGGGACGCAGACCACCGCGCTCGAGCAGGGTCGCCAGCGCCACATCGGCGGCATCGCAGGCGGCTTGCAGGCGGCCGACCTCGAAGGCGTCCTTCACCATGCGCAGCTGTTCGACCAGTCCCGAGACCGGGACCAGATCCAGGCCGGTGGCCTGGGAGACGAAACCGCGATGCTGTTCGAAGGTGACGATATGGCTTTCGAAGCCGACGCGGCCGGTCTGCCACTCCCCCGCTATCTCGACCACGCGGCGCGCGCTGGCGCGATTGATCTCGGCACGCAGATCGGGCACCTGTTCGCCGACCTGGGTGGTGTAGCGGCCGTCGGTGCAGATGACGGTGCGGTCGGCATCACTGCTCCAGGCGTAGACCAGTAGCGCGGCATTCGATCCGGTGAAGCCGGTGAGGTAGCGGATATTGATCAGATCCGTGACCAGTAGGGCATCGACGCGGTTCTCGACGAGCAGGTTGCGCAGGTTGGCCCGGCGCTGCGCGTAATTGGGGCGCGCGCCCGGATCGGGAGCAGCAGACATGCGTCCAAGCTACCGCCGACACGCCGCAACACCGACACGCAACACGTTGATCGGCGGGTGTAGGAGAAAGCCCGGTTGTTCACATGTCAAGTGGTTCTCCACATTTCGTGATTCCGCGGCCCGCGGCGGCATCTCGGGGAGCAGGCTCGAAAGTATGGAATCGCCGCCGCTGTTCATCCTCGCGATCTGGTGCGCACTGCTCAGCTACTTCGATCTGCGGGCGCATCGGCTGCCGAATCTGCTCACCCTGCCCGGGGCCGTCGCGGTGCTCGGATACGGATTCGCCACCGGGCGCGGCACACTCGCGGTGCTCGGGGCGCTGCTCTTGGCGGTTCCCTATCTACTGGTACATCTCTGCGCACCCGGGGCGCTCGGGGCCGGGGATGTGAAACTCGCCCTAGGACTGGGTGCGGCCACCGCACTCGGCGGCGCGCAGTGCTGGGTCTGGGCGGCGCTGGCCGCACCGGTGCTCACCGCCCTCGCCGGGGTCGGCTCGATCGCCTCGGCAGCGGTCCGACCGGGCACTATGCCCGGACCGAAGCTACCGGCCGGAGCGTTTTCCGGCGGCGCGATCGGTACCGTCGCACACGGCCCGGCCATGTGCGCGGCGAGTGTGGTTGCGCTGCTTGCCACACGGTGACGAGCGTCATGCTCGGACCACGTGTCCGGGCAGGCGCATTGACATGGAAGGATGTAACCCGTGTTGCGCTGGATAACTGCCGGAGAATCCCATGGCCCCGCTCTCGTCACGATCCTCGAGGGGATGGTGGCCGGTGTCGAGGTGAGCTCTGCCGATGTCGCGGCGCAATTGGCGCGCCGGCGCCTGGGCTACGGGCGCGGCGCTCGAATGAAGTTCGAGGCCGATGTGGTCACCCTGGTCGGTGGCGTGCGCCACGGCCGCAGCATGGGCGGGCCGATCGCCATCGAGGTCGCCAATTCCGAATGGCCCAAGTGGACCCAGGTCATGTCCGCTGATCCGGTGGACGAGGCCGAACTCGCCGAACTGGCGCGCAACGCGCCGCTCACCCGGCCGCGGCCCGGGCATGCCGATTACTCCGGCATGCTCAAGTACGGCTTCGACGACGCCCGCAATGTGCTCGAACGCGCCAGCGCGCGGGAGACCGCCGCGCGCGTCGCGGCGGGCACCGTGGCCAAGAACTTCCTGCGGCAGGCGCTCGGGGTCGAGGTGATCTCGCATGTGGTGTCCATCGGAACCGCCGCGAACACCACCGGTTTCGTGCCGACCGCCGCCGATCTGGACGCCATCGACGAGAGCCCGGTGCGCTCGTTCGACAAGGACGCCGAGGCCGCCATGATCGCCGAGATCGAGGCCGCCAAGAAGGACGGCGACACCTTGGGCGGTGTGGTCGAGGTCGTGATCGAGGGGCTGCCCGTCGGCCTGGGCTCGTTCACCAGCGGTGAGGCGCGCCTGGATTCGCGACTCGCGGGCGCGCTCATGGGAATTCAGGCCATCAAGGGTGTCGAGGTGGGCGACGGTTTCGAGACCGCGCGCCGTCGCGGCAGCCAGGCGCACGATGAGATGAAGCCCGGTCCGGATGGCGTGCTGCGCTCGACCAATCGCGCGGGCGGTCTCGAAGGCGGTATGACCAATGGCGAGGCGCTGCGCGTGCGCGCGGCCATGAAGCCGATTTCGACCGTGCCCCGGGCACTTTCGACCGTCGACATGACCACCGGTGACGAGGCCGTCGCCATTCACCAGCGGTCGGATGTGTGTGCGGTGCCCGCGGCCGGTGTGGTCGCCGAGGCCATGGTGGCGCTCGTGGTGGCGCAGGCCGTACTGGAGAAGTTCGGCGGAGACTCGCTCATCGAGACCGTCGACAACATCACCAGCTATGTGAAGCGAATCAACGCGCGCCCGCACGTGCCCTCGGGCAACGCGCCACAGTGACCGGGGAAACCGGCCAGCCGCTGAGTGTGGTGCTGGTCGGTCCGCCCGGTGCGGGTAAGTCGACGATCGGCCGCAAGCTCGCTCGTGAACTCGGGCTGGACCTGTATGACACCGATGCCGGGATCGAGGAACAGACCGGCCGCACCATTCCGGAGATCTTCGCCGAGGATGGCGAACCGGAGTTCCGCCGCATCGAGGAACAGGTGGTGCGCGAGGCCGTACTGGCCGGGCACGGCATCATCTCGCTCGGCGGCGGTTCGGTGCTGTCCGCCGCCACCCGCGAGATTCTGCGCGGCCGCACCGTGGTCTACCTGGAAATCAGTGTGGGCGAAGGACTTCGCCGCACCGGCGCCAGCACCAACCGCCCGCTGCTGAACGGCGACGATCCGGCCGCCAAATACCGCGAACTCATGAAGATCCGCCGCCCCCTCTACCGCGAGGTGGCCTCGGTCCGCGTCCGCACCGACGGCCGCAGCCCGGGCCGCGTGGTCCGCATGATCCTGGCCAAGCTCGGCCTGGAATCGGTACTGCCGCAAGAGGAAACCACCCCCGGCACCCCACCCCCGATCGTAGAACCCGGCGATTCGACCCGCACCCGGTCCCGCCGACGCCGCCGTCGCGGCCGCGGACGCGGCGACAAATCCCCCGACCCCCAGCCGAATACCCCCGCGCCCGAAGCGAATTCGGCCCCGCGCGACAACAGCATCACCACCATCGACTCCCCGGCGACCGCGCCGGACGCAACCGAGGACTCGAAACAAGCACGCCGCAACCGCCGTTCGCGCCGCCGCAGCCGCCGCCCCGCCGGTCCCGCCGCGCCCACACCGACGGAGGGCGTGGGGCACGACCCACAGTGTTCGGGTGGTGGCATGGCGAATGGCACCGACGGCAGTACATCGGCCGCCGACACGTCGGTCGCCGAGAGTTCTACCGCCGCAGGTGAACTCAGCGCTTCGGGTGGGACTACCGCCCCGAGCAGGGGGCGTCGGCGCGGTCGAGGGTCTCGCAGGCGCGGGAGTGGCTCGGCGGAATCCGGGCGAGACACGGCGTCCGGGGTTTCGGCCGACACCGACCCTCAGGCAGGTGGCGGCGACGTAGCCCGCCCCGGCACAACCGGACAACCGCGTGTCGGCGCCGCCGAATCGCGTGGGCGGGGCCGGACGGCATCGGACGGGTCCGCGACTTCCGCGGCGGGGACCGCAACCGCCGGAAAGGCCGAATCCGCTGGTGGACAGCAGGGGTCGGTGGCTGGGGAGCCGGGGGCGGGGCGGTCGCGGCGGGCCAGGGCGCGGCGGGCTCGGGCCCGGGCGCGCGGGGAGCAAGCAGAACTATCCGTACGAGAAGAATCGGAGCAGCATCCATGAGCGAGCCGACCCGCATCGAGGTCCGCACCGCCGATCCGTATCCGGTGATCATCGGGCGCGGCCTGCTGGGTGATCTGGTGGAGCAGGTGACCGGGCGCAATGGTGTGCGCACGGTCGCCATCTTCCATCAGCCGCCGCTCGCCGAGACCGCCGAGGTGGTGCGCAAGGCGCTGGCGGACAAGGGCATCGACGCGCATCGCATCGAGATCCCGGACGCCGAGGACGGTAAGGATCTGGCCGTGGCCGGATTCTGCTGGGAGGTGCTGGGCCGGATCGGGCTGACCCGCAAGGATGTCATCATCAGCCTCGGCGGTGGCGCGGCCACCGATCTCGCGGGTTTCGTCGCCGCCACCTGGATGCGCGGGGTGAGCATCGTGCACGTGCCCACCACCCTGCTGGCCATGGTCGACGCGGCCGTGGGCGGTAAGACCGGTATCAATACCGAGGCGGGCAAGAATCTGGTCGGCTCGTTCCATGAACCGCACGCGGTCATGGTCGATCTGGCCACGCTGGAAACGGTGCCGCGCAATGAGATCGTCGCGGGCATGGCCGAGATCATCAAGGCCGGTTTCATCGCCGACCCGGTCATTCTCGAACTCATCGAACGCGATCCCGAAGCCGCGCTCGACCCGACCGGTGAGGTGCTGCCCGAACTGATTCGGCGCGCGGTGCAGGTCAAGGCCGATGTGGTCGCCGCCGATCTCAAGGAATCGGATCTGCGCGAGATCCTGAACTACGGCCATACCCTCGGCCACGCCATCGAGCGCCGCGAGCGCTACCGCTGGCGTCACGGCGCGGCCGTATCGGTCGGCTTGGTCTTCGCCGCCGAACTCGGCCGCCTGGCCGGTCGCCTCGACGATGCCACCGCCGAACGTCACCGCACCGTGCTGGCGAGCGTCGGACTGCCCACCACCTACGATGCCGATGCGCTCCCCCAGCTGCTGGACACCATGCAGACCGATAAGAAGACGCGCTCGGGCATGCTGCGTTTCGTGGTGCTGGACGGTCTGGCCAAGCCGGGCCGCCTGGAAGCCCCGGATCCGTCCCTGCTGGCCGCGGCCTATTCGGCCATCGCCCGCGAGGCCACCCCGGGCGGCAGCACAGCCATCCTGCTGTAGCGAAAGCCTTCGCCCACAACGGGTCTCATACAAAGAACGCCCGCAGTCGATATCGACTGCGGGCGTTCTGCGTCGCGGCGGCGTCAGACGCCGGCGGTTTCCTTGTTCAGGGCGACGGTGTTCGTGTTGGCCGAGCCCTTCTTGGACTCGCGGCCGACCAGGTAGCGGCCCAGGGCCACACCGATCATGGCCGGAATGAAGATGATCAGGATGATGAACGACGCGCCCGAGGAGATCTCGAAGAGCAGGCCGTTGTCACCGAGGTCGAACTTGGGCAGGAAGTCCAGGAGCCAGGCGACCAGACCGGCGCCGAGGCCACCGGCGAGCGCGGCCTTGAGCCAGCGCATGGTCAGATCGGCGCCGCGATCGGGATCGGGATTGGCGCGACGGTCGTGCCGGCCGTCCACCACGCCCCAGGCGACCACGATCGCGACCAGCACGATCAGGCACAAGATCCGCATCCAGGAGCCATTGGTCGGCCAGTTCACCATCGCGAAACCGAGCAAGGTCCGCAGCACAACGGTCAGCGCTCCCAGACCTACGGCGCGCAACACCCACGCATTCATGATGATCACCTTAACCTGCGAATTGGCCCGGCCTAACTGAAACCGGTTCTAGAACTGTATCCGTTTCCCGATCCGGCACCACGCACGGTACCCGCGACCCGGCTCGCGATCCGAGCACGCTGCTAGAAATGCAGGGTGAGCATCGAAGCCGTCGCCCTGCTGCAGGATCCGATTCGCAGGCGGCTGTACGACTACATCGCCGCCGCGAACCACGATGTGAGCAGGGATGAAGCCGCCGAGGCCGCCGAGATCAAACGGCCGCTGGCCGCGTTCCACCTGGACAAGATGGCCGAGGCCGGACTCCTGGACGCGGTTTTCCGGCGACCCGAGGGCAAGACCGGGCCCGGTTCGGGCAGGCCCGCCAAGTTCTATCGGCGCGCCGAGGCCGAATTCGCGGTCAGCCTGCCCGCCCGCGACTATCGCACCCTGGCAACGGTTCTCGCCGAGGTCACCGAACACGCCGGGTTCGAGAAGGCGATCGCCAAGGCCGCCGCGCAGCACGGACCCGCCATGGCGGACCGTGATCCGCTCGAGGTCCTGCGCGAACGCGGCTATGAGCCATACCTGGACGGTGCGGTGATTCGCCTGCGCAACTGCCCTTTCCATCAGCTCGCGGTCGACTTCCCGCCCCTGGTCTGCGGTTTGAACTTCGCACTACTGGAAGGCGTTGCCGCCGAGGCGGGCTGGACGGCGCGGATGGATCCGGCTCCGGGCCGATGCTGCGTAAGCCTTTCTAAAACAAACACAGATTAGTTATAGTTCGGTCATGCATCTCGCGCTCTTCAATATCGGCCGCATGATCGCCCCCGAGGGCGACCCCCGGGTCGCCGAGTTCTACGCCGGACTCGATCGCATCAACGCCCTCGCCGACGACTCCCCCGGTTTCATCTGGCGACTGGTCGACTCCGATTCGAACAACGCGACCTCCGTGCGCCCCTACGAGGCCGACCCGGACATGCTGGTGAACCTCAGCGTCTGGGAATCACGCGAGTCGATGTTCAACTACGTCTACCGCAGCGAGCACATGGAATTCCTGCGCCGCCGCCGCGAATGGTTCCTCCCCGTCAAGGAGGCCATCGTCGTGCTGTGGTGGGTGCCGATCGGATACACGCCGACGCTGGCCGAGTCGATGGAGCGCCTGGATCACCTACGCGCGCACGGTCCGACACCGCACGCCTTCACCTTCCGGAACGCCTTCGAACCGCAGCCGGATGATGCGGTCAATCCTGTAGTGCCGCAGCCATTTCGGCGCGCGGAGCGGGCTGACCGGTGAATTGTTCGACCTGGCCGTAGGCCTGGTTCAGGAGCATTTCGAGGCCGCTGACCACGGTATGGCCCGCGCGGGTCACCGCCGCGGCGAGTGGGGTGGGCCAGGGGTTGTAGATGGCGTCCAGGACCACGGGGGCGTGGGCCACCGCTTCGGCGATGGGTTCGGCTCCGGCCGCGGGGACGGTGCTGACCACGGCGTCGATATCGGAGCAGACGAAGCCGATACCGTCCGGATCGAAGCCGATGACCTCGGCCGAAAGGCCAAGGCGTTCGGCCAGTTCCAGGGTGTCGGCGGCGCGGCGCGGGCTGCGGGCGACGATCGTCACGGTATGCGCGCCGAGTTCGGCCAGGGCCAGCAAGGCGGGGCGGGCGGTGCCGCCCGCGCCGATGACCATGGCCTTCTCGAGCTCTTTCACGCCCGCGCCCTCGAGTGCGCCGCGCACGCCGTCCACATCGGTGCAGTCGGCGCGCCAGCCATTGTCGATGCGCAGCAGCGTATTCGCCGAGCCGACCAATTCGGCACGGTCGGTGCGCTCGGTCGCGTAGTCGAGCGCGGCGACCTTGCCCGGCATGGTCACCGACAGGCCGACCCATTCCGGGCCCAACCCGTCGACGAGACCGGGCAGTTGTTCGGCATCGCATTCGATGCGCTCATACGTCCAGTCCAGGCCCAGCGCACGATAGGCCGCCAGGTGCAGATGCGGCGAGCGCGAATGCGAGATGGGGCTGCCGAGTACGGCAGCCTTGCGGCGCTCACCGTCCACTGTCGAGAATTCCACTCTGCCTGGCCTTTTCGATATTGCGCAGATGTTCGCTGTAGCTGTCGGTGAACAGGGTGGTGCCCTGTTTGTCGACGGTGACGAAGTACAGCCAGTTCCCCGGTTCGGGTTTCTCCATGGCGCGCATGGCATCCACCGACGGTGCGGAGATGGGCGTCGCGGGCAGGCCCGCCATCGCGTACGTATTCCACGGGGTCTTCTTATTGCGGTCGGCGTCCGTGGTGGCGACCTCGGTGGCCGGGAGCGCGTAGTTGACCGTGGAGTCGAACTCCAGTTTCTGATCCGCCTTGAGCCGGTTCACGATCACCCGCGCCACCTTGGACATGTCCTGCGGCAGCGCTTCGCGCTCCACCAGCGATGCGCCGATCAGCGTGTCATAGGGCGAAAGACCGTTGGCGGCACCGGAATTCATGATCCCGGTGGACTCGTAGGTCGCCGCGCTCGTGGTCACCAACTGCTTGAGGATCTGCTCGGGCGAACCACTCGGATCGAAATCCAGGGTGCCCGCGGCGATCAGGCCCTCCAGCTGCCGACTGCGATCGGGCACCTGACGCACCCGGTCCATCGCCCACGACGGCACCCCGAGCAGGCTCGGATCGGCACTGCCGCCCGCCGCCTCGAGCTGGTCGTAGGTCACGCATTTGGCGGCCGAACCGGTGCCGACACAGCTGGCGTCGGCGATCTTGCGGTAGATACCGTCCTTGCGCGCGCCGGTGCTCACATCGGTGGAGTCGTGCAGCTGGCGGCCCTCGGAGATGACCACATTGCCGACCCGCGAGTTCTTGCCGACCAGTGCGACAACGGCTTCCGCGGCACGACTGTGACTGGCGATGGCGTAGTAGCCGGGCTGCACCGAGCTCATATTGTCATTGCGCACCGCGGCCTCGTAGAAGGCGGCGCTGCTGGCCACCACGCCCTTGGCGAACATGGTGTCCGCGATCTGGGTGGCGGTATCGCCGGGCTTGACCTGCACCACGGCCAGCGGTCCCGGATCGCCGGCGTAATCCTCGGCGGCGGTGAACCGGTTCATGAACTTCCAGGTCGCGAATCCGGCCGCGCCGACGAACAATACGACGAATACGGTGCCGATGACGATCAGGTTCCGCCGCCGCCGCTTGCGCTCGGCGGCCTTGCGCGAGGCCGCGCGGGAGCGGCGCGGGCGCTGTCCGCCGCGGCCGCCCGAGGCACGCGAACCACCGCGCCCATTACCGCCACGCCCGTTGCCACCGCGGCCGCGGTCGCCACCGCGCTCGGCACGCTGGGGCGCCTGGCGGCGCGGCGGTTCCGGCTCCAGGATCGGCTCGTCGTCCTCGTCATCCTCGTAGCGCGGGATGACGGTGGTGTCGTCCTCGTAATCGTCGACTTCCGACCAGTCCAGGTCGTCACGGCGATAACGGCGTTCAGCGCTCTGCCGGTAGCGTTCCTCGGCTCGCGTCCAGCGGTCGGTCATGCAAGATCACCATCACCGCGCGGCTTCAATGCTGCACTCCGTTCGTCCAACCAACCCTGCAGGATCGACACGGCGGCCGCCTGATCGATGACGGACCGCTGCCCGCGCGCGCGAACTCCACTGTCCCGCAACGCCCGTGCAGCAGACACCGTAGTCAAACGTTCGTCGGAAAGCCGCACCGGCACCGGTGCGATCAAAGTCCGCAAACGCCCCGCGAAGGTGGCCGCCAGCTTAGCCGACGAGCCGCTCTCTCCGCGCAAGGTGCGGGGAAGGCCGACAATCACTTCCACAGCCTCGTATTCGCGCACAATTTCGGCAATTCGGGCAAGGTCGGGTGCGAGGGTGCCGGGCGCGATCTTCTTCGCCTTGGGCACGGTCTCGACCGGGGTGGCCAGCAGGCCGTCCGGATCGCTGGAGGCCACGCCGATGCGGACCGTGCCCACATCGAGCGCGATCCGCCGGCCGCGACCCGGATCATCCGAGGGGCTGGGCCGGTCCACCGCGAATCCCGGTGTTCCGGTGTGAGTCCGGGCGTCTGCGTCGACGCCCGGAGAGTCCGAGGGTTCGGAAGGGGGCATCACCCGGCGAGCTCGGCCACCCGCGCCCGCAAGGCCGCGAGTCCGGCCTCGATACCAGCGGGTTCGGAGCCCGCGCCCTGCGCCATCTCCGGCTTGCCGCCACCGCGGCCATTGATGCTGGGGCCGAAGGACTGCACCAGATCGCCCGCCTTCACACCCAGATCCTGGGCGTGCTTGCTGACCGCGACGACGAACGGGACCTTGCCCTCGTCATTGCCGAGCAGCGCGACGATGGCCGGTTCCGCGCCCAGGCGGCCCTTGATATCGGCGACCAGGGTGCGCAGATCGCCCGCGCCGACGCCCTCGGGAGCGGCGGCGGCCACCAGCAGCACCTTGCCCACGCGCTGCGCCTGCGCGGCGAAAGTTCCGGCCTGTGCGAGCACGGCCTGAATCTTGGTGCGCTCCAGCTCTTTTTCGGCAACTTTGAGTCGCTCGACGAGCTGTTCCACGCGCGCGGGCACCTCATCGGAGGGCACCTTCAGCGAGGAGGCCACACCGGCGAGCAGTGCCCGCTCCTTGGCGAGGTACTTGTACGAGTCCAGGCCGACGAAGGCCTCCACGCGGCGCACACCCGAACCGACCGAGGACTCACCCAGCAGGGTGATCGGTCCGATCTGCGAGGAGTGCTTTACGTGCGTACCACCGCAGAGCTCCATGGAGAACGGTCCGCCGATCTCCACGACGCGCACCTCATCGCCGTAGTTCTCGCCGAACAGGGCCATCGCGCCCATCTTCTTGGCGGACGGCAGATCGGTGACGAAGGTGTTCACGGCGAAATCGTCCGCGACGGCATTGTTGGAGATGGCCTCGATATCGGCCTTCTGCTGCTCGGAGAGCCCGCCCTGCCAGTTGAAGTCGAAGCGCAGGTAGCCCGGCTTGTTCAGCGAGCCCGCCTGAACGGCGTTGGGGCCCAGCACCTGTCGCAGCGCGGCGTGCACCATATGGGTGCCCGAGTGGCCCTGGGTCGCACCGTGCCGCCAGGCCGGATCGACCTGCGCGAGCACGGTGTCACCCTCGGTGAGCTGACCGCCCTCGACGGTGGACTTGTGCACCCATACCGTCTTGGCGATCTTCTGCACATCGTTGACGCGCACCTTGAGCCCGTGCGAGGACACGATCGAACCGCGATCGGCGATCTGACCGCCGGACTCGGCGTACAGCGGCGAGCGATCGAGAATGATCTCCACGTCCTGGCCGACTTCGGCCACCGGCACTCGTACGCCATCCTTGATGAGCGCGAGAACCGTTGCCTCGGTGGCGAGTTCGTCGAAGCCGGTGAATTCGGTGGCGCCGCGGTCGACGAATTCCTTGTAGACGGTGAGGTCGGCGTGCGCGTGCTTGCGCGAGTAGGCGTCCTCCTTGGCGCGGGCGCGCTGCTCGGCCATGAGCGAGCGGAAGCCCTCCTCATCGACCTGGAGTCCGGCCTCGGCGGCCATCTCCAGGGTGAGGTCGATCGGGAAGCCGTAGGTGTCGTGCAGCGTGAACGCCTCGGTGCCGCTGATCTTGCTGCCGCCCTGGGCCTTCACCTCGGAGGCGGCATCGTCGAACAGTTTGGAACCGGTGTTCAGGGTGCGCAGGAACGCGCTCTCCTCACCGACGGCAACGGTTTCGATGCGCTTGAAATCGGTGGCCAGCTCCGGGTACGAGGGGGCCATGAGCTCGCTGACCACCTTCATGAACTCACCCATGACCGGCTTGTCCGCACCCAGCAGCCGCGCCGAGCGGACGATGCGCCGCAGCAGTCGGCGCAGCACATAGCCGCGACCGTCATTGCCCGGGTTCACACCGTCGGCGATGAGCATGGCACCGGTGCGGGCGTGGTCGGCGATGACGCGGAAGCGCACATCATCGGCGTGTTCGACACCGTAGTTGCGGCCGGTCAGTTCCTCGGCCTTGCTGATGATCGGGCGCAGCAGATCGGTTTCGTAGACATTGTCGACGCCCTGCAGCAGGAAGGCGACACGCTCGATACCCATGCCGGTGTCGATATTCTTCTTGGGCAGCGGGCCCAGGATCTCGAAATCGTCCTTGCCGCGGCCCTCACCGCGCTCGTTCTGCATGAACACGAGGTTCCAGATTTCGAGGTAGCGATCCTCATCGGCCTCCGGGCCGCCCTCGATACCGAATTCGGGTCCGCGGTCGTAGTAGATCTCCGAGCACGGGCCGCACGGGCCCGGAATGCCCATGGACCAGTAGTTGTCGGCCATACCGCGGCGCTGGATGCGCTCGGCGGGCAGACCGATGGAGAGCCAGATCTGCTCGGCCTCATCGTCGTCGAGGTAGACCGTGGCCCACAGCTTTTCGGGGTCGAAGCCGTAGCCGCCGTCCTCGACGGGCGAGGTGAGCAGCGACCAGGCGAAGGTGATGGCCTCGCGCTTGAAGTAGTCGCCGAAGCTGAAATTGCCCGCCATCTGGAAGAAGGTGTTGTGCCGGGTGGTGATGCCGACATTCTCGATATCGCCGGTGCGCACGCACTTCTGCACGCTGGTCGCGGTCGCCCAGGGCGGGGTCTGCTGACCGAGGAAATACGGGACGAACTGGACCATGCCCGCGTTGACGAACAGCAGGTTGGGGTCGGCCAGGATCAGCGAGGCACTGGGAACCTCGGTGTGTCCGGCACGGACGAAATGCTCCAGGAAGCGTCGGCGAATCTCGTGGGTCTGCACAGATGTCAAGCCTACCGGTCCCGGTCCAGCGGGTTTTCAGCCCCCGCCCGGGGCTGGCTACCATCGCTGGGGTGAGTGTGATCCCGGACCCATCGACGCCCTATCCGCTGCCGCACACAGACCGCACCGTATTCCTGAAACCGCACATCACCTCGGCGAATATCGAAGTCGGCGACTACAGCTACTTCGACGATCCGGACGCGGCGACCGAGTTCGAGACCCGGAATGTGCTGTACGCGTTCGGGCCGGAGAAGCTGATCATCGGCAGGTACTGCGCGCTGGCCACCGGCACCCGATTCATCATGGCGGGCGCGAATCACCCCACCGCGGGCGTGTCGACCTTCCCGTTCACCATCTTCGGCGGCACCTGGGCCGAGGACACCATGGACATCCTCACCTCGATTCCGAGCAGGGGGGACACCGTCGTCGGCAATGACGTGTGGATCGGCTACAACGCGCTGATCATGCCGGGCGTGCGGATCGGCGACGGCGCGATCATCGCGACGGGTGCGGTCGTGACGGCCGATGTCCCCGCCTACACGATCGTCGGCGGCAATCCGGCCAAGCCGGTGAAGCAGCGCTTCCCGGACGAGGAGATCGATCTGCTGTCGCGCGCCGCCTGGTGGGATTGGCCGGTCGAACTGGTCACCGAACACGTACGCGTGATCATGGGCGGCACCCCGAAGGAGATCGAGCGGATCGCCCGGGACAACGGCCTGTTCCGGGACTGATCACCAGCTGACCGGGAGCGATGTCGGCCCGCGCACGAGCATGCCGCGCTTCCAAGGGATTTCGGCATCGGGCACGGCCAGCCGCAGTGCCGGGAAGCGCCGCAGCAGCGTATCGAGCACCACCTGAAGTTCGATGCGCGCCAGCTGCGCTCCCAGACAGTGGTGGAAGCCGTGCCCGAAAGCCATGTGCGGGTTGTGTTCCCGGGTCAGATCGAGGGCATCGGCGGCGGTGAAGACCGATTCATCGCGATTGGCGGCCTGGGTATTGATGAATACCGCCTCACCGGCGCGAATTCGAGTGCCGGACAACTCGACATCCTCGGTCGCGATGCGCGGAAACCCACCGCCGGAACCCAATTGGACGAAGCGCAGCAGTTCCTCGACGGCGGTGGGCACCAGTTCCGGTCGCGCGCACAGGTATTCCCACTGCCCCGGCTGGGTGAGCAGCACATAGGTGAAGTTGGCGATCTGATTCGCGGTCGTCTCATGTCCGGCGATGAGAATGGTGACGCCCAGGCCCACCAGTTCGGCTTCGGTGAGCCGGTCCACGTCATCGCGCGCGGCGACCAGCGCGCCGAGCAGATCATCGCGCGGCTGGGCGCGGCGGGCCGAGACCTGTTCGGCCAGATAGGTTTCCAGCCCGGCGCGGGCGGCGACGATCTGTTCACGAGTGGCGGCCGTGGTGGACATGACGATGTCGGAGAAGTCCCGGAACCGGTGCTGATCGCGCGGCGGGACACCGAGCATTTCGCAGATCACGGTGACCGGCAGCGGCAGGGCCAGCGCGGGGATGAGATCGGCGGGCGAACCGCCGCGCTCCATATCGTCGAGCAGGCGGTCCACGATGTCCTGCACATGCGGGCGCAGCGCTCGCACCCGCTGCCCGGTGAACGCCTTCGCCACCAGTTTCCGCAGTCGAGTGTGCTCGGGCGGATCGGAGTTGAGCAGTGAATCCCCGCGCGCCGGTTCGGGAGTCACCCGTGGGACATCCTCACGGCCCACCACCCCTGCCCGACTGAACCGCGCATCGGCGAGGACCATGCGCACATCGTCGAACCGCGTGACCAGCCAGCCCTCCCCGCCGTAGGGCAACCGCACCCGAGACACCGGTTCCTCGCGCCGCAATGTCTCGAACAGCGGATGAGCGTCCAGCCGAACCGGCTCCCCGAACGGATACTCACGAACTTCGGACTGAATGGTCATACCAACTTCTTTCGCCGGAGTCACGACCAGCCTACGAGCGCCCCACAACCGGAGTCAACGATCGAATTCCGTTACGGCGGAAGCACACTCAGCGCATTCGACGCTACCGCCGCAGGATTTCGGAGCCGCCCGCCGAACCGGTTCGCACCATCGCGCCATCCGGTGTCGGCGCACCGTAAACCCGCTGTTCACGGCATGAAAATGAGAACGCCCGGTCGGAACGCGAGTTCGCTGGATAACCGGACATCGAGGGCATGGAGTTCTAGGCTCGCGGTGTCGGCTCATCGGCCCATGAGCCGGTACATTTTCCCGCCCGAGAGGAGTCGGCCATGCCGCAAATGAGCTCGTACGATCCGGGAGTCCCCAACTGGGTGGATCTCGCCACCCCCGATATCGCAGCATCCTCCAATTTCTACGGTGAGTTGTTCGGCTGGCAGGCCAATTCCTCACCGGATCCGCAGTACGGCGGATACACCATGTTCACCCTCGCGGGCACCGAGGGGAATGAGGTCGCCGCGGCCATGCCGATCATGATGGAGGGCCAGCCGCCCTCCTGGACCACCTATGTCAATGTGCTCGATGTCGACGCCACCGTGAAGGCCGTGCAGGCCGCGGGCGGACAGGTCTTCATGGAGCCCATGGATGTTCCCGAACAGGGCCGCATGGCGGTCTTCGCCGATACCCGGGGCGCGGTCATCGCGGCCTGGCAGGCGTACGACTTCAAGGGCGCGGGCATCGTCAACGAGCCCGGCAGCTACTGCTGGAGCGAGCTGAACTGCCGGGATATCGACGCCGCCAAGGCTTTCTACGCCGACGTATTCGGATGGGAAAGCAGCACAGCGGAATTCGGCAGCACCACGTACACCGAATTCAAGGTCGGCGGCAATTCCATCGCCGGCATGATGCAGATGGATGAGAACTGGCCCGCCGATGTGCCCTCGCACTGGATGGTCTACTTCGCCGTCGCCGATACCGATGCCATCGTCGCCAAGACCACCGCACTCGGCGGTTCGGTCGCGGTGCCACCGACCGATATCCCGATCGGGCGCTTCTCGGTATTGAGCGATCCGCAGGGTGCGCACTTCGCGGTCATCGCACTCACCGGCACGATGTAGCCGACTCCTACTTTCCTCGGACTATGCGGCGGAGTTTGGTGACTCGGGGGCCGACTTCGCGTTCATAGCCGTGATCGGTGGGGTGGTAGTAGTCCGTCCCGACCAATTCGTCGGGCGGATACTGCTGCCCCAGCACACCATCGGGGTGATCGTGCGGGTATTTGTACCCCTGCGCATTGCCCAGCGCCGCCGCACCGGCGTAGTGGCCATCGCGCAGGTGCGGCGGCACCGCGCCCGCTTTGCCCGCGCGCACATCGGCCATGGCCGCGCCGATACCCTTCACCACCGCACCGGATTTGGGCGCGGTCGCGATATGAATGGTGGCCTGGGTGAGCGCCAGTTGCGCCTCCGGCATACCGACCAGCTGCACCACCTGCGCGGCAGCGACCGCGGTTTGCAGTGCGGTCGGATCGGCCATGCCGACTTCCTCACTGGCCTGAATCATCAAGCGGCGGGCAATGAATCGCGGATCCTCACCCGCGCTGATCATGCGCGCCAGATAGTGCAGCGCCGCGTCCACATCGGATCCGCGCAGCGATTTGATGAACGCGCTGATGACGTCGTAATGCTGATCGCCCGCGCGGTCGTAGCGCACGGCTGCCTTATCGACGCTGGCCTCCACCAGTTCCACGCCGACATTTCCGTCCAGGGACGATTCGGCCGAGGCCTCGAGCGCGGTGAGTGAGCGCCGGGCGTCACCGCCCGCGATGCGCACGATGTGTTCGATCGCCTCGTCGCTGACGGTGTACTCCCCCGCCAGCCCGCGCGGATCCTCGATGGCACGGGTCAGCACCAGGCGAATATCGGCCTCCGACAGGGAGGTCAGCTGTAGGACCAGTGATCGCGACAGCAGCGGTGACACGACGGAGAAGGACGGATTCTCGGTGGTCGCGGCGACCAGTAGCACGATGCGGTTTTCCACCGCCGCCAGCAACGCGTCCTGCTGGGTCTTGGAAAACCGGTGCACCTCATCGATGAACAGCACGGTCTGCTCACCCACGGTGAGCCGCCGCCGCGCCAGCTCGATGACCCCGCGCACCTCTTTCACTCCGGCGGATAGGGCCGAGAGCGCTTCGAACCGCCGCCCGGTCGATTGCGAAATCAGCGAGGCGAGCGTCGTCTTACCGGTGCCGGGCGGCCCGTACAGCAGCACCGACGCCGCCCCGGACCCTTCGATCAATCTGCGCAGCGGTGATCCCTGGCCCAGCAGATGCTGCTGCCCGACCACCTCATCCAGATTCCGCGGCCGCATGCGCACGGCCAGTGGCGCGAACCCCTCACCCATCGGTGCCACACTCGGCACGAACCCCTCGTCCACGTCCTCCGTCCCCGGCGCGTCGAACAACCCGTCACTCACCCCGCGACCGTACCGTCCACCCACGACAGGATTCGCCGCACCGCCGTCTCCGGGCGTGCCAAGCGCCGGTCGAGGACCTATTCGGGCTCGCGGGCCGTCGACCCCGCATGAGCTTCGAGTGCTCGGGCCGCCGCCGCGAACAGCGGGAGCGGATCCGCTCCGGGTCGTCTCGTCCGCTCACGCTCCAGGTCATTCGGTGCGGTGGTGCAGGCCGGTTCATCGAGCCGGGTATGCCACCGCAGCCGTGATTCGCGAAAGTCGCAGTAGGTCAGGATCAGCTGATGCCTCGGACACGCCGGAACCACCTCGGCGATATCGGCGAGCATGGCGCAGGCATTGAACATTCTGCGCACCTTCGCGACATCGACCGCACGGTCCCGATCGACTCCCCCGCAGCCGACCTGAGCGAACAAGGCCAGCGAGCCGAGCGTGAGTTGATAGGTGGTGATCGCGTACGACGGGTCGGTGTCAGCACCGGCCCGGGACACCGCGACATAGTCCTCGACGCGTTCCCGCTCGGCTTCGAACCGATAGTCGCCGAACATGTACATGCGCAGGGGGTCGATATCGCGGGTCGCGTACGTCCAGTCCGCGACCTTGCGCAGCGGCGATCGGAACCGGGCCGGGATCGGTGGTTCGCCGAGATGGTTGGTGTCGAAGAGCTCACACATTTCGCGGTAGTCACGCATGATTCAAGATCGCTGTGCGGTGTGTGAACGTTCACACGGCGTTGTTACGAACTGTTCATCCGTCCAGATTTGCCTAGCGGGTGCTGTATCGGATCTGATCGACGCGTGCGCCTCACCGAGATCATCGCAACGCCCTTCGATCGCCGTTCCGCGTTGAAGGGTGGTGGGGCCGCGGTCGCGGTATCGCTACTCGGGGCGGGGACCGCGCGCGCGGAGTCGGATGTGTTCCGGCACGGGGTCGCTTCCGGGGATCCATTACCGGGCGGTGTCCTCATCTGGACGCGCGTCACACCCTCGGAGGACGCGACCCCCGGATCGGGTGCGGGCGCACCCACTTCGGTGCGCTGGGAGGTTGCCAGCGACGCCGGATTCGGATCGATCGCGGCATCCGGAAACCATACGGCGAGTGCGGAATCCGACCATACGATCAAGGTCGATGTGACCGGACTGGCTCCGGCGCGCGAATACTTCTATCGATTCACGGCTCTCGGCCAGACCTCACCGGTCGGTCGCACCCGCACCGCGCCGGAAGCCGCGGCCGCTCCGGACCGCCTGCGCCTCGGCGTGGTGTCCTGCGCCAATTGGGAGGCAGGCTATTTCGGGGCATACCGGCATCTCGCGGCGCGCGAGGATCTCGATGCCATCGTGCATCTCGGGGATTACATCTACGAATACCCGCGCGGTGAATACGGCGGCCGCAACGGTTCGGTGCGCCCGCACGACCCCGCGCACGAGATCGTGAGCCTGGCCGACTATCGAATTCGGCACGCGCAGTACAAGACCGATCCGGATCTGCTGACCCTGCACGCGCGGGTGCCGTTCATCTGCACCTGGGACGATCACGAATCCGCCGATAACGCCTGGTCCGGCGGCGCGGAGAACCATCAGCCCGCGACCGAGGGCGATTGGCAGGCGCGCCGGGAGGCCGCGCTCCAGGCATATCTGGAGTGGATGCCGGTGCGCACCGGCGGCGATCGGCGACTGTACCGACGCCTGCGCTTCGGCACCCTGGCCGAATTGTCCATGCTGGATCTGCGCAGTTACCGCAGTCAGCAGGCCAAGTCGGGTCCGGGCTGGCGCGTGGTGGACAGCCCGGATCGCACCATCGCGGGCAAGGATCAATTGGATTGGGTCACAGCCGGTGTGACCTCCGCCCCGGTGAGCTGGAAGTTGATCGGCAATCCGGTCATGATCGCTCCGCTGGTGTTCCCGCCGCTGGAGCCCGCGACCACGGCCGCGCTCACCGAGTTGATCGGCATTCCAGAGTCGGGCATTCCGGCCAATCTGGATCAATGGGATGGATACACGGCGGATCGGCAGAAGCTGTTGCGCGCCATCACCGATAACCAGGTCGCCGATGTGGTCTTCCTGACCGGCGATATCCATACCTCGTGGGCCGCGGACATTCCCGTCGATGCCGCGAACTATCCGGCCGGGCAGACCGCGGGCGTGGAATTCGTTGTCCCGTCGGTCTCCTCGCAGAGCATGGGCGATATGACCAAGACCCCGCCGCGCACCGCCTCGGTCGTCGCCGAGACCGCACTGGTCGGGGTGAACCGCCATCTGCACTACGCGGAGCTGGATTCGCACGGGTACGGCGTGCTGCACGTGGACGCGGATCAGGCGCAGATGGACTGGTTCTATCTGACCGATGTGTCCGATCCGAAGACCGGTGTCCGCCACGGTATTTCCTTCGGCGTGCGGCGCGGCGGCCGCATCGAGCCGCGCTCGAACCCGATGGTCTGACCCGACCCGCAGCGGTCCGATACAGTCCCTGAACAGCGTAAAGGCCGGTCCCCGAAGGGGATCCGGCCTTCAAGCGCCGAGCTGTCTATTCTTCCCAGTGCTCTTCGAGGGTCGCCGAGACATGTTCGGCGAAATCACCCAGCGAATCGTCACCGGTGCAGCGGGCGTCCTCGGCGAGGGCGGCCCAGCGATTGATCAGTGCGGCCGAGCGCGGAATCGACAGTCCGTGTTCGCGCGCCGCGGCGATGCGGGTGTGGTCGGCGGGCAGGAACCAATAGGTGGACAACCACACCCAGATGAGCCGGGCTTCGAGGATGCGCTCGTTGAGCACATCGTCATCGGCGAGGGCGGGCCAGACCGCGACCACTTCCGAGCGCCAGGCCTCGACCATCTGCCGGGCGCGTTCGCGGGAGAGTTCGAAATCGCAGAGGCAGCCGGGGAAGGAGACCAGCGCGTACGCGATATCGAGGGTGGCGTCGCGGAAGCCGCCCCATTCGTAGTCGAGGAAGCGTGCGCCCTCCTCGTTGAGAATGACATTGTCGGGGCACAGATCCGAGGGGCTGAAGGCGCGATAGCGCCCCGCGGAGAACAGCCGGTTACCGCGCACGATGCGTTCGGCGATCTCGCCCGGCACCTCGATGCCGAGTTCGCGCTGCAACATAACGGGCACTTCGGATACGGCGGTCTCGGCCTGCTGGGCGATTCCGTCGACCCGGTGCACCACATCGACGCGGCGTAGCAGGGCTACGAAATCGGCCTCGCGGCCGACGGTGGCGGCGTGCATGCGGCCCAGGGCCTGCGCGAATGCCATGAGCGAGTTGCGCCCGGCGGGTTCGGCGTTCGCCTGTAGGACCGCGGTGAGCGAGGTGTTCTCGCCCAGATCGCTGAGAATGAGCAGCCGGTCGGGGAGGCTGTACGCGAGTAGGTACGCCCCCGGTCGGTGGTCACGCCCCAGCGCGGTGGTGAACTGGTAGGACACCGCCTCGCGCAAGAATGCGGAGTCGATGCTGGCCACACCGGGTGCCATGCCCCCGGTGCGTCGTTCCTGTGCGGCGCCACGTACCTGCTTCACTATGAGTGTGCGAGGAAGTGAAAACGCGTTCTCCGCAACACGCACGCGAAGTACCGTCGTCCTACCACTACCGCTGAGTTCCATAGGATCACTCAGCTTTACCGGAGCACCCATTCGCTTTGTGAGCAACTGTTGTGCCGCGGACACGACTTCGGCGGCGCGTTCGGCCAATAGTGCGGTCATCTCGTCCCAAGTTACTCGCACCAGGTCACTTTCAGCGAGCGGTTGCGCAACCTTTCGCGCGTCGTCCGGCGTGTCTTGGTCAAGGGTTTGCCCACACGGCGCTGGTTGCTTGACACAACCGGGGTGGTCTAGTTGTCTCATGTTCAACTGCTGTGCGCCACACCGTAAAACGGGAAATGTGAAAGGCTCGCGACCATGACCGGCACGCCGCCCTCCGCACCGAACGATCCCTCCGGCGACACTCCCGGCGACCAAGGCGGACCGCGCTCGACCGCCCGTTCCGGACAGCACCAGAACCCCGAACCCGCAGCGTCTTCCGGCGGGCCCGAACACGGCAGGCACGAATTGCCCGGCCGCGCGGGCTACCCGCAATTCGACGGTCCGGGCGCGGCGCAGTACGGCGAGGCCGTGGAACCCCCGCCCCGCCTGCACCCGCAGTCGGGCGCGCCGCAGGGTCAGCCCGCCGGTGGATTCCCACCGCAGCAAGGCAATCCGAGTGGCGGCTACCCGCCGCAGGGCAACCCCCAGGGCGGGTTCGGGCAACAGGGCAATCCCCAGGGCGGATATCCGCAGCAGGGCGGCCCCCAGGGCGGCTACCCCCAGCAGGGCGGATTCGCACCGCAGCAAGGTAATCCGCAGGGCGGGTTCCCACCGCAGCAGGGCAATCCGCAGGGCGGCGGCTTCGCGCAGCAGGGTGCACCGCAGGGCGGCTTCGGACCGGGCGGTCCGCAGGGCGGATATCCGCAGCAGGGCGGCCCCCAGGGTTACGGTCAGCCGGGCGCACCCCAGCAGGGTGGTTTCCCGCCCGGCAATGTCCCGCCGGGCAGCGTTCCCCCCGGCAGCGTGCCCCTGGGTCCGGACGGCGCTCCCCCGCCCGGACCCGCCGACAACTCCATCACGGCCCGTCCGTACGAGCGCCTCGATGTCGGCCATGCCGTGTCCTACGGCTGGGATCGCTTCCGCGCCAACCCGATTCCCTGGGTCGGTATGGTGCTGATCGGCCTGATCGCCTGGCTGGTGGTCACGCTGCTGGTCAATATCGTGAATGTGCAGTCGCTGGCGGGTGTGCTGCTCATGTTCGCCGTGGCGGCCCTGATCGTCTGGTTGTTGCAGGCGGCCATGATTCGCGGCGCGCTCTACGAAACCGATGGCACCCCACCGGATTTCCCGGCCTTCTTCGGCTTCGTGAACGCGGGCAGCGTGCTGCTCACCGCGCTCATCGTATTCGTGGCCTGTCTGATCGCCTCGATGCTCTGCATCTTCCCGGTCGTGATCGTCGGCATCCTGTGCATGTTCTCGCTGCACTTCGTGATCGATCAGGAAATGGATCCGATCAACGCCATCAAGGCCAGTGCGCAATTGGTGATCGCGAATGTCCTGCAGATCCTGCTGCTGGCCCTGACCGTCCTGGTCATCACCTTCGTCGGCGCGCTCTGCTGCGGTATCGGCCTGTTGGTCGCCGGTCCGGTCAGCGCGATCGCGGTCACCTACGCCTACCGCTTCCTCACCGGCCGCCTGGTCGTGCAGTACTGATCCACCGGAACGACGAAGCACCCGCCGCCGAGGAATCGGCAACGGGTGCTTCGTTTTTCGTACGGCCTACTTCTCGGCCTTGACCGGGTTGCCGTTCTCGTCCAGCTTCACATCGAGTCCCGCGTCGCGACGCTGGATCGGGGTGATCGGGGTCGGGGCGTCGGTGAGCGGGTCGACGCCGCCACCGGACTTCGGGAAGGCGATGACCTCGCGAATGGAGTCGACTCCGGCGAGCAGCGCGGTGATGCGGTCCCAGCCGAAGGCGATGCCGCCCATGGGCGGAGCGCCGTAGGAGAAGGCGTCGAGGAGGAACCCGAACTTGTCCTGGGCCTCTTCGTCATTGATGCCCATCACCTTGAAGACCCGCTCCTGCACGTCTTTACGGTGAATACGGATCGAGCCGCCGCCGATTTCATTGCCGTTGCAGACGATGTCGTAGGCGTAGGCCAGCGCCGAACCGGGATCGGTGTCGAAGGTGGCCAGATGTTCGGGCTTGGGCGAGGTGAAGGCGTGGTGCACCGCGGTCCAGGCCGAATGGCCGAGGGCCACATCACCACTGGCGGTGGCGTCGGCGGCGGGTTCGAACATGGGGGCGTCCACGATCCAGACGAAGGCCCACTCGTTCTCGTCGATGAGGCCGCACTTGCGCGCGATCTCACCGCGGGCCGCGCCGAGCAGCGCGCGCTGCGGCTTGGCCTCACCGGCGGCGAAGAACACGCAGTCGCCCGGGTTCGCGCCGACGTACTTGGCCAGGCCCTCGCGTTCGGCATCGGTCAGGTTCTTGGCGACCGGTCCGCCGAGGGTGCCGTCCTCCTGAATCAGGATGTACGCCAGGCCCTTCGCGCCGCGCTGCTTGGCCCATTCCTGCCAGGCGTCGAGCTGACGCCGCGGCTGCGAGGCACCGCCCGGCATGACGACCGCGCCGACGTACGGAGCCTGGAACACGCGGAAGGACGTGTCCTTGAAGTACTCCGCCATTTCGGTGATCTCGATGCCGAAGCGCAGATCGGGCTTGTCCGAACCGAACCGGCGCATGGCGTCGGCGTAGGTCATGTGCGGGATCGGGGTGCTGATCTCGTGCCCGATGAGCTTCCACAGCGCGACCAGGATGTCCTCGGCCAGCAGGATCACATCCTCCTGGGTCACGAAGCTCATCTCGATATCGAGCTGGGTGAACTCGGGCTGGCGGTCGGCGCGGAAGTCCTCATCGCGGTAGCAGCGCGCGATCTGGTAGTACCGCTCGATGCCCGCGACCATGAGCAGCTGCTTGAACAGCTGCGGGGACTGCGGCAGCGCGTAGAACTTGCCCGGTTGCAAACGCGCGGGGACCAGGAAGTCGCGCGCGCCCTCGGGGGTCGAACGCGTCATGGTCGGGGTCTCGACCTCGACGAACGCGTGATTGCCGAGCACCTCGCGGGCGGCGGCGCTGACCTTGGACCGCAGCCGGATGGCATGGGCCGGGCCTTCGCGGCGCAGATCCAGGTAGCGGTACTTCAGGCGAGCCTCTTCGCCCGGCTCGTCATCGAGCTGGAACGGCAGCGGCGCGGACTCGTTGAGCACCTCGAGTTCGGTGACGTTCACCTCGATCGCACCGGTGGGCAGGTTCGGGTTCTCACTGCCGGCCGGCCGATTCTCGACCACACCGGTGACCTTCACGCAGAACTCGTTGCGCAGCTTATGGGCCTGTTCGGCGGGCTCGCCCTCACGGAAGACGGCCTGCGACACGCCCGACGCATCACGCAGATCGATGAAGATCACGCCACCGTGGTCTCGACGCCGGGCCACCCATCCGGTGAGGGTGACGGTCTGACCGGCCTGCTCGCTTCGCAGCGAACCAGCCAAGTGGGTGCGCAGCACGGGAATCCTTTCGATGGGCTGGAAAACACCGCGGGGTCCGCCGGGTGCGCTCCCATCGTAGTGAGACACGTTTCCCGAGTGGAAACCGATATCCGTGCGGCCGTGCCAAGCTAGTGCGTATGACCTTCAACGAGGGCCTGCAGATCGACCCGAACCGGGTTTCCGGCGGCGGTGGCGGACCGGGCATGGGCGGCGGATTGGTTCTCGGCGGTGGTGCCGTGGGCATCATCGTGCTGATAGCGACATTGCTGTTGGGTGGCGATCCGGGGAGTGTGCTCGGACAGTTCACGGGTGCGGACAGCAATGCCAACAGCGGATCGGTGAAAACACCCGATCACTGCAAGACCGGTGCGGACGCGAACAAGTACGTGGACTGTCGCGTGGTGCTGACGGTGCAGAGCTTGGACGCGGTGTGGAGCACCGAACTGCCCAAGCAGGTGAACAAGAAATACGTCGACCCGAAGGTGACGCTGTTCTCCGGTCAGGTGAACACCGGCTGCGGCCGCGCGTCCTCGGCGGTCGGGCCGTTCTACTGCCCGGCCGATCAGACCGCGTACTTCGACACCAGCTTCTTCCAGGAACTCAAGGATCGCTTCGGTGCGAGCGGCGGACCGCTGGCGCAGGAGTACGTGGTGGCGCACGAGTTCGGCCATCACATCCAGAACCTGCTCGGCGATATCAATCGGGCGCAGCGTGATCCGCAGGGTCCGGAGTCCGGTGCGGTCCGCACCGAACTCCAGGCCGACTGCTATGCGGGCGTGTGGGCGTACTACGCCGATAAGCTGCCCGCACCCGGTTCGGATCAGCCGTTCCTGAAGCCGTTGACCAACAACGACATCAACGACGGTCTCTCCGCGGCCTCGGCCGTGGGCGACGATCGCATTCAGAAGGCGTCGACCGGTCGCGTGAATCCCGAAGCCTGGACGCACGGTTCGTCCGAGGAACGCCAGAAGTGGTTCCTCTCGGGCTACAAGTCCGGGCAGATCAAGATGTGCGACACCTTCTCGGCGCGCGATCTGAACAATCCGCCCGGCCTGAAGTAGTCGCGAACAGCGCTGTCAGGCAATCGCTTCGGCGCGTGCGGTAGTGCCGAGCGCAGTGAGCGTGCTCAGCAGTGCCACCGCGGCGATGGCCCACCAGGCGCGGGTGAACCCGGTGACGGCGGCACCCGCGTCGGCGCTCAGCGTGCCGAGGATGGCGACGAGCATGGTGACGCCGAAGACGTAGCCGAGCTGGCGGCTGGTATTGACCACACCGCTGCCGCTCGACACGTGCGCGGGCGGCAGGCCGACGGTCGCCGCGGCGAGCAGGCTGGGCAGTGAAAACCCCACTCCCACACCGATGATCATCCAGCCGGGCAGCACCCGGGTGAGGTAGTCGACCTCCGCGCCCGCACTCACCGCCAACAGCACCGCGCCGCAGGCGAACAGCGCATTGCCCAGGGCGACAATGCGATTCGCGGGCCAGCCGCGCCGGGTGAGGCGCTGTCCGGCCACGGCGAAGACCATGACCATGAGCGGCCCCGGCGCGAGCGCGAGACCGGTGGTCAGGGCACTGTAGTGCGCACCGGTCTCCAATCGCAGTACCGCACTGGGCAATACGGCGCCGAACGCCGTACAGAACAGCAGCGCGGTGATGTTCGACCAGAAGAAGGTGCGCACCCGCAGCAGTCCCGGATCCACGATCGGCATGACGTGGGTCAGCACCCGCACGATCACCGTGCCGAATCCGGCGGCGGCCACGGCGAAGGCGATGAGCGTCGACGTCCCGGACCAGCCCCACTCCTGCCCCTTGACCAAGGCCAGCGCCAGCGCACCGAGCCCGAGCGCCAGCACCAGCGCGCCCAGCAGGTCCGGAATCCGGCCTGCCACAGCGTCTCCGAGATCGGGCACCACGTAGACCGCCGCGACCATGGCGATCACCCCGACCGGAACATTGACCAGGAACACCCACTGCCAGGACAGCTGCACCAGCGCCCCGCCGATGATCGGGCCGATCGCGGCGGCGAGGGAGGTCGAGGTGGCCCAGATCTTCACGGCGGTCGCGCGGCGTTCGACCGGTAGCGCGGTCAGCAGCAGTCCGAGGCTGGTGGGTGTGAGCAGCGCCGCCCCGGCCGCCTGGAGCGCGCGGAATCCGATGAGCGACCACAGACTCGGTGCGAGGGCGCACGCCACGCTCGCGGCCGTGAAAACGGCCAGGCCGGTGAGGAATCCGCGTTTGCGGCCGTATCGGTCGGCCAGCCGTCCGGCCGGTATGAGCAGCGCCGCGTACACGATGGTGTAGGCGTTGAGCACCCAGCTCAGATCCGCGAGCGATGATCCCGGAAAGCCGTCGCCGATGGCGGTGAAGGCGACGTTGACGATGAAGGTGTCCAGCATCGCCATGAAGGCCGCCGAACACAGCACCAGCAGAATGAGATTCGACCGATCCCGGACGGGTGGCGATACCAGAGCCTGACTAGACTCAACCATAGCTAGTTTCCCTAAAATTTTTTGGGCCGGATCAGGCCAGGCGATGCGCGAGTTCCCGGACCATGAGCGTCGCGAGGATGGCCTGGCCGGAGGTGGAGAAATGGATTCCGTCCTCGCTCAACAGGTTCGGGCGGTCATTGAGCGGGTGGTCCTCGGAATCCACCAGGACGGCATCGAATTCGCGAGCGAGCGTGCGGGTGAGGTCGTTCAGCCTGCGCAATCGGTCGCCCCAATCCGGGAAGACCGGGATGACGAAGGCGCGACCGAGGGTGTACACGGCGATCTGGGCGCGGGTGGCCGCGGCGAATCGGTACATGGTGCGCAGACCGTGCTCGATCTGCTCCCAATCGAGCTCGCGCCGCACGATATCGTTCGCGCCGCTGTTCACATGCAGCAGATCGGGCGCGAAATCGTGGATGCGCTCGCCCTGCTCGGCCAGCGCCTGCGCGGTGGTGGCCCCGATGCGAGCGGTATTGAGGTACTCCAGATCCGGGCCGACCATGCGCAGCACCCGCTCGACGCGGGTAGGCCAGCCCAGATCCGCGTAACCCGGGATGACATCACCTGCGCCCACCGACAGGCTGTCGCCGAATACCGCGTACCGCCGCCAGGGCGCGTCGAACAGCAGTGCGGCGAGTTCGGTGGGTGGCAGGACATACGGATCCGTGTCCTCGGTCAAAGGGTGCGCTAATGCGGTCATGAAAGTAAGCATACGGTCGTACATATACCCATGCAATGGTGTTGTGCGACAGACATGCGAAAGGCGTCCCGCAAGCACTTCGCTGATATGCCCCAGCGCCTGCGGAACGCCTTCCCGGTGATCGAAAGCTCAGGCGACCGTCCAGGTTTCGCGGCCGGTGAGCAGGTGCTGGAGCGAATTCTCCTGTACCGGTTTGCGTTCGGCCGCCGTCTCCAACTGGGCGCGCACACCGTCGTCGTAGGTGGAGCGGGCGACGCTGCGGAAGACGCCGGTCACCACGTGTGACAGGTCCTGATCCGAGAGCCGCGAGAGCGCGTACGCGTATTCCGGATTATCGGTGTACGCGTCGTGCACCACGATCTCGGAGTCGGCGACGCTGTCCGCGCGCACCACGCGCAGCCCGAAACCGCTTCGCACCACGGCGAATTCACTCTCGGCCCCGAACCGGATGGGTTCACCGTGCCGCAGCCGGATCAAATGCGATTCGGCGTTGTCGCGGCGCAGCGCGTCGAAGGAACCGTCATTGAAGATCGGGCAGTCCTGCAGGATCTCCACGAATGAGGTGCCGCGATGTTCGGCCGCGGCCCGCAGCACCTCGTTGAGCCCGGCCCGATCGGAGTCCAAAGCCCGTGCGGCGAAGGTGGCTTCGGCACCGAGCGCCACCGACAGCGTGTTGAACGGATGGTCGATCGACCCCATCGGCGTGGATTTGGTGACCTTGCCGGTCTCCGAGGTCGGCGAGTACTGCCCCTTGGTGAGCCCGTAGATCCTGTTGTTGAACAACAGGATCGTCATGTTCACATTGCGCCGCAGCGCGTGAATGAGATGATTGCCGCCGATGGACAGCGCGTCACCATCACCGGTCACCACCCATACCGACAGATCCGGCCGGGTGACCGCGAGCCCGGTGGCGATGGCGGGCGCACGCCCGTGAATCGAGTGAATCCCGTACGCCTCCAGGTAATACGGGAAGCGGCTCGAGCATCCGATCCCGGAGACGAACATGAGGTTGTCGCGTTCGAGCCCGAGATCGGCCAGGAAGCCGCGCACGGTGGCGAGGATGACGTAGTCACCGCAGCCCGGGCACCAGCGCACCTCCTGATCGGTGGTGTAGTCCTTGGCCTTCTGCGGTCCGTCCGCGCGCGGTACCCCGGACAGCCCGGTCAGGCCGAGATCGGTTCCCACGAACGGGTTTTCGAGGATGGTCATGCGTTACCCCCTGGTGTGCGGTAGGTGGCCCGCGCTCGGGCGGCGAAGGCCTTGGCCTGTTCCATCTCCGCGATGGATCCGTCCAGTGCCGCGTCGATGACGCCGACGAGTTCCTGTGCCGAGAAGGCCAGCCCGGCGATCTTTGTCCACGGCTGCACATCGACCAGATAGCGGGCGCGCAGCAGCATGGCGAGCTGGCCGCCGTTCATCTCCGGTGCGACCACGGTGCGATAGCGCTTCAGCACCGCACCGAGATTGGCGGGGAACGGGTTCAGATGCCGCAGATGCGCCTGCGCCACCGGCACGCCACGCCTCCGCGCCCGGCGGCACGCCTCGCCGATCGGTCCGTAGGAGCTGCCCCAGCCGATGAGCAGCAGTTCGGCCCGCCCGCTGGGATCCTCGACCTCGAGATCGGGCACGGTGATGCCGTCGATCTTGGCCTGCCGCAGCCGCACCATCAGTTCGTGATTGGCGGGCTCGTACGAGATATTGCCGCTGCCGTCGGCCTTTTCCAGGCCGCCGATGCGATGCGCGCGCCCGACCGTACCGGGCACCGCGAGCGGACGGGCCAGGGTTTCGGGGTCGCGGGCATAGGGTTCGAACGGATCGCCCGGATCGCCCGCGGGCTCGAATCCCGGGTCGATGCGCGGCATTTCGCTCACCTCGGGGATCGACCACGGTTCGGAGCCATTGGCGATCGCGCCGTCGGAGAGCAGCAGCACGGGCGTGCGGTAGGTGAGCGCGATGCGCGCGGCCTCCACGGCGGCGTCGAAACAGTCCGCGGGCGAACGCGGTGCCACCACGGGGACCGGCGATTCGCCATTGCGCCCGTACAGCGCCTGCAGCAGATCGGCCTGTTCGGTCTTGGTCGGCAGTCCGGTGGACGGCCCGCCGCGCTGCACATCGACGATGAGCAGCGGCAGTTCGGTCATCACGGCCAGGCCGATGGTTTCGCTCTTGAGCGCCAGTCCGGGACCGGACGTGCTGGTGACCCCCAGCGCCCCGCCGAGCGAAGCCCCCAGTGCCGCACCGATTCCGGCGATCTCGTCCTCGGCCTGGAAGGTGGTGACGCCGAAGTTCTTATGCTTGCTCAGCTCGTGCAGGATGTCCGAGGCCGGCGTGATCGGATAGGTCCCCAGGAAGACCGGCAGCCCGGACAGCTGCCCGGCGGTGACGATGCCGTAGGCGAGCGCGGTATTGCCGGTGATCTGCCGGTAGGTGCCCGCGGGCAGCGTCGCGGGAGCGACCTCGTAGGTGGTGGCGAAGGATTCGGTGGTTTCGCCATAATTCCACCCTGCCCGGAATGCGAGGATATTCGCTTCGGCCACATCCGGCGTGGCGGCGAATTTCTCCCGCATGAACTGTTCGGTGCCGCCGAGTGGCCGCCCGTACATCCAGGACAGCAATCCCAGCGCGAACATATTCTTGGCGCGCTGACCGTCTTTCTTGCCCACACCGGTCGGTTCGGTCGCACCGAGAGTCAGCGAAGTCATGGGCACCTTGTGCACCACGAAATCGGTCAAAGTGTCATCGGTGAGCGGATCACCGGCATACCCGACCTTGGCGAGATTGCGTTTGGTGAATTCGTCCGTATTGATGATCAAGGTCGCCCCGCGCGCCAGATCCTCCAGATTCGCCTTCAGCGCAGCGGGATTCATCGCTACCAGCACATCGGGCTGGTCACCGGCGGTGAGGATGTCATAGTCCGCGATCTGGATCTGGAATGAGGAAACACCCGGCAGCGTGCCCTGGGGCGCGCGGATCTCGGCGGGAAAGCTGGGCTGGGTGGCGAGGTCATTGCCGAATGCGGCTGCCTCGTGGGTGAATCGGTCACCGGTGAGCTGCATACCGTCGCCGGAGTCGCCAGCGAACCGAATTACAACCTTTTCCAATTTCTCTGGGGCACCGCTGTTTCCCATGCGCCTACATCACTTCCTCGTCCGTGAGAGGTACCAACGCCAAACTACTCCGCTATATTCGCGGCACGCCCGCGATGTGAGCGGTGAAACGGGCAGAGATTGGTGAATCAGGCAAAGATTGCGCGACTGGCGTCAGGCGAACAGGGCCAGTTGCGGGTCGGGCGTCTGCGATACGGCGGCGCGCACCTCGGGTTCGGCCTGCCGTTCGCCGTTCAAACCGTGCTTCTCCAGCAGTGGCTCGATCCGACCGCGTAGCCATGCGGAGTACTCCGGTGTCACCGAAGCACCGCGACCATACAGCTGCCGGTACCGGCGCAGCATCGCCGGGTGCTGTTCGGCGAGCCAATTGAGGAACCAGCCGCGGGTGCTGCCGCGCAGGTGCATGGGGAATGCGACCACGCTCGCCGCGCCCGCATCGGCGATGGCGGTGATCAACTCATCGAGGTGGGCGCGGCTGTCCGTGAGGTACGGAATGATCGGGGCCACCATGACATTCACGGCGAAACCGGCATCGGCCAAGGCGCGCACCAACTCCAGGCGCGCTCGCGGTGAAGGCGTACCGGGCTCGAGACTGGCGTGCAGTTCCGGATCGAGAATCGCGATGGACACCGCGAGATGCACCGGCACCTGCTGCGCCGCCTGGGTGAGCAGCGGCAGATCCCGGCGCATCAGGGTGCCTTTGGTGAGGACGGAGAAGCCCGTCCCCGATTCGGCGAGCGCGCCGATGATGCCCGGCATCAGCCGGTAACGACCCTCGGCGCGCTGATAGGGATCCGTATTCGACCCCAGCGCAACGGTTTCCCGATGCCAGGAGCGCTTGTGCAGCTCCCGGCGCAGCACCGCCGCGACATTGGTCTTGACCACGATCTGACGGTCGAAATCATCGCCCGCGTCCAGATCCAGATATTCGTGGGTGCCGCGTGCGAAGCAGTAGGTGCACGCGTGCGAGCAGCCGCGCATGGGGTTGATCGTCCAATTGAACGGCAGGCTCCCGCCGTCGGGCACCTTGTTCAGCGCGGACTTGCACAACACCTCGTGGAAGGTGATGCCTTCGAAGTCCGGAGTCTGTACGCTGCGAACGAATCCCGCGCGTTCGAGCCCGGGCAGCGCGCCGTTATCGGCCTCCAAGGTCTGGCTCTGCCACCGCACCACCCAAGTCGAACATTTGTTCTAGCGTAAGTCAAGCGTCTCCGCTGGCGTCACGCGATCTTCTGCGTGACGACCTTGAAATTCTGGCCGTTGTAGAACGCGACGAGATCGCGAATGGTCTCCTCGGCAGGCCGCGGCCGGTAACCGATTTCGGCGGTTGCCTTGTCGTGCTCCACAATCGGAGCCGACAGCAGCGCGCCCATGGCGGCCTTGGAGATGCGATCGCTGCCCATGGCCTTGGCGACCGGTTCCATCACCGGCATCAGCGAGTTGATCAGCTTGGCCGGAATCGCGAAGGCGGGCTTCATCTTTCCGTTCACCTCTGCCGCGAGCCGGGTGGCGTCGAACATATTGGTGAAGTGGCCGCCGAGCAGATAGTTCTCACCGGTCTTACCGCGCTCGCCCGCGAGCACCAGGCCGCCGGCCACATCGCGCACATCGACCAGATCGAAGCCGCCGCTGATCATGACCGGGACGCGGCCGCGCGCGGCATCCCAGAGCGTCTTGTTGATGCGCGAATCGGTGTGGTCGATCGGGCCATACACACCGGTCGGATTGCAGACGACCGCATCCAGGCCCTTGTCGATGACCTTGCGCAGTTCGATCTCGCCCTGGAACTTGGAGCGGTCGTAGACCGGCAGTTCCGGATCGATGGACCGCGGCGCGCGCTCATTGATGACGCCACCGCAGGTGTACTGGTTGAACGCGTGGATGGAGCTGGTGTGCACCATGCGGCGCGCACCGACCTCGAGGGCGGCCTCGGCGACCACGCGCACGCCTTCGGTGTTCACCCGCCAGGCCAGATCGTTCTTGTGCGCGAGGGTGATGAGCGCCACCAGGTGGTAGACCACCTCGGCCCCGTCGAGGGTCTTGCGCATCGAGGCGGGATCGAGCACATCGCCGCTCACCCACGTCACGCCGGGCGTATCGGTGGCGGGGCGGACGCGATCGATGGCAGTCACCTCGTGACCGCGATCCGTAAGCAGGCGAAGCAAATTGGTGCCAAGGAACCCGGCGGCGCCGGTGACTGCGACCTTCATGTGATGAAGAATATAGAACTTGTTCTAATTTGCAAGAACGGCCGGGCGACGATCCGGAAACCGCTTCTACCTGCGGCGTGGAGACGAACGGCACGCCGAGCTGGACTCTCGGTGGGCTATATTCGCAACCGCATGTGTTTTCGACTCGATGCCAGTCACGCTGATTGGGGGGCTCCCATGGCCGATCTCTCGGTCGACACCGACGCGGTCCGCGGCTTCGCTACCGCACAGCACGGCGTAGCCGCCGATATCGCCGCCACCGGCGGCATCGACACGGCCTCGCACGTTGCCGCCATGACACCCGTCTTCGGGCTCATCGGCGCGGATTTCCTGGCCAGCTTCGCGGTCGCCGAGCTACTGCACGATAGAGATATCAACGCGCTGTCCCAAAGATTCGCACATATCGGGCAGACCGCCTTCGGTTCCGCCGCCACCTACGACGCCACCGACGACTCCTTCGCGAGCGGGCTGGGCAGTGCGGCGAGCCGGATCGGCGAGCAGGTATGAGGCCCCTCGATTCCGGCGTGATCGGAATGCACCATCCGATCGCTCCGATGGCCGATCCCGCCCATGCATTGCCTGCCATGTACCCCGGTGCGCTGCCCACGCTGCCGCTCGGTGATCTCCCCGCCGATATCGCCGACTTCGAACCGCCCGCATTCGCCTTGTCCCGCAAGGAATTCGAGCAGGACGGCACCCCGCTCGCGGGTGGCCTGCCGCATTTTCCGGGCGGTTCCGGCGGCGATACGCATGCCGCCTCGGTGCTGGACGGTGCGATCTCGCCCGCACTCGATTCCGCGCACGGTGTGCTCTCCGGAGCTCAACGGGCGTTGAGCGATGCCCAGGGTGTGCTCGGCAATGCCCAGACCGCGCTGAACAGTGTCCCCGCCGCGCTCGATGCCGCACAGGCCGCGTTCACCCGGGCCACCGGTAACCCGGTGTTGCCGCCGCTGCCCGCCGATCCGGTCGGCGACCTCATGAAGGGCCTGTCCGTCCCGGCGATTCCGGGTATCGACGCCCTGTTCAGACCGTTCCTGGATCTGATCAACAGCTTCGGCACCGGCGTCCTGGGCGCGGTGAACCCGGCGACGCTGCTGAGCCAGGGCTCGAAATTCATCGAGAGCGCCGTGCAGGTCGGCGGCGGCGCGCTCAAAACCGTCGAATCACTGTGGCAGGGACAGGCTTCCGATAAGGCGCAGTCGGCGGGTCAGCAGGCGCAGGCGCACGGTCAGGAAACCACCCAGCGCGGCTTCGACCTGTCCACCCTCACCGAACAGGCCGCCGCGGTGGTGCAGCGCGGCAATATCCAGCTCACCGCCATCGCCCAATCCTTCGCCGCACAAGCCACGGCACTGGCCCCGGTGGCCCTGACTCCCCCGGGCCAGACCGCCCTGATCGCTTCCGCCACAGAACATCTCGGCTCGGCCATCACGGTCGTCAACCTGACCCACGGCGAACTCTCCGGCTACACCACCCAACTCAACGCCGTCATCGGCCAACTCCTGGGCCGGAACGGCACCGGCGTCAACCCCGCCGAGGTAGCCCAATCCCTCGCCCAGAACGTCGGCCAGCCCATCCTGGAACAGGCCAAGTCGCTCCTGGAGGGCGCGATCAACCCGTCCGCGACCACCCCGGCGAACCCGAACCCCAACTCCCCCACCGATCTCGACACCAAGGCCGCGGGCCTGGGCGGAGGCGGCGGTGGTGCGGCCGGTGGCGGCGGCGCGGGTGGCGGCGGCCTCGGCGGCGGCATCCCCTCGGTCCCCGGCGGCCCCGGCTCCTCGGTCCCCGGCGGCCGAATCGCCGCCCAGGCCAACCCCTTCGGCTCCGGAGCGGCGGGAGCCCCCGGCATGGGCGGCCCCGCCAACCCCGGCTTCATGGGCTCCCCGGCAGCGGGTGCGGGCCAGCGCGGCGGCTCCGATCAGGATTCCTCCCGCACCGTCCAGCCCCACCAAAGCCGCACCGCCGAAAGCGAACTCACCGGCAACCTCGGCGCGGCCAGCCCCGAAGTCATCGGTCAGCCCGACGGCGAAAGCACCGGCGACCACACCTCGGACCAACTCTGACCCGATCCGGCAACGCCGGGTGCGAACGAAATGATGCCGCGGTCCCGGAGTAGCTGCTCCGGGACCGCGGCATCGTGGGGGCCGAGACCGATTGCGGATTTGTACACCTCGCGGGCGACGGCCACCGTTCGTGGGCCGGGGATCGCCCGGCGCCGGGTCAGACCGCCGAGGGGCGGACCTGGGCGTCGATACCGCCGTCGATGACGAACTGCGCGCCGTGGATGAAGCCCGCGTCGGGACCGATCAAGAACTTGATGAGGGAGGCGATTTCGGCCGGGGTGCCATTGCGGCCGATGGGGGCGACGAAGTTGCGGATGGCGTCGCCGTAGCGCGGATCGTCCATACCGGCCTGCAGCAGCGGGGTGTCGACGCTGCCGGGGGCGACGGTGTTCAGGCGAACGCGGGCGTTACCCCATTCGACGGCGCGCTGGCGAACCGCGACGGTAACGGCGTTCTTGGAGGAGGCGTAGGCGTACTGGCCCGCGAAATCGCCTGCGGAGGCGAAGGATTCGGCTTCGGTACCCTTGTTGATCGGATTGTCCTCCCACTTGATGTGGGTGGAGGCCACCGACGAAACGACCACGGCCGCAGGCGATTCGCCCTTCTGGAGGGCGGGGAACAGCGCGTCCAGGAAGGCGATGGTGGCGCGGTAGTTGATCTCGACCACGAAGTTCGGGTCCGGCACGTGCGGGCCGACACCGGCGCACAGGATCAGGCCGTCGAGCACACCGCCGGAACGCTCCAGCACCGCCTCGACGGCGGCGGCGCGGGCTGCCGGATCGGTGAGGTCGGCGGTCACATCGGCATTGCGCAGGTCGATGCCGATGATGTCGTGGCCCGCCGCGGTGAGCGCGGCGGCGGTGGCCGCTCCGATGCCCGACCCGGATCCGGTGATGGCGATGGTCATGCCTTGGATTAGAACAAGGTGCAGATTCGAAAGGCAACCCCCTCGGGTGGGCCATCTCAGCTACCGAGACCCTCACGGGCCGGTCGGCGACGGCTGCGCTACAACAAATGCTGCACCTCAGCGATATCGCGGCCGGGTGGCAGGTTTCGGCCGGTTCATCTGCCGCCGCGGCCGATATCGGGCTAGCATCACGACAACAACTAGAATCTGTTCTAGTTTTCGAACTTGCTCACCGTCGAGAGGACGAACCCGATGCGCTTCACCTATGCGGAGGCGATGACCAACCCGGATTACTACATCCCCCTCGCTCAGGCGGCCGAGGCGGCCGGGTTCGACAGCATCACCGTGGCGGACAGCATTGCCTATCCGGCCGAATCGGACTCGAAGTATCCGTACAACTCCGACGGCAACCGCGAATTCCTCGAGGACAAGCCGTTCATCGAGACCTTCGTGCTGTCGGCGGCCATCGCGGCGGCCACCACCACGTTGCGGCTGACCCCGTTCGTGCTCAAACTGCCGATCCGCCCGCCGGTGCTGGTCGCCAAGCAGGCGAGTTCGCTTGCGCGCCTGAGCAATAACCGTTTCGCCCTGGGCGTCGGCATCAGCCCGTGGCCGGAGGATTTCGACATCATGGGCGTACCGTTCGAGCGCCGCGGCAAGCGCCTGGACGAATGCATCGAGATCGTGAAGGGCCTGTCCACCGGCGAGTACTTCGAGTACCACGGTGAGTTCTACGACATCCAGAAGATCAAGCTCACCCCCGCGCCGACCAAGCCGCTGCCGATCCTGGTCGGCGGGCACAGCGATGCCGCGCTCAAGCGCGCGGTGCGCCTGACCGACGGCTGGATGCACGCGGGCGGCAATGCCGAGGAGCTGGACAAGTATCTGGCCCGGATCAACGAATTGCGCAGTGAGCGTGACAATCCCGGCGAGTTCGAGATCCACGCCGTCTCCTACGACGGCTACACCCCGGACGGGGTCAAGCGCGTCGAGGAGAAGGGCATCACCGATCTGATCGTCGGTTTCCGCAACTCCTACGCCAAGGAGCACGATACGGAGACCCTGGAGGAGAAGATCACCAAGATCAAGTGGTACGGCGATAACATCATCGCCAAGGTGCGCTAGGTCAGGAACGTTTGGCGAAGCCGAGCTCGATGACCGCATCGCGCTCGGCCGCCAGCTCCGCGACACTGAGATCGATTCGGGCACGGGAGAATTCGCCGATATCCAGGCCCTGCACAATGTGGTATTCGCCATCGGCGCAGGTGACCGGGAACGAGCTGATCAAACCCTCGGGCACACCGTAGGAACCGTCCGACGGCACCGCCATCGAGACCCATTCACCGGGTGCGGTGCCCAGCGCCCAATCGTGGATGTGGTCGATGGCGGCGCTGGCCGCACTCGCCGCCGAGGATGCGCCGCGCGCCTTGATGATCGCGGTGCCGCGCTGCTGCACGGTCGGAATGAAGTCGTTCTCCACCCACGCCTGATCGCCGATCAACTCGAGCGCGGGCTTACCGCCGACCGTGGCATAGCTCAGATCCGGGTACTGGGTCGCGGAGTGATTGCCCCAGATGGCGATTCGCTCGATATCGGCCGCGGCCGCACCGGTCTTCTTCGCCACCTGCGCGATCGCGCGATTGTGGTCCAGGCGGGTCAGCGCGGTGAAACGCGCGGCGGGCACGTCGGGGGCGTTGCTCGCGGCGATGAAAGCGTTGGTATTGGCCGGATTTCCGACCACCAGCACCTTGATGTCCTGCGCCGCATTGGCATTGATGGCCGCACCCTGATCGGTGAAGATGGGCCCGTTGGCGGCGAGCAGATCCCCGCGCTCCATACCCGCCGTGCGCGGGCGCGCGCCCACCAGCAGCGCGATATTCGCACCGTCGAACCCGACCCACGGATCATCGGAGATATCGATCCCGGCCAGCAGCGGGAACGCGCCGTCCTCGAGCTCCATGGCCACGCCCTCGAGCGAGGACACCGCCGCCGGAATCTCCAGCAGTCGCAAGCGCACCGGCGTGTCGGCCCCGAGCAGTGCCCCGGACGCGATCCGGAACAGCAACCCGTAGGCGATCTGTCCGGCGGCCCCGGTAACGGTGACGGTCACAGGCTCCGGCCGAGCGGCAGTGCTCACGACGAACTCCTAGCGGTAGTCGATTCTCCGCCCCAACCCTAACCGTGCTCACCGTCCGAACACCCGGCTCGTGAGGCCGTTCGTGAGCAATCAGACACCGCGCGCGGGACCCCCGGACACCGCTCGCGGGGCGTCGCGGCGGGTGCTCCGCGCCCGAATCCGCACCCTCCGGCAGTCTGCGACGTGCGAGTATTTCGCGCCCGCCGATATGGCGTGGCAACCCCGATGTGGCCGGGGTGTGCGCCCTTGATCGACCGGGCCACCCGCGCGGCGCGGACACAGCGATCAGCGGGCCAATTGGGCGATATCGGCGTCGGTCAGCACAATCGTGGACACCGCGTCCCGATCCCGCACCAGCCGGACCGCCCGGTACAGCGGCCGCTCCTCGGCGTAGGCGTCGCGCGCCTCGGTCCGCGATTGCAGGATGAGTACATCGGAGACCGCCAGGGCGGCGGCGAGCGGGCAGGCCGATAGCGCGTCGGCCAGTTTGCGCAAGCCCAGCGGGTGCAGTTCGCGACCCTCACCGGTATCGGTGTACATGCCGAGCGGGACGATGCGGGTATCGGGTCCTGCGGTGGCGCGCAGGACGATTCGGCTCAGGCGGCCGGGATGCACCAGGATTTCCACCCCGGTGGCGGCGGCCAGATCGAGCCGTTTCTCCCCGCGCCAGGTCCGGGCCCGGATTTCGGTGCCGGAGAGCCGAATTCGCCTGCGCTGCACGGCGATCGCGTAGAGCGCGGTCGGTGCTCCGAGCACCAGCCCCACCGCGAGGCCCACCTGCCAGCTCACCAGTACCGCGGCCAGCAGTCCCACCCCCGCCCCGATCCCGATGGCCGCCAGCGTCAATCGGCGCAGTGCGGGCGCGAGTACCTCGGGTGCGATCAGATCGAGCCCGATCTCGGCGACGGGCCCCGGTGCGGATTGTTCAGTCACGGTTGCGCATTCATCCGGGAGGCGCGCCGGTGGGCGTGGCGCACTGGCCGCGCGCCGCACGGGACGCTACCAGTCGGAGCGGTCTGTCCGCCCGGATATGGCCGTGCTTCCCGGACGGCGCTCAGGCCGTCCGGGAAGGTCGATCAATCCTGTTGGCCCGCAAGGGCTGCGGTCACCCGGGCGACGGCCTCGTCCAGCGGGATCTGGCGCTGTTCGCCATTGCTCAGATCCTTGAGCCCGATCTCGCCCTCGGTGACCTCGCGGTCGCCGAGCACCAATGCGTAACGGGCGCCGGACTTGTCGGCCGCCTTCATGGCGCCCTTGACACCGCGCCCGCCGTAGGCGAGGTCGGTGCGGATGCCCGCCGCGCGCAACTGTGCGGCGAGCACGACCAGGCGCTGTTTGGCGATATCACCGAGCGATACACCGAACACGTCCACCCGGGAACCGTCCGTGGCGGACTTGCCTTCGGCTTCCAGGGCCAGCACGGTGCGGTCGACCCCGATGCCGAAACCGATACCGGACAGCGGCTGACCGCCGAGTTCGGCCATCAGTCCGTCATAGCGGCCGCCGCCGCCGATACCGGATTGCGCGCCGAGACCGTCGTGCACGAATTCGAAGGTGGTCTTGGTGTAGTAGTCGAGTCCGCGCACCATGCGCGGATTGACCACGTACGGCACGCCGAGCGCGTCCAGGTAGCCGAGCACCAGATCGAAGTGCGCCTTGGCGGATTCGGACAGGTGATCGATCATGAGCGGCGCGCCCGCGGTCATCTCCTTGACCTCGGGACGCTTGTCGTCGAGCACCCGCAGCGGGTTGATCTCGGCGCGGCGGCGCGTCTCCTCATCGAGCGGGAGCTTGAACAGGAACTCCTGCAACAACTCCCGGTACTGCGGGCGGCAGGAGTCGTCACCGAGCGAGGTCAGTTCCAGGCGGAAGCCGTCCAGGCCCAGGGAGCGGAAACCCCGATCGGCAATGGCGATGACCTCGGCGTCCAACGCCGGATCGTCCACGCCGATGGCCTCCACGCCGACCTGCTGCAACTGCCGGTACCGACCCTTCTGCGGTCGTTCGTAGCGGAAGAACGGCCCGGCGTAGGCGAGTTTCACCGGCAGCTGCCCGCGATCGAGCCCGTGCTGGATGACCGCGCGCATGACACCGGCGGTGCCTTCGGGCCGCAGCGTGAAGCTCTCACCGTTGCGATCGGCGAAGGTCCACATCTCCTTGGAGACCACATCGGTCGACTCGCCGACACCCCGCGCGAAGAGCGCGGTCTCCTCGAAGATCGGCAGCTCCACATGCCCGTATCCGGCCAGTCGAGCGGTGTTCATGAGCGCGTCGCGCACGGCGATGAACTCCGTCGATACGGGCGGGAGATAGTCGGGCACACCCTTCGGGGCACGGAAGCTGCTGGTCTTGGTCACGGCGTCCAGTTTTCCCCATGGTGCTTCCGCAAGTCCAACCGGTTATCGTGCAGCGGTTATAAGGGATTGTCTCAGGAACTGATGGCACACTCTTAGCCCGGAAGCAACCGATACGGAGGGACTAGCTAGTGCCGAGCAATGAACAGCGACGCGCTGCGGCGAAACGGAAGCTGGAGCGTCAGGTCGCCAGCCGGGCCCAGCGGGCGCGCAAGCGCAAGCAGATGACCATCCTCGCCTCCGCGGTGGGCGTCGTGGTCGCGGTCGCGGCGGGTGTCGGCATCTACTACTGGACCAAGGGCGATGACGCCGATACGACCGCGAGCGCGTGTGATTTCCGCGCCGCGCAGTCGCCGGCCGCGCGCCCGGTGGACAAGCCCGGCAAGGTGGGCAAGCTCTCGGATGTGAAGAACGCCAAGGCAACCCTGGACACCACCGAGGGACCGATCCCGGTTCAGCTGAACGCCGAGCAATCCCCTTGCACGGTAAAGAGTTTCGAGAATCTGGCGAACCAGAAGTTCTTCGACGACACCAAATGCCACCGGATGACCACCACCGAGGGCCTCAAGGTGCTGCAGTGCGGCGATCCCAGCGCCTCCGGTTCGGGCGGCCCCGGTTACGAGTTCGACAATGAGTACCCGACCGCCGGGATCAGCCCGATGGATCCGGCGGCGGACACCCCGATCGATTACAAGCGCGGCACGCTGGCCATGGCCAATAGCGGGCCGGGAACCAATGGCAGCCAGTTCTTCCTGGTCTACGGCGATTCCAAGTTGCCGCCGCAGTACACCATCTTCGGCACGGTCGACGAGGCCGGTCTGGCCACGCTCGACAAGATCGCGGCCGCGGGCGTGCAGGGCGGCGGACAGGACGGCGCGCCGGTCGACAACGTATCCATCAAGTCGGTCAAAATCGACTGATCGCCCCAAAACGACTGACCGGCATGGTCTTTCGGTCCCGGTGTCACTCGACACCGGGACCGTTTGGTTTCCGGCGAAACGTGCTGGAAGCGGCCACCGAACCTTCTGTGTAAGGCTTTCCTAACCAAAGAAAATCCTGAGTTTTCCGCACACTGCCGGAATTGTGCGATATATGCTGTATCGCGACGCGCGCGTGCGGCGGTATCCGAGTTTTCGCTGGTAATCTCGTAGAACGGAGTACGAAGCGGCGTAGTACAGCCCACCGGGCAACCCCCAACGGGCAGTAACCCCAACGCCTCCAAGTGCTCTCGGTGTCCACGTTTGCAGGCGGGACATGACTACCCGAATTACCGTTCGTGTGGCGATGTCCGTGACGAAGCACCACAATCATCCATAGTGATCACTGCAGCATCGGGGAGCATGCGATGGCCGAGGAACTCGACGACATCGGCCGCGAAACCGCGGCGATGATGAGGCAAATGTTGCAGCTCGCGACACTTGTCGCGCTGCGAACCCGGGAACGTGGCCAGAAAGAGGCGGAAGCCCGCGTCAAAGTCACCGAAGCCCGGCAGAAGGAAGCCCGTGAGCGTCAGCTCCGGGAAGCAGCGGATGCCAAGGCCAAGGATCCGCGCAATGTGGCTCTCGCGCGGATGATCGAGAAGCCGCCGCTCGACAAGGGTGTATCCCTCGAGAAGGACCGGTTCGCCGCGCAGGCCGAGGCCACCCGTATGGCCGCGACCCAGGCCGCGATGAACAAGTCCCTGGTGCGCTATGACTCCGTCGAGCGCCGAACCGCTCTGGCCCAACATCTTTCGCGCATGGGTATCGCTCCCGAATTGGCGGCGGTGCGCATGTTGATGGAGGTCGGGCAGGCGCAGTCCGCGGCCGAGGCCGTGCGCGCCAAGGAGCAGGAGGCCGCGGTGGCACAGCGCCGGGCCCGGGAACAGGAAGCCCGCGGGCGCGAACGCGTTCGTTCCTGATCCACTCGGCTCGATAAAGCGAAGCGGCGGATCGCGTCGAAACACGATCCGCCACATAGCTTCCGACAGCGCGACCCCGATTCGGCCCGTTGTCCGCCCGGGGTGATCCGCGTGCTACATCCGGAAATCACCCATGGTGGGATCGCTGAACAGTCCGCCCACCGGCGACTTCAACGGCAGCGGCGTGAGCATGTCCTTATGGCCGTTGCGCACGCTGCAGTACTTGAACGGCCCCTTGGGGTCGAACAGTTTCGCCATATGCGGATCGGCGTGATCCAAGAACCACACCGACAGACCGGTTTTGCCGTCCTTGCGGAAATGCTCCCATGCGCGCCACATGGCATCCAGGCGCGCCACCGCCTCGGCGTGCTTCCACCATTCCGGGCACCAGACGGTATCGCTGATATCGGTCACCTGCCGCCGGTACACCAGGCTCAGGTAGTTCTCCACGAACTCCACCACGCTGGCGTAGACCATCGGTGTTTCCTGCTGTTCGTTCACAGCGGCCGGACCTCCTCAATCTGCCCGGCGTCGCTCGCCGGCTCTGCCTTGATCAGCGACGGCGCGCCGATCAGATCAACGATTTCGGTCTTGCGGCGAGGTGAGGGATCGTGATGCGTGATCGACTTCTTCACCTCTTCGTTGTATTCACCCTCCCACCACGGCACGGTGCGCACCAGCACCGCCGGTGTGCCGGAGGAGAATACGATGGCGCGCCCGCGCGGCAGGGTGGCCAGGCCGTTCACGCTGAAGGTGCGCGAGGAGCCCAGCGAACGCGAATAGCTCTTGCCGCCAGAGGATTCCGAGACGGACTGGGAGATGCTGTCGTAATCGCCGATGGCCTCGGAGCGTTCGGTGAGGAATTTCGTATCGTCGACACCGCTGCCGAGCACCTTGATATTGGCCGCGGCCCAGAGCGCTTCCATACCGTCCGCACCCCAGCAGCGGGCGCCCTGCGCCCACGACTGCAACACCGTCATGACCACGATGCCGCGCGAGCCGAAGTGGCTGTACTGCTTGGGCAGATCCTTCCAGCGCACCACGTTCGCGGCCTCGTCGAGCACCGCGAGCAGCGGGATCTCCAGGCGGCCGCCGTGTGAGCGGGACGCCTCGCGGGTGGCGACGTCGATGACCGCCTCGGTGAGCGCGCTGACCAGTGGTGCGGCCGAACCGCGGCCTTCGAGCGAAAGGCAGTACAGGGTGCCGTTATCGCGGATGAAGGCGAGTTCGTCGAACTGCTGACCGCCGAATTCCTTGGTGATCCAGCGGTGCACATTCGACAGCTTGAGGCAGCGCACCATCTTCTTGGCGGTGCCGAAAACGCCACTGCGCGTGCGCTCGTCGACGTTGTACTGCTGTGCCAGACCCGAGGCCATGAAGTGGAAACGGCCGGAGCGGCGCAGCAATTCGATCGGTTCGGTGTCCTGCGGGTTGGTGACCCACTCCCATACCTGGGTGATGGGGCGCTCGTCCACCGCGGCGGCCAGGAACAGACCGGCGAGCAGATCCTCGGCTTCCTGATCGAAGAAGCTGTCGGTGGAGGTGGCGACCGAACCGGAGCTGTCATCGCCGTCGGCGAAGTGTCCGGCCAAACGGGCGGCGCGCATTTCGCATCCGTCGCTGCGGGCGTCGACCCAGGCCAGCGGATCCCAGAACCAGGTGCGGGCGCGGTCATCGGAGTTCATCGGATCGACCGCGATGTCCTGCGGATCGAAGATGAAAATCGGACTGCCCTTGCTGTCGCGCACATCTCGGGTGGCATCGACGACATCGCGCTTATTGGAGGTGACCAGCACCGGGCCGATGGCGGCGAGAATCGCCGGGATGACCCGCGAGGTGGTCTTGCCCTGGCGCGGACCCCAGATGTCGATGTGCAGATCCTCGTACGAGCCGTAGAGCATGCAGCCGTCCGCGACGGACATGCCGATCGGCACGCCGGGCATATCCTCGCGGCCCAGGCGCATACCGAGCTGTTCGGCCTTCTCACGCACACCGGCATCGGTGAGCGCCTTGATCGCGCCGCCATTGCCCATGACGTCGGCCTTGTCGTCGACCGGGAGTCGCCCGATGGCCTTGCGCGCCTTGGCCCTGCGCTTGTACAGCTGGTATCCGAGCGCGGCGGCGATCACCAGCAGCACGATGATGGTCGAGCTCCAGCGCCATTCCAGCTTGCCCTTGGCCAGGGCGACGCCGATGGCGATCGGGTTGATCGGCACATCCTGCTTCGGTGTGGACAGCAGATTGCCCAATTGGATTGCCAGCCACAGGGTTCCGAAGACCGCGAAGCCCGCGTAGATCATGTTCAGTTGATGGTCCGGGCCCGCTTCGGCCGGATCCTTCACCGGTGCTTTCGCCATCTCCAGCCTCCTCAGATGACCTGTATGTCGTTGCCGCTCAACGGAATCCGTCGAGTTGCCAGGTGCCGTTGGTTCGTACGACGGTAGCGACGACCGTACTGGCCGGGAGCGGGCTGCGCCGCCCGTCCGGATAGACGACCGTCTGTTCGATACCGATCTTGTACTGCGCCCGATTGGGATCCGCCCCGGGTGGTGCGGTCTCACCCGAAGCGAAGGCGAACGCCTCTATATGCGCTCCGGCCTTGGCCCAGTCGGCCCACTGCAGCGTCGCCTTCGGCATTTCGGCGCTGGTGGGTGGTGTGTCCAGTGTACGGATGAGCGTGGGACCCAGCCATTTCCGCGCCCGGCCCAGCGACGCGCTCTGGGTTTCGGTGACCGGATACCAGGTGAATATCTCGCGCAGCGCCGCCACCGCGACTCCGTCCGCGGTGGTCGGGTCCGGTGCCGGGGCACTCTGCAGCAGGCGCGTGGTGGATGTCGGCGGATTCAGCCTGCTCGGCGTGGAATCACCGTCACTGCCACTACTGCACGCGGACACCAGCATTGCGACGCTCAGCACCAGCATCACCACCAGTTTCGTGCGTTGCCCAGTCCTTCGTACGGTTGCCGCACCGGCCGTCGCGCGCTGTTCGCGCGATTGCGGACCTGATATCCAGGCTAGACGCTGTGACCGACACCCGGGCCATACCAGCGGGTTTCCCGGCCCGGCGTGTCCGCGTACCGGCGGTGCGGTCATAGGGTCACCCGGCCCGCGGTCACATGCCCCGCTTGGCGTCGTAGAGGGTTTCCACCAGGGTGCGGTTCATTTCCGCGGCGGCGGCCAGCTGCTGTTGCAGCAGAGCTACTTTGCGGCGCAGGTTGGTGGCGTCCATCTGTTCCAGGCCGGGGGTTTCGGCGGCGCGAACCCAGTTGCGCACCGAATTGGTGTGCACGCCAATCTGTTCGGCGACCACCCGGCATGCCTCGGATTCCGAGCGCAGTTTTCCGGTGAGTGCGATGACCTGCTCGACGGCGGCCTGGCGCACTTCCGGCGACACTCTTCGGTAGGACCTGTGCGGCATCATTCGGTAACACTCCCGTCGTCGGTGCCGCGGCGGGCGGTGGATTCGGTGAATTCACTGAACCGCTGGTTGGTGTCGTGGATTCCGCTTTCCTTCTCGGACCACGTGAACTCCATGTGGAACGGAATACCGGGGCGCCGGTCCTCACCGATCTTGAGCAGGAATTTGCCGGTGCCGGGCGCGGGCGGGCGTTGCTGCCCCGGTTTGAGCGCCTCACCGGTCAGCGCCTGCGGCGCGGACCAGCTGGTGACCATATCCTCCTCGGCGGAGGTGAACGGGACCGTGGAGTCCAGGCGGGCGATCTCCTCGGCCGGTAGCGCGCCGAAGATCTTGGCGCGGGCGCGTTCCAGGAAGCCGAGCGCCTTGGCGATGGCGGCTTCCGAACCCAGGGCCTGCAGATCCTTGATGGTGTGGCTGATCATGATGAGCGAGGTGGCGATACCGCGCTGCAGACGGGTCAATTCGTCCACGCGGTCGACCATGAAGTCGCCCAGGCCGAGCACCTGCCACAGCTCGTCCATCACCACCTGGAAGTAGCGCTGCGGACCCAGATCGGCGTCCGCCAGCACGTGCGCGGCCTCGACCGAGGCGAAACCGTCAGCCCAGCAGGCCAGCATGACCGCGGCCTTGAGCTTCTTGTCACCGCTCGGGATATGCGAGACGTCGATGCAGACCGCGGTGGCGGTGGTGTCGATGGGAGTTGTGGTCTGGCCGTTGAAGACCGCGCCGAACGGACCCTGGGTGAGCGCGCGCAGTGAGCGGCGCAGACCCTTGATGGCGTTCTGGTATTCGTCGGGATTGTCCGCGCCCGCGTCGAGCTGGAGTTCATCACCGCCCGCCACGATCACGGTGAGCAGATCCTCGATGATCGGGGGCTTGTCCGGGGTGAACGCGCTGCCCGGGCGGTAGAGGATGCGCAGCGCGGTGGCCAGCAGGGTCTCCTCGTAATCCCGTACGCGCGCACCGCGAACCAGCTCCACCAGACCCGCGACCAGGGTGACCTGGCGGGCGCGCAACTCCTGCATCACCTGGGTGTGCAGTGCGGGCAGCTCGGTCAGCATCGGGACGATGGAACCCAGCACGCCCGCGGCCAGCGGATTCAGTTTGCCGTGGCCGTAACCCAGATCGATGACCTGACCGCCGACCAGTTCCACCAGCTTGCGGTAGTCGGGCTTGACGTCGGCCAGGATGAGCGGGGTGATGCCCTGCGCCACACCGCCGAGCACGATCCGGCGCACCAGCGAGGATTTGCCGAAACCGTTGAGCCCCAGCACGAAAAGGCTCGGCGCGGTGATGAAGCTGCCGCGCATGAACCAGTTCATCGGGTCGAAGCACACCGGTGCGCCGGTATGCAGATGCGAACCCAGCGGCGTACCGATCAGCGGCGCGCCCGCGCCCACCGACCACGGCCACAGGCCCGCGACCTGCGCGGTGGTGGCCCGGTACTCCACCGGCCTGCCCACCACGTTCATTCGCCCGCCGCCCGCGCCGATATAGCCGCGATCGGTCAATTGCTGTGTGGTGCGGTCGAATTCGTCGAAGCTGCCGTACTCCATGCGCTCCGCGCGCGCCGCGAAATTGCGCCGCCGCAGATCATCGGTGTGCAGGCGGAAGGTCGCCCACAGCGCACCGAGCCCGTTCTGCTCGCGGGTGATGACCTCGAGCTTGGCGCGCGTCGAATCATCGAGCAGCTTCGGACCGGCCTGCTTCTGCTTCTTCTTCGCGGCGGCACGGCGTTTGGCGGCAGCCGATTTCGCGGCCTTGGTCCGCTCGGCGCGCTCACTCCTGGTCTCGCCCTTGCCCTTACCCGCGGACCCGCGGCCCTGCGCTTCGGCCGCACCGCGTTCGGTCCGGCCGCGCCGATCCCGCCCCGTGCGCTCCCCCGGCTCACCGTCCGGCCGCGGCCGCCGGGTACGCCCGGGCGAACCGGTCCGCCCGCCCAAATGCACCCGATCCGGATCGGTGGGCCGCTTACGGCCCGCACCGGTGCGCGCGTCACTTCCCGCGGCGCGCTGCGGATCTCGCGCACCCTCGCGCGCCTCGGCCCGCCCGTCGCGCTCACCGCGCCCGTCACGAACCTCGCCGCGCCCGTCACGCTCCCCGCGGCCTTCGCGAACCTCACCGCGCCCGTCACGCTCCCCGCGGCCCTCGCGAACCTCACCGCGCTCACCGCGAATCTCGCTGCGCCCGGCCGCACGACCGTCGCCACGCGGGATTTCGCGTCCCTGGCTCGCATCTCGACCGTCAGCGCGCCTGCGGCCGGGTTCACGACCGTCACCGCGGGTGGCGTCGTATCCCTCCCGATGCCCGCGTTCGTGCCCATCGCCCGCGATATCGCGGCCGTCACCCGGGGACGACTCGCGACCGCGACCGCGCACACTCTCGGTTCCGCTACCGCGCGGGGCGTCCCGGCCCTCACCGCGTCGTCCTTCCCGCTCGGGCCCCGCCGCGCGGCGGTGTTCCCGTCCGGCCGGATCGGCCGTCCGATCGCCCGCGTCGGCGCGGCGCGCGACCTCCCGGCCCGGCGGCGTTTCCCGTCGCCGGATCGCCGGATCCGATTCCGTACCGTGCGCCGAACCCTCGGCCGTCGCACCCTCGGTCCCGCGCGACCGCCGCGCACTGACCGCGGCTTCCCCGGAGTCGTGTCCCGGAGTCCGTTCGCGCCCGGCGGTTTCCGCTTCCAGCGTGGCCGCGGTCTCACTACCCGCTAACCCTCGCGTGTGGTCCTCGTCCATGCGCTCCCCCTCGACTCGATCCGAACCGCGCGGGCGCATCCCCTCCGCCGCGCGGGGCGCGCGTTCGCGCTCCGACTGTTTCGAGCCATCGGCGGATTCCGGTCCGCCCGCCGTGTCCGCCGCGGACGCGTTCGCGCCCTCGGACCTGCCGATCTCGGTGCGAGACACCGTTTCCGGCCCCGAATACGGTTCGGGCTCCAGACTGGGCAACTTCTTCCGGCGGCCGAGTGACCAGCTCGCACTCGATCGCAGCGCATCGGTGGATCGTGCGCGATCCTGCGCCTCCTCGGCGGAGAGTTCCGGCTCCGGTTCCGAGAACAGTTCCGGCACAGCACTATCCGCGACTCCGCCGAGCCCGGCCCGAGACCACGGATCGGGCTCCGGTTCCGGCGCAACCACCTCGGGCTCCGGCCGCGACTCCGCAGCCGTGCCGGCGAGCTCCTCCCGGTTCCGCGCATCCGGGCCCGCGGGCGTCTCCGAATTCGAATGCTGTTCCGGCTCCGCCGATTCCGGATCCGGGCCGAGTTGCACCGGACCGTCGGGAAGCGGATCGCGGCGCAGCATGCGGCGATCCGGCAGGGTGCCGCGGCGCGGGCGGTGTTCATCGCGGGCCACGCGGGTCACCGGCAGCGCCGGATCCTCCGGGATGAGGTCCGGTTCCGGGGGCGTGTCCCGGCGCGTGGAACGGCGGGCGGGCGGCGCGGTATCGCGTTCCCGGACCGGAGGTTCGAAGTCACGTGGCATGAAGGGTTACCCCGCAAGCGCTTTCGGAATTGTCGCGTGTTCCGGCAGGATCACCCCGCAGCCGAGCGAGGCCGCGAAGGCCGCCGCCTGGTAGCGATAGCAGCGCCGGATCTTCAAACGCGACTGTGTGGACAGATCGCGGGTAATGGCTTCGATGCGCGGCAGATCGCCGCGCAGGGGTTCGGTGATGGTCACCAGCGCCCCGAAGCGGGTCACACCGTGACCCCTGGCCTGCTCCTCACGCGCCTGCTGGGTGGCGCCGACGCGAATGGACGCCGCCGCCGAGACGACACCGCGCTCACTCTGCTGCGCCACCAGCGCGTTCTTGAAATCGTCGTCCACGATCTGGGCGGCGTCGCCCGCGGAGTGCGGGCGGTACACGATGGTCACGCGCTTGCGCGGCACTTCGGGATTCGGGGCGAGCAGGCGCTGCAGCACGCGCTCGTCCACCGCGCCCTCGGGTGCGGTGTCCATCTCCCAGGTGACCGAGCGGCCGCCGTCGTGGATGAAGTGATCCCAGCGCTCCTCATGCGAGACCGGTCCGGCATCGGCCCAATCCAGCCCGTGCCCACCGGGTTCGCCCGCCGCCACCTCGAGATCGGCCTGCGAGGCCGGATCGTAGCTGCGGCGGATGAAGGAGATGACATCGTCGGCCGACATGGGCTGGGCGCGCACGCCCGCCTCCGCCAGCGCCGCGCAGATACCGGGCAGGCGACGGCCGATCTCGACCGCCTCCTCCGCCGGATTCTTGCGCCGCTCAGCGGTTGTCGCCTTGAACGTGATGGCCACGCGCGGCAGCAGTTGCACTCGCTCCTGCGGCAGTTCGGTGGCCAGCTCGTACATGACCTGCTGCGCCAGATCCGGCGCTTCGGGGCGGGTGATCGCGGAAACCTCGGTGAGCAAACGGTTTCCGGTCTCGGGCACGGTGTCGATGACCGGTACCACCGCCACGATGTCCGACGTCTGGCCGAGCGAGGCCAGGAAGGTGCCCCAGGCCGACACCCAGCGGTCGATGACCGGCTGATCGACGGCCTCGTGCCCCTGCGGCCAGGCCCGCAAAACGACCGTGTACTGGCCGAATTGGGGTAGGTGGATCATGCCGAAGCTGTAACCGCCCGCGTCGATGCCCTCGTAGAGCCGCGACGGCGCCATCAGCCCGGGCAGCCGGGTCACACCGCCCGGAATCCGGGAGAACCGGCCGCCGCGGTAGACGTGCTCGCCCTTGCTGCGGCCGCGCAACCAATGGAACATCATCAATCCGTTCTCGTAGCCCGAGCGGCCCCCCGTCCGCCACACCAGTGGAACCATCACGATCAGACCGAATACCGCGACGACGAGCGCGGGCATCGGCCCGAAGATCATCGCCGTGAGCAGGCCGCTGATCACGACGGCGAAACCGACCAGGGTCTCGCCCCAGCGCAGACCGAAAAGTCCTGCGCTGCGCGGCTTCTGCCACAGACCGTAGGCCCGGCGCTCGTAGGTATCGGTCATCGTCATCGCGGAATGGTGCTCCTGCCGAGGTCGGGTGCGCGGTTGGCCCAGCGGTCACCGGCGAGATCGCCGGCGGCGGCATCGGCCTTGTTCAGGCTGGCGGTGGCCGCCCGGACCTGGGCGACCCGGTTCGCCGCGGACCGCGCCGCGCCTGACGGTACTGCGCCCGAGGTCCCCGGACCGGAAGGATTCGCGGCCGCCGCGCCGCCGCCACTCGGAGCCGGACGCGGTGCGGGCGGTCGCGGACCGCCGCCTCCGCCGCCACCGCGCGGACCACCGCCCGGCGGTCGTCCGCCGCGGCCGGGTCCGACATATCCCGCGGCTCCCGGTGCGGCCGTTGCCTTCACGGCCACCGCGCGGGTACCGACCGCGCCGACCGCGGCGACACCGACGAGGGTGCCGGTGGTGGCGGTCAGACCCGAACCACCGCTGCCCACGATGGAGACGGCGGGGGTGGCCAGGCGCATCAGCGCCGGGAGCACGAAGGCCGCGCTGCACAGCAGCACGATGGCGACCAGCATGCGCTGCGCCTGATCGGCGTCGGGCAGACCGGCCGTCGAGGTCAGATCATCGGTATTGCCCGCGGTGACGAAGGCGATCATGTAGACGATCGCCGCCACCGGCTTGTAGAGCATGAACGCGATGATCCAGCTGATCAGCTTGGGATAGGACTGTTTACCGGTATTGGTGCCCGAAGCCGCTGCCGCCAGCGGCAATACGCCCGCGGCCACCACCAGCAGACCCTGGCGCACGATGGCGAGCACGATCTGCGCGAGCGCGCCGAGCAGGCCGACGATGGCGATGATCAACACCAGGCCGGGCGAGAACGCTTGCAGCTTCGAGGTTTTCACCATCAGCTCGGCCAGATCCTTGGCCTGGCCGTTGGTGGCGTCGTTGATCACCCATTCGGAGAACTTGTCCGAAGCCTGTGTCGCGGCGACGATCACCGCGCCCAGCATCCAGGAGCTGAAGACCACGCGCGCGTACATTCGGAACGATTCGGCGGCCTCACTGACCGCGGCTCCGCGTCTGGCCTCGGCGAGCTTTGCGCCGGAAAGGATTACGGAGACCATTAACAGCAGTATCTGGACCTGATACGTGTAGTCGTTGATCTTGGTGAAGAGCGATCCGGAATCGCTGACCCGTTCATTGGGCAGTTTCATCCAGAACGTCAATGCCAGGATCAGCGCCTCGCCCAGGCCGTTCATCAGCGAGTCGACCACCTTGCCGAAGGTGGAGTCCCACGCCTTATCGCGTACGGCGGCGGCCGCGTCGGTCGGATGGGTCGCGACATTGCCCGCCTTGCACGCGGCCGAGGCGGCATCGCCCAGGGACAGCCCCGGAATGCCGAGACCGTCGAGCGAGTCGTGTAATTGGTTGCAGGCCGGATCGAATCCGTAGTCCTGTCCGTACGCCACGGTCGGCGTAGCGATCATGACGGTGAACACGACCGCGAGGATCGTAAAGATACGCCTCACCATGTGGTTCCACCCCTCAATGGGTCGCTGGGCCACTTCACTGGTCACCACTCGTTCGTCTACCACCGTGTCCACCCGGCCAGGGAGTCCACGTATTCGGTCTGCGAGGCCTTGGAGCTCGACGGTTTGAGGCGCCAGTCACCGGCGTCCCACACCATGATCAGTCGCACCGCGGCCCAGGTCTGTCTGCTGTCGAGCACCGGACCGCGTGCGGCCAGCCGCACGATGGCCATATCGTCGGCGTAGTTCTCGATCTGGAAGCCGTCCGGGGCGACCAGATAGCGGGTCACCTTCTCCGGCTGCTGTTTCGGCAGTCGCTGATCCGCGAGCGCCTGGTCGTAGGCGGACACCTGCTGGGCGGAAACACGCACCTGCCGCACATAGAGTTCACGGTCGGCGGGGCGGGCGTTGAGGCGATAGGTGATCTGCGCCGCCGCCAGCGCCGCACCCTGGGGCGTGTGCGAATAGCCAACGGCCAGACCGTCTTCCAGCCGGGTGGGGCCGTCGGAGGTGGAGAAGGGTACCGATGCGCCGTACACCCGCTGCCAGCCGTGCGGCTCGACGGTGCCCTCGGGGGCGGCGGTCAGCCAATCCTGATCGGTGGCCTTGCGCTTACTCGGCTGCTGCGGAAGCGGTTGCCCGGCAGCGTTATTGGGTATGTCTACGCGGCGGCCGAACAGATCCACCTCGGGCGAGGCGAAACCGGTCGCGCCCGGTTCGGAGGTGGTGGGGGCCGTCCCATCGGGTTTCGCCGCCGAGGGGGTGCTGTCGCCGTGGTTGATGTACACCACGATGCCCGCGATGATGATCAACGCCACCACGGCGGCCGAGGCGATGACGCCGAACGAGACGCGGTCGCGCTCGGGCGACTCCTTCTCGCTCATGACGGCGCCTCCAAAGTCTTTTCGTCACTGGACAATTGCGATGCCTGAACTCTTACGTCGGGAGCAGCGCGAGTGCGATGCCGCTGGCCGAACTCGCCATGATCGCGCCGAGCAGGCTCACCACCACCCCGTGCGTCGCGTCATTGGCGGCCAGATCGTCGCGGAACGCGTACCACAGCCGCCCCGCCGAGAGGATCATCCAGGCCAGGCAGAACAGCAGTACGCACCACAGCAGCCAGTCGATCAGCTGCATCATCGGCCGCAGTACATCGGCCGGCATCTGTTTGTAGGCCAGTACGGCCACTGTGGCGGACATTAGGTGATCACAGCGTTCATGATGGTTCCGGCGCTGGTGGCGATGATTCCACCAATCATGGCCCCTGCCACCATCTTCGGCGACTCCAAACCGCCTCCCGTCCACTTCTCCCAGGCGAACTTGCCGCCCGCGTAGGTGATTCCCATGATTCCGGACAACAGCACGAACCAGGTGAAGTACCGAACCAGCTTCAGCAATTTGTCGGATGCGGGCGGCGCCTCGGGGGTCGGATTACCGACCTGGGCGAGGAACTGCCCATACGCGTCGTGCACGGCGAGGATCATGCTCATTGTCTGTCCTTATTCACTAGCAAATCGTCAATCACAATGTCGCTCAACGAGGTCCGTACGGACCCTGGGGCGGCCCGTATGGACCCTGTGGCGGCCGTGGCCGCGACAGGTGCCGGATCAGTAGAACCACTGCGGCGACGATGCATGCCAGCACCGCCAGAACACCCAGAACCACGAGCAGCCATACGGCGTAGCGCACCAACTTCATCCACTTGTCCGACTCCGGCGGCGCCTCGGGTGTGGGGTTGCCGACTTGAGCCAGCACCTCGGTGGCGGCGTGCAGGGTGGCGAGCATCATGGTTTCGGATCTCCAAACAGCCTGGGGCGCCGTCGATCACGGCGTCACAGGACAACTCTCGCGCGGAATGGGCTCGCGCGCAGCGCATTACATCGCTGTACATGATCACTCCCCGGCTTCCGGGGGCGCCGGGCGGGGGGCGTCCAGCGCCTCCTGCGCGGCGGAGACGATGCTCAGGCCCAGTTCCCGGACATCGGTTGTAACCTCTTGCAGCGCATCGGGTTTGCGCTTGCGCTGCACCGGCGGCTGATCGCCGGGCGACCAGATCGGGAGCTGATCGGGTTCGACCAGCGTCCACTCCTCATGCCAGGGCATCTGCCAGACCTGACCGGCGAGCGAGCCGACCACATCACGATAGCGGCGGATTTCGGCGGGGATGCGGCCCGGGCGGGCGGCCACGGTCACCAGGCCCAGCACCTCGCAGTCGCCCGCCAGGCCCGCGTGATGCTGGCGCAGCAGGTCATGGGCGCGGGTCAGGCCGGAGATGGTTTCGCGGGCGACCAGCACCACGAACGGGGATTCGCGATCGAAGACGCCGGGCCAGCGGCGGTACGAATCCGCCGCCGGGGCAAGCACATGCGCGAGGGTGCTCGCGCCCGCGCCGCCGTGTACGCCGAGCAGCCACACCAGGGGTGCGCGGCCGCCGCCGGGTACGGGTCGGTCCCAAATCGGTGCGCGGCGGGCCTCCGGGGGCGGCACCACGCCTGCCGCCATAGCGGTCTCGGAGGAAGATCGGCGTTCCTTCATGGCTGCGGTCATGATGCCACTCCAGCAAGCAGGCGGCGATACGCACGGCGTGTCTCGGCCGCGAGGTCGCTGTGCCGCACCAGCTCTCCGCGGGCCAGGTGAGGGTCGTACGGCAGCTCGAGAATATCGCCCACCCAACCGTCGAGGTGTTCCCGCAAATGATCAGCGATCCGAGAGTCGCTGCCCGGCAACTGATGTGAGACGACGATTGTGGTATCGCCGACAATTCCGCCGCCCTGACCCTCGCCGGGTCCGCCGAACTGATCGTCGAGCCACTCCAGGGTGACCCGCAACCGGTTGGCGGCGTCCACGCGCGCCGGGATCGCAAGCACCAGAGCGATATCGCCGTCCTCGAGCAGCGGCCGCAGATGCCGGCTCGCGATCGGGCTGCCGCCGTCGTAGACGGGCGTGTACCCGGAGTCGTTGATGGCGCGCGCGACCGTCAGGTACGTCGCGCGGCGGCGCAGCGGGGCCGGATCGCGCCACAGCAGGCCGATGCCGGAGGTGGCGCGGGACAGGCATTCCTTGAGCGGTGCGGCCTCATCGTCACCGCGCCCGTAGAGCCACGATTGCAGGCTGATCGGGCTCAAATGCTCATCGGCGCCACGTAATGCGAGATCGCTGCCCGCGAAAGTGGCGTCCACGGCTACAGTTTGCGCACCCGCGGCACCGATCTCACCGGCGATGCCGAGGGCGGTCGTTGTCACGCCCGCGCCACCGCATCCGCCGACCACCAGAATCGGCCGTTGCGCCGGGCCGGGCTCACCGGAGTCGCCGCGACGCTTGCGCAGCCGCACCACCGGAGCCTTGGAACGCGCGGCACTGTCCGACGATTCGCCCTCTTCGGGCACTTCGTCGAGCCAGCGGCTCCAGTCCTGATCCATCTCTGTCAGCTCTCCCTCTTATCCAGCCGGTGTGCCCGCGGTAGGGATATGGTCGCCGATCGCCACGGTGGCCGTCATTTTGTTGTACGCCGCCGGGAGGTCGCTCGTACCCGATTGCGAGTCCATACCGAGTGTGCCGATGGATTGCGAAGTGCCGCCGTGTGAGTTGAGCACATATAGGGCAACTCCACCGGCAGCGGCTAGCAACAGGATGGCAACGATCAGGAATCCGAGTGCGTACAGCCGTCTGCGGCGAAACTGCGCCGGGGACACCGGAGCCGGGCGCGCGGGCGCCTCCGCCTCGGTGTCGACGGCGTCCAGCAGTGCCGTGGCGGCATCCGGGCGCGCATCGTCTTGCTCACCCTCCCACGGGAATTCGACCACCGTGGAATCGCGATAACGGAGTTTCGGTGTGTACGAAACGGTCTCGCGATCGGTCATCCAATCCGACCACGCGCCGGAGAAGTGTGTGCGCTTGAGCACCGATTCGGGCACCGGCGGGATTTCCAGCTCGGGCTCGTCATCCTGGATGTAGTGCGGGAAGCGCGCGGGGCCGTCCTCGCCGCCGAAGACCGTCTCGCCGTTGGCATCCGCGGGTGCGGGCGTACTCCCGTCGGCTGCCACCGGTTCCAGCGCCGGATACCAGCGCGAGACTTTTTTGTACGACTTCAACATTGCTCGGGTCTCCGTGGAGCCAGGCGAGTCTTGCTGCATCGTCGGACCCTCTCGGCGGTTGGTCGTGACGGGACGATCGATCGTCGTACGGCGGCCCGCCGTCACCGCGCCGCCGGGTGCGTCGCAGTCAGGACGGTCCCAGTCGGAAATTATTTCGCATGTGCAGGATTCCAGCGCGTCGACGCGCCGGAAGCGCACTCCTGTTTTCACGCGCGCGTGCGATAGCAGGCCCGCGAGCATGGTGTGCGCACCACGCCGGGGACCCGCTCTTCCGCACCGCCACAGCAGAATCTACATTCACAAGACCAGATATTTGGAGGTTTTGTGAAGACAGCAGACATCGCCGCGGTCGTTACCGGTGGCGCGTCGGGACTCGGCCTGGCCACCGTGCGCGAACTGCACTCGGCCGGCGCGAAGGTCGTTATCCTCGATCTTCCCTCGTCCGACGGCAAGGCTGTGGCCGAGGAACTCGGTGAGCGCGTGGTGTTCTCGCCCGGTGACGTGACCAGCGAAGAGGATGTGACCGCCGCCCTCGATGCAGCTCAGGGCCTCGGCACGCTGCGAATCGCGGTGAACTGCGCCGGAATCGGCAATGCGATCAAGACCGTCGGCAAGCAGGGCGCGTTCCCGCTCGACGCGTTCAAGAAGATCATCAACGTGAACCTGATCGGCACGTTCAATGTCATTCGCCTGGCGGCGGAGCGCATTTCGGCGACCGAGGAGGCCGACGGCGAACGCGGAGTGATTGTCAATACCGCTTCCGTCGCGGCGTTCGACGGCCAGATCGGACAGGCCGCCTACTCCGCCTCCAAGGGCGGCATCGTGGGCCTGACCCTGCCGGTGGCACGTGACCTGGCCCCGATCAAGATTCGCGTGATGACCATCGCGCCGGGCCTGTTCCACACGCCCCTTTTCGCCACGCTGCCCGATTCGGCCATCGCGGCCCTCGGCGCACAGGTGCCGCATCCGGCGCGGCTCGGCGATCCGGCCGAGTACGCGGCGCTGGTGCGCCACATCGTGGAGAACCCGATGCTCAACGGTGAGGTCATCCGGCTGGACGGCGCGATCCGCATGGCGCCGCGGTAGATCCCGGTAACGCCTGAACATCGGGACCGGCCGGAAGTCTTTGACTCCCGGCCGGTTTCGCGGCTCAGACCGCGAGGATGAGTTTCCCGGTCGAGGTGCGGCTGTCCATCAGGCGATGGGCATCGGCCGCCTCGGCGAGCGGGAATTCGGCGGTGATCGGCAGTTCGACCTTGCCGCTGGTCACCAATTCGAAGGCGTGCGAGGCGATTTCGCGCAGCACCTGAGGCTCGCTCGCGGTCAGGCTCAGAATCGAGAAGCCCGCGATCGAACGCCCGCGCGGGTACAGCTCGGGCTGGCCGATCTGCCAGGCGGGTTCACCGCCGGCGTTGCCGAAGGACACCAGGCGGCCGAACAGGGCCAGGGTGTCCAGACTGCGGCGCATGGTCTCACCGCCGACCGGGTCCAGCACCAGATCCACACCGCGGCCGTCGGTGGCGGCGCGCACCTCGTCATCGAACGTGTCGGTGAGGAAAGCGTCGTCGTAGCCGAGCTTGCGCGCGTAATCCGCTTTGGCCGCACTGGAAACCACGCCGTAGACCGCGCCCGCACCGGCCAGTTTGGCCACCTGTCCGGCCACGGTGCCGACACCGCCCGCGGCGGCCTGCACCAGCACGGTCTCCCCCGGCTGCACCCGGCCCACGGTGTGCACCAGCGCGTACGCGGTCGGCAGCACGGTGGGAAGCGTTGCGGCCGTTCGCAAATCGACGCCCTCGGGAACCGGGAACACCGTGGCGGCCTTGGCCCGCACCACCTCGGCGTACGCACCGCCCTCGGTGATCGCGGCGACCGGCTGGCCGATCTCGAAACCTTCGACGCCCGCACCGAGGGCGCGAATCCGGCCGGACAGTTCCAGACCCGGCACGAACGGCAGTCCGGGCACCCGGTAACCGACGGACCGCGCCTGTAGATCCGCGAAGTTCACGCCGATGTAGGCGATATCGATGGTCACCTCGCCCGCGGCGGGTTCGGGGATATCGAGTTCGACCACCCGCAGTACCTCCGGTCCGCCGAACTCCTCGAAACGCACACCGCGCATGCGGCACCTCCAGATCCTGATTTACAGCGACGTGAAGTCATAACGAAGACAAGGCCGTTGTGTTCCCCGGCTCGCCCGCAATGCGCCTAGGCTGATCTTCATGACGCCGCTGCAGCGCTATATCGCAGAGGAAATCGCCACCGACCATGTCGAGGGCCTGCTCAGCCGCCGCGAGGCGCTGCGCCGGCTGGGCATGCTCGGGCTGGGCGCACCGGCCGCCGTGGCGCTGCTGGCCGCCTGCGCCGATAAGGCCGATGAATCCGGTGCTCCCCCAGCGACATCGGCGACCGGTGGCGCCGCGCCGAGTTCCGGCGCACCAGCCGGTCCGCCGCCCGGATCGGCGACCGCGCTACCTACCGCCGCCATCACCTTCCCCGGCCCCGACGGCCGCACCTTGCAGGCGGCTTGGGCCGCAGCCGCGCAACCGCGCGGCGGTGTCCTGGTGATCCATGAGAACAAGGGCCTCACCGACCACATCCGTTCCATCGCAGGGCGTTTCGCGGGCATCGGCTACAACGCCCTCGCCGTGGACCTGCTCTCCGAAGAGGGTGGCACCGCCACCTTCACCGATCCGGCCGCCGCCACCGCGGCCCTTGGCAAACTCCCCCAGGAACGCTTCGTCGCCGATCTGCAGGCCGGTGTGGCCGAACTCGGCCGCCGCACACCGGGAAAGCGGCTCGGCGCCACCGGCTTCTGCTTCGGCGGCGGCCTGGTCTGGCTGCTACTGACCACCGGCACACCGGAATTGGCGGCCGCCACCCCGTTCTACGGCCCCTTCCCCGACAACGGTGAGATCAAGACCAAGGCCGCGGTACTGGCCGTCTACGGCGCTCTCGACTCCCGCGTCGACGCCTCCCGCCCCGCCGCCGAAGCCGCCCTGGACAAGATCGGCGCGACTCACGAATCCTTCGTCGCCGACGGCGCGGACCACGCCTTCTTCAACGACACCGGGCCCCGCTACAACCCGACCGCCGCCATCATGGCCTGGCGGCGCGTCACCGACTGGTACGCCCAGCACCTGGACTGACAGCACAACGCCCGTGTCATCGCGGGGATGACACGGGCGTGCGGTGCGCGCCGAGAGCGCGACCGGAAGCTCAGCCGAAGTGGCAGACGTAGTGCACGGGCTCCACGACCTCGATCTGGAAGCTGCTGTCCCCGGGCACCGAGAACGACTCGCCGCCCCGGTAGACGACGGTCTCGTCCGAGCCCGCGAGGGTCACCTTGGCCTCACCCTCGATGAGTTCCATGATCTCCGGCGCGCCGGTATTGAAGGTCAGCGTCGCGGGCAGAATCACGCCGACCGACTTGCTGGTGCCATCGGCCAACGTGATGTTGTGGCTGACGCACTTGCCGTCGAAGTAGACATTCGCCTTCTTGGTGACACTGACATTCTCGAACGCGGTCATGAACTCTCCTGGTAGTGACGCTGGGAGAGGTCAGCCTACCGGTGGCCCGGACACCCGCCGCGCGGTGGCCGGGTCAGCGGCGGCGCAGGCACCAGAGTTCGAGTTCGGAGGGTGCCGGGTAGGTGAAGGAGACGCCGCCGGTGCGATCGCAGCGCAGGTTGAAATCGGTTTTGGCCGCGTCATCGGTGGGCTGGGGTGCGGCGAAATGGAGGCGATCGACGATGAGCCATTCGGCTTCGGCGGCGGCGCACGGGACGGCGGTGCGGGGTGGGTTGGCGCTGTCGCGTTTCCGGATGCAGCTGCCGGGGGCGACGGACAGGCCATCGGCCAGGTCGAAGGTGTCATCGGCGAAGCTCGAGAACCAGACGCTGTTCCGGTAGAGGGTCAGCACCGTGGCCGTGCCGAGAATGATCACTGTGACGGCGACGGCGAGGGTGCGCAGTAGCCGGGTTCTGCCGAAAGGCGCTCGCGCCGGGCGAGATTCGGGTGCGGGCGGGGACTCCGGGGCAGGGACGGGCGGGTTCGGAGCGCGCTCGCGCATCGGCTCCGGTGCCTTCTCGGGGCGAATCACGGTGTGCTGCGGGCGATTCAGCAGGGCGCGGGCGGCTCGAATACTCGGGCGCTCGGCCGGATCCTTCGCCAGCAACGCGGTGATGAGCGGTTCCAGGCGTCCTGCCGCGGGCATCGGCGGCACCGGTTCGAAGAGTACGGCGCTGAGGGTGGCGGTCACGTTATCGCGGTGGAACAGGGAGATACCGGTGCACGCGTAATGCAGGGTCGCGCCGAGGGAGAACAGATCGCTCGGTGGTTCGCTGCGTTTATCGCCGGTGCGTTCCGGTGCCATGAACTCCATCGAGCCGATCAGCACCCCGGTCTTGGTGACCAGGGTGTCGGATTCGTGCACGGCTATTCCGAAGTCCGCCAGCAGGATTCGGCCGCCCGCGGCGAGCATGACATTGGAGGGCTTCACATCGCGATGCACGACGCCCGCGTCATGGGCGGCCTCGAGGGCGTTCAGCAGCGCCTCGGCGACATCCGCGGTGGCCTCGACCGACAGCGGCCCGCCCGTCTTGACCCGCTGCTCCAGTGATTGGCCGTTGACGATCTGCATGACCGTCCACGGAATCCCGTGCTCGATGACCACGTCGTAGACGCCGACGATATTCGGATGATCCCGCAGCCGAGCGGCATTGCGCGCCTCATGCTTGGCCCGCAGCAGCAATTCCTGATGTTCGTCATCGGGCAGAATCCGCGCGAACGTCACTTCCTTCAGTGCCACTTCGACATTGAGCGCCTCATCGTGCGCCCGCCACACCCGCCCGAAACCACCCGAACCCAGCACCTCGACGAGCCGATATCGACCACACACGGCATGGGCTGGTTCGAACATTCCAGCCATACGACCCCCGATCACTCACACGCCACCGCACGGCGTGCACGACGATCGTAGTGCCACCCAACGTTTTTGGGTGTTCGAGCCTATTCCGACTGCGCCCAGGCGGCGATCGGGAAGGTGAGGTAGACGCCGAAGTTCTCCAGGCCGGTGGCGGCTTCGAGGGCGGCGTGCAATGCATCGGCCCGGTCCTGGCGGTTCTTCGCGCGGCTCTCGAAGAACTTGGAGCGCACCTCGATCACGACGTCCAGACCGCTCACATCGAACGGTCCCAGGGCGCGGAAGCGCATTTCGACATCACCCGGTTGTAGATCGCCGTCGTATGGCTCCTCCGGACATTCCACCGCGGTCGAAACCAGATGTGGCAGAACATCAGCCAGGGCGGGCAGGGCGGATTCGGGAACATGGGCGGCGTAGGTGACCTCGATCAGTGGCATCGCTCGATGCTACCGACCAAGATCGGAACCAGGCGGGGTCGCCCGCAGGCGCGCGTTCTCGCGTTCGAGTTCACCGATGCGGTCGTGCAGGGATTGCACCGCCTCGAGGACTTCCTCGCGCGGATACAGCTCGGGGATGTGCTGGCTGCAATTCCAGTCGAACGCCTCGACCTCGATGAGCAGCGCGCGCTCGATCCGGGCCGGATAGTCCTTATCGCCCAGTGCGGCGATGAGGTCCGGATCCTGCTGCGCCTCAACCACTCCGGCCCGGCCCATGATCTTCAACCGGGTCCTGGCGGCATAGTCCATCAGGAACAGTGCGACGCGGCCGTCATGATCGAGGTTGCCGCGGCTGATGTACTGCTTATTGCCGCGGAAGTCGGCGAAGCCGAGGGTGTTCGCGTTGATCACCTTCAGGAATCCGCGCGGGCCGCCGCGATGCTGGATATAGGGCCAGCCGGTCTCGCCGACCGTGGCGAGGTAGAAGCTGTCGCGTTCGGCGATGAACAACGCCTCGTTCGGGCCGAGGCGATCGGGCACCTCGGGTACCGCCGCCATCCGCTCATAGGCACGCAGACTGCCGTGTTCGCGCTGATGCTCGCGCACGGCGGGCGTGAACGCCACCTGCGCATAGTGCCCCGTCATGACACGACTCCTTCACATTTTAACCGCCTATACGTGCTTGAACAGTTAGTCACGCGGCTTTGATTCCCGATGCGGGAAAGAAAAAGCGGCGCTTCCCATCGGATGGGAAGCGCCGCCGTGCGGAGTCGTGCGGATCAGGCGGCCGAAGTCACCCGGTAGACGTCGTAGACGCCCTCCACATTGCGCACCACGTTCAGCAGGTGGCCGAGGTGCTTGGGATCGCCCATCTCGAAGGTGAACTTCGAAATGGCAACGCGGTCACCGGAAGTCGTGACCGCCGCCGAGAGGATATTGACCTTCTCATCCGCCAGCACCTTGGTGACATCGGAGAGCAGGCGGGTGCGATCGAGCGCCTCGATCTGAATGGCGACCAGGAACACCGAGGACGGCGACGGGGCCCATTTGACCTCGATGATCCGTTCCGGTTGCGCGCGAAGGGAATCCGCGTTGGTGCAGTCGGTGCGGTGCACGCTGACCGCACCGCCCCGGGTCACGAAGCCCATGATCTCGTCGCCGGGCACCGGGGTGCAGCACTTGGCGAGCTTGGAGACCGTACCGGGCGCACCCGGAATCTCCACGCCCGCATCGCCGGTGAGCCGCTGCCGCGAGGGAACCGTTGACGGCGTTGACCTTTCGGCCAACTCGTTCTCGACATCGCTGACCCCGCCGAGCTGCGCCATCAGACGCTGCACGACGTGATGCGCCGAGACCTGACTCTCGCCGACCGCCGTGTACAGCGCGGAGATATCCGCGTAGTGCAGCTCGGCCGCGAGACTGGTCATGGCGTCCGCGCTCATCAGACGCTGCAAAGGCAGCCCGGACCGGCGGACCTCCTTGGAGATCTGGTCCTTACCCGCCTCGAGAGCTTCCTCGCGGCGTTCCTTGGCGAACCACTGCCGGATCTTGGCCTTGGCGCGCGGGGACACCACGAAATTCGCCCAGTCCCGGGAGGGTCCGGCGTTCTGCGCCTTGGAGGTGAAGATCTCGACGACCTCACCGTTCTCCAACTGGCGTTCCAGCGCGACCAATCGCCCGTTGACGCGTGCGCCGATGCAGCGGTGGCCGACCTCGGTGTGCACGGCATAGGCGAAGTCCACGGGGGTGGACTTCTGCGGCAGCGTGATGACCTCACCCTTGGGGGTGAAGACGAATATCTCCGGCGACTTCAGGTCGAAGCGCAGCGACTCCAGGAATTCGGCCGGATCGGCCGCCTCCCGCTGCCAGTCGAGGAGCTGACGCATCCACGCCATATCGTCGACTTCGGTGGAGTCGTTGGAATGCTTACCCTTGGTCTCCTTGTACCGCCAGTGCGCGGCGATGCCGAATTCGGCGGTGCGGTGCATGTCCTGGGTGCGAATCTGCACTTCCAGGGGTTTGCCGTCCGGTCCGACCACCGTGGTGTGCAGCGACTGGTAGACCCCGTACCGCGGCTGGGCGATGTAGTCCTTGAAACGCCCGGCCATGGGCTGCCACAGCGAATGCACAACGCCCACAGCGGCATAGCAGTCCCGCACCTCATCGCAGAGGATGCGGATGCCGACCAGGTCATGGATATCGTCGAAGTCCTTGCCCTTGACGATCATCTTCTGATAGATCGACCAGTAGTGCTTGGGGCGGCCCTCGACGATGGCGTTGATGCGGCTCGCGGCGAGGGTATTGACGATCTCGTCGCGCACCCTTGCCAGATAGGTATCGCGCGAGGGCGCGCGGTCGGCGACCAGGCGCACGATCTCGTCGTACTTCTTGGGGTGCAGGATCGCGAAGGCGAGGTCCTCCAACTCCCATTTCACCGTGGCCATACCCAGGCGATGCGCCAGCGGGGCGATGACCTCGAGGGTTTCGCGCGCCTTCTTGGCCTGCTTCTCCGGCGGCAGGAAGCGCATGGTGCGCATATTGTGCAGCCGGTCCGCGACCTTGATCACCAGTACGCGGGGATCGCGGGCCATGGCGATGATCATCTTGCGGATGGTCTCGGCCTCGGCGGCCGCGCCCAGATTGACCTTGTCCAGTTTGGTGACGCCGTCGACCAGGTGGGCGACCTCGGTGCCGAACTCATTGGTGAGCTCGTCCAGGGAGTAGCCGGTGTCCTCGACGGTGTCGTGCAGCAGCGCGGCCACCAGCGTGGTGGTGTCCATGCCGAGCTCGGCGAGAATGTTCGCGACCGCGAGCGGATGGGTGATGTACGGATCGCCGGACTTCCGGAACTGATGCTGATGCTTCTCATCGGCGACATCGAAAGCCCGTTGCAGCAGAGCCAGATTCGCCTTCGGATACAGCTCGCGATGCACCGTCGCCAAGGGCTCGAGCACCGGTTTCACAGCGGCGATACCGCGCTGGCCGGTCATCCGGCGGGCGAGGCGGGCGCGCACGCGGCGGGACGCGGAAGTGGGGACGGCGGCCGAGGCTGGACGCACAGGAGCGCCGGGCACGGGAGCGGCGGACTCGCCATTCTCCGATTGCCCGGCGTTCGCCTTCTCCAGATTCTGTGTCATGCCACCACCTCTCCCGGCCTCGATCGGAACACCGTACCGGACCGTCCAACCACGTAGACCACCCACTTTAGTCCTGGAAACGTTTCGAGACCGGAACGCCGAACGCCGCCTGACCGGACCTGCCCGGAGCGTTGAACCTTACTCCCCCGCACCGACAGTTCGCGGCGGCATTGCGTCCGGATTGCTCCGGTCCCGAAACCGCATCCCCTAGTCGACCGGGGCGTCTGTCAGACCGTCCGCGGTGAGCTCCAGGCGGCGCGTCACCCCGATCTCCGCCAGGAAGCGCGGATCGTGGCTGACCACGATGAGCGCACCCTGGAATCCGGCCAGCGCCTCGGTGAGATGCCGCAGGCTGGGCAGGTCCAGATTATTGGTGGGCTCATCGAGCAGGAGCAGTCGCGGGGCGGGTTCGGCCAGCAGGATCATGGCCAGCGCCGCGCGCAGCCGTTCCCCGCCCGAGAGCGCGCTCGCGAGCACATCCGCGGCGCTCCCCCGGAAAAGAAAACGGGCCAGTTGCGCCCGAATCCGTTCCGGCGAGGCGTGCGGCGCGGTCGCGGCCACATTCTCGAAGACCGACAGGTTCTCGTCGAAGACGTCCAGGCGCTGCGGCAGCATGCGCCACGGCACCTTCGGCGATTCCTGCCGAATACGGTGCAGCAGAGTGGTTTTGCCCACGCCATTGCGCCCCGTGAGCGCGATCCGCTCGGGTCCGATCACCTTCAGCGATACGGTCGGCCCGCACGCCAGGGTGATCTCATCCAATTCGATGACATCCTGCCCCGGATACAACCGGGTATCGGGCAGATCGACCCGAATCTCCCGGTCATCGCGCAATTTCTCCTGCGCCTCGGTGAGCTGATCTTTGGCGTCCTCCAGTTTCCCGATGTGCTGATTGCGCAACTTGCCCGCCGATACCTGGGCCTCGCGTTTGCGATTGCCCATGACGATCTTGGGTTCGCGCTTCTGATCCCACATCTTCTGCCCGTACCGCTTACGCCGATCGAGCTTGATATGGGTCTCCACCAATTCCCGGGCCTGCTTGCGGACATCGCCGCGCGCATCGCGAATGGCGGCCCGCGCGGTCTCCTGCTCGGCCTCGACAATGCGCTCGTACTCACTGAAATTGCCGCCGAACAAACGGATTTCGCCCTGCCGCAGCTCGGCGACGGCATCCACCCGTTCCAGCAGTTCCCGATCATGGCTGACGGTCAACACGGTGCCGTCGAACTGCCCGACCACGTCGTAGAGCCGCTCGCGCGCCACCTGATCGAGATTGTTCGTCGGCTCGTCCAGCAGCAGGATCTCGGGCTCGCGCAGCAGTTCGGCCACCAGCCCGAGCAGTACGGTCTCGCCACCGGAGAGCGTTTCGAGTCGCCGATCCAATTGCGCGATATCGCCTGCCACATAGTGCAATCCGAGTCGCCCGAGCAAGGCCAGTGCGCGTTCCTCGATATCCCAGGCGTTCCCGACGATATCGAAGTCCGCCGCATCGGCGGTTCCGGATTCGATGCGGTGCAACGCTTTCCGGATCTCGGCGATCCCCAGTACGGCATCCACCCGCTGACCCGCCGCGAGACCGAGGTCCTGCCGCAGATATCCGCGCACCCCGGGAACGGTCACCGAGCCACGGCCTGGCTGGAGTTCACCGGTGATCAGGCGGAAAAGCGTGGATTTACCGGCGCCATTGCTCCCGACCAGGCCGATATGCCCCGGACCGAGCCGGGCATCGAGACCATCGAAAACAGGGGTGCCGTCCGGCCATGCGAATGCGAGATCGGAAATGGAAATAACAGGTAATGACATGCGGACTCCCACAGGTACTCGCGAGATGCGGCGCGCAAGGACTGCGGGCCACGCGGCGGTTACCTCAGGAAATCAACGCATTGTCTCCGATCGATCGGGGCAAGAACGTTTGCCACTCTAACCAAGGCCAACGAACCAGTGCAAGTGTCTATTTCGTGAGCGGGCTCACTGGCCGATGCGGCGGGCCTTCATACCGTTCAACAGCGGAACCTCGGCGACCTTGCCACCGGGTTCGGCGTGCAGCATGCGGCCGTTGCCCAGGTAGATGCCCACCGTGGCCGGGCCGCGGGGGCCGAAGTTGCCGAAGACCAGGTCACCGGATTTGGCCTTGAGCAGCGCCACCTCGGTGCCGATCTCCCACTGCTGTTCGGCGGTACCGGGCAGCGAAATGGTGCCGTTGCTGGCCGAGAAGACGGCCGCGGCGGTCAGGCCGGGTTCGTCGAAACCGCCGTCACTGGGGCCCGATGTGGTGCCGCCACCGAAAACGTATGGGGTGCCGAGCCATTCGTGACCCGCCTCGGCGATCTGCGGCCCGAGGGCGGCAGCGGCGTCGGGGGTGAAGCGGCCCGCGCTGCCCATACTGCGGAAGTTCGCCTCGGCGGCAAAAATTCTCGCCACATAGGGACGGGTTTCGCTGAAGTGACCGGGCACCTGATTGGGCATACCGCCCGAGGCCAGCACCGCGCCCTCACCGGCGTTGTAGGCGGCCAGGCTCAGGGCGGTGACATCACCGGTCACCTTGCCCTGATCGATCCAGCCCTGCACCGCCTGGGCGATGGCGCACATATACCGGCCCTGGCCCATGATGGCGTCACCGTCGTCCCAGAGGCTGGCGGTGCCGTTACCGTCGGCGTCTATGACATAGGGCTGACCGTCCGGGGCCAGCGAAGCCGCCGTGCTGGGCAGGAATTGGGCCAGACCCTCCGCGCCGGCGGGTGAGGTCAGGCCGCGGCGGAAGCCGGATTCGGCCTCGCCCTGCGCGGCCAGCAGTGAGGAGCTGATCTGCGGGCAGAGCGAACCGGCGCGGCGGTACCAGACCTCGAGTTCGGCCGGAACCTTACCGGGGGCGAGATTGCCTCCGGCGGAACCGAATCCGTTCTCGCAGTTGTTCGGGACGGTCGCGGTCGGGAGCGAGGAACCCGACAGCCAGGCCATCGGGTCGACCTGATGGCCGCCGGTCAGGCGACCGCCGGGGACCAGCTCGAAATGCAAATGGGGACCGGAGGATTCGCCGTTGGAACCGACATCGGCGATGTGCTGGCCCATGGTGACGATGTCACCGGTGTGCACGAAGATGCCGGACTCGTACATGTGGCCGTACACGGTGGAGTAGCGGCGGCCGCTCTCGTCGAGGGAGTCGATGACGATCCAGTCGCCGAAGCCCGACGCCGGACCCGAGGCGACCACCAGACCATCCGAGGCAGCGTAGATGGGCGTACCCGCCGCACCCGCCATATCGACGCCCAGGTGGGTGCCGCCGCGAGCGCCGAACGGATCCGAGACGGTGAAAGTGCCTGCGGCCATGGGGTATTGGCGACGGCCCGCACCGGTGAGCTTGCCCGCCTCGTTCACCGTTCCTGGCATGGCGGCCAGGGACACCTCGGTCGGGCCGGATACGGTCGAGGTGGCGGTGACGGCCTTGATGGTCACCTGCACGCGATCCATATGATTGCGCGCCGCATCCCCGCGATCCTCCATGGGCGTCCACTGAATACCGCTGGAAGCCTCCGGAGTCCAGCTGCGCTGCCGCCACAGCACATAGTCGACATGGAAGTTCGCGGCGCTGTCGCGCAGGAAGTCGACGATGGCATCGCCCTTGGCCTGATCATTGCCGACGATGAATTCCACCGCGCGCCCCTCGCGATGATCCGGGTACGCGTCATCGGCGATGACCCCGCGCATATCCATCATGCCGAAACGCGCCACCACACAGCGCAATGCGCGCAGCGCGCCCTCCTGCAGTCCGGCCTCGGCGGCCGAACCGGTGGCGGGGCAATTGGGTTCGGTGCGCGCGCTGGTGGCCGCGGGAATTCCGGGAGTGCCCGCACCGCAGGTCGACTCGGTGGCGGGCAGGATGACCACGAGCACCAGGGTTACCAGGCTCAGAATGAGTCCGACGGCACCGCCGATGAGGTACTTGGCCTTCACGCCAGAACGCTTCCGGTGGCCGTCGTGATCACTCGGTCATCATGCCATGCCGGACACGCCGAATCACGGACCAGCCATTCGGTTTGGCGAGCCAGCGCGTCGTCCGCGACCCGCCGGTTCGCGGTTTTCGAAGGGCACACAACGGGCATCCTTCGCCAATGCCTTATGTCGCCCGCAATGAGGCCACCGCCGCCCGCATAATCAGCGGCGTCGGGGCACTGTTCGCTCTCACCGAGGGCCTGTACATCCTGCTGCTGGTGTTGCAGGCCGATCAGTCGAATCGGTTCTTCACCTTCATCAAGGGGTTCGCCGAGCCGCTGGCGCTGTTCTTCCCGGGACTGTTCCACACCGGCAACGGAACCATCGACATCATCCTCAATTACGGTCTGGCGGCAGTCTTCTGGCTTGTCGTCAGCGGTTTCGTCGCCCGGATGGTGGCGCGCTGAGCGTGCGCTACATCTCGGCGGTGGCCAGATCGAACGCGGTGAGCGCCGCGGCGAACAGCGGTGTGTGCTCGGAGCGGCCCGGATCGTAACCGGTGAGGGTGGCGATCCGGTTCAATCGATAGTTGAGCGTATTGCGGTGCACCACCAGGGACTCCGCAGCCGCCACCCGATTGTGATCGTGGGTGAGGAACGCGCGTAAGGCCTCCATCAGATGCGGATGTCCGGTAAGCGGTTCGAGTAGGCCCACCAGCCAGGTGCGCGCGGGTCCGGGCCGGGCGAACTGATACTGCAATGCCAGATCGGCCATTCGATACACACCGGTCGGTCTGCCCAAACCCAGTGCGAGCCGGGCGATCTCACCGGCCTCCTCGGCGCGCGGCGGAATCTCCGAAACCATTGCGGCGGTAGCCGTTCCGGCGATCACCCGGACACCCGCGGCGGTGGCGATGCGGACGATCGCGGCATCGAGCCGCGCCGAGGATTCGGTGGCGGGCACCAGCACCCAGCCGCCCGCGCGATCCAGCACGGTGAGCGCGTGCGGTGACAGCGTGTCGATCTCACCGTGGATGACGCGCATGGCGGGCCGCGCACCGTCCGCGGTCTCCGCGCCGCCACAGGTGCGCAGCGCCAGCACGTGATACGACCCCAGCGTGATTCCGAACCGGTCGGCCAGCATCTCGGCGGGCTTACCCTGTAGCAGCGCTTGCGCCAGAGCGCGTTTCACTTCCCGCTGCTCCCAGTGCAGATCCTGGCGCTCGCGCAGATACGAGGCCGCGACGCCCGGTATCACCGCACCCAGATAACCCAGCAATTGCGGTACCGCGGCGATGAGTTCCTCGCGCTGCTCCGACGTCTGCGCGGCGGCGGCCAGGAAATTCCAGGCTGCCAGCGCGCCCCGGTGATACACCGAGAGCACCGAATCCAGCGGAATGCCTTCGCGCGCACGGCGTACCGCGACCTCGATCATCTCGTCCAGATCCCCGGCGCGCGGTTCCCGATGTTCGCTCACCAGCCGCAGGAACAGCCGCAGATTCTCCTCCGAGCGGCGAATCAGGTCCTGTTCCAGCAATTCGGTCGGCAACTGTTCGTAATCGGGCACGGTGCGCACCACCGCGTGGACGACCTCGCGGGCCACCTCGGGTAGGTGCGCACTGAAGAATTCGGTGAAGGGTGTCTGCTCCCCCGGTGCAGTACTCATCTCGACATTGTGGGCGCGAACGAATCCCCGCGCAGCACAACGGGACACAACAGGGCAATCAAGACACCGACTGGTCCATATCCTGTCATCCGCACAAACTCACGGACCCGGGAGCGCGGCCGAGCACCCGGAAATCGCAGGGCTCCGCCCGCGTTTCAATCGGCTGACATGGGGAATCGCCCATATATGCCTTACATGTATCAAACCTACCGGGAGAGCATGGCCGCCCGCCTGATCGGCGGCATCGGTGCTCTGTTCGCGATAGTCGAAGTCGTCTACATCCTGTTGCTGGTCTTCGGCGCGGACCAGTCCAATCGCTTCTTCACCCTGATCAAGGGCTGGGCGGAACCGCTCGCGCTGTTCTTCCCGGGACTGTTCCACACCGGCAACGGCAATCTGGACATCGTCATCAATTACGGTCTGGCAGCGGTGTTCTGGCTGTTCGTCACCGGCCTGATCGCCCGGGTCGTGGCGTGACCCGGGCGTCGACGGCCCAATCGCGACGAACGGCTCAGAGCGTGACGATCGAGGTGAGCGGGTAATCGCCCTGGCGATCCCGCCCACCCAGGAAGCCGAGTTCGAGCACCACGGCCGCGGCCACGACCTCGGCGCCCGCGGCGTGGAACAGCTCGGCGGCGGCGGCGAGGGTGCCGCCGGTGGCCAGCACATCGTCGAGCAGCAGTACGCGACGACCCTTCAGATCGATACCGTCGGCCGGGATCTCCAGTGCGGCCGAACCGTATTCGAGGGTGTACTCGCGGCTGATGACCGGCGGCGGCAGCTTGCCCGCCTTGCGCACCGCCACCACACCGGTGCCCAGGATCGCGGCCACGCCCGCACCGAGCAGGAAGCCGCGCGCGTCCACGCCCGCGACCAGATCGGCATCGGGCGCGCACGCGGCGAAGCAGTCCAGCACCGTGCGGAAGCCCTCCGCATCGGCGAACACCGGCGTGAGATCGGCGAAACGCACTCCCGGAGTCGGGAAGTCGTCATGCCAGCGGGTCAGCCGCTGTACCGAGTCCGCGGCCCTGGCGGTGCGCTGCTCCACCGTTTCAGCGGTATCCGCGATTCCATGCTTGCTCATAGACCCACTCCTCGTCACCTCGCCACCACGGTCACTCACCGTTCGAGCACCCAGCGATCCATATTCCAACCCGCGCCCGCCCGAGTGGGGCTGGCGATCCCGTCCTTCAGTCCGTCCCCGAACGCGATGGTGCGCGGGGAGGCGAACAACGGGATGGACGGCATCTCGCTCCAGAGCAGGTTTTCCTGCTCGTTGAGCAAGTTCAGCACGGTGGTCGAGTTGTCCTCCGCCGCAAGCTGATCCGCGATGGCATCGTAGCGGCCATTGCCGAACCTATTGAAATTGAGCCCCTGACCTGTGTGAAGCGCGGCGATCGCATCGGTAGCTGTGAGCGATCCGGAGGGTCCCGGCATGGCGGCGGTACCGCCGAGGATGGCATCCACCTTGCCGTCGACGAGCTGCTGCGGGGAGAAGTCCGGGGCGCCCGCGTCCACCACCGTGACGCCACCGGCCTTGCAGGCGTCGGCGATCATGGCGACGGTCTGCGCGCGCCGCTCATCGGGCCGCAGATAGCCGATGCGAATGGTGGCATTGGCCTGTCCGGCGGAGGCCATGGCCTGACCGGCCGCGCCGCCGTCACCCTTGTTGTACTTGTCACCCGGACCCGAGATGGCCGGGTAGTACAGCGAATCCTGCTGCACCGTACGGGAATTCAGAATGCCCGCACCCAGGCCCACATCGACCTTGTAGCCCGGATGCCCGAGCTTGTCGAACAGCGCCTGGCGTGGCACGCAGAGCGCGAACGCGCGGCGCGCGGCCACATTCTGGAACACCCCGCCGGTGCTCAGCACCAGCTGCTCCACCCCGCGACCCGGCAGATTCTCCGAGGAGAACCCGCTCAGCTTGGCATCGCCGAGCGCGCCCGCACCGATATCGAGCACCCCGACGGCCTTCGAATCGACCTTGGCCTTGAGATCGGTGTTCTTGTCCCACACCACGATTCGCGGCGTCTTGGCGGCATTGCCCCACCACTTCTCGTTCTTGACCAGTACCAGACCGTCCTTATCACTGAACGATTCGATCCGGTACGGGCCCGAGGACGGCAGCGCGGTCAGATCCAGCTTGCCGGGGGCAAGCTTCCAGCCGTTGTTCCAGAAATCGGCGATCCGCTCGGCCGTGCCCTGATCACCGGATTGCAAGGGCGCCACCACATTCGGCACCTTCACCGCCGTGGCGACCACATGCGCGGGCATCAGCTCGGAGGCGTTGAACAGCGTCTTCCACGCCGTATAGTGCCGGCCCGGCCGGAACACCACGGTGGCGTCCTTGGATCCGGGCTGGCAGTCCACGCGCTCGATATCGCTGTATCCGGCCGTGCTCGCGGCATCGAACATGGGCACCGGTCCGCCCGGACCGGCCTTGGTGAAGCGCCCGCTGCGCGCCGCCCACGCCATGACCAGATCGTCACAGGAGGTCGGCGCGCCATCGGAGTACTTACCGTCCGGATTCAGGCGGTACTGGATGGTCTGCGCCTCGCCCGGCACCTCCTTGGCGGTGCCGGTATCGGTATCGGCCACCGGCTGCCCATCGGGTCCGGTGTAGAAGAACCCGGTGATCACCCGCGAGAACACCGCCGCCGCACCGCTGTTCGCGCCGAGCGTGCTGCCGCCGTTATAGCTGGCGACGGCGGTGTCGACGCCGTACCCGATGGACGGGACCTGATTCTTCCCGGCGCAGCCCGCCACCATGCCCGCGGCGACCACACCGGCGAGCACGATGACCGAACCGCGGCGAGCCGCGTTGATTCCTCCGTGGCGAGCCACGACAGAAGCGCTGTCGCGGCGAGCTTTGTTTCCGATCACTTGCCGCAACCCCCTGCGCTCAGTGCCTTCGCTTGGTTCGTTTCCCGGTCGGTCGGGTACCCGGTCGCGGCGCATCGCCCCCGCGGGAACGCGGTGCCGAGCCCTCGCGGCCCGCACCCGCCGCCACCGGACGGCTGGCCGCGCCCGCACGCTGCGCGGCGGCCTCGGTGGCCCGTCCGCTGACCGCACCCGAGCGACGCGCCAGCACCTTCTTGGTGTGCGCGGCCACCGGGCCGAAGCGCTCCTTGATGGTCACCAGCAGCGGCACCGCGAAGAAGATCGAGGAGTACGCGCCGACGATCATGCCGACCAGCTGCACCAGCGCGAGGTCCTTGAGGGTACCGACGCCCAGCAGCCATACCGCGACCACCAGCATGCCGATGATCGGCAGAATGCCGATGATGGTGGTGTTGATCGAGCGCATCAGCGTCTGGTTGGCCGCCAGGTTCGCCTTCTCGCCGTAGGTGTGCTTGGTCAGATGCAGTACGCCCTCGGTGTTCTCCTCGACCTTGTCGAAGACGACCACGTTGTCGTACAGCACATAACCCAGAATGGTGAGCAGGCCGATGACCGCCGCGGGCGTCACCTCGAAACCGACGAGCGAGTAGATGCCCGCTGTCACAACGAGATTGAAGAACAGCGAGCCGATGGCCGCGATGGACATATCGCGTTCGAAGCGAATCGCGATGTACACCATGGTCAATACGACGAAGACCACCAGCGCCAGCAGCGCCTTATGCGTGACCTCGCCACCCCAGGTCTCGCTGATCTCCGCGGTGGAGATGGCGTTCATATTGGGCTGCCCGTTCGAATCCTTCGGCTTGAAGGCGTTGAACAGGGCGTTCTGCAGTTTGTCGGTCTGATCCTTGTCCAGGCTGTCGGACCGGATCTGAATGGCAGCGGCCGAACCGGAGCCGACCTTCTGCACCGCGACCGCGTCATGGCCGAGGGTGTCGGCGTAGACCTTCTCCACCTGCGAGGTGGTGACCCCGTCGCCCGCGGGCAACTGGATGCGCGAACCACCGGCGAAGTCGATGCCCAGGGTGAAACCGCGCACCGCGATGGAGGCGATCGCGATCAGCAGCAGCAGCGCCGCGAGACCGTAGAACAGCTTGCGCCGTCCGACGATCTCGAAACCGCCTGTGCCGGTGTACAACCGCTCGAACAGGCTGTGCTTACGCGTCGCCCGCTCGGATTCGTAGTCGAGTTCGGAATCGATATCCAGAACCGAACTGTTGTCGCGCGCCATCACGCCTCCTTCACCAGGACGCCGGACGCCGCTTTGCGCTCCCGGGCAATTTCAGCAACAGCGCCGAGACCGTTCACCGACGGCTTGGCCCAGAAGGTCGAGCGCGACGCCAGCATCAGCAGCGGCGAGGTGACCAGGTAGAGCACGATGATGTCGAGCACCGTGGTCAGACCCAGCGTGAACGCGAAGCCCTTCACCTGACCGGCGGCCAGGATGTAGAGCACCGCGGACGCGATCAGCGAGACCGTCTTACCCGAGAGGTTGGTGCGCTGTGCGCGCTGCCAGCCGCGCGGGACCGCGGAGCGGAAACTGCGCCCGCCGCGCATCTGGTCCTTGATGCGTTCGAAGAAGACGACGAACGAGTCCGCCGTCATACCGATACCGATGATCAAACCGGCGATACCGGCGAGATCGAGGGTGAAGCCGATGGACCGGCCCAGCAGGATGATCAGCGCGTACACCGCCACACCGGCGGCGACGAGCGAGAAGCCGGCCAGGAAGCCGAGCATGCGGTAGTAGAGCAGGCAGTACAGCAGCACCGCGACCAGACCGATCGCGCCGGCGATCAGACCGGCCCGCAGCGAGCTCAAACCCAGTGTCGCGGAGACGGTTTCGGCCTCCGAGGTCTGGAACGAAAGCGGCAGCGAACCGTACTTGAGGGTATTGCCCAGCTCCTGCGCGGAGGACTTGTTGATACCCGGACCCGAGATCGAGGTGCTACCGCCGTACTGGCCACCCTGCTGCACCACGGGCGCGCTGACGACCTTGGTGTCGAGCACGAAGGCCAGCTGCTTGTTGTAGTACTCGGTGGTCAGCTTGCCCCAGGTGTCGGCGCCGCCGGACTTGAAGTCAACGGACACAACCCATTTGGATTCCTTCTGGACGTACTGTCCGGAGGCGTCCTTGATCTCCTGGCCGTCCAGGCGGCTCTTGTCGAGCAGGTAGACCTCATTGCCCTCGACGCCACAGGTCACCAGCGGCAGGTTCGGATCGTCGTTGCCCTGCAACGGATCCGGCTTGGTGCAGTCCATGGTGAGCATGGCGGTCTGCTGGATCGTCGGATCGGTGCTCTGGCGCAGGGCCTTCGCGTCCGCGATCTCCTTCTGCGTCTGCTGCGGGGTCGGCTGCGCCGGGGGCGCGGTCGGCGGAGTGGTGGGAGCCTGTGCCGGGAACACCCGGTTCTGCTGTGCCGGGGCCTCACTGGTCGGCGCGACATCCGCAGCGGGCGGCGCATCGGCCGGGGCGCTCGGGGAGACCGAGGCGGGTGGCGCGGCCGGCTGCTGCTGCGGTTGTTGCTGCTGCTGGTTGACCGGTTGGCCGTTCTTCACCTGCGGCGCGATGGCCTGGATCACCGGGCGGACGTACATCTTGGCGGTGGTGGCCAGCGCCTTGGCTTGCGCGCCGTCCTCGCCCGGAACCGTGATGACCAGGTTGTCACCCTCGATGACGACCTCGGAACCGGAGACACCCAGGCCGTTGACGCGCTGCTCGATGATGCTCTGCGCCTTGCGCAGACTGTCCTGGCTGGGCTTGCCGCCGTCGGGGGTGCGCGGCGTCAGCGTGACGCGGGTACCGCCCTGTAGGTCGATGCCGAGCTTGGGGCTCGCCGTTTTGTCTCCGGTGAAGAAGATCAGGCCGAACATCACGGCCACCAGTGCGGCGTAGACGCCGAGCAGGCGCAACGGATGCGCCGTTCCCTGGGAAGGTGGCACAGTACTTATCTCCTAGGCGGATCAGTGATGGATCGAGCGGGCACACCGCAGCGCCGTCGGCCGCCGGATCGCGGCGGGCCGACGGCGCGCGGGAATGTCAGTCCTTGGACAGCTTGGGGGCGTCTTCGGAGTTCTCCGACGCGGGAACGCTGTCGGACACCGATTCCACGGCCGGGGCCTCGGTATCGGTGTCGGTCGACTCCTCGGTGACCGCGGCGTCGTCCTTGCGGATTTCGCGGATGCTCGCGCGCAGCCAGGTGGTGACGACATCCTCGGCGATCTCGATATCGACCGAATCGTCATCGGCCTCGACGACGGTGCCGAATAGGCCCGAGGTGGTGACCACCCGGTCGCCGACCTTCAGGGCTTCCTGCATCTCGGTCACCTTGGCCATCTCCCGCTTCTGGCGGCGGACCCCCAGGAACATCGGGATGAGCAGAGCAACCAGCAGCAGCGGCAGCAGAAGGTCCATCGTCGAAGTCAGCCCTTAATTTGAGTGGTCGAATGGGTCGTTTCCCCGACAGTCTGCCAGGAGAACCTGAGATAGGGCGCGCCGACCTGTATTGGATTCGCCCAGGGCGAATGAGTTGGCCGGACGTGCGGACGACACCTCGCCCGGCGAATGGCCGACACAGAGCAAGATCGGTCAAGCGCGGCGGGCGGCTCGCACGCAAGACTTATCAGGTGCACATCGGACGAGATCGACTTCGTGAACTGCTGGACGCGGTGCTGGCGCAGGACAATTCGACGCTGGGAGATATGGCGGCCGAAGCGTTCTCGTCGCCGTTCCACTTTTCCCGGCAATTCGCCCGCGGCACCGGGGAATCCCCGGTCGCGCTGCGGCGGCGGGTGCTGCTCGAACGCGCCGCCTGGCAATTGAGCCGGGGCGAACGCGTCACCGAGGTGGCGTTCGAGGCCGGATACGACTCGGTCGAGGGGTTCAGCCGGGCATACAGCCGGGCGTACGGGCATCCGCCGAGCGGAACGAGCACCGAGCGGGCGGCGCGCTGGCTCCCGGCGGCCAACGGTGTGCACTTTCATCCGCCCATGTCCCTGTGGGTGGAGAGCGAACCGAAGGGACGACCCGATATGGACCCGACGGCGATCATGCTGCACCACGACGTCGATGACACCCGCGAACTGCTGGAGCGGGCGGCGGGATTGACCGATGAACGGTATCGGCAGGTGCGCGCACCGGGGTTCTCGGTGCTGGAGTGGGACGGGGTGGAGGAATCCATCGCCGGGGTGCTGGCCAACCTGATCCGGACCAGGGAGGTCTGGCTGGCCGCGATCGAGGGTGCGGACACCCCGGCCGCGACGGCAGACGATCCGGCGGCGCTGCGCGCGCGATTCGAGGAGGTCACCCCGCGCTGGCTCGCCGCCGTGCGCGAGATCGATGGGCGCGGCGGCTGGAACGACACCCTCATCGACGCGCTGTGCGAACCGCCGGAGAGCTTCGTGCTGGGCAGCGTGATCGCACATGTACTGACCTATTCGGCGCATCGCAGACTGCTCGTCCGAGCCTGGCTGCGCGCTGAATCACCCGATGACGCAATGGAAATCGGCCACGGGGATCCCATTATGTGGCTGCGACAGAGAGGTTGAGATGTCCTTCACCACCTATTACACCGCCAGCAGTCTGGACGGATTCATCGCCGATGCGGAGCATTCCCTGGATTGGCTGCTGTCCCGCAAAGCCGATAGTGACGGGCCGATGGGCTACAACCCGTTCATCGCCGAGATCGGCGCGATTGTCATGGGCGCCAACACCTATCAGTGGGTGATCGAGCATGAACCCGACGAGTGGTCGTACACCATGCCCGCGTGGGTGGTGACGCATCGCGAATTCGAGGCGAAGCCCGGACGCGATATCCGCTTCACCAGTGCTCCGATTCCGGAGATCTATCGGCAGATGGTCGAAACCGCCGGGGACAAGAACCTGTGGGTGGTCGGCGGCGGCGGGCTGGCGGCGGAATTCGCCGAGCACGGTCTACTCGACGAGATCATCGTCTCGTACGCGCCGGTCACCCTCGGCTCGGGTGCGCCGCTGCTGCCGCGCAAACAGGAATTGCGCGCGGTCGAAACGGCTCTGAACGGTGAACTCGTCTGCGCCCGTTTCGAAGTCGTGAAATAGCGCCGATGTCGTGAAATAGCGCCGATGTCGTGAGACCTGGCCGCGGGGGGGGGGGCCGCCCCCCCGCCCCCGCGGCCCCGTCCCCCCCCCAACCCCACCCCCCGGGCACGCCCCCACGGCACGACGCGGCGGTGGGGGGAATCG